>DASVAE010000054.1:0-42011 GCA_036376495.1 Candidatus Sulfotelmatobacter sp. | reverse complement strand
AACTGCTTGGCAGCACGGCGAAACCGCGTGACGCGGGCAGTTATGCTGCTGCCGGAATTAGAGGTGACGAGAATGACTACCCGATACGAGTTGGTCGAGTGGGAGAATCTCGGATACAACCTTCCCCAATCTCTCCCATTCCCGAGAGCCAAAACAATTGCCGAAGCGGCTGCGAACATCCGTTCAGCTCGCACGTTCGTTGTAGCGATAGAGAACGGTGTTCGGCGACCCCTGACAGAAACAGAGGAGTTGGAATTTCAATCAGCATACGGCGACAAGTTCTGTTGGAAAAATCTAACTCCCACTCTGGAATCCCGAAAACCTGCGTGCTGACAGGGCATCCATTTTAGAAGCAAGTCGCTGGGTGCGCTTATGGCAAGTGGCAACACTTCCGGCGCACCCTTTCCCTCGCTCGGGCGGCGGGGGCGGTAGCATCTTACTCACCGGCAGCACCGGAGCGGCTTGTATAGCTGCCAGCACCCGATGTTGTCGGTGGGAGGCAATTGCGGTTCTGTCGTGCTGCAACCCGGTGTTGCCGGGTCCTCCCCTGCCAGACCGGGCAACCTGTTGTCATCTGCTCTTGTCATGTGCCGGGGGCACGGGTTCATCCGTGAGGAATCCGAGCACCGGCTTGTGTTAATCGGTCTGAGAAACTCCTGGTTCCCAATTACCGATCCGAAGCGTGATCGTCGCATGGGGTTCTGATCTGGTACAGGCAGCCGCCCGGCACGTCGCAGTCCCAGATAGCGGTCATTGCAATCCGACGCGGGAAACCAAATGAACAAAACGCGGATCATTACGGATCGGATCAAATAGCGGATGAACTTTAAGAAACTGCATGATGGCAGAGTGCTCTTGATACGCCTGTTCAAGCCAAGCAAACGCCGGCTCGTAATCTGAAAGACCTATGTAGGCTATGACGAAGGAGGCAGCAGGAACGTAGTCCACTTGTTCGCGCCGTTTCAGTTCTGCAAGCAATCGAAGCGCGTGCTCGCGCTGCCCCGCCCGAGCGTATGCGAATGTCAGCACATCGAGCTTACCGGATGAGCCGCCTGAAAGATCGGCAGCCTTTTCTAATATGGGAATTGCGTCGCTGGGTTGCCCCTTAATTGCGAGGACAAACCCGAGCATCCACAGAAGGCTAGCGTCGTCTTGCCGGACTGTGAGCGTGGCACGCAACTCGCGTACCGCCTCGTCATAGCGCCGGGACTGAAACAACACCCACCCAAGTTCCCAAGTTGCCGATCCAACGCTATCGAGCTCGCGTGCGTGCTGAACCGACGCTACAGCTTCATCGAGACGGCCTTGACATACCAGCCAACCGCCCAATCCGGCGTAGGCATCCGAATTGTTCGGGCTCAGTTCAAGCGCCCATCGATATTCAGACTCAGCCTCTGTCCATCGCCATTGCTTCTGCGCTACGTCGGCCAGAAGCACGTGTGCCTCGTCGAGATTGGGGTCAAGTTCCAGAGCTTTCCGTGCTGCGCTTTCCATCTTCGGCCTTTCCACCTGAGGCGGAAGGCCGCCGGTCACGATTGAGCTGAGCTGGAGATGCGCCTCTGCCAGGCCAAGGTAAGCCTGGGCAAATGCCGGATCCTTACGGATCGCGTCCTCAAAGTAATCAATGCTCTTTTCAACACCAGCACGGGTGTTGCTGTTGCTTAATGAGAAGCTGCCTTTCAAGTAGCTTTCATACGCTTCCGGCACAACGGCGTGCGATGCAGTGAGGCGCTGCTGTTCTTTCCCGTTAACCGTGACCTCAACTTTGCGGGCGATAGCCTGGGCCACGTCACTCTGCAACGCAAGCACGTCAGGCACTTCCCGATCGTAAGTCTCCGACCAGAAGTGTTCGTCGGTTGTGCCGCGAATCAACTGTGCCGTAACGCGAATGCGATTGCCTTCCCGAATGACGGACCCCTCGACCACAGCATCTACTTGCAAGGCTTTTGCGATCTCCGGGACCGAGAGCTCGGAATTCTTGAAGCGCATGGATGAGGTTCGGGAAATCACTCGCAGATCATGAATACCGGAGAGGCGAGATACCAAAGCTTCGGTCATGCCATCGGCAAGGTATTCCTGCCCAGGATCGCCTGACAGGTTTTTCAAAGGCAGTACCGCGAGCGACCGGACGTGCGGTTGTATCGCACTTGGCACGCTGCGAACGTGAATCGCTACCCAACTCGAGGCAATAACCGCAAGCACCGCGGCTGTTCCTGCCAGCAGCATCAACAGGGAAGGACGCCTGTGTCTCTGCAGGGCAGGAGCGGCTGCGATTGCTGCACTGGGGGCCGATTGGACAGGCTGCGGTGAGGCCGTCAATCCCGCGGTAGGAGGCCGAGTCGTATCTCCGTTGACCTCCACCTGCGAGGAGAAGCGGTACCCCTTCCCGATCACGGTTTCCACGAAGCGCGGCTTGTCAGGGTCGTCGTGCAGGGCGATGCGAATCTTGCGAACAGCGGTGTTTATGCCATGATCGACATCGACGAAAACGTCGGTGCCCCACAGCCGGCGCGCGACTTCTTCACGGGAGACCAGCTCTCCCCGTTTCTCAACCAACAAAATCAGGAACTCCATTGGTCGTCTTTCCAGGCGCAAGGTGCGATCGCCGTGTTGAAGCAAATACCGCGAGGGATGGAGCGTGAACTCACCAAAGTGGAATGACTGCGGCGTACAAAGCCTCCCCGACCAGGCTACTGCGGTTGCCCTGAAAATCATGCCGCAGAATCGGCTAAGTAGCAACTGTCTCAGTGGCTTGGGGCTTCAGAGAAACTTTATCTGGCCTTTATTTCACCTGTATTGCCTGGGATCGCTCGCTTTGAGAAAGTGCCGCCATTCTCAGAGCTTGGAGGTCTCAAATGAAAGGCAAAGCTTTCAAAACCGCAACGGCAATGGCATTTGTGTCCGTACTCGGCGTCGGCGGTTACGTGTTGAAACTGTGGGCAACTCCTGCGCTAGGCGTTCACCGCACTTTGATTGGCAGGGGGACGTATAACGCTTTCCTCGTGAATACCGACCAGAGCCAGACCTTGAATCCATCTGACCCAAACGTAAAACCGTTCCAATACATCGCAAAAGCGCAGGCTCTTGATAAGACCGAACCTGCTATTGATGTGGAGGTCGATACGCACTCCTACGATCCGTTGGGTTCCACAGGGTGGCATAAACATCCCGGCCCGGTGTACATCACCGTAACCTCAGGTCAGCTGACGTTCTACGAATTCAATGACCCGACGTGCTCGCCTCATGTGTATAGCAAGGGGCAGGGGTTTGTTGACTTCGGGAGCGGCCACATTGGCATTAATCAGGATCCGAGTACCCCGGCCAGCGACGTGACGGTCGCGATTACTTCGGTTGGAGGTGTGTTCCGCACCGAGCTTCCAGCTGGGAACCCTAATTGCAGCTTCTGACAACCGGCGGTCTATCCGCGCCAGGAGGTCGTTGTCAGCCGCAACTTTTCGCGTCTCGCCTTGATCTCGGCGTTCTGAAATCGCTCGAAGATCTCGGTGTCACGCTGGCACGCTGGACGCATCGGCGAAGGCTACCGAACGATCCGAGGCATTAGCCGGGATGGACATCAATCAAAATTTCCAGTCGATCACTGCATTGGAGACGCAGAGCCTGATCGCGGGAGCCGCCGGAGTGGATCCTCTGTTTCATCTGAAGAGTGCTTAAAGATAAAGGAATTGCTGCGATTTCCAGCCTCCGATCGCAATACCTTCCGCCGATCGTGCCCCCGGCAGCACGATCGTGTTCGGGAACTCATTTGTGGGTGCGCTTAAGCTTTGTCCCGAAACGAATGTGACTGTGGTTACCAACATAATTGCAGCGGCGGCCGCGGCAGCGATGTGTGACATCTTTGGACGAAGCGCGACACTGGACGCGCAAACGACTTGCCCTTGTGAATTGATCTCAGTTCTAATGGTCATCTCGAACTCTCCTTTCGGGCCGTCCGAAGCCAAACTGACGGCAACGACAGTAGTGCTTGGATCTGAATCCATTTCCGCGACACTATCGGGTCAAAATGTGCGAGTTTTGCTTGGGCAGTTTGTCCATGTCCGTCGCGATTTCGACTTCTGTGGGCCACACCCCTCCTCGATTCAAGCCCTTCGGGAATCCCTGCATCGACCAAACTCAAAAACATAGCTCCCCACGCTAAAAAAATCGTGCTACTCTGCTTCGCCTGACTCGGAGTGCATCATCCATGTCCTGCTTTTTACGCGCGGTCGTTGTGACTCTTCTTTTGCTGCGGGGAGTGCGAACCATAGCGACCGGGGATAACACGAAGCCTCCAGCTATCAATGCGGAGCTTGGGGCTGCCGACCAGCTCTATCGCGCGGGCAAGTTCGCGGAAGCCGAGACCAGATATCAGGCGATCCTGAAAACCGATACGAAGCTAGTGGGTGCCCAAGTTGGACTTGTGCGGGCAATGTTGCGGCAACAGAAGCTTGATGAAGCGATGGACGCGGTGAACGCAGCGTTGGCCCCGCCGGCAAATGCTGCGGCATTGCTGGCAGCAAAAGGGGATGTCCAGTTTCGGCGTGGTGAAATGCCGGATGCGGAAGTGTCCTACCTGACGGCAAAGAAGCTTGACCCCAAGGAGGTGCATGCTTATCTGGGGCTGGCGCGATTGTATGGTTCGTACTCCCTGTACCGTCGAGCCTATGACCAGTTACAGAGCGCCCATGAAATCGCTCCTGACGATCTCGAGGTGCAGAGGGCGTGGCTGAGAATGCTTCCCCGAAAAGAAAGACTGGCAGCTATGGAGGCCTACCTCGGCGGTCCCCATCCCGATGATGAAGAAGAAACAAAGTGGATGACGGAGTATTTGGGATTTCTGAAAGCGACAGTGGACAAGCCGGTTCATGCGTGCAGGCTGATCAGCAAGGTGGAGCAGACCGAGACAAAATTAGAGACGATGTACGGACAGGACATACATCAGGTGCGAGGAATCGGTTTGTCGGTTCGACTCAATAATCGCAATGGCCATCTCCTGCTCGACACCGGGGCCGGGGGCATTATGGTGAACCGGAAGCTCGCTGAGAAAGCGGGACTGACTCCGATTTCTACGGTGCACTACGGAGGTGTAGGAGACAAGGGCTTGCAGAGCGGCTACACGGCGGTCGCGGATCACATCCGAATCGGCGAGCTAGAATTCCAGGATTGTATTGTCTCGGTCAGTGACAAAGGCTCGGTCGCCGATGAAGACGGGTTGATCGGGGCTGATGTTTTCGGGAGGTATCTCATTGACATTGACCTACCGGGAATGCGGCTCAAACTATCTCCATTGCCGAAGCGTCCGGAAGACACGGTGGCTCCAACATCGCTGAACAGCGAAGGGGAGGAGCAAGCGAACGCGGAGCAGCGGGAGGACAGCGAGAAAGGGGGGACTTCGACGGTTCAAAATTCCCCAGCGCCCACGTTGAAACCAGCACGACGCTTGCCCAGAGATCGTTACCTTGCTACTGAGATGGCGGACTGGACCAAAGTCTTCCGCTTTGGTCACACTATCCTGGTGCCCACGAGTGTGAACGACTCCAAGGCTATGCTGTTTGGACTCGACACGGGGGCCTTTAGCAACATCCTTTCCGTGCGTGCTGGGCGGCAGGTCAGCAAGGTTGATTCCGACGACCGTGTGCGAGTTCATGGTGTGAACGGCGCGGTAAACAAGGTGTACAGGTCAGAAAAGGCGACTTTGCGCTTCGCTCGCTTTCAGCAGTCGAACTTAGACATCATCACGCTGGACCTCTCGACCATCAGCCGCCGTACAGGGACGGAGGTATCCGGCTTTCTGGGCTTTGCAATGCTGAGGCAGCTTGAGATTGAGTTGGATTACCGTGACGGGCTTGTTGATTTCAAGTACGACCCCAAGCGCTTAAACGTTTACGCGCGATAGGCTGCCAAACTTACTAGGAGGCTCAACGCGGCAGCCTGCCTCCGTTCGCCGCCATCCCCCACTAGCGACCTTTGCTCCGGCACGCCACACCTTTTGCGATGGCCGGGCTCTTTTGCGTGCGGAAAGCTAGAGCGAATCGACGAGATTGGGCGGGGCGTTCAACGCCAAAGAATGGTTTGGACCTACCGCCTGTCGGAGTAATGCGGAAATGTGCGCCTCGAGCATCTGGCGAGCGCTGGGAGCGAAGCCGGTGAAGCGAAACGGTTGAAAATAACCCATGCCGCCGCGCATGGGAAACATCATTTCGGCTTTGCCTTGCAATAGTCCAGCCCCGACTTGAAAAACCATCAGGACCTTGGTGCGTTCGTCAATATAAGGCGTGAGTTCTACCAGCCCGCCGTTAATGGAGAGGCGGTACAGCTTGCCGGCGTGCAGCCGCCTGTTTTCCAGTTGGATGGTGATGGATACGCTTCCCCGGAGGCTTACCCTAGGGGCGCGCACGGCGCGATACATGGGCGAGAAGGGACTCATAACGAAAGCTCAAGCGACAACTGATCAATGCGAAACGTACTGCAGATCACTGCCTTGCACGTGCTCGCTGTGTACGCGATTCGTGCGTTTCATTCCATTCCAGTCATATTCATAGGCGACGCCGCAACCCAGGCATACCTGGTAGTGATGTCCATTGCTGTCAATGCGGGGCCAGGAGAAGCGGTGCGTGCAGGTTTGGCGAAGGATCAGTTTCAAGAGCTTCAATGGGTCACTCCCTGGTTGCGGCTCTTCCAATGGTCGAGCCAGCGCGAGAAAAACGGTTTGTGTTGCCCGTCCAGCAGGCCTTTCAGCGTGGAGAGCAGGATGTTAGGGGGTTGAGATTTTGACAAGAAAGTGTCAACCGATTTCAGCTTGTTCGCGGGCAGCGGTCCGTACGCCGACAAGAGCATAATCGGGACGCGCGAATTGATGCTCTTCATCTTGGCCGCGACCACGTCGCCCCGCATGCCCGGCATCTGGTAATCAAGCACGACCGCATCGATGATGCGCGAGCGGAACAGCCGCAGCCCGTCATCCCAGCCCGTCGCCTCGAGGACTTCGTAGCCGCTTTGTTCCAGGAACATCTTGCGCCCTATCAATCCACTCCAGTGGTCGTCGATACACAGAATTGTTGCCTTCGCGCGGGACATACACTCCTCACTCTGTATCGTCTGAGTTGTTCAGCGAAGCGGGTTCTACAGAGAGCTCCGCTTGCTGGACTACGAAGTGGTAGGCAAGTCGATTTTGTATCGGCTCCTGTGTTACGACAAATTACCAATGGGCACTTGACTGGCAGTTACCCCTCCTGGCGTGGCGGCTGGTGATCGTGCACTGTCGAAGGCAGCCAGCCGCGGGACTGCCGGCACGGAAACTCGCTCCAGTTGACGCCGGAGCATTACCTATAGCGACCGTCGCCCCGGCTATTCACCCGAGCAGAACTCGGCCGTATTCCCTCCATTTCTCAGAGCCTTTGTTCTTAGGGTCTTATCTCCCTAGCACCTTGGTGCTATGGATGGCACGGGGGAGCCATTTACCGGAGCGCACCCCAAAGCTACAGTAGTTCTCGAGCAGCACTTGGGGGAGGGCTGATCAACAGACGCCCAAGACTCAGAAGTGAGTCTGGGGCGTTTTGTTTTGCCCGCAAACAACCCTCATAGCGAAAGCCCCTTGAATCTCTATGTAGACACAGCCGCCTTCGGCTCTCTGGCCGGGCGAAGGTCGGCAGGTTTTCGAAAGCTCAAAGCACTACCTTGCTCCATTCTCTCGGATTACCCTCGATTCCTTCGTAAGTGATAGATTTACTGGCATCCTTCGTCAGAGACGATTTGAGGACTTCTGCATGTCCACTCCCATTGCACGTCGCGAATTCCTTGCTGGCATAGCCGCCGTGACCGCGGCCCATGCTATTCCCTCGTTCGGAGCTCCAAAGGATTCCAGCTCGCCGTTTCGGATAGGAGTAATTAATGACGAGATCTCGCAAGACTTTGGCCACGTCTGCGAACTGGCGGCTCGCGATTTCGGCATGCGCTGGATCGAACTTCGCAGCATGTGGAAGAAGAACATCGTCAGCCTCGATGAAAAGGAAGTCGCGGAAGCCCGCCGCATTGTTGAGAAGAACCAGCTCAAGGTTACCGACATTGCGAGCCCGTTGTTCAAAGTGGATTGGCCCGGTGCTCCCAAATCGAAGTTCAGTGAGGCAAAAAGCTTTAACGCCGCATTCGACTGGAAGCAGCAGGATGAAGTCCTGGATCGCGCCATTGAAATGGCGAAGGCGTTCGATACAGACCGCGTGCGCTGCTTCGATTTCTGGCGCCTGGAGGATCAGACTCCCTATCGCGCCGCCATGAACGACAAGTTGCGGGAAGCGGCCGAAAAATGCGGCAAAAGTGGACTGATCCTGGTCCTGGAAAACGAGCCAGCCTGCAACACCGCAACCGGAGCCGAGGCGGCAAAAGTTCTCACCGCGGTGCAGGCGCCAGCATTCATGTTGAATTGGGATCCGGGCAACGCTGCCGCGAGTGGCGAAATCCCATATCCCGACGGATACAAGCTGCTGCCGAAAGACCGCATAGGGCACTGCCACTGCAAAGACGTCGTGAAAAAGGGCAAGAAATACGACTGGGCGCCGATGGGGGGCGGCCTTATCGACTGGGCAGGACAGTTCCGTGCGCTCAAGCAAGATGGATATCGGTTCGCAGTAAGTCTGGAGACTCACTGGAACGGGGGAGGCTCTCCCGAGCAGTCGACGCGCAAGAGCTGGGCAGGGATGAAGAAGTTGCTGCAGCAAGCGGGCGCGCTGTAACCACCACGAACCGCTCCGGACCCATTGGTCCGGGGAGGCCTATCGAGGAAACATGACAGATCAAACGAGTCGCACATTCCTGAAGCAGGCGGCGCCAGGCACGGCGAACGGCCCGGTGGAACTGGGTTACCGCTCGGCCCTTGCCATTCACATGGCTAACTTATCCTACAGGCACAAGAAGCGGATGACTCTGGAAGAAGCGAAATCGATTCAACCGGAGTATTCATGATCGGAGCCGTCGATATCGGCGGGACCAAAATTGCCGTTGGCATGGTGGATGATAAGGGCAATGTGCTCTCCCGAATGGAGTCGCCCACGGACCCGAACCGATATTCGGATGGGATCGAACTCATTGCCCACATGCTACGCAGGACTGCGCAGAGGGCAGGGGGGCAAGTTACAGGTATCGGGATTGGGTCGACAGGGCCTGTTGATCCCATGCGAGGCGAATTTGGGGATGTCGACTTCTTGCCAGGGTGGAGAGGGAAGAGTCCAGTCAAAGATCTGGCTCAGGTCTTTAGTGTGCAGGTTGCGCTCGAGAACGACGCCGATGCCGCTGCGCTCGCCGAAGGCGGATGGGGAGCGGGACGCAACCGGACGCGCCTGATCTACGTCACGGTCGGAACCGGGATCGGCGGCGGCATTATCCTAGACGGAAAACTTTATCGTGGCGTGGATGGCGCGCATCCTGAGATTGGGCATCACGTCATCGATCCCGCGGGACCACAATGTAGCTGCGGGTTCCGCGGTTGCTGGGAATCGCTCGCCGCCGGGCCGGCCATGGTCGGATGGTTGCAACACAATGCCCCAGCTGACTATCCGCATGGCAATGGAATCACGGCGAAACGCATCTGCGAACTGGCGCGGGAGGGCGATAAGGTCGCGGCGCAGGCGGTGGAGACCGAGGCCTACTATCTGGGACTGGGGCTCGCCAATCTGATCAACCTGTACACCCCGGACGCGATCGTACTGAGCGGCAGCGTGATGAAGAGTGCTGACCTCATGATGGAGAGGATGCGCACGCTCATTGGTAGCGGTTGCCGCTTCGTGCCGGCGAATAAGACGGAGTTGGCCATGGCCTCACTGGGCGATGACACAAACCTCATTGGCGCCGCGCGAGTTTGGCATTACCGATTCGCATCAGCTCACAGCTGAATTATTGTGCCGCGGCTTTTGTTCACACTCGTGTGGGGAAGAGATGCCTGCAAGGACTACGCGCGCTTGAAAACAAGCTTGAGTCCATCCGCTTGCAGAATACGTTTGATCTGGCTACGGGCATGGACGGCCCAGGGACCTGACGTATCGAGCCGGATGTAGGCTTGCCAGTGCTTGAGAGCTTTGCGTGGCTCCCGCAGCTTCTCGTAGGCGAGTGCGAGATTGTAATGTGCGTCGGCGTACGTGGGAGCCAGCTGAATAGCGACCCTGTAGGTCTGCACCGCTTCCTGCACCCGTCCAGTTTCGTCGAGGACGTTGCCCAGATCGAAATAGGCAAGGGCATAACGGGCATCGGATTCAATGGCGCTGCGATAGTGCTTTTCCGCGTGGCCGAATTCCTGGCGGTTGTAGTACAGCGTGCCCAGATTGATGTGCGCGGCGGCATGCGTGGGTTCGAGTTCCAAAACTTTGTGGTAGGCCGCCATGGCCTCTGGTTGGGTGGTGGGATTCTCTTCCAGGGCAATCCCACGAGCGAACAGCGCCGAAATTTCGTGATCGCGGGGAGTGGGTTCCGGCCGCGGAACGGGAGTCGTGGTCAAAACCTTCTCGCGTTCGGAAAAATCCATCAGGAACTGTCCGGCGATCGGTTCCAGCAGCTTGCCTTCATGGCGGAACGCGACGCGATGCTTCCTTGTCGACCAAGTTCCGGCTTCGAGCAGAGGTTTTTCAATCCCGGCCGCCTGCTTGCGCATGGCCTCCAGCGACTCCCGGATTACATTGGGGCGAACGCTCATGGCGCAGAGGTCGCGAATCTTTTTGATTTCAAGCAGATCGGAGAAGGTATAGCTCTCGTTGGGCGCCACCAAACCACTGCGTTCCCAGTTGGCTAACTGGCGCGGTGTGACGTGCAGAATCCTCAGTAAATCGGTTCGACTGTACACAGGACACAAGACCCTGACGAGTAAGACATTTGCGCTCATTATCTTCAACTTGGGCGCACAACGCAACTAGGATCGCTGTGCAAGGCTGTGGAGAACCAGGTTGATTTACATGCAGCGGAAATGGTGCAGGAGCTAGCAATGCGCAATGAGCAATGAGCGATGAGCCAAACCGGCATGCCGGTTGCTCATTGCTCATTGCTAGACCGCGACTGCTGCCGACTGGTATTCCTCGTAGGTTCCCTTGAAATCGGTGATCTTGTGATCGCTTTCGAAGTGCCACACGCGCGTAGCGACTTCGTCGATCAAATCGTGGTCGTGCGTGACCAGCAGGACCGTGCCTGGATAGCGCTGCAATGCGATGTTGAGCGCGTTAATCGATTCCAGGTCGAGGTGGTTGGTGGGCTCGTCGAGAATGAGAACATTGGGCTTCTGCAGCATGAGCTTGCAGAAGAGCAGGCGCGCGGCTTCTCCACCAGACAGCACGTTGGTACTCTTGGTAGCTTCGTCGCGGGCAAAAAGCATCTGGCCGAGAATGCCGCGCAGTTCTTCGGTGACCGCCGACGGGTTCCACTGGTGTAGCCAGTCGATGGCAGTTGTACCAGTCTCGATGAGACTGCGATGGTCCTGGGCGAAGTAGCCGACGGAAGCTTCGTGCCCCCAAATGACTTTGCCACCGTCAACGAACGGGCCGTCGTAGCCGCTGGTTTTACGCAGTTCGGCTTCCGGGGTGGTCGGCGAATTCGCCAGCAGAGCATTCAGCAGCGTAGTTTTTCCCGCGCCGTTGCGTCCCATGAGAGCGATCTTTTCGCCCCGGGTGATGCTGGCGGTAAAGTCACGAATTACGAGCTTCTCGTCATACGACTTGGTCAGGTGCTCGATTTCGAGGATGTGCTTGCCCGAAGGACGTTTCTGCTCGAATTTGATGAAGGGGCGCTGAATGTTAGACCGGGCCAGTTCTGTAACCTGCAGTCGCTCGACTTCTTTGCGGCGCGACTGCACCTGGCTGGAACGAGTTCCGGCGGCGAATCGTGCGATAAATTCGTTCAACTGCGCAATTTTCTTCTCGCGCTGAGCGTTCTGCGCCTCGATCTGCGAGCGCACCTGGGTCTTGGCCACGACCATATCGTCATACGTGCCGGTGTAGGTGATGATGGTTTCGTAGTCGATGTCGGCAATGTGCGTACAAATGCTGTTCAGGAAGTGACGGTCGTGCGAGATAGCAATAACGACGCCATCGTAAACGTTGAGAAAACCCTGCAGCCAGTGAATCGAATCCAGGTCGAGGTGGTTCGTAGGCTCATCGAGCAGAAGAGCTTGAGGATGGCCGAAGAGAGCCTGCGCGAGGAGCACGCGGACCTTTTGGCCGCCCTGCAGTTCGCCCATCTTGCGCGTGTGCAAGTCTTCGGAGATATCCAGACCTTGGAGAAGTATCGCGGCATCGCTCTCAGCGGTGTACCCATCTTCTTCGCCCACGACACCTTCCAGCTCCCCGAGTTTCATGCCATCTTCATCGGTCATATCGTGCTTGGTGTAGATGGCATCACGCTCCTGTAGCGCAGCCCAGAGACGCTTGTTGCCCATGATGACGGTGTCGAGCACCGTAAAGGCATCAAAGGCGAACTGGTCCTGGCTTAAAACTCCGAGCTTGCGAGGGCGGACGACGGCGCCCTTCTGCGGCTCCATTTCGCCGCTAAGCAGCTTCATGAACGTGGACTTTCCGGCGCCATTCGGTCCGGTCAAGCCGTACCGCTTCCCCGGGGTAAACGCGGTGAAAACTTCTTCGAACAAAACCTTCGCGCCGTAGCGCATCGAGACATTGCTGACTGAAAGCATAGTTCTGGCTTCTCTTCTGCTGAGCTTCTTCTGAATTGCTTCAGGAACGGCGGGGACTTCCGCCAAGATGGTGCGCAGCTGCTGCTATAAGGATATCACGGCGCGGATACCGTTTAAGGCACCCAAGGCTTGATGCCTTGATCATTGAGGCTAGCTCAACCCAAGCCGATGCACAGCTCTATGCGTTCGACCGGGCTTCCTCCGGACAATGTCCAGAACTTCCTCTTCTATACTCCAGCCAAATCACTCGGTTCGCGCGTGCGCGGACGCTTGCACCAGCTGCTCGATGGGAGCGGTTACCTGGAGCAGCAAACCGGCTATGGGTTTCTTGGCTACTTCGGTCACCGCTATCTGCTGCGCCTTCCATAGCTCGGGCTCGGACTCGCCTTTATCGAGATAATCCAGCGCTTGCAGGCCTGCGGCGGCGACCATTGCCAGGTTCTGGGAGATGGGGATGTCTTCCTGCAGCAGCGACGATTGGTGCAACAAGGGCTCCAGTTGCGCGTCATTGTCTCGCCACAGCGTGAGCCAGTTGCGAATCTTGGCTTCGGCGGCTTGATCTTTGTATCCACTCTGGATGAATTGCTGGACCAGGGCGCTGAACTCGCGTGCCGTATCGCTCTCGGGATACGCCGCGTCGATCAGGCGAGTCAGAGGCGCGTGAAAATCGATCGGGCCTTTGGCGTCATCCCACCGGTTGTAGTCCTTGACCGGTTCGACCACGTCCGCCAGCACGCGGAGAGCAGTAATGTCAGAAGTGCCTGCCATGCGGTGCAACATCCGGTCGCGGGTCGAATATTCCCTTAGACCGAGCGCTTCAAGCTCAAGACCGACGGCATGCATGCGCGTGTACATCGAATTCACGTCGGTTACATTCTGTGGGGACCAAAGCCTCTCAGCAATGGCCGCATTGCGTGGCCATATGTGGGAGTCGATGTTCTCGGGCGTGACCCATTCAGCCCACTGGGCGGACTCGCCTCCCAGGATCAAGGCTTTCTGTTCGGGCGTGAGGTTCGCGGCGGCGCCACTCATTGGGTCGACCGCATAGTGCCGCGCCGCGGGCCACATGAGATCGACGTAGTAGCCGTAGGACAGGAGGCCACGGTAGCCCTGTTCTGCGGCCTTGGCTAAGGACTCCTGTCCGCGCCATGATTGCACCACGATGTCCTTCGGCAAATCGGGGTGAAGAATCTCATCCCAGCCCACCATGGTTTTGTGATGCTTGGCCAGAATCTTCTCCAGGCGCTGGTTGTAATACGCCTGCAAGTCCTGGTCCGTTTTCATGCCGTGCGCTTGTTTAAAGGCCTGAATTTTGGGATTGGAATCCCAGTACTTTGGATCCACCTCATCGCCACCGATGTGGAAGAACTGATCGGGAAACAGCTTTCCCATCTCATCGACAAACTTGTCCATGAACTTGTAAGTGTCTTCGCGGGTGGGATCGGTTACAGACTGATTCCCGTTTTCGTTCTCGACCGTGAACGGTCCCGGATTGCTGGCCAGTTCGGGATAGCCCACGAACCAGGAGCGGCTGTGGCCGGGCGTATCGAATTCGGGAATGACACGGATACCGCGATCGTGAGCGTAGGCGATCAGATCCCGGATTTCTTCCTGCGTGTAGAACTTGCCCTCCGAACCCATCCCGGTCAGCTTGGGAAACTTCTTGCTTTCGGCGCGGAAGCCCTGGTCGTCGGAAAGATGCCAGTGCAGGACGTTCATCTTCACCGCGGCCATGCCATCGAGATTGCGCTTGAGGACATCGATGGGGATGAAGTGGCGGCTGACGTCAATGAGCAAACCGCGCCAGGGGAAGCGAGGCTGATCTTTGATGGTCAGTGCCGAAACCGCGAAACCATTCGAACCGATTTGCACCAACTGCAGAAACGTCTGTAGCCCGTGCAGCGCGCCTAAGGGATTCGGCGCCGTGATCTTTGCGCCGGCCGCAGTGACTGTGAGTTCGTACGATTCATCTTCCCCAAGCTTTTGAACGGCTTCGCGCCCGTGGTCGGCATGAACTTCGAGCGTCGGCGCCCCCGAGGTATTGGCGCGGAAGGGGATGCCTGTGATCTGCGACAGCTGCTTGCTGAACCGCTGCGCGCCGCTATCCAGGGAAGCATCGTGTGTTCCGGTAACGGCTACCGAAAACGCTTCGCTGATGTGCAGTTGCCCAGTACCTTGCTGCACGCTCGACGGCATGGGCATGACGTTCAGTTGGGGTTGCGATTGAGCCGTCGATAAAGCCGAGACGAAGAGTACGGCCGACAGACATAATTGAGTTCTCATAAGCTGCGCTCGTTAACCTACCTTGATCTAGGGAATCAATGTCCTGCGCCCAGTTCGCGCACGATGCTGCCGACGAACTGCTTGGCATCGCCGAACAGCATGAGGTTGTTGTCCATGTAATAGAGAGGGTTGTCGATTCCCGCGAATCCCGGATTCATGCTGCGCTTGATGACCATCACAGTATGAGCCTTGTCGACGTCGAGGATCGGCATGCCGAAAATTGGACTCGACTGGTCGCTGCGCGCCGCGGGGTTGGTCACATCGTTGGCGCCAATTACGAGTGCGACATCGGTCTGCGGGAAGTCGCCATTGATCTCGTCCATCTCGATCAAGCGGTCGTAAGGAATGTCAGCTTCGGCCAGCAAGACGTTCATGTGGCCGGGCATGCGTCCCGCAACCGGGTGGATCGCGAAGCGGACATCGATCCCCTTTTTCGTAAGCACGTCGTAAAGCTCGCGAACTTTGTGCTGCGCCTGGGCGACGGCCATTCCGTATCCCGGGACGATTACCACTTTGTTCGCCGTGGACAAAATGGACGCTGCTTCTTCGGGATTCGCGCTACGGACCACCCGTTCTTCCTTGACGCCTGCCGCCGATGTTTGCACCTGCCCGAACGCTCCGAACATCACGTTGGTAAAAGACCGATTCATGGCCTTGCACATGATCACCGAGAGAATGAAGCCGGAAGAACCGTCGAGTGCGCCCGCCACGACCAGCACCTTGCTGTTCAGAACAAATCCCAGCAGTGCCGCCGAAAAGCCCGCGTAGGAATTCAGCAGCGAGATCACCGTCGGCATGTCGGCGCCACCGATGGGCGTCACCAGCAGCACGCCAAAAATCAGGGCCACAATAACCATGATTGGAAACAGGATGGCGTTACCGGGATTCACCACTAGCGCAACCGCCAACAGCAGCGCTGCCGCGAGCACCGAAAGGCTGACAATATTTTGCCCGCGATATACGATGGGCCGTTGGGGCAGGATTTCCTGCAGCTTTCCCGCGGCGATGAGACTGCCAGTAAACGTCAGCGAGCCGATAATGACTTCCAGCCCGATCTCCCCCATCTGAAAACGCGTGACGGGTTCCGTGCCTACGTAGTACTCGGCAATGCCAATCATGGCAGCGGAAAGCGCGCCGAACGCGTGACTCAACGCCGTTCGTTGCGGCACCGCCGTCATGTGCACCAGTCCAAGCGGGACACCAATGCCAGCGCCAATAATGAGAGGAATGAGTACCCACTTGTAGTGCGCCACCTCGGGGTGATAGAGCGTGGCGACGACCGCCAGCGCGGCGCCAATCTCGCCGCACAGTACGCCCATGCGCGCGGTCGTGGGCGAACTCAGAAACCTGAGGGAAAGAATGAAGAGAACAACCGCGGCGATGTACGCGAAATCGAGATACTGCTGCAGGGCCAGTCCGGTCATGATTGTTTCGACCTGCCGGACTTGAACATTCGCAGCATACGGTCGGTAATCACGAATCCACCCACCATGTTGCTGAACGAAGCCGCCACGGCAATGGCGCCCAGGATGGTGGTCAGTGTCGTTTCATGCCGCCCGGCGATGATGATCGCCGCCACCACCACGATCGCATCGAGGGCATTAGTCAGCGACATCAGCGGCGTGTGCAACAGGGGAGAAACCCGCCGGATCACTTCAAACCCTACGAAGCCGGCCAGGATAAACACGTATAGATTGGAAATGAAATCCGCTGGCATCATTGCTCCTTTGCTTGCCTTCCGTCTCCGGTCGCTGCAGCGGGCAGCTTGAAAAATTCTCGCACCCGCGCGTTGATGATTTCTCCACCACTGGTGATCATGGTTTCGCGGATGATTTCGTCCTGCATATTCAACTGCGGCTTCCCGTCTTTGACCATGTAGGTAAGAAAAGTCATCAGGTTGCGCGCATACATCTGGCTGGCATGGTAAGGAACGCTGCTGGCCAGGTTAATCGCTCCGATAATCGAGACACCCTTTACCTTGACAGTCTCTCCCATGCGCGTGAGTTCGCAGTTGCCGCCGCGCTCGGCGGCCAAATCCACGATCACCGAACCCGGAGCCATGCCCTTTACCATGTCGGCTGTAATCAGTACCGGAGACTTCTTGCCCGGAATCACGGCTGCGCTGATAACGATGTCGCTTTCAGCTACGACTTTGGTCAGCAGTTCGCGTTGACGCGCATAAAAGGTTTCATCCTGCGCGGTACCGTAACCGCGGGCGTCCTGCGCATTCTGGGCTTGGATGGGCAATTCGATGAATCGACCTCCCAGGCTCTGGACCTGCTCCTTGGCGGCAGGACGCATGTCATAGGCCGAGGCGACGGCACCGAGCCGGCGAGCGGTAGAGATTGCCTGCAATCCGGCGACGCCGGCACCGATAACGAACACGCGCGCGGGAGTAATCGTGCCCGCAGCCGTGGTCATCATGGGGAAGACACGCGGCGAGGTCTCGGCAGCGAGCAATACGGCTTTGTAGCCGCAAATCGTAGCCATGGAAGAGAGCGCGTCCATGCTCTGGGCGCGAGTCGTACGAGGCATCAGTTCAACGGAAAAGGACGTCACCCCCGCTTTCGCGATCTGCTGGAGCGTGTCCATCCCGCCAAACGGCCGCAGGAACCCAATCAGCGCCTGGCCCGATTTGTAAAGCGGCAGATCGTCTTTGCCGTTGACGTCATTGGAGCCATAGCAGAGCACCTGCAGAACAGCATCGGCGCTGCGGAACACGGTTGGCCGGTCAGCAACGATCTTGGCGCCCTTCTCCACGTATGCAGCATCGGGATATCCGGCCTGCTCGCCCGCTCCAGTCTCTACGATCACTTCCATTTGCGCTTTTGTGATGTTGGGGATGACGGCGGGAACCAGGGCAACTCTACGTTCTCCTGGATATGTTTCCTTCGGAACTCCGACGATCACGCTCTCTTCCTTTCCGTGCCGCCTGTGCCGGCCCAGGTTTGCAGCCTCTCCAAGCCAGGCAGTGAATCTTTTCACGCGCCGCCCGGCAGTGCTGTGACATCAGTCACCGCTGGCGCAGGCAAACAGAAAACAGTAACAGATTGGGAGGATGAATCGGAAGTGCCCCATCCGTGCATGCGAGATGGAAGTGCTACCATTACTCGTCGGCCCAGTGCCGCGACGAAGGTGCGTTTATGCCTGAGACTCTGCAAACTGCCCAGCCCGCCCCGCTGACTACCCTGACCGAAGACGAAATTCTTTTTCGGGACAACATTCGACAGTTCGCGGATGAGAAGATCCGTCCCCACGTGAAGGAAATGGACGAGAAAGGCGTGTTCGAGAAAGAGCTACTGCACGATTTTTTTCAGCTCGGGCTGATGGGCATCGAGATTCCGGAACAGTATGGCGGAGGCGGCGGTAAGTTCTTCGAGGCTATCTTGGCGGTGGAAGAATTTTCCCGGGTGGATGCGTCATCCGGAGTCATCGTGGACGTGCAGAATACGCTCGTCAACAATGCCTTGCTGCGCTGGGGAAATGACGAGCAGAAGAAACGGTTCCTGCCCCGCCTGGCCAGTGAACTCCTGGGCGCCTACGCGCTAAGCGAAGCGGGCTCCGGTTCTGATGCTTTCGCCCTGCAGACACGGGCTGCGCTGAAGGGATCCGAATACGTTCTCAACGGGCGCAAGCTGTGGATCACCAACGGCAAAGAGGCCGGCCTGTTCGTGCTCTTCGCCACGCTCGATCCTAGCGCCGGGTACAAAGGCATTACTGCGTTTCTGATCGAAAAAGACTTCCCGGGATTTACGGTCGGCAAGAAGGAGGACAAACTCGGTATCCGGGCGTCCTCCACCTGCGAACTGATTCTCGAAGACTGCCGCGTGCCGAAAGAAAGCGTGCTGGGGGAACCGGGCAAGGGATACAAGATCGCCATTGAAACACTGAATGAAGGCCGCATCGGCATTGGCGCCCAGATGGTCGGATTGGCGCGCGGGGCATGGGAGTTCGCTTGCAAGTACGCTCTGGAACGCAAGCAGTTCGGCAAGGCGATCGCTGAGAATCAGGGTATCCAGTTCCAGATTGCGCAGATGGCGACCGAACTCGAGGCGGCGCGCCTGATGGTTTACAACTGCGCCCGGATGAAAGATGCGGGGGTGAATTTCGTCAAAGAAGCGGCCATGACCAAACTATTCGCATCGCAAGTCGCCGAACGAGTAACCTCCCTGGCCATCGAAATCTATGGCGGCTACGGCTTCACCAAGGATTATCCGGTCGAGAAATACTGGCGCGATGCGAAGATCGGCAAGATCTACGAGGGCACCTCAAACATGCAGCTGGCTACTATCGCCAAGCTGGTGCTAGGCAAGTAAGTGGTCGGGTCTCCGAATCGTGGATAGGATCGGCACGATATCCCGTAGTATGCGTGCTTGCAACGTCTCTTGCCGCGACCGTTGTTTCCGGGTAACCGGAGTAACCGAGATTCGGACCCACAGAGATCAAACCTAGCCTAACCTCCTGAAGGCGCAAATGAAGGGTTCTCATAATGTGCACCGAGTTGCACTTGGGAACGACTCTGCACGGGGCTAAATTGATATGTAACTGCGGCTCCTTCATACATTTACGCTCGTGAGACAAATTGGCGCAAAGGGTGCATTTGTGAAGTTGCCTGCTGGCCGAGGCAAATGACCGGAGCGCTCCTTGACGACCCTATTTGGGACTATTGACCCCGCGGAAGCACCGCTGATTGAGGTCGCCGCCCGCAAGAAGAATGGGTGGCTACCGCTTCTGACCGTTCTGTTCCTAATCTCCTATGCCCTGATGACCATGCTGATTGTGGAACAGGGTCAGACCATCGAGTCCCAACGCGGGCTGATCCGTGAACTGTTAACCGACAGCAAAGAACTTTCCGCAGCTAAGGCGAACGCTCACAGGCAAGAAGCGGCGCAAGCGCCCAAAACGGCCAGACCGCAGCAGATCGTACCGCAGAACCCGTCGACCCAGGCACCAAGCAACAAAACCCCGTCTTCCCAGGCAGGTTCGCAGTTGAGTGTGCAAGACCGGGCAGCACAGCAGAAGCCGTTCCGCATGCCAGCAAAGCCCGCATCCGATGTTGGGGACAATTCACGGGTGCTGGTCACTATTTAGTCCAATCAAGCAGGCGAAGACCTGCGGCTTTTCAAGCTTCACCGGTAAGCGTTCTGGCAACTCAGGTAGGAAGTTAAGACCCAGGTGGAAACAATGAAGCTTCTGACCCTAGCATTGTTGTTGAGTCTGCCGTCTGGCTGGTTAGGTCCCAGAAAACCCGTGGCGCAACCCACGAGCCAGTTGTCCAAGCACTCGCGCGGTGGCCGATGGTATTTCGCCGCCAGTGGTCATGCGATTTACTGCTACGGTCCTGTGATGACCGTCCCACAAGCGAATGGCAATTTGCAGCGGGTTGCGACCTTGTGCCGGGATGGCAGCCCCGTGGTGCCGCTGAAGGACTAGTTTTATCCCAGCCTTCGCCTAGCAATTCTGCGGGCCCGCGTCCAAACAGGGCCGCGCGGCATCCAAACCTCCACACGTACAATGTATCGGCTGTGACTGTGGAGGAGTTATGTCCATTCGACCCGTCAAGCGGCTAATCAAATCCAAACCCACCCTTGAGGGCGCCGGAGTGCATCTTCGGCGAGCCTTCGGCTTCGGCAACACGGGAGAGTTTGATCCCTTTCTGCTGCTGGATGACTTCCGCAACGATGTCCCTGAAGATTATCTGGCTGGATTTCCCTGGCATCCGCACCGGGGAATTGAGACGGTGACCTATGTGCTTGCGGGAACCGTGGAGCATGGGGACAGCATGGGAAATCACGGAGCGATCTCGGCCGGAGATGTGCAGTGGATGACGGCCGGGAGCGGGATCATTCATCAGGAGATGCCCAAGGGCGACGCTACGGGGCGAATGCACGGCTTTCAACTATGGGCGAACCTGCCGTCCGCCCTTAAGATGACCGCACCGCGCTATCAGGAAGTGAAGACCGGCGAAATTCCCGAGATTACTGACGATGACGGCACGCACGTTCGGATTGTCTGCGGCAGTTTTTGGGGAAAGAAGGGCCCGGTGGATGGCATTGCGGCTGATCCCATTTATCTGGATGTATCGGTACCTGCGGGCGAGCGCAAAGTCCTTCCTGTCGAAACCACGCGTCACGCTTTCGCGTACGTATTCGCGGGCGACGGAAAATTCTGTAACGCCTCAGCCCCCTTAGCAGTGCCGACCGAGAGCGTGGGATGGGCCGACACACATCCTCCGGCCGACGCCCAAAATCGTTCGCTGGTGATCTTCGACCGGGGCGATGAAGTTGCCGTGCAAGCGGGAGAGGACGGCATCCGCTTTCTGCTGGTCTCCGGCAAACCGCTGCAAGAACCGGTCGCATGGTACGGGCCCATTGTGATGAACACGCAGCAAGAGTTGCAGCAGGCCTTCAACGAACTTGAGAAAGGTACGTTCTTGAAGAAATAGGAAAGGCTGTAGCACTCTGATTGGCTCACGTGGGCATCTGCCGCGTTTGAATATCTCATGCCTGAACTGCCCGAAGTCGAAACCATTGCGCGCGGCCTGGCAAAGCGGGTCACAGGAGACGTCATCGAATCCGTGTGGCTGGGGCAGAAAAAAGAGCCGCTCAAATCGCCAGCCGCTCAAATCGCAAAAGCTTTGGAGTACAGTCGGATCAATTCCGTGCGGCGCATGGGCAAGCACATTGTCTTTGATCTGGAGCCTGATTTCGAGCCACAAAGGCTTTCGCGCATTAAATCAAGAACACGCCGGAAAACATCACCTGAAGATATCGCCAACTCAGGCGAGGCCTCCCGTGCCGCATCCCACGTGCAATGGATCGTGCATCTCGGTATGACTGGCAGCTTGCGGGTTTGCGAGCCGCAGACCGAGGTTGCGAAGCACACGCATGCGATTCTGAGGCTGGCCTCGGGCCGGGAACTGCGCTTCGTGGATCCGCGCCGCTTCGGACGACTGAGCGTGGCCACGGCATTCGATGCCACTGGCGTTGAACCGCTGGAAGTCGATCTCGCTCGCTTTGTCACACTTTTCCGCGGCCGCAAGACTCCCATCAAGAGCGCGCTGTTGAACCAGAGACTTTTGCGCGGGGTGGGGAATATCTATGCGGACGAAGCGTTGTTCCGCGCCGACGTTCGCCCCCGCCGCCGGGCCTCGAGCATGACGCGCGATGAGTTAGCGAAGCTATACACGGGGCTGCAACAAGTGCTAAGCGAAGCGATTGCGCTGGGCGGTTCGTCCATCTCGGATTACGTGGATGCGGACGGGGAGGAAGGATTTTTCCAGCTGCACCATCGCGTATACGGCCGCGAAGGAGAGCCCTGCCGAGTGTGCAAGACGCCAATTAAGCGCGTGGTCATTGCCGGACGCAGCAGTCATTATTGTCCGAAGTGCCAAAAGTAAATTGCTGATGGATGATTGTTGATTGAAAAACCCATATGCGAGAGGGGTTTCAATCATCAATCAGCAATCATCAATCGGGCAATATTTCTGTTACCCTCATCCGTTATGTCTGACTACTCCATTGGCGTTGATATGGGCGGCACCAACCTGCGGATTGCCGCGATTACCACCGAGGGGCAGCTCCTGGAAAAAATTACGTTGGGCGTGAAGGTCGCCCTCGGACGCGATTACGTCATTGGCGAGATGTGCGAGGCCATTCATCGCTTAACCGAGCAGTATCGCGGCACGGGACGCTTTCTGGGAGCGGGCATCGGCGTGCCCGGCATCATCGATGTTGAAAAGGGCATGATGCGGAAATCCGCTAACCTGCCGGGATGGACGGACTATCCGGTGCGCGATGAGATCGAGCGCCGCCTCGGAGCGCGCATCTTTTTGGATAATGATGCGAACGTCGCTGCCCTGGGAGAAAAGTGGCTGGGAGCGGGGCGCGATGTCGAGAACATGGCGATGCTCACTCTAGGCACAGGAATCGGCGGCGCCATTGTCCTCGGCGGCAAACTGTTTTATGGGATGAGCGGCATGGCAGGAGAGTTCGGTCACGTGACCATCGAGCCCAAGGGCGTGCTTTGCGGCTGCGGGAACCGTGGGTGCGCAGAACGGTACGCGTCCGCGACTGCGGTGGTGAGGATGGCGCGCGAGGCGATTGAGTCCGGCCAGGCCCCCGAGCTGGCGAAAGCTGCGAGTTCCGATCCGGAGTTCAGTGCAAAATCTGTATACATTCTGGCCATTCAGGGGAACCTCGACGCGCAGCGCATCTTCGAACGCTTTGGCGAGGCCCTCGGAATCCTTATGGCCGATCTGGTCAACGTTCTTGATCTGGACATGTTTGTGATTGGCGGAGGAGTGGTTAGCGCCTGGGATGCCTTTGCGCCCAAAATGTTCGCTGAACTGCGCGAGCGATCGCTGGTGTATGCCGCCAGCGCTCCCGATGACGCAACGGCCAAGAAGCAAGGCGCGTCGGCGCAGATCGCAAATTACTCGCGCAAGAAGACCATCATCACGCAAGCTCTGCTGGGAAGCGATGCCGGGCTTTACGGAGCAGCGCGCCTGCCGGATCTGGCCTGAGGCCTATTTCAGGACTGGCTTGTCGTCGATCCACTCGATTTGTTCCAGGGTAGCAGGCGCGACTGGCTCCTGGCGCGGGATTCTCATCACCATCTTGCCGTTGCGAGTGGTGATCTCACCGCCATTGGCCAACAACACCTTCAATCCCACCTGCGCAGTGTCTTCGGAGAGGACGTCAATCTCGTAGGAGTCGGGAAGCCCGGCCAGCGTCTTATTCCAGTAGGTGTTGTGTAGGGGTTCGCGGTATTGGGGTGGAATGGCGTGGGCCCCGATCAGTGTTCCAAGAATTCCTGCGGCGTTCGAAGGATTGCAATCGGCATCCTGACCGCCGCGGGTGGCATAGTTCATGGTCTTGTACCAGTCACCTTCGCCATAGAGAAGGCCCATGACCACGTAGCCGCCGTTTAGCTTGGCATCAATGTTGAAGGGCCGCTTGTAGCCGTCGGGGCAGTGATCGACCTCACCCCACTTCGCCTGCAGCAGATGCCAGGTTTTCAGCCAGTCATTGGGATTCTCGTCATGCCAGCGGATCACATCGCGAATCAACTGCGCGTACAGGCTCTTGGCGGGAATCGCCTTCAGCCCGTTCTCGACCACCTCGCGAATGTTTTTCACGAAAAATGCCTGGGTATACATCGCCGAAATGAACATCCCCCCATAGACGCCGTCGCCGTAATTCATAATGTGGCCCATGCGTTCGCCGTAGCGGTTCGATATCAGGGGCATGCCCGGGGAGATCATTCCAAAGACGTCAGACTCGATCTGAAAATCGATGTCGTCGGCGTGCAGGTTGTATCGCGGGTTCCCGGAATCCGGCGGCAGGATGCCCTTGCGAATGTTCTTCAGGCCAGCATCATTGGCATGCCAGACTTGCCGGATTTTGGCGCTCCACTCGTGCGCGACGGTTACAGGATCAACATCGATACCGTAGCGCCGCAGGCAGTAGAGAAATAGCAGATTGATGTAGATGTCGTCGTTGTCGGGAGCGCCGAAGCTGGGATGTTCCTTTTCGGAGTTGGCGATGAAGTCGTGGATGATGACGATCTTCTGATCGTCGGCTTCGCGGGTAATGGGTTCCCAATTTTCCTGGCCGGGCTTATTGGCGGCTTCCGCCCGGTAAGCCTCCATGCGAGTGGGCGAGAGCGGCCAATCGGTGATATCGAATCCAATGGGCGTGTTCTGGTATTGGAATTCCCATGGCTGGCCAAAGGTGACCCCGATCATCTTGCCCATCCACGCACCTTGCACTTTGTCGAGGTATGTGTCCCAAGTCAACTCCCGCATGGGGGCGGCATTCTGGGCGTGCGAAGTGCAAGTAGCAGTCGTCGTGATGACCAGCAATAGTAGCGGGACGAGTGGCCTCATCGGTTTCTCCGGCAAAGATAGCATTGGTGATGCGCAGAGAGCCGTCTATTGTCCCACAATGCGCGTGTCGGGAGACCTGCGAGCGATCTTTTGGGCGGCATGCAGGAAGGCATCATTCTGCTGGGGCGTGCCGATAGTGACGCGAATACATCCCATTGCGCCCCAAGCCTCCAAAGGCCGCACGCTGATGCCCTGCTCACGAAGGCGTTGGGCAAAGGCGGCCGCGTCTTGACCTACGCTGCAATACAAGAAGTTTGCCCAGGTCGGGACCACATGAAAGCCCAATTCAGAAAGACCGACGCCCAGAATCTGAGACTGTTCTGCGTTGTTGGCGAGTGTCTCCAGAACGTGATCTTCATCCGCGGTGGCCGCGAGCGCGGCAGCTTGCGCGACGGATGAAACTGAAAATGTATTGCGCATCCGTGCACAGTAAGCCATGAGCTCGGCGGGCCCCAGGCCGTAACCGATGCGCAGGCCAGCCAGGCCGTGAACTTTCGAGAATGTCCTGAGCACGACCACATTTTCCGTTCCCCGCAGGTAGTCGAGAGACCGGGAATAGTTCACTTTGCGCTTCTCCGCAAAATGCGCGGCAAACTCGTAATACGCCTCGTCGAGCACGATGACGACATGGCCGGGGACCTGTGCAATGAACTGGTCGATCGACTCCGCATCGAGCATCGTCCCGGTTGGATTGTTCGGATTTGCCAGGAAGATCAGGCGCGTGTGCTCGTTAATCAGGTCCAGGATGGCGGGGAGATTGATGTGGTCGCCACGCATGGGGGCTTCGATCAGTTGTGCTCCGCTGGCACGCACCGCCATTCCATAAACGACAAAGGAGCGCTCGCTGCTAATCGCGTTGAGCCCGGGCCCGAGCAAGGTCTGGCAGAGTAGCGAGAGCATCTGCGTTGAGCCGGCGCAGATCAGGATCTGTTCGCCGGGAATCTGGTGCACGTCTGCAAGCTTCCGGCGCAGCGGGATGGAGTCGTCGTCGGGATAGAGATTCGAAGTATTCAGGGCGGCGGCTGCCGCTTCCAGAGCGAGGGGTGAAGGGCCAAACGGGTTCTCGTTGGCATCGAGCCGGATCACGGCAGATCCAACATTCGTCCTGTCATGGTTGGAAGAAAAGCCCAAGCTCTCGCGCGCGGGCAGGGACATCAGATCAAAGAATCGGGTCATGTGGGCAGCTCATCGCGGGGATTTCTTGTCCGTACCTTTGGTTGCCGATTTCAGGCGCTGCACTTCCTTCAGCGTAAGTTGACGAAATTCTCCGGGCGGCACATCCAGAGTGAGAGGGCCGTACCCAACCCTTTTGATTTTCTCGACATGGTGGCCAACCGCCTCAAACATGCGCCGGATCTGGCGATTGCGCCCCTCGATCAGGGTGATTTCATACCAGGGATTGGCGGCTTCTTTGATCACGCGAACAGCAGCCGGAGCGGAGCGCACGCGCTTGCCGTTGTCGGTTGCTATGGACAACCCTTTGCGTAATTTTTCCAGAGCTTCTTCGCGGGGAGTGCCGGCTACTTTAACCAGGTAAGTCTTAGCCACGTGGGAAGCCGCCTTCATGAGTTGGTTCGCCAGTTCTCCATCGTTGGTGAGGAGCAGTAGACCTTCGCTGGCATAGTCTAGCCGTCCCACAGGATAGACGCGTCCTCGGATCCCGCGGAGCAGGTCCATCACTGTAGGCCGTTTCTGGGGATCACTCATGGTGGTGACGTAACCTTTGGGCTTGTTCAGCAGGAAATATGCATGACGCTGTCCGCTGGGGTGAAGCAGCTTGCCATTGACGCGGATGTGATCAGTTTCCGGATCAGCCTTGCTGCCCAGTTCGGTGACCGTGGTTCCATTGACCTTTACGTGGCCGGAACTGATCAATTCTTCGGCTTTGCGGCGGGAGGCGACTCCGGCGGCGGCGATGATCTTTTGCAGGCGTTCCGCAGGCATGTAGGTAGGATGCTACCACTAGAACGGACGAAGGAGCTGTGCACCCGCTACTGCATCAGCGAAGACTGGGTGGGGCGGATAAGTTCCGCACCGTTTCAGCGATGCTGGGCCAGATACAAGAGCTGGGGTGGCGGCTTATCCCGCCTTTTCCGTTTCCTCTACTCTCTGCTCTGGGGCTTCCGAAAGCTGCTGGGCCCCGTCCGACTGGGCGTCGACGCCTGCCGGTTGCCCGTTGCGGGGCTGTGCCTGCTCAGGTTCTGTCGCGGTCTCGGCTGGCATCAACTCGGACTGAAATGATTCCGCGACCAACTTTTCGAACTCCTCCATGCTGGGCAATTCATTTACGTCCTTCAGCCCAAATCGCATAAGGAATTCCTTCGTGGTTTTGTACAGAATGGGCCGCCCGATGACCTGTTTACGTCCCGCGGTGGTGATCAGCTTGCGCTCGAGCAGAGTTCCGATAACGCCGCCGGAATCTACACCGCGGATGTCATTGATCTCGGGAACGGTTACCGGTTGCTTGTAAGCAATCACGGCCAAAGTTTCCAGCGCTGGCAGCGAGAGCCGGATGGGAGGCTTGAGGCTCTTGGCGAACGACCGCACCACTTCGTGCTGCTCGGGTTTGGTGGACATGCGATAGCCGCCTGCGACCTGACGGATTTCGATCCCGTGATCCTCGGATCCGTATTGGCCGACGAGCTCTTCCAGGCAGGAGCGCACCCGAGACTTAATCTCTCCGTCTCCAGATATGCCGTCGGCGACGACGGTGTCTTTCACCAGCGCGGTCATCTGCTCCAGTGTGATGGGCATCTCGGTTGCGTAAATGATGGCTTCGAGCTGAGCTTTTAAAGACATAGTGGTCAGTGGCTGATGGCCAGTGCTCAAAAAGATATCCCGCTGATCACAGAGCACTATTGCTGATTCTCATCTCCAGTCGTCGCGAACGGCCGCTTGCTGGTTCATCACTTCCTCGAAATGCGTGTGCTTGCGCACCGCGATTTCGCCGAACAATTTGTCCTGGCGCACCTGGATGGCCTGCAGGCGCACGAGTTCCAGCAGCGCCAGGAACATGCAGACCAGAGCCTGCCTGGATTGCACTTTCATCAAAAGCTGCTTCAGTCGGATGGGCCGGTCTTCGAGGGACAAGCGGCGCCGGAGATAATCGATCATTTGCCCGACCGTGACGGTTTCCTCGTCGACATTCAGGACGGGGCGCGTGCGCACCCGCTCGAGCACCTGCTGAAACATCTTGACCAGGTCGATGACATCGGCTGCAATTTCGGGCTCCGTGCCCTCGTCGTCCAGGAATTCTTTCAGCGAGGGATTGGACAATACTGCGTCTTCAATCTGCTGCTTCTGCAGCAGCATCTGTGCGGCTGACTTGAATTTTTCATGCTCCAGCAGGCGATTCACCAGTTCGCCGCGCGGATCTTCCGGCTCCCCGGGGCCGGCCAGCGGATCGCGAGGCAGAAGCATCTTCGACTTGATGTGAATCAGCACAGCAGCCATGTATATGAATTCCGCGGCGATGTTCACGTCGAGGTCGCGAATCTTCTCCACATAAGCCAAATATTGGGCAGTGATCTTTGCGATCGGAATATCGTAGATATCAATGTCCTGCTTGCGGATCAGATCGAGCAGAAGATCCAGCGGGCCTTCATAAACATTGTCCACGGCAACTGCGAAAGGGAAATCGCTCTCCTCTTTTTTGGAGGAGTCATTCGCCTTGTCAGCAGAGTGAGTGCCCGCGAGAACCGGAAGGGTCGCCGCTGGGGCACTGGAAATGAATTTTGCTTCTTCATTCATCGCTGTTTGTCGCCGCGCTTTCGGCTACTCCGCTCTTCTTTGAGGCGCCTCATAGTCCATGGACATGTGCATCGAAGCCCGCACATCCTGCATCGTTTCGCCCGCGGCCTGGCGCGCGCGTTGGCTACCCGCCTCAAGGATATCCCAGGCGAGGCGCGGATTCTGCTCAAATTTCTTCCTGCGCTCCTGTATGGGATTCAACAGTCGTACGAGAGAGTCGGCCGCCCAACTCTTGCACTCAATGCAGCCGATGCCCGCCGTGCGGCAACCGTCATTCACCTTGGCAATTGTTTGCTGGCTGCTGAAGATTTTGTGCAGATCGCCCACTGGGCAAAGATCCGGATTGCCGGGATCGGAACGCCGCACCCGTGCCGGATCCGTCACCATCGTCTTCAACTTCTGACGCACGACGGGTTCCGGGTCGGCCAGCATAATGGTGTTGCCGTATGACTTCGACATCTTGCGCCCGTCGGTGCCGGGCAATTTGGCGGCAGGAGTCAGCAGGCTCTGCGGCTCAGGAAATACTGGGTTAGTCCCGCCATAAAAACTGTTGAAGCGCCGCGCAATCTCACGGGTCAGCTCTACGTGCGCGACCTGATCTTCGCCCACCGGAACGCAGTCCGCCTTGTAAACCAGAATGTCGGCTGCCTGCAGAAGCGGATAGCCGAGAAATCCGTAGGTCCCCAGGTCTTTGTCCTTGATGTTCTCCCGCTGCTCTTTATAGGTGGGCACGCGCTCGAGCCACCCCAGAGGCGTGATCATCGAGAAGAGCAGGTGGAGTTCGGCGTGCTCGGGCACATGGGATTGGAAGAACAGGACGGACTTGTCCGGATCCAGGCCCGCGGCCAGCCAGTCGAAGGCGACCTCGAGAGAATTCTCCTTCACGCGCGAAGTGTCCGCATAATCGGTAGTGAGCGCGTGCCAATCGACCACGCAGAAGAAGCATTCGTACTGGTCCTGCATTCCAACCCAGTTCTGCAACGCCCCGACGAAGTTGCCGAGGTGCAGCTTCCCAGTCGGGCGCATGCCGCTGAGTACGCGTTTGCGGGTTGTGGAGCGGGGAGTCATTTTTGCGAGACCCGGCCCTTGCGGCACACGATTGCCAATGCAGGGTGACCTGTAGGATTCAGAATCTGGAGTTTCATGCGGGACTGAATTCGATACTACCATGCAAAAAGCCGGAATTGCCCCGCCACTGGTGCAAGCAACGTGCGCCGCCGCGGGGAAGCCGGCTTGTTGAGGGCGATCCTATATAATTCGCGCGCCCCACAATCCAGTTCCGTGCCTACTCTCGCCCGCAAACTGCGCGCAACCGACTACTTCACGCTGGGATGGGGCACCATGGTTGGCGTGGGTTGGCTGGTCATTATGGATGACTGGCTTACCCGGGGCGGCGCACTGGGGACGGTGCTCGGGTTTGTGATCGGCGGTGCGTTGTTGTTCCCCATTGGGTGGGTTTACGGCAAGCTGGTCATCGCCATGCCCGATGCTGCCGGAGAAATTGCCTACACTTCGGCGGTCTTCCCACGGAGCGTCAGCTTCGCCACCGGCTGGATGATGACCCTCGCATACTTCATCGTCTGTCCGTGGGAAGCGGTTGCCGTGGGTCGCATCGCGGCTTACATTTTTCCAGCCCTTGATTCTATGCAGGTCTATGAGGTCGCTGGGCGGCCTGTATTCTTGCCGCGACTGATCGTCGGGCTTGCCCTGACCGCGTTACTCACTTACCTCAACTATCGTGGTGTAAGGCTGAGCGCGACTTTTCAGAACTGGACCAGCTTCGGGACCCTCGCGCTATTCGTAATTTTTGTGCTGCTGGGAGTGGGCCGGGGATCTGCTCAGAACTTCGCGCCGCTGTTCACGCACACTACGCTGATCTCGATTCTGCTGGTGATCCAGATCGTTCCCTATTTCATGACAGGATTTGAGTCGGTGGGCAAGGCGGCGGAGGAGGCCAACCCGGAATTTCGCGCCGAAACTTTCTTGACCGCGATCTGGATGGCGATCCTGATTGGCATTCTGTTCTATGCCAGCATCGTGGCGGCGGTCGCCTTCGTAGCTCCATGGCGCACTTTGACCAGCACCAAGTTCATGACGGCAGTTGCCTTCCAGCAGGCGCTGGGGTCGCGATGGATTGTAAATATAATTCTGGCGGCAGCCTTGCTCTCGCTTTTCAAGTGCTTCAACGGAAACTTCGTTGCCGCCAGCCGCCTGTTCTTCGCCCTGGGACGTCGCGGCATGATCGCACCGAAACTGGGAGCAATTCATGCCCGGAATCAGACTCCGTCAACGGCAGTGCTCTGCGTGGGCTTAGCCACCGGCATATGTATGCTTCTAGGTGACGCGATCCTGGTCCCAATTACCGAGGTTGGTTCGGTGGCGTGCGCGATCGGGTGGGCCGCAACCTGTGCGGCTTTTCTCGCAATGGCATTCGGCCCCAAGACCCATAAGGCGTCCGGTAACGAGTCACTCGCAGGTAGAGCAATCGCGGGTCTCGGACTTGCCGTATCGGTTGGGCTGGTGCTGATGAAAGTGGTTCCTATTATCCCAGGGCATTTCACGATCTCTGAGTGGATTGCTCTGGCTATCTGGGTTTTGTTAGGAGCCGCCGCAGCATTTATGAAGTAGGGCGGAAAGGAATCTGGATGATGGAAGCAAAAACAAGAACGCTGTTGCTGACTTTGCTGGCAGTGCTGCTGGTGGTGAGTTGTGTTCAGGCCCAGACGGAACCAGCTTTCGATCTGGTGATCACCAACGGGCACATCATGGACGGCACAGGCTCGCCTTGGTATTCCGGCGACATTGGCATTCGCGCCGGCAAAATAGCAGCTATCGGCAATCTGTCCCAGACAGCGCGTAAGCGCACGATCGATGCGAGAGGGAAGGTGGTTGCGCCGGGATTCATCGACATGCTCGGCCAGTCCGAGATGACGATCCTTGTTGACCCGCGGCTTCCGTCGAAGATTTACCAGGGAATCACGTCGGAGATCACAGGAGAAGGGAACTCCATCGCGCCGCTGGATGACGCGATCATCCAGTCCGACCGCAAGAGCTACGAGTACTACCACATTACGCCGGACTGGGGAACGTTTCGGCAATACTTCGGCCGGCTGGAAAAACAGGGGATCGGCATCAATCTCGGCAGCTATGTGGGTGCAACGCAAGTCCGGCGTATGGTGCTCGGCGATGAAGACAGGCAGCCCACTCCAGAGCAACTGGAGCAGATGAAGACTCTGGTGCGAGAAGCCATGAAAGATGGCGCTGTTGGGGTCTCGACCTCACTGGAGTATGCGCCCGCGCCTTACGCGAACACGGCTGAACTCATCGCTCTGGCCGGGGAAGCCGGAAAGTTCGGCGGCATTTACGCTACTCACATGCGCAACGAAAGCGATTCGGTGCTAGAGGCGATCGACGAAGCGCTGCGCATTGGGCGCGAAGGCCATATCCCGGTCGAGATCTGGCACATCAAAGTTGCCGGGAAGAGTAACTGGGGACGTATGCCGGAAGTCGTGGCCAAGATCAACGCGGCTCGCGCAGCGGGAGCCGATGTTTCTGCCGATACCTACGCCTATACCGCCTGGTACAACGATTTCTCGGCCTTTATTCCGCCCTGGGCTCACGACGGCGGAACCCAGAAGCTAGTGGAACGTCTAAAGGATCCCGCCACGCGCGCGCGCATCCGCAAAGACATGCTGACGCCATCCCGCGACTGGGACAATGAGTGGCAGGAGATTCCCGGCCCGGAAGCCATAATGATCGGAGCCGTACAGAATCCCGCGCTGCTTCCTATGCAGGGTAAGCGCCTCTCTGAAGTCGCCAAATTGTGGAACAAAGATCCCATGGACGCACTATTCGACTTTCTGATGCAAGATCCGAACACGGGCGTGGCAGTGTTTGGCATGTCTCAGCCGGATGTGACCCTCGCATTGCAGCAGCCCTGGGTCTCATTTGACAACGACTCGGAAGGAACCTCTCCTGAGGGTCTTTTGGGCCAGGCTCACCCTCATCCCCGGGCATACGGAACGTTTCCGCGAATTCTCAGTAAGTATGTTCGCGAAGACAAGGCGTTGAGCCTGGAGAACGCGATCCGAAAGTTTACCGCCTTGCCGGCACAACGCATGCGGCTTGCGGATCGCGGTGTTCTAAAAACCGGAATGTGGGCCGATGTGGTGGTATTCGATCCTGCGACCGTGCGCGACCGCGCTACTTTCGACAATCCCAATCAGCTTTCTGAAGGAATGGAATTCGTGCTGGTAAACGGAGTTCCCGTAATCGATCAGGGAAAGATGACCGGGGCGCTTCCGGGGAAGGTGCTGCGAGGGCCAGCGTACGTACCTTAAGCGTCGGCCGTAGTCAACTCTAGGGATTGAGTTGCGCCTGCTCAGTGCGGCTCAAGGGGGCAACGCGCGGCGCTTGCAGCGTGCCGCCGATACTGTATCCGGTTCGCGGGGGAACATTCGGAATCCGGGTCAGCTTCAAGTCCACCTCGCGCTTGAGGGAAGCGGTGCCGGTCAAATCGTAATTTGCGTCTGGTGAGATCAGGTGGGTATCGGTGATTTCAATCTGACCATCGTGCAGCCGGGCTTGGCCTTTGATATGGCTCGCCTGGAGCGCTCCGGAGCCGTCTCCGATCATGACGTGGGGGAAGAGCGCATCTGTGACATCGACGTGCAACTTGCCCTCGGCAGAGCTCCAAAAATCTGCCGGGCACGAGCCTTTGAGTTCGTAACTTGCATTGGCCGTGCCCGCGACCCAGCCATCATTCATGAGGTCGGCAATTGCCGTCAGCGAGATGTCGGCCAGGTCTCCTGCTCCTGCGCATACCGCCGGAGTTTTTAAAAAGTTCACGTTCCAGTCGCCGTGATACTTTCCCTGCAATACGTCCGCAGTGAGCCCTGCGATGCGCAGCTTGCCATCCTCTACACTGAGATTCGCAGAAACGTGCGTGGCCTCGATTCCATGAATCTGAAAATGGGCTACAGTCACTCGGCCGCTGGCATGCAGGGTGGTCCACCATGTCGGACGTGCTTCGCCGCCCATGGTCAGAACCCGGTACCAGGGACGCTTCCTGGAATTGGGAGTCAGCCATTCCTGGATATCGCTGACTGCCGTCTTATTGGTATTCAGGGCGAAGTGCACGGGACAGGCGTCCGGAGTACCGCATCCACGTGGCAGATCCACCGATCCAGTCCAGGCGGTGCCGGCCGCATTGGTGTTCAAGCGCACCACATGAACGGCATCCGGCAACAGTTGCAATTCCGCGGAAACGATCTCCGCGCGGACTCCGGCGCTTCGCTCCGGCACATGGACGCTGTGCAACTTCGCTGTGCCGGTGAGTTGGGGTGGGACGAAGCCATTGCCGGGCACGGTCCAATTCCCCGCCAGGAGAAGGTCGAGTTGGGCCGAACCGTCGACATTCGACGCGAGCGCCGGGAGTCCGGCCATGCGCGCGACCCGCAGAGCCTTCGCAATCTCGGTCTCGCCGGTGATGGAAAAGCTGTAACCCGTGGGGGCCACGGAGCCGCGGACTAGTGCGCTGCCGGGATGCGCGCCGCCAAGCGCAAATGGCCCAATATCAAGCAGTGGGCCATTAGAAGATCGCGTCGCAGCAGGCCGGCTGGCTTTCGCCTGGAGCACAGACGCAGAGGCAACAGCAAAAGGCAGAGTCTCGGGGCCGAACTCGCCCTTGTTGGATGCGGAACTCAGATGGAAATCGGTAATCTGCCCGCCGCCCTTCAATGCTGGCGGGGATTGTCCATCGCCCGCGAGTGAGAGCTTGCCGTCCAGAATGCCTTCGGCTACGAGGTCATCCGGAAGATTCTTCTTGATTCGTTGCGCCAGGCTCACGAGTGGGGCTGCGGGTATGTTGTGGGCAGAGGCGGCGAGAAAATATCGGTGAGTCCCCGGAAAACCGGCAGCTCCTGTCAAAGTGAGAAGTCCGTCGCCGATCGGAGCGCTGCACATCACCTGCTGAAAATCATGGGTATCAGTGCTGTAGTCGGCCTCGCAACGTGCTCCCATGCGCAAGGCTTTACTGCTGGTAATGTCGTAGCGGCGAAAGTCATCCAGCGAAGAAGTGGCAGCGATGTGCAGCTTGGTCGGAGTGCCGGTGAGGACGAGGTCCAACAGGATTTCTCCTCGCCAGCCTTGATCGTTGCCGCTAATCAATTTTGTGATCTGGCCCAGTTGCGCACGGCTCCATTCGAGATTGACCTGGACTGGCATGTCTCGCAATGCGTCCGCCCGCTGCCACGTGCCAGTGAGTTGCAACAGCCCCGTATCGTTCAAATTCATGTCGGTACGAAAGGGCTGGGCTTTCAGCCGGACGCCCCATGAATTGTCGGATTCCTGCCACAAGGAAAAATCGGCGTTGGTGAGTGCATAGGCCTTCTTTTCCTGGCCCCGTTTAAAGTTTATGCGTCCCGACGTGCCCTCGATGTAAGGGAAGGCCGGCCGTGGCCCCGGTTTCGCGCGGCCCGTGGGCGCGAGCGGGATACGCGCCGAGCGTTCCAGTAGAGCCTCCAGATTCCAGTGCCCGCCTTCACCCTGCACCAGATTCAGGCTGGGCTCAGTCAGGTCCATGCGCGCAACCTCCATGCGCCCACGCAACAGGGAGGTTAGGCGGAGGGCGGCGGTGACCTCGCTGGCTCGGACGATAGGCTCGGCCCCGAACGCGGGATCGTCGTATACCACGAGGTTTTCCAGATCGAAACCGGGTCGGGGCAAAAGCCGGATGTGCACCGAGCCAATATCCACAGAGCGGCCCACAGCCGCGCTGATGGAACGAATGATGCGGGATTTCAAGCGCGAGGCACCGGGCCGAATAACGAAAAGGGCTAGCAGAATGGCTGCCATTACCGCGATGCGTCGCTTAGAGAAGAACGACTTCACCCTGCCCTCACCGAAAGCCCGAGGGTCTTCATCGCACAAACTGGAAGGTTCGCTTCCAGCGTGTCTTGTCGAAGAAGTGCAACACGACCTGCCCTACGATGAATTCCACGCGATCGGCAAAGGTCGTCTTGCGATATTGATCATCGGGCGTTTCAAACGACCAGTAAATAAACATTGGCCGCCCAATCACGTTCTGCTTGGGAATGAATCCCCAGTAGCGGCTGTCGAGGCTCACGCCCCGGTGGTCGCCCATGGCGAAGTAGTGATCCGGTGGAACGACGATGTCGTCGCCATGGATGAACGACGGCAGATCGACGGCCCAGTTCGACCAGACATTGGGATCATCGCCCGGAGGAACGGAGGGAAAATTGTTGCGATAAGGATCGAGTGTGTCCCGGTCGTGCAAGACATAGGGCTCGTCCAAAGCCTGACCGTTGCGGTAGACAACCCCGTCGCGCAAATGAATGTGATCGCCGGGGATCCCGATAATGCGTTTTACGACATACAGTCCCGGTGTCTCCGGCGACAAGAACACCACGATATCGCGAAAGTGGACGTCACGGTAGGGAAGCATAGGGCCGATCCAGTTGCTCTTGGGAGCAAATTGAATGCGGTTCACGAAGACATGGTCACCGATCAGCAGCGTGTTCTCCATCGAACTGGAGGGAATTTCGAACGCCTGCACCACGAACGTGATGATGAACAGCCCGGTGACCAGGACGGCACAGAGCGAGGCCAGAAACTCGACGGTGGTTTCCTTCGGCTTTTCCTGCGCTGGGTTTTTTTCTAAGCTGCCGTCTCTCTTCGCCACCGGAGTGCTTGCGACTGTTTTGATTACGCGGGCCACGTCATTCAGTGTACCAGCCGGAGGGTTCGGTTCCAGCGGGTGTTCTGGAACAGATGAGTCAACGCATAGGCAAAGCGGTAGGCCTTGCCGGATGGAATGTCCTGATCGAGTGTCTTTACGGACCAGTAAATCAACAGCGGACGGCCAATGATGTTTTCACGAGGCACAAATCCCCAGTACCGGCTGTCCTGGCTGTCATCCCGATTGTCGCCCATAACGAAATAGTTGCCTTGGGGGATGATGAGTTCGCCATCCTCCACCAGTTTGCGCATTTCCAGCCACCACTTGCCTTCCATGCCGTAGATGATGGGCATATCGGTACGCGGGAAATTGTCGCGAAACAGGTTGCTGGGCGGCTCCAGGAAGCGGACGTAAGGCTCAGTCAGGGATTTTCCGTTGATGTAGACGGTCTTGTTGACCATGCGCAAGCGGTCGCCGGGGACGCCGATCACGCGCTTGACGAAATGCTGCTTGGGATCCACGGGATAATGAAACACGATCACATCTCCGCGAGAGATCTTCTGGTAAGGCATGATGTGATCTCCCAAGCCGCGCCCGCCGTAGCAAAGCTTGTTTACAAGAAGGTAGTCGCCGACCAGGAGAGTGTTTTCCATCGATTCGGACGGGATCTGGAACGCCTGCACTACGAAAGTGATGACAAAAATCGCAATGACGATGGTTCCGATAAGCGACTGCAATGAACTGACGATATCTGCGGCAAAGCCGGCGTTGGGCTGAGGCTGAGGCGCAGCAGAGGCGGGCTCCTCGTGCGGCGCGAAACCTGGCTCGGGGGTGACAACGGCGATGGGAGGAGGCCCTGGCTGCCCCGCTGCGACGATGGGTGGGTTGGGAGAATCCATGGACTCTACTTATCTGATGTGTGTGGTACGCGGGCCGCTGCTTTTCCGTCGCCCGATTTCGGTCTCGATGCCAGGAACGTTAGCACCTGTCGCGCTGCATCCTGCTCCGCGGTCTTCTTGGTCGATCCATTGGCGCGGCCTATAAAACTTCCATTCTTATCTTTGCCGTGTAGACGGGCCTCCACAGTGAATGTTTTGTTGTGCTCCGGGCCGGCCTCCTCCACCAGCACGTAAGCCGGTTGCGGAAGCCCGAGACTCTGCACTGCTTCTTGCAGGGCAGATTTGAAGTCGGTGATGGGGAGCGTGCCGCCGCCCTGCTCCATACGCTGCAACTCCGGCGCGATCACATTGCGCAGCACAAATTCGCGGGCTACTTCCAAACCGCCGTCGAGATAGATAGCCGCCAGGATCGCTTCCAGGGCATCCACCAGCAGTGCTGTTTTGCCACGACCGCCACTCTTTTCCTCTCCCCGTCCTAGCCGCAGGTAGTGCCCCAATTCCAGTTGCTGTGCTACCTGGATGAGATGTCTTTCACTGACCAGATGTGCCCGCAATTTGGAAAGCTCGCCTTCACGAAACTGGGGAAAACGCTGAAACAACTCCTCGCTTGTAACCAGGGCGAGCACGGCATCGCCCAAAAACTCGAGTTGCTCGTTGTCGCGTACTTTGTATTTACTTTCGCCCGCAGATTGCGCTTCTTGCTCCCGGGCCTGCGAGCTATGCGTGACCGCCTGCTCAATGACGGCGCGGCGGCGAAAGTGATAGCCCAATCCCAATTCCAAAGCTGTTATTTCCCGTTCCTTCATAAAAAAAACAGTGAAGTTATGCTACCGGACAGCCGTCTCGGCTGTTCCGGCGAGAAAGTTCGCCTGAGAAGCGAAGAGTAGCGTTTTTGCGGAGAGCTAATTTTTCTGCGGTGCTGCACTCTGTCCCGGCGCCGATCCGCTGCTCAGCCTGGTTAACCTGTCCTGCTCGGATCGCGCCGCTTTGGCGGCCGGAGAATCTGGCTGGTTCTTGGTGAGATCCACCGCTTGGTTCGCATACTTCAAGGCGTCGGGATACTTGTTTTGCATGTCGAGGGCGATAGCCAGCCGCAACACCGCCACCGGGTCTACCTGCTCGGGAAATGCCTCGATCGACTTACGCAGGTCAGTCTCCGCCTCCGCATAATTCTTGGCGTTGGAGGCGAGCGTGCCTAGAATCGCATACGCCTCGGAGCGGACGAAGCGCTTGAACTGATCGATCTTCTCGGGGGGAAAGCCAGCGGTGGGCACGTCGCTGTCGACGGTCACCAGAGCGCGCTCCGCATCTTTCTTGGCCTCGGCTATTTTTTGATCGCGGTCCAGGTCGGTATCCCGCGTCTTCTCCGCCAAGACTTGGGAAGCCGTGACTAGCGCCTCGGGATCATCGGGATCGATCGCTAGCGCCTTCTGCGCCATCTCCAGCATCTTGTCCGCATTCGCCTGATACTTCTGCATGGCTGACTTGTAGAGCACCACGCGCAATTCGCTATCCGGAAACTTCGCCGAAAAATCCTGCGCCGCTTTTTCTGCGGCGGCCGGATCGGTCAGTTGGATCCCGGCCTTGTAGGCATCAAACTCCGGTTGAGTCTTGGCCGCCGGGGCGCGCTTGCCCGGCGCTGCTGGTGCTGCCTGAGCGCTTGGAGCACTCTGGCTTGCCGGTTTGTCCTGCGCCCAGGCGCCCGTGGATATCCCCAGCACTGCGATCATGATCGCTGCTCGCTTCATAGTTCTCCTCGACAACGTCCTGAATTCCGGAAATTGCATTCTATCGCAGGCAACGGCAGACTCCGCAGCTATTGCTTCGGTGTAACAACCCTTACTGCGGTTTCACCGGAGGTTCGTAAGCCTGTTGCAATCCTCGTTCGGCTGCGGCCTTGACTTCGGGCAGATCGGCGGCCACGGTCAGAGCGGCGCGATATTCGTTTAACGCCGCGTCGCGCTGCTCTTTCATATCCATGATTCTGCCCAAATATACATGCGACCAGGCCAGAACTTTGGGGTCCCGGGTGGCTTGGATCGCCTTCTGGAAATTTTCTGCGGCACCCTCCCGGTTTTTGTTCGCCACGGCAACCTGTGCCAGGATGAACAGCGCACGTCCCTCATCGCCGATCTTGCGATCCAGTGCTTGTTGCGCGAGTTCCTGTGCTCCCTTGGCATCGCCCGCAGCCAACCGCTTCTCCGCGGTGACCAGCATTCGCCGGTCTTCCAAGCGGGAAAGCTGGACCAGTTCCGGTTCCGAGCTACGCACGAATTGGACTTCGCTGGCTGCCTTCTCCTGCTGCCTGACGTCGATGGCACCGAGAATGTCGGAGTACGCAGTACGCAATCCCGACGGGTCTTTTTCGAAGTTCAGCAGCGCAGCATAGAAGTACCTGGTCAGGATATATCCCTGCCTGACCGCATCGTCGACCGCCTGCAGGCGCATCGGTTCGGCCGTTTGCTTGTTTCCTGTCATGCGAATCTCTATGGCCCGTACCAGGCATTCGGTGACCAGGAGCCCAATATCCGTCTTGAAGTTCTCATCCAGCGGCGCACGTTTGACCGATTGCAGCAGGGGATCGAGCCGTTTGACCGCGCTGAAATGTTTCTCGGCCATGGGATCGAGCAGGTAGTGAAGATAGGTATGCCGAATTTGGGGCAGTTTCAGCGGATCCGGCACGCCGGGGTCTGGAGAAGGAAAAACTACAACGTAATAATCGTTGCCGTAATTGCGAGCGTTGGTTTCAGTGGGGTCACCGAGGAAATCCAAATAGACGGTGAACGTCTTGCCCAGGTAGCCGCCGGACTGCAGCCGAAGGTAGATGTCGGTATCAAACACCATCTTGGCCAGTGGTTCGTGATATCGATTTACCAGCGCGGCGTAGTTGGCGCGGTGACGTTCCCAGATTTCATGCAGTTGCGCTTTTTCGTAAAAGCGCTCCAGCAAAGCGCCAAATCCCACGATGGGCACGGCATCTGGAGGCAGTTCGTCCTCTTTGACGCGAGGCAGGAAGTGCGGAGGCCCCTGCAGATAAAGGGCTAGGGAGATGAACTGAGAAAGATCATGACGCGGGTCTTTACCGCGGTGCGTGACATACCAGTCGCACATTGCCTTGAGCGCCCCTTGTGCTTCTTCGGAGTCGCGCAGGTTCCGCTGCACCTCGGCGCGTATGTTGAGACGCTGCGCATCGGACCCGTTCAAATTCGCGTCGTAGCCACAAGCGTTCATGGCGGTGAGCACGGAGAACAGGGTCTCGCTTGTGTCCAGAGTGATGGGAGTATTCTGCGCGGCGCAGAAAGGCGCCAGCAGGCCGAGAAAGGCCACAATGATGCAAGCTCGGAAGCCAGAAACCAGGAAACGACTCAGGAATTCCTCCCGCAGGATGACCACCCGACCGGCCGATCCAACAATAGGCGGAGAACATTTTAAGTTTAAGGGGTTGCGCGCAGAGGGTCAAACCGTGAAGCGGGCGGTATAAGGAGGCGGCAAAATGCTCCCTCCCCCTCTCCTGGAACGCAAATCAACCGATTTCGACTTTGGCCGGGCCCGCCCGTGCGTGGGGGCTCGTGCGTGCGCGTGTGCGAGTGAGGAAGCGTGCTGTTACAGAATTCCGACAAAACGCACGGTTCGATGCCCGAGTTAGGGTTTAAATTCTGCGTTCACTTTCAGACACTTCCGGATCACAATTTCTGCTTTTGTAACAGAATGGGCCCTCTGTGTAGATTTCCACGGCATCACAAGTAAGCTCTCGCGCTTTAAACCGCGAGCAGGATCGGCCAGTTAGAGCGGCGGATTCTCAGTTCCGTTAATCCTTCCTCGCTGCTTCCCTCTTTTTTGAATTGTTCGCTTTAGCGCTGCAAATACAATCGGGTTAGACCCCAACGGCAAGCCGGACACATCCACCTATGGTGTGACCGCGGTTGCGACCAACGTCAACTACAACGCTGCGGGTTTGACGACCGAAATTGATTACGGCGTCACGGACAAGGACGTTTACACCTATGACCCGTACACTGAGCTGATGAACGGATTTACGTTCACCTTAGGTACTACGAGCTTGGTCGGTACTCCAACATGGAACGCAAACCGAACGCTAAAGCAACTAGCCATCACGGACGGGTTCAACGCAACCAATACCCAGACGTGCAACTACAACCCAACGGATCATACCGGGACAGGCTACGATGACGTGGGCAGGCTTGTAGGAGTCTATTGCGCCAACGGCGGAACGGTTCGCTGGACTCAGACCTACGGCTATGACCAATACGACAACTTCAGCAAGTCGGGAACGACGAACTGGAGCCCTGGCTATAGCTCAACCACCAACCACATCACCGGAGCAAGCTACGATTCGGACGGTCAAGTCACCTACGACCTGAACAACTCGTTCTCCTGGGATGGCTACCACAAGATGAGTGCGGCGGAAGCGGGAGCTTCGCTCGGAAGCTGCGGGGGAGCAGGAGTGTTCTGCTATACCTATGATGCCTTTGGTCGAATGGTAGAGAAGAACAACGCCGGCACTTTCACCGAAGACCTCTACAGTCCGATGGGGCTCACGGCGATTATGAGCGGGCAGACGGCGAACGCCTTCCGCGCCCCAATCCCCGGAGGGGCTCTATTCACCAACAACGGAAGCGGCAGCATCGTCTCGCATATGGATTGGCAAGGCTCGGCTCGCTTGGCTGCAACCCTGGCCACAGCGTTTCTAGAGACACGTCTTACTCTCCTTACGGCGAGGACTACGGAAACTCGGGAACGGGAGTCGTTCAGTTCTTTGCGGGGATGTACTCGGACAACGATTCGAACGTTCTGTTCGATACACCGAACCGACAG
>DASVAE010000053.1:0-23516 GCA_036376495.1 Candidatus Sulfotelmatobacter sp. | reverse complement strand
GTACCCCTCCGATGCAGGAAACACTCGAACTGCTGAAAAACGGGAAGACGTTCGAGGAGATCGCCGCGATCCGCGGCCGGCAGATTTCGACGGTGATGAGCACGGTTGCAGCTCTGGTCGAAACCGGCGAACTGGAATTTTGCCCTGCCTGGCTCAGCCCGGAAAAACTTTCCGTCATTGAAGCCGCCTGCGCGCGCCTGCAGAGCGACGGCTATCAGCGGCTCAAGCCGCTAAAGGAAATTCTGCCCCCGGACATCACATATAGCGAGATCCGGCTGGTGGTGGCGCGCTTGCGGCGCCAAAGCAGTCAAGCTAGCCCGCAGCCCACCACCTGAGTTGTACCTGAAAGAAAAAGAGTAGGCCGCCTGCTCTAGCTGGCAGCTTGCTCGGTGGGGACAGCCTTTTTCACATGCGAGCCCGTGCTCGCTTCATGCCGCGCCAGGTCCAGATCCGCATTCAGAGAATCCAACACAACCATCGGAAGTTCCGTGCCGAAGTTTTCCAGATCATGTTCCGACCAGTTGCCGTTGAGGCGCGTAGCACCCGTGATGTCTTCCGGGAATGCCTGTCGAAATTCACCCTCGCGAATCAGAATATCGCCGATCAGACGGCCGGTGTGAATGTCATAGACACGGCGGCTGGCCTGCCCTCGAAGATTAATCAAGCAGAGGAAGACTTCGCCATCTCCGGCGAACTCGGCGCGATAGTACCAGGCTTGCGGAGCATCGATCTTCGGATGATGCCGCTTGGCTCGGTGCAGAGAGGGAAGCTGGTCGACCAACTCTTCTTTAGGGTTGAAATAGAGAATTCGCTGGCAGGAGTCGCAGACTACCGTCTCTTTGCCGGAGCGCACCTCGTTGTACGTCTGCGGGCGCAGAATCACCTGGCAGCCCATGCATTTGTGGTCGCGCACTTCAGCGATGCCGCTGCCCCGGAACTTCGAAACCCGCTCGTAGTGGCGCAGCAGATTTTCGCTGATCCCGGAACGAAGCTGATCGCGTTTGCCGCGCCATTCCGCCAGGAGTTTCTCGTCTTCGGCTGTGCGCTGGCGAGCCTGCTCTTTTTCACGTTCGATCTCCGCGGTTTCCGCTTTCAAGTCGGCCTGCGCGGCCTTGACCTCTTTGTCGCGCGTGTCCGCGTTCACCATCAGCTCGAGAATCTTGTCTTCATTCGCGGCGATCTCTTTTTCGGCGAACTGGATCTCGTGTAACAGCGCCCGATATTGCTCGTTGGTCTTTACGTCCAGGGACTGGTCGCGATACTTGGAAATCTTGGTACGCAGCTCGGTGATGTTGGAGTCGTACTTGCGACGCGCGGCTTCATCCGTTTTGAGGGCGGCCTGCGCTTTGTCGAGCTGAGCTTTCGTTCCGGCGAGTTTCGCCTCAATCGCGGCTACTCGTTTGGGGAGTTCGGCGACTTCGTCCTGCAGACGGCGGATTTCCTTATCCACGTCTTGCAGTTTCAGAAGATTCTCTATTTCAGGAAGCATCGTTGGAAAGCTGTATTGATTTTAGCACGCGCGGCGAGCTGAAAAGGCCCGGAACTATGAGCATTTGGTTGCTGAGGGCTAAGCAGAAAAGCAGGCGCCAGTACCAGGGGACAGGCTACTTCAAGCCCTGCAGCAAATAGAGCTCGGAAAGCTGGCGCAGAGTGTTGTACGCAAAATACTGGCCATCTGGCGTCGTTACCACGCGAGTGATGCCGATGCCACCAGCGGGATCCCTCATCTCAAGCACTTTCACAAGCTGGCGCAGCCCTGTTTCCACATTGACGCGGTAAACGCTGCCCCTAAGCCCGTTGATGTTTACCACGAACGCGGTCTTGCCATCCTCTCCAAGCTGGATCAGCCGATCATTGGATTGCGCTCCTTTGATCACACGGGCAGGCGATCCGCCATCGACCGGAACGAGTTGCGCCGACCCATCCTGCCCAGGAGCAGCAAGGAACTTGCCGTCAGGAGTAAGCATGGCTCGTAGTCCCTCAGGCAAAAGCGGCTCGAGTTTCCCGGTACCGGGATCAAAAGAATAGACACGCACTTGGTGGCCGGGTTCGTTGCCCGAAAGAATTACGCGCCGGCTATCGGAACTCAACCCGAGTGGATTCACTTTCTCCAACCCAGATGGTTTGACCTCTATGGGTTCACCAGCGCCTGTTGGGATAAGCCAGAATTTGGGGGGCGTGCTGGCAGCTATCGCGAGCACCCACTTCTGATCGGGGGAGAGGGACTGGGCATAGCCGTCTCCAAGGCGGACGGCGGCAGAGCCATCTGTCTTCCGCAGGAAAACCGTTCCATACGCCCCGCCGCCTTTGCCGCCTTCATGGAACAGCACCTGCTTACCGTCGGCAGAGAGAGCCACCAGCACAGCGCGGTCAAGCCAGGTCAATTCTCGCTCTTCATTGCCCTTGAGAGAGGTGAAGAAAATCTTGCGCTCGCGATCGTCGATCGTGATGATTGCCGTGCCATTCGGGGAAACATCGTGCAGCGTCAGGTCTCCCGGAGCCGCAGCCAGAAGCCGGAACTTGCCAGATAAGGAGACAGACATCAGCCGCCGGGCGATCGTGGTTGTCGTCGGGTCGGCAGTGAACCAGACTTCATCCCCCGTAGGCGACCATGCCAGGCCATAAAGGCTGGAGAAATCCCCGAAGAATTTTGCCTCGCTCCCGTCGGAATTTATGATCGCCACCGAGCCGCGATCATCGCCCCGGGCCTCGTGCTTACAAAAAGCGATTCGCTTGCCATCGCGCGAAATCCGGGGTTGACTGATCCAGCCTGGCGCCGGGAGCTTCAGTATTACTTTGCCGGCGGGATACTCGAGGCGATTCTCGTTGTTTACCGTGCGAACCACGAGCAGGTTTGTGCCGTCCGGCGACCAGTCCGCCCACTCCACGTTCTCCAGAACTTCGCGGGGCGCTGTCCCTCCGGTCAGCGGAGTTCGGCCCAGCGTGCCCTGCATCCCGAAGAATCCCTGAAGGCCTTGAGGCCGCAAAGACACCGCAAGCTCTCCTTGCGGCGAGATGCCAAACAGGTCTACCTGGCGAAGGCCCACAGGTCGCGATTCGATCGTGTCCTGCCGCGTAGAGAAGAGTTCCGGATCACTCCCGCCCCAAGTCGCGCTGTAGATCACAGTCCGGGCATCAGGAGCGAAGCGCGCGCTGAGTACCGTTCCCTTGCGGAACGTCAGCTGGTGGTAAGTCACCTCCGCGACCGGCTTGGAGCCATGTCCAAGCAGAAAGCCCACGCCCGCCGCGACTAGCAGCAGCGCTAACGCGATCGGAAGCTGCAAGCGGCGAGCCCACTGTACCATCGTCGGGCGGGCTACGACTCCGGCCGACGATCCGGAAAAGTGCGACAGCGCCTCGAGATCGAATGCCAAGTCGCGCGCCGACTGAAAGCGCTGTTCCAGACTCTTCTCGAGACAGTGCCGGGCAATCCTCTCCAGGGCTGGCGAAATGTTCCGGTTCAACTGCGTCAGCTCCGGCGGATCTTCTTTGAGGATTGCGGTCATCGTCTCCGCAGCGGTATCGCGGGTAAAGGCGCGTTTCCCGCTGAGCATCTCAAAGAAAATCGATCCGAAACTGAAGATGTCGGAGCGATGGTCGACTTCAAGCCCGCGCACTTGCTCGGGCGACATATATCCTGCGGTTCCCAGCACCTGTCCGGCTTCGGTGAGGGCGACCTCGACGGCCGTGAGGGTCTGGGCAGAACTCAGTCCAGATCCTCGCGCGACCTTCGCCAGACCGAAATCCAGAATCTTCACCCGCCCGTCCGTGGTGAGGAAGATGTTCTCCGGCTTCAGGTCGCGGTGTACGATGCCTTTCTCATGTGCTGCAGCCAACCCCTGGGCGATCTGTGTGGCGTACTCAATGGCCTTCCGCGACGAGAGCAGTCCGCCCTGCAGCCGCTGGCGCAGAGTCTCGCCTTCCAGCAGCTCGCACACCATGTAAGGCGTGCCGTCCTCAGTGCCAATGTCATGTACGGACAGAATGTTGGGATGATTAAGAGCAGCTACCGAGCGCGCTTCCTGCTCAAAGCGGCGAAGCCGGTCAGGATCGGAAGCGAACGAATGGGGCAGGACCTTCACGGCTACACTGCGATCTAGTCGTGTGTCGCGCGCTCGGTACACCTCGCCCATGCCTCCCGCCCCGAGCGGAGACTGGATCTCATATGGACCGATTCTTGTGCCGGAGTTCAGGGCCATTCCCGGCGCAATTATAGCCGACGCGGAGAACCGCCCCGTTCCTGCGGTGTACACTGCTCGGTTCGCTTCTGTGTGGGATTCCATTGCCTGAGGTGAGGTCACTTCGTGAATAGGAAGACTCTGCGTGCTCTTGCTGCGTCCACTCTGTTCGCTTTCGTAATGCTTGCCATCGTAGCCGCCGCCCAAAATTCACCTATCCAGCCGCTGACCATTGAAGCCATGTTTCAGCCCGGAGGCTTGGCTGGGCGCGGGCCGGAAACTATCGAGTGGAGTCCGGACGGATCGAAGCTGTCATTCGTACAGCGCGATGAAAAGGGTGAAAAGGGCGAGCTCTGGTACGTGGATACGGCCACCGGTGAGAAAAAGGTTCTGGTCAGCGCCGCCAAGCTGGCTTCGCTCGATCCCGACGTGAACAAGGTTAAGAATGAGCGGGAGAAGGAACGGCTCACCCGCTACCATGTCGCCGCTTATCTCTGGGCTCCGGATTCGAAGCATCTCTTGTTCGATTCTCAAGGCCAGCTGTGGCTCTTCGACTTGCTTACTCAGACTGCGGTGCAGTTTACTTCCGCTCCGGACCCTAGCGGCTCCCCGCAGTTTTCGCCCGACGGCAAGCGGATTTCGTACGTGCGCAAGCACAATTTGTACGTCCGCCCGGCCGCTGGCGGCGACGAAAAGCAACTTACAAAGGACACCAGCGACGACCTGCTCAACGGCGACATCGACTGGGTGTACGCGGAAGAGCTGGCCGTGCGCAGCAATTATTTCTGGTCGCCCGATAGCAAAGAAATCGTCTTCCTGCACATGGACGAAACCAAGGTCCCCACCTACCCAATCACCGACTGGATGCCGACTCATCCCACCGTCGATCAGGAGAAGTATCCGAAAGTGGGCGATCCCAACCCTGTCGTGAAGCTCGGCGTCGTAGACCCCGATAAAGGCAAGGTGCGCTGGCTTGCCCTGAACAGCGATCCCGACACCTACATTCCTCGCTTCGGCTGGCTGCGCGACGGCATCGTCTGGGCCGAGGTGTTGAATCGCACTGAAGACAAAATGGATTTGTATTTGGTCGACGCCAAGACAGGGAAATCACGCATCGTGCTGACCGAGTCAACCCCTGGAGCCTGGATCAGTTTCGACGAGGTGGAAGTCCACTTCCTGAAATCCAAAGGTCAGTTTCTCTGGCCGAGTTGGCGCGACGGCAACATGCACATTTATCTCTACAGCTGCGATCTGCAGAATCCCTTGGCCGCTGACGCCAAGCTGGAGCGGCAACTGGAGCAGGGCGACTACGAGGTTACGGGTATCCTGGGCACAAACGAGTCCTCCGGCACCGTGTTCTTTGCGGCCAACAAAGACGATCCTCGCCAGACGCAGCTTTATTCCGTGAAGCTGGATGGCTCCGATTTCACAAAAGTCACCACCGGCGAAGGCGAACACCGCGGTGATTTCAGCGAGGATGGCACTCACTTCACCGATGTATATTCCGGACCGCATGCTTCTCCTCGCATCACTCTTTGTGCGATAGGCGGAGAGTGTAAACCGGTGTGGAACGGAAAGGATGAGATCAACGACTACGGCCTGCGCGAGCCAAAGTACCTGGAATTCAAAGCGGACGATGGCACCACGCTCTATGGCCGCCTCCTGCTGCCTCCGGATTCCAGCCGCGGCGCCAAGATTCCGCTGATTGTGAACATTTACGGCGGCCCCGCCGCGCAGATGGTTCGCAAAGACGTGCCCAGCGCTTTCGACGAAATCCTTGCCCGCAAAGGCTTCGCCATTTTCGCTGTCGATAATCGCGGCACCCCAGGACGCGACCGCAAATTCCAGACCGCCATCCGTCACGAGTTCGGAGCTGTGGAGTTGAAAGATCAGCTCACGGCTTTGGATCAACTCCTGTCGCAATTCCCGCAGATCGACAAGGATCGCATTGCCATCTGGGGGTGGTCCAACGGCGGTTCGATGACGCTTTACTCCATGACCCACTCGGATCGCTTTCGCGCTGGCGTTGCCGTCGCTCCCGTCACCAACCAGGTCAATTATGACTCGATTTATACGGAGCGTTATATGGGCCTGCTTAAAGACGATAAGGCAGGCTACGAACAGTCAGACGTAACCAGGGATGCTGACAAGCTGCATGGCGCTTTGCTGCTGGTACACGGCACCAGCGATGACAACGTCCACTTCCAGAACAGCGTTCAGATGATCAACGCGCTCATCAATGCGGGCAAGCCGTTCCGTCTGATGATCTATCCCAACAAGACGCACAGCATTGCCGGAAAAGATGCCCGGGTGCATCTGTTCAGCATGATCGCGGAGCATTTTGAAAGGGAACTGAAGTAGGCAATTAGCAAGCGCAGCGGAAGCGCCGGACGAGAGCAGTCTACTTGCTCTTCCCGGCCTTCTTGCTGGTGCTTTCCTTAGAACTGTCGGACTTCTTTTCGTCTTTCTTAGACTCTTTGGAATCCTTGGAGTCTTTCGAATCCTTGCCTCCATCCGACGAGGAAGAAGACGACTGCGACTTCTTGGCGTAGTCGGTCACGTACCACCCCGAGCCTTTGAATTGCACGGCCGGGGCGGAGATCATCTGCTCCACTGCGCCGCCGCATTCCGGGCACTTTTTGACCGGCTTGTCCGAAAACTTCAGGATTTTTTCGAAGATGTGACCGCACTTCTTACACTGATATTCGTAAAGGGGCATTTGTCTGAGAGTCTTGTGAGGGACTGCGATGATTTTAGGGTTCCGAGTCACTTCGCGTCAATTTAGGCCAAAACAGTCCTGGCGCTGCCAAGAGGGCCCGTATTACGGCATTCTCCAGCCGCCTTCCTTCTAAAGCTTGTTTTGACCCCGACCCCTTGCTAACCGAGAGGAGCTGAACTAGTCTAACTCGGTAACCGAGAGGAGATTCATGAGCAAGCCTTCCGACCTGGTTCAGGGGACGCTGGACATGCTGCTCCTGAAAATTCTCGCCCTGGAGCCGATGAATGGGTGGGCGATCAGCCAGCGCTTGAAGCAGATTTCCAGCGACGTCCTGGGCGTCAGCGACGGCTCCCTCTACCCCGCCTTGCACAAGCTGGAGCATCGAGGCTGGATTCGGTCGCAATGGAAGTCGAGTGAAAATAACCGTCGCGCGAAATTCTATTCCCTCACCCAGCTCGGGCGGAAGCATCTCGAGAAAGAGACGGCCAACTGGAACCGCGTTTCCGCTGCCATCTCCGGCATCGTGAAGCTCAAAGAGGCATGAATATGGGCATCCAGCAATGGTTCTATTCCGTGCCGACGCGATTGCGCTCCCTCTTCCGCCCTCATCAGGTCGATCAGGAATTAAGAGAAGAACTTCGTGAGCATCTCGATCAGCAGATTGAGGCGAACATTGCCCAAGGCATGTCACTCGAAGAGGCGCGCTACTCCGCTTTGCGGGCCCTCGGTGGCATCACCCAGATCGAGCAGCAGTGCCGCGACGCTCGAGGCGGAATCTTTTTCGAAGACTTTGTGCAGGATCTGCGTTACGGCTTCCGCCAACTGATTCGCTGTCCCGGCTTTTCTGCACTGGCCATCCTGTGCTTGACTTTAGGCATTGGCGCCAATGCCGCAGTCTTCAGTTGGATGGAAGGCATTCTGTTCCGTCCCTACCCCGCAGTTGCACACCAGGAGCGGCTGTTTGCTATCGGGGGAACGGCGCCCGGGGAGACTCGTGGCACACCGCTGTCATGGCCGGATTTCCTTGATTTGCGCAGGAGTTGCAACCTCTGCGAAGACTCTTTCGTCAGCAAGATTACCGGCAGCACGCTCAGCATCGGCGATCACGCCGAAACCGCTACCGGCAGCATCGTCTCCGCCAACTATTTCGAGGCAATCGGAGTTCGTCCCATTCTCGGCCATGGCTTCGAGCCCGGTGATGATGTCGTCAGCGATTCGCATCCCGTCGTTGTTATTAGTTACCAGCTGTGGCGGAATCGCTTCAAAGGCGACCCCGAGATCATCGGCAAGATGCAGCGCTTCAACAATGTGCCGCACACCATCATCGGCGTCGCGCCCCAGGGATTTTATGGAACCTTCGTCGGCTGGGCCATGCAGTTCTGGGTCCCCGTCAACATGGAAGACACCTTCGAAAATGACGGCTACAAGCTCGAGGACCGCAATGCTCGCTGGATTGAAGCTTATGTCAGAATCAAGCCGGGCGTCAGCCGCGCCCAGGCACAGCAGGAAGTGTCGGCAATCTCGGCGCAATTGCAGAGGAGCTATCCCGCCAGTAACCGTGGCCGCGGCATGCAGCTGTGGGCCTTGTGGCAAACTCCCTTCAACAATGCCGGATCCCTGCTGCCAACGCTTGAGGTGATGGTGGGTGTGGTCGCCTTCGTGCTGCTCATCGCTTGCGCCAACGTCGGCAATCTCCTCCTGGTCCGCTCGCTGGTCCGCCGCCACGAGATGAGCGTCCGTCTCGCGATTGGAGCCAGTCGTCTCCGGCTGGTCAAGCAACTTCTCACTGAGGGCCTCCTCCTCTCCGCACTGGGTACGGCAGGCGGAGTTTTGGTCGCGTACTGGTGCCGGCACGCGCTGGTCCTGTTGTTGCCGGCGCGTTCGGGCATCTCTATGTACTTGCCCGGGGAGATCGACGGGCGCGTGATGGCGTTGAGCGCCGGAGTTTGTTTACTGGTGACCCTTGTGGTCGGTTTCATTCCAGCATTTCAAACCCGCAACCTCGATGTCGCCGGGCCTTTGAAGTCAGAATCTGTAGGAGTGCTGGGCTCCCGTGGAAGAACCTGGATGCGCTCCGGCTTAGTCGTTTTCCAGGTCTGCCTGAGCTTCATTTTGCTGGTGGGAGCGGCTCTGTTGCTGGGGAGCCTGCAGAAAATTCGCACCACCAACCCAGGGTTTTCGACGAGCAGCGTTGTAGTGACCGGCGTTCCTCTTCTCGCGGCAGGGTATGACCTGCCCCGGGCGAAAGTCTTTGAGGACGAGCTGATCGATCGCCTAAGCGTCCTGCCCGGTATCGAATCCGCAGCGTTCGCCGCAATGACGCCCTTGGGATATGGCTCATTCTCTTCCACGCCCATCGCAGTGGATGGCTATCAACCTTCGCTTGAGGAACAGCCTACGGTCGAATACAACCATGTCAGCCCGGCCTATTTCGCCACCCTCGGTATCCCTGTTCTCTCCGGGCGTGAATTCACCCGCACGGATGATGAGAATGCTCCGCTGGTCGCTATCGTGAACCACACCATGGTGACGCGCTACTGGAAAGGGGAGGATCCGATCGGACGCCGCCTTCAAGTCAAGGGGCGCTGGGCACGAGTCGTCGGTGTGGCCGCCGATTCGAAGTACCAGAGCATACGCGAAACTCCCCGCCCATTTTTCTACGTGCCGCTGCGGCAAGACTTTGTTCTGAGATCGTCCCTGAATATCCGCACCCATCAACCGCTCCAAAGCCTGAGGGCTGCGCTGCTGCGCGAAGTGCACGCTTTGGACGGCAATCTCGCGCTCTATGAGATGATCACTCTGCGGGAGCAAGTGAACCGCTCGACCTCCCCGCAACTGGTGGCTGTCACTCTGGTTTCCATCTTAGGAGGTTTGGCGCTTCTCCTCGCCGGTGTCGGCCTGTATGGAGTCATCTCCTATGCCGTAGCGCAAAGCACGCGCGAGCTGGGTTTGCGTGTGGCTTTGGGCGCGGGCGCCGCCAACCTCTTGCGCTTGGTCATCTCGCGAGGACTGCGGCTGACCGCCGGAGGCGTCCTCTTCGGCGCCATTGCAGCCCTGGCTCTAACAAAATTATTGGGGAAGCTTCTCTATAACGTGAGCCCGCACGATCCCTGGGTATTCGGATCGGCATTGGCGATAATGGCTCTCACAGCAGTCTCAGCGTGCCTGTTCCCCGCGTGGCGCGCCGCGCGAACTGAGCCAGCACGCGTGTTGCGGGATTCATAATCTGTCGATCTTCCTCTGCGTCCCCCGTGGTGAGTCGTTTTTACCAAAGGGACACAGGAGACCACGGTCCTAAGACGGTGCGCTGCAGGCCTCAGTTTCCGCGCTGCGGTGGAAGTTGAAAGCCGCTGCCATCGGAAGCGCATTCTCCCGCCGCTGAAATCCGATCTTTGGTTCCCGGAAATTCCTCTTCGATGCGCGCATCCAGCCAGCGCTCGAGCTGCTGCTGAATGTCTTTCGGAACCTTATGAAAGCGGAGTCCCGCCAGTCCCTTCGAATCGGCCCACGCCACCTCAGCTTCCACCTCGATGCTCACGTCGTTATCCGGCAGGCAGAATTTCAGAGTAGGGGTTGCCCCTTTGGGAAGCGCTTGCGGCAGCAGCAGCGCCATACCGCCCTCGCTGATGTTGGTGCTGGTCGCCTTCACCGTCTGGTCATCCGCCACCACAGCGACAGGGATACTTACTGGCTGCCGGAAATAGCGACGGCGCCCTTTGAGCATGAAATTCAGGGCCGCATGAAAGCATCTGGATGCGTTCAGCATCGTAATGGGTTTCTGCAAGACGAAGTTTGCCCCCATGCCGAAAGCATCCTGGGTAGTAGTCTTCCTGCCGTTCAGGACGGCAAATGCCACTGAACTCTTGTTGCTCGGAGTATTTCTGAGCTCTTTCAGGACCGTCAGCCCGCCCTCAAGGTCATCGCAATCCACAATCACCGCGTCGAACTTGTCTGAGATCAGCTTCTCGTTGCCAACGCGGGCTTCGGGGCATATTTCCACCTCGATCGAGAGACTCTCGAGCGTGGGCCGGATCACCGACACTAATTCCGCGTCCTGGCTGAGGAGCAGGGACTCCAACGTCATACGGTCAATTTTAGAGAGCCCTCACATGGCGGCATAGTGACCAAGGTCGCGGACCTTCGGCCCCCTAAGGCAGCAACTGCTGCCGTTTAACATTGCCAGTGGTAACAGCTTATGGGTACCAGCGCTACACTTGAGCAGCGCTCATGACTGATATTGCCTATCTTTCGCTGGGATCGAATCTTCGAAATCGGGAGCAGAACCTCGAAGAGGCCATTCGCCGGGCCAGCGCTCTGGGTAGAGTCGTTGCGGTTTCTTCGCGTTATGAAACCGAGCCAGTGGAAGTCACCGATCAGCCCTGGTTCCTCAATTGCGTCTTAGCGTTGGAAACAACAGCTGAACCTGCACAGCTAATGCGCGAACTCCTGCGCATTGAAAATCAGATGGGCCGCCAGCGCCTCGTGAAGAAAGGCCCGCGCTCCATCGATATCGACATCCTGCTGTTCGGAAACGCTGTCGTGAATACGCCGGATCTGACCATTCCTCATCCCGAGATGACCAGAAGGCGCTTCGTGCTCGAGCCTCTTGCCGAGATCGCACCCGAACTCCTGCATCCCGTAACGCAGAAGACAATCACGCTATTACTGGCAGAGCTGGCGCCAGGGCAGAGAGTACAAAAATACGAGCCAGGGATCAGGGCAGGATAATCCGGCTTCCAGCTTCCTGCGGCGTGAGCACTAGCGATTCCTTCTCGGGGAATTGCGCGAAAAGAAATTCTACGAAAGCCCGAGACTTAGGACGCCCCGAGGTCCGCCCGTGTGCCAGCCGCACCAGGAAAACAAGGGCATTCAATACCTCGGAATCGCGCAGGCTCGAGTACCCCACATGCTTCTGCTCCGCCTCGCGATACTCGCGCACCATCGTTTCCACTTCATTGGCCGCTCGCCGCTGCGAATCGCTGGTCAGCGGCTGCTCGTAGTGAAGCCCCGAGTTCACCCTCCGCTCGTAGCTCTTGGCCAGCACCGTAAGCGCCGCGATCAGGTCCTGATCGTGCAGGCTGCGGTCGCCGCGCGCCGCTTTCGCCAAAGCGTACGTAAGCCCCATCAACAGGTGCTCGTGCTGGTACATGAACTGGTCTGAAACCTCAATTTGCAGGAACAACGCCGCGGGATCGATCTGGTCCGCCGATCGTGGCTTCTCGTGCTCACGAGCCTGCATGAGGTAAGGGCAGTCCAGCGGACACTCAAGCGTCACCTCGCGCTGCTCACCGCAACACTGTGGGCAAATGCGGCCATGCACCGCAGGGCAAAACCGCTTCTCCTTGCGAATTTTGCAAATAACGCAGCTCAAATGGACTCCTGCAATCCATTATGTCATCCCGGCGCATGCTCATTCGTATCCAAGGCACGTTCGTGACGACGTCTCTCTGCCGTTAACCCCCCGTAAAATGCCCATTATGGAACCTTCGCTACCGTGAACGCCTGTAAACACGCGCTCTGGCGCGCGTGCGAACTATGAAACCCCAGTAAAATAAGGTGTTTTCCACAGCCCGAAGGTATAAGATACCCGCGCTGGCATTAAACCGATTTTAAGGAGGAAGCATGGCTTCAGGTCTGACCAAAACCCAATTGATTCGGCAGCTCGCAGAGAAGAACGAGATTCCGAACAAAACCGCGGCGGCGTTTCTAGAGAGTCTCGCAGACACCGCTATCAAAGAAACCAAGAAGAACGGCATCTTCGTGGTGCCCGGCCTCGGCCGCCTGGTGAAGGCGCACCGCAAAGCCCGCGTGGGCCGCAATCCCCAGACCGGCGAACCCATCCAGATCAAGGCGAAGACGGTAGTGAAGTTCCGCGTCGCCAAGGCTGCCAAGGATGCGATCGCCCCCAAGAAGTAGTTCCCGATTTCCTTTATATTGGAAGGCCGGCTCAAAAGCCGGCCTTTGCTTTTTGCTCTCGCGAACACAATGCTGAACTGGATTGTCATCGGAGTTGGGGACATCACAATTCGCCGCGTAATTCCGGCGATTCAAGCGGAACCTCGAAGCGCCCTGTATGGAATTGTTACCCGCGATGCTTCGAAAGCCGCGCAATACGGCGTACGCACCTGGGGAAGTCTGGGGGAAGCGCTCACCGATCCCGCAGTGGACGCGGTTTACGTCGCTACGCCGGTTTTCCTGCACGGGACGCAAACCATTCACGCACTGCGCGCCGGCAAGCACGTGATCTGCGAAAAGCCTATGGCCATGAATGAGCCCGAGGCTCGCAGCATGGTTCAGGCTGCGGAACAAAGCGGTCGCCTTTTCGGAGTCGCCTACTATCGCCGCTGCTATCCCAAGGCGCAGCGCGCCAAACAGCTCTTGCAAGAGGGCGCCATCGGCAAGCCTGTGGTCGCCGAACTCACCAATCACATGTGGTTCGACGGCAGCGGCAGCCGGAGTTGGCTGGTTGACCCTGCAAGAGCCGGAGGCGGCCCGCTTTTCGACATCGCTTCCCATCGCATCGACGTGCTGAATTTCTGGTTCGGAAAGCCAGTGCGAGTCACGTCCCAGCTCTCGAACCTGGTTCATCGTTACCCAGTCGAGGACAACGCGACCGTGATGATTGAATATGAAAGCGGTGTGCGCGGCATTGTGGATGTCCGCTGGCATTCGAAGATCATCCGCGACGAATGCCGCATCCGCGGAACAGATGGCGAGATCGAGATGTCCCCCCTGAACGGTCCCGACCTGGTTTGCCCTGCCGGACGGGAAAATTTACCCGCACATCCCAACCTGCACTATCCGATGATCGAGAACTTCGTAGACGCCCTGGAAGGCAAAAACGAACTGCAAGCCAGCGGAGCGACATCCTATTGGACAGACTGGGTGACCGGCCAAGCAGTTCGTCGTGCCAGGCCTGTGTAGGCAGAGCCCCTCGGGCATCCCGCTAAGCGACGCGAGCGCACCTGCAGAGACTCTCGACCAATTGCAAGCCTTTCCTCCACCCAACAAATCTCTGGGGCACTCACTGATGACACCTATGACTCTGGCCCTGATTCAGCCCGCACCCGATAAAATATCGGTGCATGAATGCCATGGCCATCAAGAAGGGTCAGACGAGAGAGCGGGCACCCGGCGGCAAGGAAATGGGCACCCTTCGTTGTGACAGCTGTGGGGAGGAGTTCATCGTCTTTCACGATCCCGCATCCGTGGACAGGGCGGCCGCCGAGCGCCAAGCCCTCTGGCTGGAAAAGGTTCTGGCCGAAGAACACGAACGAGCCCGGAAACATCCAGATCGAATTCAGCTGCCCGACTAATCAATTCGCCTCTAGAACCACTCGCTCCTGTAAGCCACCCACCACGCGACAAAGAGAATCGGAATCGTTGCTCCACAAGCCCACCAAAATGGAAGCAGAAAGTCAGCTACCAGTCCCAGAACCGCAAATACCGCCCAGAATATCTTTCTCTCCATTGATGCAAAATTGTACGACGACTAAGGTTGCGAGCCCGTATCTTGATTGGGTCCGTAGCGGATCTGTAGCGGACATGTCTTGAATCCCCATCACTGTCAGCTTCCAACGCCAATCCAATACAACCGTTGCCGAATTTGCGCTAAGCTTTCATGTTCGATCCGTCCATAACCTTCCTCAGCGGTGACCAAAATGTCGAAATCCACCAGACGTCAGTTCATCCTGCGCAGTGCCACTCAGGCGGCAAGCTTTGGCCTTGTGCTAAATGGGAAGCTCATCACCGTTCCTCCCAGCCTGCTGCCCAAACCTGCAGGCCCCAGTGACCGCTTGAACCTCGGCTTCATCGGCTTTGGGATTCGCGGAAACATATTGCTCGAGGCCGCCAAAGAAACCGGGCAGGCAAATCTGGTGGAAGTCTGCGACTGCTACCAGGGGCACCTCGACCGCGCCAAGGAGCGCACCGACGGTAAGGTCGCCACGAATTTCGCACAGTACAAGAAACTGCTCGACCGGAAAGACATCGATGCCGTGGTTGTGGCGACGCCCGACCATTGGCACAAGCGCATCGTGCTCGACGCCTTGAGCGCGGGTAAGGACGTCTACATCGAAAAGCCAATGACCTACAGAATTGAGGATGGCCCCACCATGATCGACGCGGCCCGCGAACAGAACCGCATCGTGCAGGTGGGCAGCCAGTGGGTGTCTTCCGAGCAGAACAAAAGAGCGCGGGAAATCGTGACCTCGGGCAAAATCGGCAAAGTAACCAAGGTGACCGCATCATACAACCGCAACAGTTCCACGGGCTCCTGGAATTACCCCATTCCCGCGGACCTGCACGAGGGCGTCAATTTCAATTGGAAAGAATGGCTCGGGCCCGCGCCAGCCGTTCCCTACAATCCTGAGCGCGTGTTTCGCTATCGCAAGTATTGGGACTACTCCGGCGGGATCTCCACCGACCTCTTCGTTCACCTCATTACTTCCATTCACTTCATCATGGACGCGCAGATGCCGAAAAGCGTAGTCGCGAATGGCGGAATCCTCTGCCGCCACGACGGGCGGGAAGTGCCCGATACCCTCGACGCCCTGTTCGACTACGGCAGCTTCTGTGTCAACATGGCCGGCACATTCAACAGCGCCAGCACTGCCGCTCAGGGAATCCAATTCCTGGGAACTGAAGGATCGCTTTCGCTTCTGCTTGGTGCAGGCATGATCCGCCAGCCAGAGTACAAACGCGAAGGCTACGAATACTCCATCGACAGCTGGCCAACCGCGATGCAGGAAGCCTTCCTGAATCAAGACAACCACCGTGCGGAATCAGAGGGAGGGACCAAACTGACACCAGAGAATCTGGATTTTCCAGACAAGCCCGACGCGACTGTCTTGCATCTCGCGAATTTCATCAATGCGGTTCGCACACGCCAGCCAAGCTACGAGACCGCCGAAGTCGGGCATCATGGCGCCGCTGCCGGACATATGGTCAACCTCTCCTACCGCAGCGGCAAACGAATGCTGTGGGACGCCAACCAGGGCAGCGCTTCAGAACGCTAGCTCCGACGATCAGTCACCAGCACTAGGGCGCCGTGAAGCCCACCGGGGAATATCCGCTGGCTGCGACGTTGCCCGTGCACGGAACCTCCTCTTTGGTGCGATTTGAACCGGTACCCGTGACGTTGTAGCAGGTTTGGAAGGTGATTTTCTGGCCCGTCGCGGCGGTCACCACGCCCGTCTGCCCGTTCACCGTAACCGTGCCCCCAATGGTCGCACCGGTCAGTGAGTCGACAGCATCGACGATGACCCACGAAGAGCTGTTGAAGGTCGCCGTTTGACCGCTACTGGCACTGGACCGTATCTGTAGTTTGATCGAACCTCGAACCGGGGTCGCAGCATGCGCCGCCGGAGCCGGCACGCTCGCTTGTTCGGCGCGGTTCCACATCTGGATATAGCCCTCTGCCGAGCGGAAGAGAGGCCCAAGCTCAGTATCGGTGACCCCGAGACTTTGCAGGTCGGCAATGAAATCTGGGAACAAGCCGAAGTGAGCCATGCCCTCCGTATTGAAATCAAACTGTCGCCCGTTCACCGTGCTCATGTTCATCGGCAGCCGCGTTCCCGGAGTGAGAGTCTTAAATGGATAGACGATGGGATTGGTTTGAGCCGCCACTTCCGCATCGCTTCCCCCAGCGCACGCGACTCCCAGGCTCCCCTTGAAGCGGGGACCGATCAGATCAGTCAACCCTTGATCGGTGGACAGCGGTACCGAGGCTGTCGACCATCCGCCACCCGCCATCGCTGCGAGCGAGTAACTTTGGAACCATGTCTTGGATGAGTTGCTGCAGTCGTGGTCCAGTCGGCTGTAGCTGGAACGCGCGACATCCTCGACCTTTCCCACGTCTCCCAAGCCGATCGCAACCAGCCCTCCTAGCGATTTGATTATCGTCGCTTGCCCGGTAGTGCGGGCGGCTTCCGTGCGCTTCTTTCCCTTATGCAAAACCATGAACCCATTGTGTCCGGCGATCACCGGATATGACAAAGGTTGCAAAAGGCTGAACGTGTCTTCCAGAGAATTCCGCGACATGTGATCAATATCAATCATCATGTGATAATGCGCGAGATCCTGCACAAGATATTTCCCCAGATCACTCAGGCCCTGCGCATTACACGTAGCGGTTTGCGGATACCCCGTTAGCTGATACGTGTACGCGCCGTCGCTGGCATCGACTGGGCACTCCTTAACTTGTACCGGCGTGCCGTTCAGGTAATTGCTGCTGATCGCAAACATGTCCTCATACAGCGCCATCCCGCCAAAAGGATTGTCACTCAGATGAATCGGAAAGAAGTGCCGTACTCCCGATGCGATCAGGCTCTGAAGATCGGTATTGACCGTCTGTGGGATACAAGTTTTTCCACGCCCGCAGTCGAACAGATGGTCCACTTCCACTCCAAGCACAACAGCTAACTGGCCACGATTGATGGTCTGGCGTGCCTCGGCCGAAGACCTAACCACGTGAAACCATCCCATGCCGGCTGCAACGCATCCCAGTTCCGGTGCCCCGCTCGCGCACTCACTGTTGATGAAGTTTTCCATGTCCCGGGCATCTTGAAGTTGCAAACTGACGGCCTCCATGTCGTCGCACGTTCTTCCCGGTGCGGTGCGGCCAAGACCTTTCAGGGCGTCGCAGATAGTTTCATTATTGACGGCGTGCGCCACGATCAGGCGCAACCCTCCCACATAGGCGCGGTACAACCACGATTCATACATCAACTGGTGGATCTTGGTATCGAAACGTGGCCAGTCCTGAAAAGTCGGCGCCCCTTTCGGGCCCGGATGGATCTCTTGTATGTCCTGGAACCCATGCACGCCCAAACCGCTTAACCCGACCGTCAACACCGGTCCGGCGACGGGTAAGGCGACGGCGACGGCGGGTCCTATCAGACCGCCGAGTGCGATCCCCGCCAGCACTGTCCCCGCGCTTAGGGTCTGTGTGGGATGTGCATTGCCGCAGTCCGCCAAGGCGGTGTTCATTGCACCGAAAGCCCTTCCCCAAAAAAGCCTGCCGCCAAAGGCTCGGTCCACAAATGGATGAGTATGGGTATCGGCGAACCCCCAGACCGGAGCATCCGGGGTAGCGACGGCGCGCGTGGTAGTTGCAGTGCGGCGCGCACTTTCCCCCAGCGAGTTCACCGCGGTCACCGAATAGGCAGCCGCGATGAACAGAGGCGCGGTCGTATCGGTGTAACTCGTCCCGCTCGATACCGTGAATACCTGCTCATTCGGCTCCGCGTCGGGGTACGTCAAGTTCCGATAGATCTTGTAGCTGGTAGCGGTGCTCACCGCCGGCCAATCCACCTGAATTTTGCCCACCCCGTTTGCAGACGGTACCACCGTGGTCTTGATAGAAGCGGGACTGGCCGGCAGGCTGGTGGGATTGGAAACTTGGGCTGGCGCAGGTGTCGTGATCGTCACCGAATTGCTGGTCGCAATCGGCGCGGGATTCGAGTTCGTCACGCTCGGCGTTTGACCCGCAACCGTACCAACCCCTGTGATTCGTTGTGTAACCTGCGAAGCCGGATTCGCGGTGATGTAGTACGTGTAGCTATGTCCGGCCAACAGACCAGCATCCGAGTAGGTTAGTTGGCTCGATGGAACCTTCGCGATTGGCGCACCGACAGTATCAGTGCGCCACACCTGGTAGTTGTCCACCTGCGCTGTCGTGCCGGCCTTGGGATTGCCTGCATAGCTGCCCCAGTCCACTCGCGCGCTGCTAGCCCCCAGCGCGGTGACCTGGATTGAGAAGAATGTCGCAGGCGTTGCCGCAGCAGTCTGCGTGACCTGACTTGCCAACGTAGGGGAAAGGCCGCCGGCCGCAGGTGGAGGCGTGACCGTAGCAATGACTCCGGTTGGTGAAAGACCGCCGGCCGCAGCTGCGGTTGTCGAGGGCGCGATGACTCCAGGCGTGACAGTCGCATTGAATGTTGAATTGGACCCGAACCATGCGCTCGCCGCTCGGGTCCCTCCCCTTCCAATAGCTACCACTTGGTAATAGAAAGGGCCAGCACCAGGCTGCTTGTCCCGGTAAGTCAGCAGGGTCGGCGAGATAGCCCCAACACGTATCGGCCGTTGCCCAGGAGTCGCCGTTCGCCAAACTTCGTAGCCGCCGGGAGCACTCTGTACAGCAGACCAAGTCACAACTACGTCGGCGCCATTACCGGTTGCGCTCTGGATGACGGGCGCCAGGTACAGGAACCATGCGCTCGGGAAACGGGCGCCCCCTGCGGTGACTGCCACAAGTTGGTAGTACTGCGGCCCTGTGCCTGGTTGAGTGTCTCGATATCCCAAAGTTGTGCTCGGGAGCGTAGCTACCGTTACCGGTTTTTGTTGCGGGTCCGGCGTTCTCAACAATTCATAACCGCTGGCACCTTTGACGGCCCACCACGAAAAGCCTACGCTTATCCCGTCTCCACTCACGCCGGCGAATGTTGGGACGAGCGCGGAATTCAGCAATGGAGCAGATTGTGCTCGGGCCACGACCGTCGGCGCCAGGACCGCCCAGGCGACCATCCATCTCAAGTTCCATAGTGTTAAGCGCATCCTGTTAAGTAAGGCGAAAAAACAACAATGGAATGGTTCAACCGCCAGCAGCTTTTGTGCGCGCAACTCCCCTCGAACAGGCCTGGAGGAGCCGGGGAAAGACTCCGGGTATAAGATCCTCGTGCGGCGCGCGTTCTCAGTACGCAGGAATCAAAAAAGAACGGTGTCTTGGACTGGCGATTGATGAGATTAAGACGGTGAGAATAAGCCGAAGTATTGGAGATTGAACGCGTTCCTCCAGGCGGGCCTAATTACTTTGCGTACTCGTTCTTCACCACCTCGCCGCCCTTCATCACGAACTTCACTCGCTGAAGGGTTGTAATGTCCTTCAGCGGATCGCCCTCGACCGCGATGATATCCGCCCAGGCCCCGGGCTCCAGCGTCCCCACCTTTCCTGACCAGCCTAGCAACTCCGCGGCATTGATGGTTCCTGCCTGAATGGATTGCAGTGGCGTCAAACCCAGTTTCACCATGGTCTCGAATTCGTGTGCGTTCAAGCCGTGCGGATAGACAGCAGCGTCGGTGCCCAGCGCGACTTTCACTCCTGCCGCAAAAGCGTGAGCGATATTCTTCCGCGCCGCGGGAATAACTTCCTTCGCCTTGGTCAGCAGTGGCGCAGGCAGACGCGTCAACCCGGCATTGTCGATCATCCAGTCGCCCAGATAGAGCGTGGGTACCAGATACGTGCCGTGCTCTTTCATCGCGGCAATCCCGGCATCATCGATGTAAGAACCATGCTCGACAGAATCCACGCCCGCTTCCGCCGCCCAGCGAATTCCTTCCGCCCCATGGGCGTGTGCCGCGACCTTCCGCCCGAGCCGGTGAGCATCGGCAACAATCGCCTTCATCTCCTCCAACGTGAATTGCGAGTGCTGCGGATTATCCCCTAGAGAGAGGACTCCTCCCGTGGCGCACACTTTGATCAGGTCGGCGCCGTACTTGATGTTCTCCCGTACTTTATGTTGGACCGCCGCAATACCATCCGCCACGCCATCACTAGTCGCGTGATACTCAAAGGGCAGCATATTGTTATCGCAATGGCCGCCGGTAATGCTCAAAGGCGGTCCGCTGACCAGCATGCGAGGGCCCGGAACGTCGCCGGCATTAATCGCGTCCCGAAGCGCAGCGTCGCTGAAGTCTTTCGCTCCGACATTGCGGACCGTAGTGAACCCCGCGAGCAGGGTCAGGCGCGCGTTCTTGGCTCCAGTCAGCGCCTGCCGCGAAGTGGAGAGCGCCAGCGTCTCATACCCGAATTTCGGATCCATCGTGAGATGAGTATGCGCATCGATCAGCCCCGGCAGCACGGTAGCGTTGGGCAACTCAATATGCACAGCGTCGCTCGGAATCTTGGCCTCCGCCGACGCACCGCTGCTGACGATCTTGCCATCTTCGACGACCAGAGTCTGGTCGCTTACCGTCTTTCCAGATTTAACGTCAAGCAGGTGCCCCGCATGCACCGCAAGGTGGTGCGGTGCCTGCGCTATTGCCAGGCCTGCCCCGCACAGCAACAGCACTGCCAGCGCTGCAACGATTCTTAAACGCATCAGTCCCTCGCCCCTAAATCCTGTTGAGAATGCAAAGTTGGTGATCGGAGATTATGCACGACGGCGTAGCTTTCCGTCCAAGCCCCAGATCTGCCCTGCGTCGGCAGCGAAGAAAATGACCAGCAGCAGAAGCAACGGCAGAGTGTCGAGTCGCGCCCCGAAGTAGCGCCAGACCGGCGCTCCATGACCAGCGTCCCACCAGGAGGCAAGAGTCAGATTCAGCAGGAAGAGGGCACCGACTACGCACGCCGGACGAACGAAGAGGCCCAGCAGCAAAGAGATGCCAATGAATAACTCAATGATCCCGACGGCATAGCCGAAGAAGACAGCGTGAGGTAGAACGATGTGGATCAGGACAGGACGGTAGAAACTTACAGCCGTGGTGGCAATGTACTCGCGAAGATAAGTCTGAAATCCGCCATGCGCGAAGCCAGGGCCGGAAACCTTATATTCCCCGAAAAATAAGAAGAAAACGGAAGTGGCGATGCGCACTACAGCGATAGTCCGAAGCGGGCTGGCATCGTGCATTCAGTCGGTGGAGAATCCCCTGTGTTTCTCTGTGATCCCTGTGGTGAGGCTCTCTTGAGAAGAGCCCCAGGAGGCCCTATCCTCCAGGCCCGTCGTTCGACACGTACTGTTCAAGGGAATCCAACTCGCGGCTGAGCTGGTCCACGCGCCACTCCAGCAGATTGCGTATGGAAAGAATCCCCAGCAGCTTGCCATTGTCATCAGCCACAGGCAGGTGCCGGAAATGGCTCGCCAGCATGATGCTGAGTGCTTCGCCTGCACCGGTTTCGCGCGTTGCCATCTCCACCGGCGTGGTCATGAGATCGCGGATGGAACTGGTTTGCGGATCAAGGCGCGTGAGCGACATCTTGCGCAAAACGTCGCGCTCGGTGAAGATGCCCGCCACGCGGTACTCGCTATCCACGATGGCAACCGCGCCCACATGGTAGTCAAGCATTTTATGGATGGCGTCGGCGACGGTGGCATCCATGGGGACCGCCGCAATTTCCCGGTCACAAAGCTCCAACACGCTCATAAAGCCTCCTCCGGGTCCAGCGAGGCCAGATCGCTGAAAGTGGATTGAGGCATTATGCTCATGCAAAACTCGTTGTCAAGAACATTTGCAGAATTGCGAATACTCACATGGATCGCCCTACTTCCCCCGCACCACCTGCCCGTCCTTCATCACGAAATCCACACTCTCCAGCAGCTTGATATCGCGCAACGGGTCGCCGCTGACTCCGACTACATCCGCGAAGGCGCCTGCAGCAATCACCCCGATCTTGCCCTCCATATCCAGCATGACCGCCGCACGTGACGTTGCACTCTGGATTGCGTCCATGGGAGCCATTCCGAATTCGATCATTCGAGGAAAGTCTTGGGCCACCGGCTCGGTCCACGGGATACCTCCCATGTCGGTGCCGTAAACAATCTTCACTCCGGCTTTCAACGCCTTCTTGAAAGAGACTTCATGCGCCGACGCGCGCAGCCGGTCCCGCTTGCCTTCCGGCGTATCCTCTGGAGCCCAGTCATCGTAGTAAACATTGAGAGTGGGCACGTACCAGGTGCCTTGCTTCAGCATCTGCGAGATGGCCGCGTCATCGAGATCGAGCCCGTGTTCGATGGAGTCGCACCCGCCATCTAGCGCTCGATGCAAGCCAATTCCGCTATAAGCGTGACACGCGACTTTCTTGCCCCACCCGTGAGTCTCGTCCACAATGGCCCGAAGTTCTTCCACCGTGAGCGTAGGCTGCGAAGCCAGCTCGCCGTTTTTCCCCACCCAGGAGCGATGGGTCATGTACACCTTGATCCAGTCTGCCCCTTTGTCGAGTTGCTCGCGGGCAGCCTTGCGGGCTTCCACCGGCCCATCCACGATCTGCGCGCCTTTAGGCATGTCGAGTTCCGGCGCGTACCCTTCCAGCATGTATCCGCCGGTTGTTGAGATTGCACGCGTCACCACGAACAGCCGCGGCCCTGGAATGTATCCCAGGTTAATGGCCTGCTTGATCCCGACATCGCCGTATCCGGCGCCTTCGGTTTCCACATCGCGCAGCGCGGTGAATCCCTGCTCGAGAGCCCGCCTTGCCGCCACCCCGGCACGAACCGCACGCAGCGCCAACCCCTGCGTCAAAATATTGGCGTCATAGCCCCCTTTGGCCGGATCCTCTCCCTGGAGAAAAATGTGCGTGTGCGAATCAATCAGGCCGGGGAGGACGGTCTGTTTCGAAAGATCAATCTCGGTTGCACCGGCTGGAATCTTGGCCGAAGAAGCGTCGGAAACGCTCTCGATCCGCTTTCCTCGAATGACGATCACTTGATTAGCGCGTGGCTTATCTGACTTGCCGTCGATCAGGGATCCGGCGCGAATCACGGTGACACCTGCGCTCGACTGTGCAAATACCGCGCAGCTCCACAAAAGAAAAAACGTCATCCCAAACCGCGAACATTTCCTCATTGCCATCATCCTCCGATCACCGCATCCGCTTCGATTTCCACCAGAATCTCCGGCGAGAT
>DASVAE010000052.1:0-26237 GCA_036376495.1 Candidatus Sulfotelmatobacter sp. | reverse complement strand
AAAATAACTGAGTTTGCCTGTACGAGCCGACCCGTTCTGGGGACGCCTGCCTTGGCTGCTGATGCGCCGTGGCGGAAACACAGCAAGCAGAGAAAATCAGCAAGCCCCCAGCCAGCGCCCGTGTGCGCCTGGGGGACCGGGAAAGAGTTCCAGGAAATCCTGAGTACGGGCTGAATTTCAACGACATTTTTGGGAGGACGTATGTACGCGGTTATCCGCGCCGGTGGGAAGCAGTACCGGGTGGCGCCGGGCGATGTGATTCGAGTAGAGAAGGTCGGAACCGGCACGAACGGGCATGTGGAGTTCCCGGTGCTGGCGGTATCCGGCGAAGAGGGCCAGATTGGCCAGCAGCCGGACGCGCGCGTGGTCGGCGAAGTCGTCGGCGAAGGCCGCGGCGAGAAGATCCTGGTGTTCCATTACAAACGCAAGAAGCAGTACAAGAAGCTGCGCGGGCACCGGCAGGACTTTACCGCCGTGCGCATCGCGGAGATTGCTTTTGGCGGCCAGAGCTTCAAGGCTCCCGACCTTCCGAAGAAAGAAGCGAAGCCGAAGAAGGTGAAAGCGGAAGCTGCCGAAAATCACGAGGCCAAGCCGGCGGCGAAGAAGGCGAAGAAGAAAGCGGCTCCGAAGAAGGCTGCCAAGAAAGCTTCGAAGAAGAAGTAGCTGAAGCAGGATGTGCGAAGCCCGCTTCGGACAACTGAGAACTGACAACCGAGAACTGAGAACTTACTTATGGCGCATAAAAAGGGACAAGGTACATCACGAAACGGGCGCGACTCGAACGCGCAGCGATTGGGATTCAAGGCATTCGGCGGGCAGGTAGTGCCCGGCGGGACCATCATCGTGCGGCAGCGGGGCACCCGCGTGAAGCCGGGACTCAACGTGGGCCGCGGTAAAGACGACACGCTTTTCGCCAAGATCACCGGGCGCATCAAGTTCCTGAACAAGGGATCGATGGGCAAGTTCGTGATGGTCGAGCCGCTGGAAGCGAAGTAGTTTGTGTTCAGGTAATCGCGCGGGCGTGAGCGACTCTGTCCAGGACCAGTCCCCGCCACACATAAGGCCTCGCCTTCGGGTCGAGGCTTTTACTTTTTATGTTCATCGATGAAGCAAAAATTAAGGTAAAGGCCGGCGATGGCGGCAACGGATGCATGGCATTCCGGCGGGAGAAGTTCGTCCCACGGGGCGGCCCCTCTGGAGGAGATGGCGGCAAGGGCGGCGACATCATCATGGAATCCAGCGAGCGCCACAATACGCTCGTACACTTCCGCTTCAATCCTGAACACCGCGCCGAGCGCGGACGTCATGGCGAAGGCTCCAACAAGACCGGGCGCGAGGGCAGCGACGTAGTTCTGAAAGTTCCTGTGGGGACGATCGTGTATGACGACGAGACGGGCGAGAAGGCATTCGAGTTCACTGCCGCCGATCAGAGATTTGTGATTGCGCGTGGCGGGCGGGGTGGACGCGGGAATGCGCGCTTCGCTACATCGGTGCATCAGGCTCCACGCGAGCACGAGGCCGGAAGGCCGGGCGAGGAACACACCTACCGGCTGGAATTGAAGCTGCTCGCCGACGTCGGCCTGGTGGGCTATCCCAACGTGGGCAAGTCTACCTTGATCTCGCGTATTTCTTCGGCGCGGCCGAAGATTGCGGATTATCCATTCACGACGCTGGAACCAAATCTGGGAGTCGTAGCCGTCGGCGACGCCAGGGACGAGATCAGCTTTGTGGTTGCCGATATCCCTGGGCTTATCGAAGGAGCGCATACCGGAGCCGGCCTGGGAACGCAGTTTCTGCGCCATGTCGAGCGCACTCGCTTGCTGGTGCATCTTGTCGACGTATCGGATTCCAGCGGACGTGAGGATGTGACGAAAGATGTAGAGGTGATTCTGGACGAACTGGCGAGTTTCGGCGCGAATCTCGAGACTAAGCCGATGCTGATGGTCGCGTCCAAAATCGACGTCGCCAACAAAGACAAGCTGGCCCAGCTAAAGCGCTCGTGCAAAAAACACAAGTGGAAGCTGTGGGAGATTTCCGCCGTGACCGGCAAGGGTATCGAAGAACTGAAGTACGCGATTGCGGAAAACGTGCAGGAGTTGCGGGAGCAGAGCGTCAGAGGGGTGGAATCGGAGGCTAGTTAGCTTCGCCTGTTCGAGTGAAAGACACTCTCTCTCAGCCAGAGAGCAACGACGATGATCGAGATGAGCGTGTCTAGGATTCGTTGAACTTAGTTCAGGGCCGCCTTACGCGAGCGCCAGATTCATGTTCCCGATTGCCTCGTCGATCTCCTGCGTGCTCTTGAAACCGATGGTGGCGCAATCCACTCCTGCGTTCTGAAAAGCGAACCTCATGGCTTTCACACGATCGTCGTGACTGTGCTCGAACTGACCGCCACCGCATAGCTTCATGCCAATCACACCCAGCCCTTCATTCTTCAGTTGGTGTATGTGATCGACCACCTCACTCACGTTGTCTGGGTGGTTGGTGTCCTCAGAGGTCGGGCCGTCCATGCGCGCGCCGTTGTGGTTGATGCGGATCAGTCCCACATCGAGCCAGTGTGTCCCCGGCATCTGCCGCAGAGCCGGCAATCCGTGCACTGAGGCACCGTGCGTGCGGATGATCTTTCTCTGCTGCGCTTGAAGGATTCCGTCCTGCCAGCGTTTCGTAGTCTCTGGCCAGTCGGGCGTGTGCTGCCAATGCAGCAGCATGATGTCAAAATATTCAGTCTTCGAGGTGCGCCGCAATTCGTCGAACTTGGCCTGCGGCTCAATCCCCTGGTGGAAGGTAGTCACCTTGCTCATCAACTGATAGCTGTCGCGCGGCAGGCCTTTCAGCGCCTCGCCCAGCATTGCCGGCGTGTCGTAGGCTTCAGCGGTCTCAAAGAAGCGGATGCCGCGATCATAGGCATAGCGCACCAGGCGGGTGAACTCCTGCTGCCCCAGCGCGGCCTGCACTGCACCGCCGTTGGTCCCGGTTCCGAAGGCCAGCCGTGTCACGTGGATGTTGGAGCGGCCAAGCACCACAGTGTCGGTCGCGGTGCGCTTGGCGGCGGAGAGCGGAAGAATTCCCGCTGTCGCCATGGCTCCAGCGGCCAGACCGGTTTTAAGGAAAGTACGCCGTGTGGTTGGATTCATCTTGACCTCCAGGGCTCAAGCCAGTGGGGCGAGCCGGATCAGTGGATGTTAGCACGCATGCAGCGCAAATGTCCGGCCCTGGATCATCCGTCCCGCAACGAGTTGCGCTGGTCTCGATGTTATGAGTGCGGATTGTTTCGGCGAGTAGGACCAGGGTTGAGCAATCTGTTCGTTCGCAGAGTTTTTAGTGCAAAGTGCATCTCGAGTAAACCTCACGACGTAGGCTGTCATCTCAATGCCACTACGTAGCGGAACTCTTACCCGTTGTGCCAGCGTTGCCATCCGAGCCCCGGCCAGCGAAAGCCCAGACCCAGATTTCTGGATGGGTAATGTAAGAAATTCACCGCAAGAGGAGGATAATTGTGAAGAACTTTACGATGAGCGGGACTGAAGAAAAAATCCGCTTGGCGATCGGGTCTGCGGCCGCCGCAGCCGCGATTTTTGCACCACTCACTTATAAATGGAAAAGCGTGCTTACAGGCGTCGCCGCTGGTGCAATCCTGACTGGAGTCTACGGAGTTTCACCGATCAGGCGCTTTCTAAACGGGTGATCTGGACCTCGTCGCCAGCAAGCTGGCACGATAGTTCGTAAGAAGCTGGAGGGGCACCACTGGTGCTCCTTTTTTTTGCTAATAAATGTCGTTATTGTGACCGCTCCGCCGCCCCATGGGCTGTTCACACCGTATCAGTCGCGAGCTTTGGTTGCTGCGAATCGCAGGCGCACATAGTCGGCTATCCAGGTTCCATTGGCATCGCGAAGTTGCGGTTCCAAGGCCATCCGAACCTCCTGCAGATACTCGCTGCGGGCCTCGTCGGAGAAGCCTTGAAAAAAGTTGAGAGCAAATGTTTCGAGATAATCAACGATGTCCCCAGGCAATGGAGTTGGACGCGGGATCAGCGAAATGGTATCTACGCGAAATCCTGCCCGTTCCAGCTTGGTGGCGTATTCGCCGGGGGTGGGGAAATACCAGGGAACGCGAGCCTCGCCCTCAAATCCACGACGATTCAATGCTTGAACCAGAGCAGCCCGGATCTTGCGAATACAGCCGTGGCCGCCACATTCTGCGACAAATCGGCCACCTGGTTTCAAAGAACGGTACACCCCAGCCAGCATCACATCCGCACGCTTGATCCAGTGCAGCGCGGCGTTACTAAACACGGCATCAAATTCTTCGTTGTACGGCAACTCTTCGCCCCCGATGACGAATGCGTTCAATCCGAGCTTCCTCGCGGCTTCGACCTGGGGAACACTCGAATCGACCGCAACCACGTCACAGTCTAGATCCGCGAGCTTTTTCGTGAGTACGCCATCTCCGCAACCAAGATCGAGGATCCTTTCGCCGGGTTTCGGCGCAAGCAATTCCACGACGGGCGTTCCTAAGTCGGATACGAACCTCGCGTTTCGCGCGTAAGATGCCGGGTCCCAAGTTTGTGCCGTGGACATGACGACGATGGTAGCAGCTCAAAAGCTGATTGCGTAAAGTGTCGTGCAGTGGTCAAGCCAGGGCGAGCGATCTGTGGTAAGGCGTAGGAAGCAGCTGTTGTAGACAGGCCAGAGGGCTCGGAACCCTTGATGGGCATTTTGAGCAAGAGCGGGATCGTACGTCAGCTATTGTGCATCATCTCCAGCGCGTGGCATCTTGCGGTTGCGCACCCCGATCTCAGAGCTTGCCGAAACGGAGAGCACACGTTCCACCCTCTTACGGCCTTCTTTCGTTGTCGAACTCCACAGAACCTGGGTTTGGATCTAAGCCCTGGGGAGAGGGCCATGCTGGAAGTGATACTGCAGAATGCGCGCGGCCAGGGCTGGACTGATCGAGCCTTCCTGTCCTTCCACGGTGCGCACGACTTCTCCACGGCAGACGACTTCTGTCTCTGAAAGTCCCGCAATCTCCGCCGGGAGGACCAGGTTAATTTCCAGTTGTGAACTGGGCTGTAGCACCTCGTCTGCCCGGAACAGCATACCGGAGCGGCTGATGTTCTCCGTTTTTCCGCTATGCCAGTCTTTCTCGCCGAGACGGCGATAGCGTAAAGGCAAGTGAAGTTGGAATCTCTGCGCGCGCGTGGGAGGAAGTTCCCGTGCCCGCGCCGCGTGTTGAGTTGCAGCGGACTGAATCGACATTTCGACCTCCGGGGGAGTTGGTGTTGCATCGAGCACTTCGCGGACCTTGTCTTTCAGGTCGCGAAGGTTGAATGGCTTCTGGAGCAGGCGAATACCCGCGTCCAGAGTGCCGTTGTGACCGATCACGTTTTCCGTGTAACCGGACATGTAGAGAACTTTCACGTTGGGGCGGATTTCTGTAATGCGCTGCGCCAACTCGCGGCCATTCATGCCGGGCATGATGACGTCGGTCAACAACAGGTGGATTACAGACTCGTGAGCGACGGCAATCTGCACGGCAACTGCGCCATCGGCGGCTTCAATCACCTTGTATCCCTGCTTCTCCAGGTACTGCCGGGCAAGGTAACGCAGGTTGGCTTCATCCTCGACCAGCAGGATGGTTTCCGTGCCGGGCTCCACGCGCTGGGTTTGGGCCTGGGCCGCAATCTGCGCGGGTTCACCGGCGGCCGACACCCTCGGCAAATAAATCTTGAAGGTAGTGCCTCGCCCGACTTCGCTTTCCACCCAGATGTATCCCAGACTCTGCTTGATGATGCCGTAGACGGTGGAAAGGCCGAGCCCGGTGCCCTTGGGGCCTTTGGTGGTAAAGAACGGCTCGAAGATGTGCGATTGGGTCTCGGCATCCATCCCAACCCCGGTATCGCTGACCTGGATCGTGACGTAGTCGCCGGGACGCAGCGGAGCGTGATGCCGCGCTTCCTCTTCGCTCAGGGTGACATTGCAAGTCTCGATGTTGAATTTGCCTCCTGTGGGCATGGCGTCGCGGGCATTGACCGCCAGGTTCATAATCACCTGTTCGATCTGTCCGGCATCGGCGCGAACCGGCCAAAGATTCTTTCCGGGAGACAGCACAAGATCGATGTCTTCGCCGATCATGCGCGTGAGCATCTTCAAGTTTTCGGTGGCGATATCGTTGAGGTTGACCAGGCGCGGAGCCAGCATCTGCTTCCGGCTGAAGGCGAGCAACTGGCGGGTCAGGGAAGACGCGCGTTCCGCCGCGCCGGCAATCTCCTGGGCCGGTCCGCGAAGATGCGGCTCGGCCCCGATACGTTCGAGGAGAAATTCGGAGTATCCGGAGATCACCATCAGCAGATTGTTGAAGTCGTGCGCGATCCCGCCCGCCAGCCGCCCCACCGCCTCCATCTTCTGCGACTGGCGCAATTGCTGTTCCAGGGCACGGCGCTCGGTGACGTCCTCCGCGAAGAGTTCGAACACCACGCCTTCTTTACGGCCGTTCACCACGGAGCGACCCGAAATTCGCACGACGCTGGTGCCCCCCTTGCGCTTCCAGTCAGCGATCACTCCTGAGAAAGGTCCGGAGGCCCGCAGCCGATCCGCCAGATCGAACCATTGTTCGGTATCGTGATAAAGGCTGTAGATGTACTGACCGCTCAGTTCGTCGGCGGAGCTAAGCCCCAGCAGTTCGAGGAATGCGGGGTTGGCATCCAGAATCCTGCCGGTGGAATCGCAACTGCAAATTCCGTAAGGTGCATTGGTGACCAGCGAACGAAAATTCGCCTCCGACAGGCGCAGATTCTCCTGGACGGCGCGCAGCGCACCGTTGAGCCAGCAAATCAGAATTGCCAGAAACGAGAACAGCGACAAGCGGAAGATCGCGATGCGCATCTGCTCGGGCGCATGCTGACCAGCGAGTGAAAAGTAGGCGATGATAGTGAGGGCGAAAGAAGTGGCAACCAGCCCAGGTTTCCAGCCGCCATACCAGGCGCTCACCATCACGGCGACGCCGAACAGGGCTAAGCGGCTTTCGGAAACATCGGCCAGCAGAATCGTGGGGATCAGCGCCAATGCCGTGCTCAACACGGCAACTCCGTAGCGCAATATCGGCGCACGCGCAGGCGGAATGCGGAGTAGGGGGAGGGTTACTCGCATGAACGGAGAATAATTAAGAACTCTTAAGACCGATAGTTACAGGAGTTCATTTTGATGCTGGAGAACAACAACAGTTGTCATGTCCTGTTGTCAAGAAGGATACTGGGCCGCCGGACAGCGCATGCGGATCCGACTTGCAAGTTTTTTCATGAATATGGAAACTAGGCGGGGCTTAAAACCTGCATGAACATCGGGCTTTTTGGCGGCACTTTCGATCCAGTGCACCGCGGGCACATGGCAGTGGCGCGCGCTGCTATGGAGCGCTGCAAGCTGCACCGCGTGTACTTCGTCGTGGCCAATGTCCCACCGCACAAACAGGGCCGGGCCCACACTCCGTTTGCGCACCGCTTCGCGATGATGGTCTTGGCAACTGCCGCTGAACAAGCGTTCATGCCATCCTTGCTTGAGGCTCCGGAAGAACTGAGCGTCGCCAAGCCTCGATCGCAAAAGCCGAACTACACCATCGACACGATGCGGTCGCTGAAGCGCTCATTCAACAAGAGCGACAGACTTTTCTTCCTGATCGGAATGGACGCATTCTGCGATATTGCCAAGTGGCATGACGCAGAAGCCCTGTTTCGCGAATGTGAATTCATCGTCGCCGGCCGCCCAGGGTATTCGTTGGCCGATGTGGCGAATGCACTACCTGCAGGCCTGCGACCTCGCGCCGAGGTGACTCGTCCATTTCAAAAGCAACCTGCCACGGGGGACCTGGTGCTTCCGGGCGCAACCATTCACTTGCTGGCGGACTTGCATCAACCTGCGTCGGCTACGGCGATTCGTCAGGCGATCAGTTCGGGCAAATCGCTGGATCGTTTCCTGGACCCTCTCGTCGCCGACTATATAAAGAAGATGAAGCTGTACCGCGCCACCTAGCCCTGGACTCCTTCTCGCTGGCGTAGTTTGGCGCGGGGTGGTTGTGGACTTGGAAGGGCTGCAGGTCGGTTACAATTGGTGCGAGGTCGAGCCAACAATTCTTTCCTGAATGACTAAAAAGAGCGAACTAAAGCAGCAAGTTTCCGCGGCCATTCAAGCCTGCCTGGAAAAAAAAGCGGAAGAACTCAGCATCCTCGAAATGGAAAAGGGGTCCGGAGCCTTTACTGACTACTTTGTCCTGTGCAGCGGGACTAATCCACGGCAGGTGCAGGCCATCGCCGATGAAGTCGAATTACGCCTGAAGAAGGCCGGGCTGCGCCCGACTCATGTGGAAGGCTACACCCAGGCCGAGTGGGTGCTCATCGACTACGTCGATTTCGTCGTGCACGTGTTTTCCGACAAGGCGCGCAAGTTCTACGATCTGGAACGACTCTGGAAGTCCGCGCGGCGACTCGAACCCGGCGACCTGAAAACTGCGGTCCGCGCACGGAAGACAGCGGCGAAACTCCCCGCCAAGAAGAGAAAAGTGAGGGCGTAAGACCTTCGCCTCGGACTTGGCATTTTCCAAATGACATCCCAACCAGAAGCCGGACCGGACTGGGGACATCAGTACGGCCTGATGGCGTCGGAAAAGTGGAAGGCGAAATCCGCCGCCATGGGCACGCCGGTTACCGAGGCCCTGGTGGAATATGCATGCCCTCTGCGCGCGATGCGAGTACTCGACCTCGCGAGCGGAACCGGTGAACCTGCCATTTCTGTCGCGATGCGTGTGGGTCCGGAGGGGTCGGTTACGGCCCTGGACCTCAGCCAGGACTTGCTCGAGATCGCCGAAAAGCGGGCGCGCTCACGCGGACTAAGAAACTTCGGCACCCAACAAGGGGATGCTCATTCCCTGCCATTCCCCGACAACACCTTTGATCTTGGCACCTCGCGCTTCGGCGTGATGTTCTTTCGTGATCCCAGAAAAGCGCTGGGCGAACTGAGGCGCGTTTTGCGCTCTGGAGCGCGTGCCTGCTTTCTCGCATGGGGACCTTTCGATCAACCCTATTGGAAGAGCATGATGGGCGTGGTGCATCGCCATGTGGGCGGGCCCTTGTTGCCCCCGGACGGGCCAGATCCATTTCGTTTTGCCGAGCCGGGCAGTTTATCCGAGAGACTGCGACTGGCTGGCTTTGGCTCAGTGGAGGAACAGAGCGTGACCTTGCCGTGGGCCTGGCCCGGACCTCCCGACGAAGTCTGGCAACAGATGAAGGCGGTCGCCGTGCCATTTCGCCCTCTGTTGGATCGCGTCCCCCAAAAGCGTTGGCCCGAAATCGACGCTGAAGTCTCGCGCGAAGTGGCACACTACTTCGATGGAGAGAAGATCGCGTTCGGAGCTGAGGTGATCCTGGCTTCAGGACGAAAATGATGGGCGGCCACGCGTGAAGATCAGGATTGCATGGATTGGCAAGACCAAAGAACCTGCCATCGCCTCTCTCAGCGAAGAATATCTGCAGCGCATTTCGCGGTACGCACTGGCGGAGGGCATCGCGTTGCGCGATGAACGAGATCTGCTCGCAAAATTCGGTGCGTCGGGAAAAGCAGGATCGAAATCCACCTTGATCCTGATGGATTCCCGTGGGAAAGAATTCTCGTCCGAGCAGTTCGCACGATTTCTCGGAGACTATCAGGATCGCAACTCGCTGCCGATCGTCTTCGCCATTGGCGGAGCGGATGGATTCAGCAAAGACACAATATCCGCCGCCCATCACGTAATCTCACTCGGGAAAATGACCTTGGCGCACGAGCTGGCGCGGGTCGTCGTGCTGGAGCAAATCTATCGGGCGTTCACCATACTCAAGGGCCACCCCTACCATTCAGGACATTGAGCAACCGCCTTTAGTGTTTCTCCACGCTTGATCCCTGCAGCACGATTTTCAGTATTTGCTTTGAAAGTTTATTCACCGGGACGTCCTCCATATTGGCGAGCACCACGACGCCCACTCGTTTTTCGGGAGCAATGAAAAAATTCGTGCTGGTTCCCTGCTGCCCGCCGTCGTGACCGACGTAGCGGATTCCATCCTCGGTAAGCGTCCCCCAACCGAGAGCATAACCGCTGGCCTTGCCCTCCGAGGGTTTTAGAGGAGTCCACATCAAATCACGTGTTTCCTGATTCAGCAGTTTGCCATTGAGGATGGCGATTTCGAAGCGCGCCATATCTGCGGCGGAAGAAAGCCAGCCGCCCCCTGGAATTTTGTAGCTTGAATCCAGAAAATCAGCGTTCTCCACTGTACCCGATTCCGTCTTCTTCTGGTAAAACCGGGTGCGGTAGGGAATCATTGCAAAGCGATCGTCGACGACCGTGTGCTCCATTCCTGCCGGCAGTAAGACATTCTGCCGCATGTACTCCGCGTACTTCGCGCCGGAAGCCCCTTGCATGACGCAACCGACCAGCGTGTAGCCCTGGGTCGAGTAATGAAACTCTTTGCCGGGCTCGGAGAGCAATGGATCATTTTTGAAGAAATCGAGACCAGCCTGAATCGGGTCGTCGAAGTGCTTTGTATTTCCGACCTCGGGATCGTTCTGCGAGTCGGACTTGTAATGCCGAATTCCTGCTAAATGTCCCATGACCAGCCGCGTCGTAATTGCGCCTGATTTTTGGGGGAATACGGGGCAATATTTCTGCACTGGTTCGTCGAGGTTCAGGTTGCCGTTCTCAACCAGTTTCATGGCTCCGGTCGCGCTCAGAGATTTGGAAATCGAGGCCAGCCGGTAGAGCGTAAACTCCGTAGCCGGCACAAGATTCTCCAAGTCCGCGAAGCCGAACCCGCTTGCCCATTCCAACTCTGCATTTTCGACAACAGCCAACGACAGGCCCGGAACGCGTGTGGTCGACATGAACTTCGAAACGGCTGCTGCGATCCGCGTTCGCTTCTCCTCCGGGAGGCGCTGTTGAGCATCAGCAAGCGAACTCAGAACGGCGAAAACGCATACAACGAAAAGAAGGAGTGAACGGAGTTGCCTCGGCATAGGAATGCATTGTCTTCCGAGAAGGCTTCTCAAGCAACTTGTGGTGGGCTGCTGACGAGACCTACTGGGTGACAGTTGCCTGATAGCTTACCGCCTGCCAACGGCCGGAGCGCCGGACCCACACCCGCGTGTAGCGATAGGGTCCGCTGAAATCCTCGCCCAATTGGTGGCCTTTCACATCGGCTCGTGCGGTAACGACCGCGGTGTCGCCGTACAGGCGGACCACCATGTCGCTGACATCGATATTGTCGTAACGGAGTTGGCCGCTCCTGCGCGCCGAAATAGCTTCTTTCTTGGTGGTCACCTGGCCTAGCGGACCAATGGCGACGTAATCATCGGCGAGCATGCGTTGAGGAAACTCAGGGTCGCGTCGCAGCGTGGCTTCCCTGGCCTGGTGCTCAATGTCCACAATCTCGCGAATCGTATCCTGATCGCCAACGTCCACCACGGCCGACTTGCTACGCGGCGCTCCGTGCTGCGCGGAGAATGCTGGCACCGCGGCTAACACGAAACACCATAACAACACAGATCTGTTGATCACGATGAGACCTCCGCGAAGCGCGAGGGACAGAGATCCGCCTGACCCGGGTTACGCAACTTTGGATGCTGGAGTTCCGTAGAAAAATTCTCCCTGCGAGAACATTTTTGGTGACTGAGAAGATTCGCGCTGCGCGATTCCGGAGAGCGAACGTACTTCTATGAAAGACGGAGGCGCTGACGGCTGCGTTCGCCTCTATTCTGTCCTCTGCGACAGTTCAGCTGATCTTTCATCGCCAGCGGAAATCACGGTTCTGACCTTGCAGTTGCAAGCCGTCTTCCCTCGCCTGGGGCTCTAACCCTTTGATAAGACGGAAACGAAACGTGAACAGAGGAGGCTTGTTGTCCACCGTGGGACCGAACTGTCCACCATCGGACAGTGCGGGAAAAGAGATTCGCTCGTCCCGCGATGTAGAATCGGACATCCGCTAAGACATGGCTGACATCCGTCGTGGTCTCATCATCGTGAATACCGGCCCTGGGAAAGGCAAGACGACGGCGGCCATGGGCACGGCCCTGCGAGCGGTTGGCCAGGGCATGCGAGTGCTCATGCTGCAGTTCCTCAAGGGGTCGTGGCATTACGGCGAGCTTGATGCCGTGCAGGCATTTGGGGACAAGTTCGTTATGAAGCAGATGGGCCGCGGCTTTGTGAAAGTCGGAGCCGAGAAACCGGACCCGGAAGATGTGCGCATGGTCGAAGAGGCTTGGTCCGAAGCGGAGGCGGCGATCGCATCCGGCACCTGGGACCTCGTGATCCTGGATGAGATAAACTATGCGATCAGCTATGGCATGCTGGAGCCGGCCAAGGTGGTCGAGGGCTTGAAGAATAAGCCGGAAATGGTGCACGTCATCTTGACGGGCAGAAATGCTCACTCGACAATTGTCGAGATTGCCGACACCGTGACCGAAATGCGGCAGGTGAAACACGCGTACGAGAAAGGCGTATTGGCACAGAGAGGGATTGAGTACTAGTTCTCAGTTGTCAGTTCTCAGTACTCAGAAAAGCCCCTCATCGAGAACTGAGAACTGAGACTGAGAACTTCTCTATGGCTTGGTTTAAACGAGAATCCGGAGAGCTGGACACGTCGGGCGAAAAAAAAGTTCGCACCGAAGGACTCTGGGTCAAGTGTGAGAGCTGTCGCCAGATCATCTGGAAAAAGGATCTGGAAGACAACATGAACGTCTGCCCTAAGTGCGACAAGCACTTCCGCATCGACGCCCGCGCCCGCCTGGCCTTGCTGATGGACGACAACCAGTACGAGATCCTTGATGCCAACATCGCTTCGACCGACCCCTTAAAGTTCGTCGATCTGAAGCCCTATTCATCCCGTTTGAAGCAGGCGCAAAAGGATACTGGCTTGAAGGATGCAGTCATTAACGCGAACGGCAGGCTCATGGGGCGCCCCGTTGTGGCCAGCATAATGGAGTACGCCTTTATCGGCGGCAGCATGGGCTCCGTTGTGGGCGAGATGATTACGCGCGCCATCGAGCGCGCCGCCGATACTCGTACCCCCTTGATCATCGTCTCGGCTTCGGGGGGCGCCCGCATGATGGAAGGCGTGATCAGCCTGATGCAGTTGGCGAAAATTTCTTCCGCGCTCGCGAGATTGGACAAGGCGAAAGTGCCCTACATTTCATTGCTGACTGATCCCACGACCGGGGGCGTGACCGCATCCTTTGCCATGCTGGGCGACCTGAACATCGCCGAACCGGGAGCGCTGATCGGCTTCGCGGGACCGCGCGTGATCGAGCAAACCATCCGGCAAAAGCTTCCCGCCGGCTTCCAGCGCAGCGAATTCCTGCTGCAACACGGAATGCTCGACGCCGTAGTTACCCGCAAGCAGTTGAAGCCTTATATCGCGCGCGCCCTGGACTTCATGGCGGCGTGAAACAAGCTATAAGCTCTTAGCCGGGACGAATGCATCCAGGCATCCATTGTTCCCATTCGAAAAGCGCATGCCCATCCGCTCCCGTGGCGTAGAGTTGTCCATGATGCGAGCTGAAAGTTAAACACAGGAACCAAAAGCTGAGAGCTGAGAGCTGCTTTATGTCCTACGAAACCGCAGTCGCGAGCATGTTTGCCCTGGGCCACGAACTGGCGAGTACGCCTTCGCACAAGTTCGACCTCGAGCATATGCGCGTGCTGCTGCGAGCCCTGGGGCATCCGGAGCAGAGCTTTCCCAGCGTGCTGATCGCGGGCACCAACGGCAAAGGCTCGACTGCTGCGACACTAGCTTCTATCTTGCGCGCCTCCGGCCTGAAGATTGGCTTGTACACCTCCCCGCACCTGATCCGTATCAATGAGCGCATCCGCATCAGCGGCGAGCAGATCAGCGACAGAGATTTCGCCCAATTGCATGCAGCCGTCGATAAAGCGGCCGAGCAGCTCGTAAGCACGGGCGAGCTTCCCTGGCATCCCAGTTTTTTCGAGATGATGACCGCCATTGCCTTCCGCTACTTCGCCCGCGAGCGGGTGAATGTGGCCGTGCTGGAAGTTGGAATGGGAGGCCGCCTGGATGCCACCAATGTCGTCGACGCTCTAGTCAGCGTCATTGCAGACATCTCACTGGATCACCAGAAATATCTCGGCAATACGGTTACCGAGATCGCACGCGAGAAGGCTGGCATCATTCGGCCGGGCGGGATCGTCGTGACTCTGCCCCAGCAGCCAGCTGCGAATGACGTCATCGGAAACACGATTCTTGAATTGGACGCCACCGGCGTCAGCGCAGTCCAGTATGTTCCACCGGTTTCTCCGGCCAGCGCCGAGTACCACAACGCTCAGACGAGCCGGTCGCAATATCCGCTGGAGGTCATGGGGAAGCAGATCCTGGTTGATACCCGGCTGGTAGGTCGCCATCAGTTGCGCAACATAGCTTTGGCCATTGCCGCAGCCGAGCAAGTCGCGAAGAAGGGGTTTACGGGCGTTACTGCGGAAGCCATTGAGCGCGGCATTCGCGATACAAGCTGGCCGGGTCGATTCCAGGTCATCGAGCACAAAGCGGCGTGGCCGGAAGTGGTTCTCGATGTGGCGCACAATCCGGCGGGAGCGTGGGCCCTACGCTCCGTCCTTTCGGAGCGCTATGGCGACCGTCCGCTGATTTTTGTTTTCGGAGCCATGCGCGACAAGGCAATCTCTGAGATAGCCGAAATTTTGTTCCCGATTGCAGACCGCGTCATTGCCACACAGCCCGAAAATCCGCGCGCCGCGACGCCGGAAGAAATCCGGCAGGCAGCCGGCAGGACTGGGGCGGAGATCGACTGCATCGCGGCAGTCCCGGCGGCTATGGAGCGGGGGCGGCAGACCGCTTTGCCCGACGGAGTGATGGTAGTGACCGGGTCAATTTATCTGGTTGGGGAAACCATGCAGGTTTGGGGCTTGCGCGGCTGAAAAAGCCACGATTGTTTTCCCCTACAATGGGAGCTGTGCAGGAAGTCAATTCATCGGTGGATCCGGTTGAGAGCGGGCCGCAGGAACTGCCCGTTGCTCCCTCGCGTCTCAGTCCGCACGCGATCGCAGGGCTAAGATACGGCTGGCTGAGCCGGCTGCGTTCTTATTTCATCATCGACCCCTTGATCTGGCTCTACACGGTGATCATGGGACTGATCGCCATCCCGGGCGGGTTGGCCGACCGCGATGGGCGCCGCCTCCACTGGTTCTCCCACGCCTGGTCGTGGCTGATTATGAAGTCGATCTTTTCGCCCATGAGGGTCACCGGGTTCGACAAGATCGACACCTCCAAGCCCCACATCTATGCCGTGAACCACGCATCCGCCATGGACATTCCGGTGTTGTACGTCCACCTGCCCTTTCAGTTCCGCATCGCCTTCAAGAAAGAACTGCTCGCTTACCCGGTCATCGGCTGGCAGTTGAAGCGCTCGGGGCAGGTTTGCATCGATCAGCAGAACCCCGCACGTTCCATCAGCAGTATCCGCGCCGCCTTGAAGGGGCTGCAGCGAAATTTGCCGCTTGTGATCTTTCCGGAAGGCGGACGCACTCCGGATGGCGAGATCAAGCCCTTTCTGCCCGGAGCATTTTTCCTCGCCATCAAGGCTCAGGTCGACATCGTTCCCATTGCGCTGGTCGGCACCTATGAACTGCTACCCATGAACACCTATCACATCAAGTGCCGTCCGCTGGAGATGCGGGTAGGCGAGCCGATCTCCACCACGGGGCTCACGATGAAGGATCTGCAGGCGCTCTCCGAGCGAGTGCAGAAGGCGGTGGAAGATTTGTATTACCGGCCCTGACCAGGCCCATTTTACGCGGCTTTCTGCCCTTCGTCGCACAACCTCTGATAGTGCTCGCGCCCGCGTCGATATCCGCGTGTGAACGGTTCTTCCACGTTCTCCCCCGGATGTTGCCGCCGCACGTCCTCCAAAGTCGCCTCCATCTCGGCGGAGACCTGGTCGAATTCCCTGCAACGAGTTCTGGCGTGGAGGGCGGCTTCGAAGCCCATGCGATAGAACTTTTCGTCTTGGCTCAAGTCTTTGCCGCAGTTTTGACAGTGCTCTTGCTCGGCGCTGCGCAGCCCTGTCCACCATCGCTCGCGGGCGGCATCGACGGAGTCAGCTCCCACCTGCTTCAGCAGATCTCGAACTACCGAAGCTTGCCCATTATTTTCAGCAAGAGCGACGACAACGCTCTGGCCATGGCGCAGGCAATCTTCATAAATGAAGATTTCATCCTCGGGCAGGCCTTGATAGCTGGCATTTTCAATCCGTCCAGCGGCTGTGCCTCCAATCGTCGCTCCCGCGGCGCCGAGAATGCCTGCCCCAAGCAGGCCAAGCGCGGTAACCGGACCTAACCCGGGAACCAGCGCCATCAGAAGCGATCCTCCGGTAAATCCGATGCTTCCGCCTAACAAGGCGCCCATGGCATTGCCCATACCCGGCTGCTCGGTTGTGTCCCGGGGAACCTCCCGCATCTCTTTGTCCACATGGTCGACCGCCCCGGGGGTCAGTAGCGTGATTCTGTTTTCGGGAATGCCTGTATTTCGCAGCTCACTTAGGGCCCGTTCTGCACTTTCGCGCGTGTGGAATACTCCAGTGACTGCTTCCATGTCCAGCCCCTTTCGTTTGAAGTAGCAACTTTGATGCAGGAATTTAGCTCAGGGGCGATTGCAGCCAGAAATTTTGCCCTGGCGTAACCTTTTTCAGAGCCCGCGCGTTTACCCTGATGTACAGCAACAACCGCGGAGAATTCGTTGACGGTTCTGAAGAAAGAAGCGGACGAGCGGCTTCTGATCGAAGCTGCGCAGAAGGACCCCGCCCGCTTTGCCGATCTCTACGAGCTCAATTTCGAGCGCGTGTATGCGTACGTTGTGCGGCGGGTACGGGACCGCGCCGAAACGGAAGATCTGACGTCAGAGACATTTCAACAGGCGCTGGCGAATTTGAAGCGGTTTGAGTGGCGCGGAATCCCGTTTGCAGCGTGGCTGTTCCGGATCGCGGCAAATTTGATCTCTGACCGCTACCAGCGATCGGGACGCGAGGTTTCAGACGATTCCGCCATCGACTCGGCCCAGGTCAGTCCGACGGAAATCGAGGACGTTGAGCGCCGGGCGACTCTCTTCCGCCTGGTCGACGGTTTGCCGACGGAGCAGAAAAAGGTCGTCGTATTGCGGTTCGTGGAACAGAAAAGCATCAAAGAAGTGGCGCGGGAGATTCGCAAGACTGAAGGGGCGGTGAAGCAACTGCAGTTCCGAGCCTTGGCCAGTCTGCGGGCGCGCATGGAGGGTGCCGATGCCTAAGCGCTCTCTAAAGCCAGGGAATGGCGACAACAAGAAAATCGAGCAGTTGAACCGCGCGCTGGAGCAAATGATGGCGCGCAAGGATGGGCGAGTTGGGAAGCCCGGGGCGGAAATCGAGCCGTTAGTGCGCATCGCGGCGGAATTGCGCAATCTGCCGAATGCGAAGTTTAAGGCACGATTGAAATCTGAACTGGGAGGAAGAAAGCGTATGTCTACTGTAGCCGAAGCCGTTGCAGCGACGCGCACCACGGCAGCACCAAGATTAGCGTTCCGGGATCCTGTGAAAGCGATTGAGTTTTACAAGGAAGCTTTGGGAGCGAAAGAAGTGTTCCGCTTTCAGGTGGGCGATTCCGTTCCGCACGCCGAGCTCAGAATCGGCGAGTCGTCCATCAACATAACTGGCGAGTGGCCGGAGGGAGGCCGCTTCAGCGCCGAGACTCTCGGACAGTCGCCGATCTGGATGTCTCTGCAGGTGCCCGATGTGGACGCATTTGCTCAGCATGCCGTAGCAGCCGGGATGAAACTCGTGCGTGCTCCCCAGGACCAGTTTTACGGCCACCGCGATGCGACCCTGCAGGATCCCTTCGGCTATACCTGGGGAGTGTTCACCGTAAAAGAAGAAATGTCGGTAGATGAAATGCAGCGCCGGATGAAGAACCTGCACCAAGGGCCCGAAGGCGGCCAGATGCCGGGTAAGGGCGTTCCACATATCCGTCCCGGGTTCCGCATGGTCACGCCATATCTTGTCGCGGAAGACGGCATGGCGCTGCTCGACTTCGCCATCGAGGGCCTCGGAGCCAAAGAATTGGGCAGGTTCGTGATGCCGACTGGAGTCCACGGCGAAGTACAAATAGGAGACTCCATCGTGATGATGGGCGGCGGCATTCCTGGAAAGAAATTTCCTGGGTCGCTGCAGCCGGGCGCTCTGCACGTGTACGTAGAGGACGCGGATGCGGCCATTCGAAAAGCGGTGGCTGCCGGCGCTACTCTGGTCGACGAACCGGTCGATCAGGATTACGGTGAGCGTTCGGGCGCTGTGCAGGATCCCGCCGGTAACCTGTGGTACATCGCCACACACCAGGGTGGCAGCTACATGCCGAAGGGACTGCACAATGTGAACCCCTATCTGCACCCGCAGCGGGCTGAGCCTCTGATCAGCTTCCTGAAGCGGGCATTCGGAGCGCAGGAGATCATGAAGTACGTCTCGCCCGATGGCGTGGTGAACCATGCCGAGATCCGCGTGGGGGACTCCGTCGTGGAGATGGGCGAGGCCCATGGGAAGTACGAAACCATGCCTGCCATGTTCTACGTCTATGTGCCGAACGTGGAGGCGGTGTACCAGCAGGCGCTGGCGGCGGGGGCTATGTCATTCCAGGAACCGACGGATCAGCCCTACGGCGACCGCAATGCGGCCGTGCAAGATAATTTCGGGAACAAGTGGTACATCGCGACGCATATCCGGGACATACAGCCGTAGCGTGCAGCTGTCCGTTTCGCTCCAACTTCAGCAAGTCAAAACCCCCACACTACGAAAAGCGCGTAGTGTGGGGCACTCTGCCGATTTGGCGGGGGATTTTTTTTGGTCCAAATCTTCAAAGTCTTGGAAACAAACCTCTTACTTCCCAGGTACCCCGATCTTCCACCCGCAAAGTATTGTCAAACAAGGACTTATTCGCAAAGTATTCTGGAATAGAGACTTAGCTGGCCTAATCGCAGGGTTCGTGTGGCGCGTCTTTTCAAGTAATTTTGCGATGCGAATGCGCACGAGTCCATTGTGCGCTTTTGGTAGCGAGGGTCAAGGTTGTCGGTCACAAGGAAGGGGAGCGGGCTGTGGAAAAGTCGGAAAGCCGGATTGGAGAAAAGCATAGAGGTGCGACAGGACAATGCCGCGTTAGTGACGCTATTCTGTTCGTCAGGAAATCAAGGAGTGGGGTCGTTTACCGGTTGATCCAGAGAAAGCATGTCAATTAAGCCGCTATTCAAGCTCATGCGGAATCATCAGCTGCTTGCGTTGACGGGCAGCAAAGCATTGCTGAAACCCTTCTATCAACTCAATTATCTGGTCGCAGCCAAAGAAAGCGGAGTTTTGGAGTTGTTAGTCAACGCGCCAAAAAGCTTTGAGCAGCTTGCCGAAGTTTATTGCAGAGATGAGAAGGCGCGGGAAGCCCTGGGAGCATGGTTAGCTCTGGGTGTTCGGCTTGGTTATCTGCGCTTGGATGGGAGGGGCTACGCACTCAAAGGACTGGCTAAAAGACTGGCTTTGCCCCAGAACGACGCGGCAATAGCCTTGCTTCAGGAAGCGTCGGGACTGCATTCGAAGCTGATCTCGCAGACGCTCAGGAAACTTCGCAACGGGAAACTTTGGAAGCTTGAAGATCAGGATGGAGAGATTGTCGCAAGGTCATCACGGATCATGGAAGCATTCCAAACCGAGGCCATTGATCGATTCTTCCCATCGTCAGGAATTGCCAGCCTGCTTGAGATCGGGTGCGGGTCGGGTTTTTATATCAAGTACGCCGCGGACAGAAATCCGTCTCTGACGGCCGTGGGATTGGAGTTGCAGCCGACTGTCGCCGAAGCCGCTCGCCGGAACATTTCAGAATGGGGTCTCGCGGGGCGAGTGAGAATCGAAGCAGGAGATATCTGGCTGAAGGCTCCGGATGAGTGTTTCAGCATGGTCACGCTCTACAACAATATCTACTATTTCCCAGTTGAGGGCCGAGTTTCGCTGCTCGAACATGTCAGGCGGTTCATCAAGCCGGGCGGGTTTCTGTTGTTGATCACATGTTGCCAGGGAGGAAGCCTGGCGGTGGAAGTTCTCAATCTCTGGGGTGCGGCGACATTGAGTGGCGGGAGACTGCCCAACAAGAAGGAACTCGTCAGCCAGCTGCGTCAGTCGGGGTTTCAGAATGTCCAAACCGTTCGACTGGCCCCGGGCGAGGAGCTGTTCGCGTTCCAAGCTAGAAACGCATAGTGGCACCTGCCGAGCATTCAAATACACAACCCTTCGTACGGCATTCGCTGTATCGACAGCTCGTCTAATTCTGATAGAGTCCGCGCTAGCTTAACGACCTGCCATGGGCCTGTGGTACCTCGCCCGATCGTCAGGAGAAAACAGATGCTGAAAATCACAACTCTTGTTCTCGGGGGTGTGCTTTGCCTGGTTGCCGCTGTGTGTTACGCCGACAGCGTAACTACGATCCCGATCACTGGTTCCACTTACGACGGGTTCGCAACCACACAGGGGGACTACAGGATTCAGGGACCAGGCCTGAGTCTCTGGGAAACAACTCTGGGGGGACCGAGCTTTATCGGTGATTGCAGCATTGGAACCGTCTGCAACTTCAGTTGGAGCCCGGTGGGCCCTTACGCATACTGTACGTTGTGCTCGAAATTCACAGGCGGTTCATTCGGGTCAACGCAAGTGCAGTGGCTGGAGCCGAACCTGGTCTTCAAGGGATCAGCATTTTATTCTGGCGGCGATACTTTGACCATGAACTTCACCGTCAGCGGAACGATTTACGGCTTTCAGCTGCTCGGTTGCGACATCGATGGCTATGAATGCAGTCTAGGGCCGCAGGTATTCGCGTTGAAGATCTCCGGAACAGGGACTCAGACGCTGAGCATAAACGTTTTTAGCGGTACGCCTTCACTGATCACTGGTTTGTCGGGCACATTCTCAGGAACGGCAACGCCGATCACCACGACTCCGGAGCCAGGATCGATGATCCTGATGGGTACGGGCCTGGCGGGGGTATGGATGAAAAGGCGGAGAGTAGAGGACCGAATGTCGCGTTCTCGCCAGTGTTGAATGCGTGCAAGGGAAGCAGCATGAGCTCAGATTGAATCATTCCAGATGAAAAGCACCGCCGCTCCAGTCCTCGGGAGCAATATCGGCTAGGGTCTCGGTGAAATCCCAGCGGTGTCCGTAGAAATCCTGAGCGTTGTATTGGCGCTCGCCATAGGGATGGTCCTGAGGTTCGGTCAGGATAATGGCTCCGTTCTGTCGCGCGCGCTCGCAGTGGCGCTTTGCATCCTCGATGCGGATTTGCACAATCTGGGAGTTGTTGGGGACCACGTTGCCTTCGGCGAGGGTCAAGCAGCCATCCCCGGCTCTCATTTGGATGCGGTGATTGGCGATGCGGAGACGAACGGTAAACCCAAAAGCTTTGGCCAGCCAATCCGCCGCTACGCCGGGGTCGGGATAAATGAGCACAGGAATCACGGCACATGGCGGAACGGATCGGTTGGCTCGCATGGGAACACTCTATCACTGACACTCCTGGAAAGTGCCGCGCCAAGGGTGGTCGCTGGAGCAAGGGAACGAACTGCCCTACTCAAGCCAACTCGGGCTTGAATGGAGCACCGCGGCGTGATACATATGGGCGCCAAAATGCCCCCTGCTCCGCATTACCCAGGTGATCTAGCAACCCGACCGGCATCCGCGCAAAATCCATCGCGCAGGGCGTTTTGGGACGTGTACTGCTATGGCATGGATGGGATGGCGGGAATATGAGAGGAACATTGAGGTGCGCGCTGTTCATCGTCAGCCTCGCGGGACTATCGCTGACGGGAGCTTCGCGGCCGGTTGCCGCCGATGAGCGCGGTGGGCTCTGCTGCCTTTGCATGTGCCACTCGGCTAACGAAACTAAGTGCGCGAACGCGTGCGTCAAGATGCAGCACGGCACCAAGATCATCGAAGAGCCGGAGATGAAGAGCTGCACGCAATCCTGCCTGCAGAAAGGCGTGACGCAGATCTTCTTCTCGCCCGACGGAAGCAGTTACGTGATCGTTGCACGCTGAGGGAAACTTGAGAGCCGACCTCAGCGGCTGAAGCGGATTTGACTTTGCTCCCTACGGCACGAGTAAACTCGTGCCCCTGGCAAGAGCATTGCTCTCAAAACCTTTTCGCAGCCGCGGACAGCCGTGATGCCCGAACATATTCAGTGGGGGCGGACCAATGGGTCCGCCCCTACGTGTTCATCTCAGAACCAGGGAGCGGAATCCCTCTACCTTGCTGAGAGAAATCTCGCTTGACCTGGCCGAAGCAGCTTCATTGTTTTTACTTGTCCTCTTTGTGAAGCTGTTGTGAAAGGTAATTATCGAGACCGATTTCGCCGATCGCGTGCAGTTGGCCCTCGAGGTAGTCGACGTGTTCTTCCTCGTCGGCGAGGATTTCCTCGAACAGGGCCCGGGAGGCGTTGTCGCCGACTTCGGTGGCGATCTTGATGGCTTCGTTCAGGTGCTTGACGGCGTGCATCTCGAGCGCGAGATCGCTTTCAAACTGTGCCTTGACGTTGTTGCCGATATTAATCTTGCCGATGTCGGTCATGTTGGGAGTTCCGTCGAGGAAAAGAATGCGGTCCATGAGTTTTTCGGCGTGAACCATTTCTTCGATGGATTCTTTGCGGTAATGTGCGCCGAGGCGGAAATAGCCCCAGTTGTCGCACATCTTGCCGTGGAGGAAGTATTGATTGATGGCCGTGAGTTCGGCCTTGAGGGCTTCGCTCAAGTCTTTGTGAACTCTGTCGTTTCCGCGCATGGCGGGATTCTAGCTGGCTGAAGTGGGAGTTTCAACTTTAGCGTCACCGGGGCTCCGATATTCTGCCGGATGATTGCTTGTGGGGGAGGAGAACAGGATGGGGACGTGGCGACTCTGCTGTATTCTGTCGAACTGCCCTGAAGCTAAATCCACATTTGAATCGGCGCCCGCCGTGCTTCTTGCGTCATAACTTTAGTCACCGCACGACTGACATTGGGCCGAACCACGGGACTTCCCACACGATATTCTTAAGATCCGATCTCTCACAGTCTTGTGTCTGCTGTTGTGAGGCGTTCTGGATGCTATGAACCAAGCAGCAATAGCCCTGCAAACCGAGCATGAGGTGGCACTCGCAAGAAAAGCCGGCTCACGATTCGATGAAATCTTGCAGAGACACGAGCGGCTGATCGTTTTTCTGCTCGCGGCCTATGCTGCCATTCGCATCCTGTTTTTTTCTGCTGCGTTTCCACTGTTCAACTCGACCGATGAACAGGTTCATTTCGACGCCGTGTACAAGTATTCGCAGGGATACTTGCCGGAGAAGGGCTTGCCGTTGGTAAGCCCAGAGTGTGCCCGAATCTTCACGCTGTATGAATCTCCCGAATATGTAACCGGGGCTGCCGTGTTGCGCGCTGCCCATATGGATAGGCCGATCGCGACACTTCCTCCGGACGTTCAGGCAGCGAAGTTTCAGCTCTACTATTCTTATTGGCTGTCGAAAAAGAATTTTGAAATCGCTTCTCCGCCTCTTTATTACCTGCTGGGCGCGGTTTGGCTCAAGGCGGGGAGTGCTCTTCAACTCACGGATTGGAAGCTTGCGTATTGGCTGCGCCTGCTCAATGTGGTGCCGTACATCGCGCTGATTTTTCTCGCCTATCGTCTGGTCAAGGAAATCTACCCGGAGCGGGAACATTTATGCCTGTTTGTTGCGGCGCTGCTTGCGGTTTTTCCGCAAGACATTTTCTATGGCATAAACCGGGAAGTTTTTTCGGCGCCATTTGCGGGGGTGGCGCTGCTACTACTCGCGCTCAGCCTGCGACGTGCTGCGAGGGCAAGGGCCTACCTTCTCGCAGGCGCATTCACAGTGGGGCTGACGTTTCTGGTCGATGTGCCAAATGCAGTTATGTACCTGGCTTTATTGGGCACTTTGATATTTTGGCTGAAGCGCGCATCCAAAGAAGGCTCTTTGCGAAACGGTGTCATGGTGACCGGCGCGGCGGGACTGTTGGCAATGAGTCTTCCCGCGCTTTGGATGGCTAGAAACTATGTATCCGTCGGCGACATTACCGCCTCACCAGACAAGATTGCGGCGCTGGGTTGGACGTTAAAGCCGTGGTCCTCCCTATGGCAGCATCCGCTTTTTTCCTGGGGCGGCGCGGGTTACTTTCTGCGGGAGTTGATGAAGACTTACTGGCGGGGCGAATTTCTGTGGCACGGCCAGCCGCTGGCCGCAGGCTTTCTTGATTGGTTTCTGGTAGTGACGACTTACAGCCTGATTGTGGCATTCGTTGCGCATTTTCTGATTCGACGCAGATCCACAAAAGATGTGCAGTGGTGGTGCGATTTCGTGGCTTTTAGCCTGGTGGGCGCAGCTTTTTTATTTCTCGCCGTTCTTTCGCTGCGATTTGACTTCGGAAGTTGTTTCTACCCGTCGCGAGCCCGTCCCTATTTCGTTTCGGGCAGGATCATCTCCGGCACGGTGCTGCCATTCTTAGTTATGTTTGCTTCCGCGTTTGGAAGGCTCGCCTCGCGTATTCAGAAATGGGTTCCCCCAAGTATTGCCATGGCGACCGTGGTGCTTTTCATTGGTGTCTCAGACATCGTGATCAAGGGAACTGTGATCCATAGCTCGTTCAATCTTTTCTCGCTGCTGTCGTTACGCTGAAGAGGATTTTCCTGAACTGCCCCACCAAGCCAAAGTCGCGCTTGAATGGGCCACCCGCCGGCACCAAGCGAAGACGGCAGGTCTCCGAACTTGCCGCTGAATCCCAGTCCCTGTTCAAGCTTCATTTCATCTGTTTACCATCTCGTTACGTGTCTCTGAGACTGTCTCTTTCCCTTTTCGCGACATTGGGAACAGGGGGATGATCGAAGCATCATCGACTTTCAAATGTGGAGAATATAGCGACAGGAAAACGGTTGCTGATGACGAACTCCGAAGACGAATCATGGAAATCGGGATTCGGAAAACAGCCCGCACTACGCAAACAGATAGCAAGACGGTCATGCTGATCAGCCGGGGTGAGTGCGTGAAGCCGAGCACGCTCGCAAAAGTACGTGAGCTACTTAAGAAGAGAAAGGACTGAAACATACCTTACCGACAATTTTGCGAATACGGTTGAGTGTAATTGGGCATATTGCGCCAACTGGCTTCGATTACTCCCCAAAACCCTTGCGACACTCATACTCGGAGGGGAGTTCGCAAGCTGAGTGGGGAACATTCGTGCAACCGCCAAATCCACGGTTTCGTTGTTTCAAAACGGGAATCGCGTCCGGTATCAACTCACACAATCCGTCGCAGCCTCGAAACGAGAATAGACAATGTGGGTTCGCATGTCGTGCTTGTAATTCGGCTGGCGTACTCCCGGGAGTGACATAGATATGGAATCCCTCCCCGGGCCGAAAGCTTGTAATGTGGAACCAGTTCATAAAAGTGCGACGATCTTCGTCCGATAAGGAATCATCCAGATGCCGCTCAGGGATGTGCTCCGCAAGTTCCCACCGATTCCCCATAGACTCATAGCGGCCAGCAACTATAAGCCCGACCGAAATGCGCTCAACTCGCTGGTGGTCGATTGTCGCGGAAACACTCAAATATTGTTCTCGCAATCCGAGATGCCGTAGGCGCTCGTCCCACTTCACCTCATCAGGCAGCCTGGCGAATGCCGCATACAGCCATCGAAGCTGCAATGGAAAGTGATACATCTGGCAATCGTATTCCGACCCGCTTTGCGTAATCGCGCAGCCTTCAATCGTGCTGAATAGAGTAGACGCGGGATCGCCAACTCGAATTTTCTCTAAGCCATCCAGCACTCTCGAAATGCGCCAAGCAGACAGGGCATTCCCCACAAGCAGAGCAACATAGATGGTTAGTGGAATGCCCACGAAGACCACCGTGAGGGTTACAACGACCTTCCGCCACGTTACGTTTGGGAACAGGCGCAAAGACGCCATACAAACATTAGGCACCGAGTACCGAACGAAAGTTCCGCAAAACTTCTGTAAACAGATGGGATGAGTTCTACATGCCATTTCTGGCACAACGGCGGATGAAAACGAGTTAGGCTGGCGGAGCCGTGGACGTACGTGGTCGTTCGCCTTAGTGGAGCCCAAGAGCCCGCGGATGAGTTTGACCCTGGATGCCGTTGAGAACA
>DASVAE010000051.1:0-58042 GCA_036376495.1 Candidatus Sulfotelmatobacter sp. | reverse complement strand
CATGGCCTGTTCGCGACGCTTAAACCAGTCATTCATGCTGACGGTGGGAGATACCTGGTTGCCATTCACCTCATATGGAGGTTGGAGGAGCGAGTAGCGCACGCCCCCCGTGAGAACGAGGTTGGGAGTGACGCGCCATGCGTCCTGGAGGTAAAACTCGGCTTCGTGGTTCCTGAAGTTGCGTTTGATCATTTCTCCAGGAGCGTAGAAGTGACCGTTCTTGTCCTGGTTGTACACCTTGTTGGTTTCCGTGAGCAGGCCAGCGAGTGCAGCCATGGCGAAGTCGTAGTTCGTTCCGAAAGAGGAGTCGACCGCCGGGTAGCCTCCAACGGCGGGGTCCAAACTGCTACCCGAGTTAGCAATGCCGGCGTTATCCAACCAATACACATTCGTGAACGCATAGGAATAGTTCGAGGCATTGGCATTCCGGTTGTCAGTGATAATGCGGAGATTGCCTCCGAACTGGATGGTGTGCTTACCCTTGGTCCAGCTGACATCATCGACAATGTTGTGCACTGGGACATTAGTCAAGGTTGTAGGCGTAAACCCTGCACCCTGGAAGTTGTCCATGCCGCGGAAGTAGTTGAAGTCCGAGATGCCAAGGCCGGTATCGCCGATGCCCTGTCGGATATAGCCGTACCGCAGATTGTTGATGAAATTGTTCGAAAACAGGGCAGTGTAACCGGCAAACAAGCCCTTGCTATTGTCCGTGTGGAAAACATTCGGTGGCAAACCGGGGAATTGAGGAACCCCGTTCGTGTGCCAGTTCTGCAGGTGGCCCTTCAGAAACAGACTGTGGTTGCCGTTCCGAGTGAGCTTGTAATCGAGCTTAAGAATATACGTATCGTGCTTGGTCGGGGTCGGAGCTGCGAAGGTAAAGCCGCGATAGTCTAGGCCATCGCCGACGCTGTCAGTGTTCGGCAGAGGGTACTTCGTGAAAATCGCGTCAGGATTTGTGCCGTTGACATTGGCAACATACGGGTTTGCTCCGCCATTTAATGTGAACCCCGCCCCCGCAGCCGTCCAATCACACGTGGCTGGTGTTGCGGTGGCGCAATTTTGGTCAATTGCAGAAAGACCAGCCGGAGTCACCGAAGCGATTCCGTTGGCGTCTACACTATAAAGACCGCCAGTTGATGCCAGAGTGGTCGGCACGCATAAAGGGTCCGATCCGCAGGGATACTGGATGATGCCCTGCCGCAGGGCCGCGCTGGGAACAATGCGGGTAGTCTGGACGGCTTCGTTGGTCCTTTGTCCTTCGTAGCCGCCGAAGAAGAAGAAACGATCCTTGATGATGGGACCGCCGACCCACGCCCCGAAAGTGTTGCGATGCAGGACACCCGGTTTGTTGGGCTCACCCGCCTTGACCTGAGCCTGCTCATTGAACCAATCATTGGCTTGGCCAATGTTGGAGCGGTTGTACTCGTATAAGGTGCCATGGATGTTGTTGGTGCCGCTTTTGGTCACCATGTTCACCTGCGCGCCGGACGAGCGGCCGGAATCAGCGTTGGAGTTGGTTGTGGTGACGCGGAACTCCTGAATGGAATCGAGCGGAACCCTGAGGGCACCCTGAAAAGCGAGGCCTTGCAATTGATCGTTGTTATCGAGTCCGTCTACGGTGACGTTGGTTTGGTCGCTGCGAGCCCCCGCGACGGCGCCCGCGCGGCTGTCTTCAGTCTGGTTCGGTTTACTGTTGTCCTGGTTCGTATTGCCGAGATAAGTTACGCCCGCCTGCAGGCTCAGAATGCTGACCGGATCACGGCCTTCCGACGGCAGACTCGTGAGCTGGATGCTGTTGAACACGTTGCCTTGGCTGGCATCTGTGGTATTCACGAGCGGCGCTGCGCCGGAGACTTCAACAACTTCGGTGGTGCCGGCAACGCGCAACTCGATGTCCAAGGTCGCGGGCTGGCTTACCTGCAACGTGACATGATCTTGCTTTATGGTGGCGAAGCCGGAGACCGCTACTGTCAGGTTGTAATTCGCGGGCGGAACTTCGAGAAACTGATACACACCGTCACTGCCGGATTTCACTGTGCGAGAAAATCCGGTGGCGGGATTCGCGAGTGTCACCGTTGCCCCGGAGACAACAGCTCCTTTAGGGTCGGTGATGGTACCGCGCAAAGATGTGGTCGCGGACTGCGCGAATCCGAAGGTTCCGAGGGTGAGTAGAACAGCGAGAATGACTGCAACGGTTTGCAATCGAGAACGCATAAGAAGCTCCCTTGCCGCAAAGGGGTTCGTTTTCCCCAAAGTTTGTTTTTGCCCCGGGCCTGCAACGACACAATTCCCCAGGAGAATCTGATGGGCTGTCATTGTGCAACTTCGAGACCACAGTGTTCAAGCGCAATCTACAAGACTTACCGCCTTTTAAAACGTTTGAATACAGAACGCCACAGGCATCTTCCAAAAATGGAAATTTATTCACCGCGATGAAAGAGGCTGGACGCCAACAATAACACTGCGGGATAACATTCGAGCGTGTAGCGTGGCTCGGGGTTTTCCAGGCTGCCTAGAAATGCGGAGCGCAACACTACAAAAAAAACAAATAGGCCGATGCCAAAAATTTTGTGGCTCCGCGTCCAGCCTGCGAGAAACATAACTACATACAACAAATTGATCGCGCCAAAAGCCAGGCTGACTATGAGCCAGCGGGGATCGTCATTGAACTCCCACCAGCGCGGGTCGGAGGGAAACAGTTCGGTGCGCGGGCGCAGCCACATATCCGCGATGCGCAACGCGGGCAGCCAGACGTAATAGCGCAGTGGTGCTGCCCGGACTCGGTCGGCGGCGAGGGCGGCGAAACGGGCATCCAGGTCCGGACTCATGTCATGATCTTCGTTGTATTGCGCAAAAAGCTGGGAGGTCTCTGAGCGCTGATCTGCAGAATCGAACGCGCGATTGGGCAGGCGGGAGAAATCGATATCGGATCCGGGAACGGGCCAGTAGATTTCCTGCACCGAAACGTAGTCTGCGATCCAGGTTTTTACCCAGCGATTGAAGCCGGGCATGATGAACTCGTCGGAGTCGGTTGCATAACGCGGGGCGAGGGGTTGAAAACGATGGAGCGTGTGCAAGTTGCGCAAGGTCCAGGGGATCAGCGGCGCGAGAGCGGCAACTGCGACCAGGATTCCTGCCAACATCAGTTCCCGCGGTGCGAGGCGCGGCAAAGAGTCCGCGGCGGATAACTTTCGTTTCCAACTCGTCAGCAGCAACCACAGCAGGTATCCGCCGATAGCGGCCAGCAGAATTCCTCCGTCGGGCCGAAGCAGGATAGCGGCTGCGATCGACAGACCACAGGCAAGCCAAGTCCGACGGCGCGGTCTCGAGACCTCACCCACACCTAGCCCACGCAGTGCGAAGTAAAGTGCGAGCGCGGTGAAAAAGATCTCAAGAGTTTCCGTCAGCGCGGCCGCCGCGTAGTTGGCCAGAAAGGGGCACAAGCCTGCGAGGAGAAAGGCCGCCTGCGTGGCGCGTGTGGAGAACAATCGCCTCGCCATGCCGGCTACTAGAAAGCACGTGCCCAGGTCGAAAAGTACTTGGATCAGCAAAACTGCTTTGAAATTATCCAGCCCAAAAACCGCGAAGATCGCCGCGAGAAAGGCGGGATATCCAGGAAGGCGGGAGAGAGTCGGCACAATTTTGCCGGAGTTGGTGATGCCGTAAATCCCGTGCTGCAGCCAGTTCTTAGCGATATCGGCGTACAGGCGGGAATCATCGACTACGCCGGGAAAGCGCCACGCGAGGAAAAGGCGCAAGGCCAGGGCGGCCAGGGTAGTCAGGAGAAAGAATCGCGCCTTGCTGCGCAGCAGTTCCCGCACGCTGCGAATCATAGCGCGTTTGCGGCGATCTTAGACTGCCGAATTCTGCATCTTAGAAAGCAGCACACTCACCCTGCCCGTCACAAATTGACCGTGTGCTGTCAACAGCATACGATGAATATTGTCCCCCATGGCTGAGCCAGTCTTTTATGACCCAAGGCGGGCGCGCTGGAAACGGCTACGGCGCGCTTTCGACATTACGGCGGTCGTGGTCTCCGCTCTTATCATTTTTTTTGTTTTTTCGGCTCTTCGAGATGAGCCCCTGCCGGAATTGCTGTTTTCGCCGCAGAAGAGAGCCTTTAAAGCCCTGAAGGAGAGCGAGCGGGCCAAGGCTCACGAACGAACCCGGAAAGCCGCCGCCCGTTCCCGCCGCAAATCAAAGCTGGCAGCCTCGCAGGTGACGCTCAACCAATCCGAAGGGATTCGCGCCGGCTTTTATGTGCCCTGGGATGCGGCCAGTTTTTCGTCCTTGCGCGCGTTCGCGCACCAGATGGACATGCTCTATCCCGACTGGCTGCACGTGCTCACACCGGATGGGCGTCTGCAGGGCGTGGAAGACCAAACCAATAAGTTTTTCGACGTGATCCAGGGAAAAAATGTTTTGCCAGTCGACGACCGGGTCATGCCGTTTCTAAAGAATGAAAATCCGGCCATGGAAGTTTTTCCCATGGTCAACAACAACGACGGCACGGATTGGGTCGACATTTCGGGCTTTCTGAACGATCCGGATGCGCGAGCGCGATTCCGGCGGGAAGCCGGACAATTCCTGTCTTCCGGCCGCTATCGCGGGCTGATGATCGACTTCGAAGCGTTTCCTGCGAAGGGACAGCCCGGCTACGTTGCGCTGCTCCGGGAACTCTCGGAGGACCTGCATTCGCGGGGCATGAAGCTTTACGTCGCAGTGCAGCCGCACAACGAAGAGTTCGATTATCCGGCGATTGCGGCTGCCGTAGACGGAGTGGTGCTCATGGATTATGACGAGCACTATCCGGGCGGCAAGTCGGGGCCAGTCGCGTCGCAGGACTGGTTTCTGGACAATCTGAAATACGCGCGCACAGTCATTCCGCTGAACAAGATCATTTGCGCCATCGCCAATTATGGCTACGACTGGGTGCTGAAACCAAAGGACGGGAAACTTCCTCCCGGCGAGCATGACGCGGGGGTCAGCGTGCAGGAGGCGTGGCTTGCGGCCCGAGACTCTGATGAGGACGTGAATTTCGACGACGATGCCATGAATCCTCATTTCAGCTATCTCGATGAACGCAACCTGCGGCACGACATCTGGTTTGTGGATGCGGTCACCGCGCTGAATCACATGCGCGTGGCCCAGAGCCTGGGGATTCAGACGTTCGCTCTGTGGCGCCTGGGGAGCGAAGATCGCTCGCTGTGGCGCATCTGGGACATGCCGGGAGACCCGGGCGCGGCTGACAAACTTCGCGACGTGCCGCCCGGCGCCGACGTCGACATGGAGGGCCAGGGAGAAATTCTCCGCATCGAAGAGAAGCCGGCCCACGGCACGCGCGATCTTACCATCGATCCCGATAGCAAGCTGATCACCGACGAAGTTTTCCAAAACCTGCCGGAACCTTACCGCGTGGGCCGCTACGGTTACAGTCCAAATAAAGTGGCGATCACGTTTGATGATGGCCCTGATCCGCAGTGGACTCCGAAGATCCTCGACGTGCTGAAGCAGAAAAAAGCGACCGCAACTTTCTTTCTGATTGGCATTCAAACGGATAAATTTTCCAGGCTGGCAAAACGCATCTACGCGGAAGGACACACGATTGGGAATCACACCTTCACACACCCGGACGTGAGCGGCATCTCCACCGGGTACATGAAGGTGGAATTGAACCTGACGGAGCGGCTTTTTGCCAGCATGATGGGAATTCGGGCCACGCTGATGCGGCCGCCGTATGCCATCGATGAAGAACCAGACACATCCGATGAAGTTCGGCCGCTCGAAATTCCGCAGGAGATGGGATACATCACTGTGGGGAATCGCATCGATCCCAATGATTGGAGTGACAATCCGCGGCGGTCGGCGGAACAGATTAGCGCGTACGTGCTGTCGCATTTGCCGCCCTGCAAGTTGGAGAATCTGCGCTGCGGAAACATCGTCCTGCTGCATGATGGGGGCGGGAATCGCTCGGAAACGGTGCGCGCGCTGCCCATGATCATTGATGGGATTCGGGCCAAAGGATACGAGATTGCGCCGGTGTACGAATTGCTGGGGATGCAGAGGGCGAACGTCATGGCTCCCTTGCCGCGCGCCGAATTGTGGGCAGCGCGACTGGACCGCTTTGGCTTCTGGATGTTCGATGCGGTGATCATCGGGATCACCTGGATTTTCCTGGTCGGCGACTTGCTCATGACGGGACGGCTGATCTTCATCGGTGCGGCCGCGATTTACGACCGGCTGCACGAGAAGATCTTCGGCAAGCCGGCAGAGGTTGCGTCTTATAAACCAAACGTGGCGGTGCTGATCCCCGCGTACAACGAAGAAAAAGTCATTGAGCGGACGGTGCGGGCGGCGTTGAATTCGAATTACCCAAATCTGCGCGTCATCGTCATTGATGATGGCTCCAAGGACCGCACGCTCGAAGTAGCGCGCAATGCATTCCGCGCAGAAACTGCTTCGGGCAAGGTTCTGATCCTGGGCAAGAAGAACTCAGGGAAGGCGGAAGCGCTCAATTACGGAATCGAGCACATTGGCGACGCCGAGCTTTTCGTGGGCATTGACGCGGATACGATCATCGCCTCGGACGCGATCGCCCGACTGGTGCCGCACTTCATTAATCCAAAAGTGGCGGCGATCGCGGGCAATGCAAAGGTCGGGAACCGCGTGAATCTGTGGACGCGGTGGCAGGCCTTGGAATACATCACCAGCCAGAACTTCGAACGGCGCGCGCTCGATGTGTTGGGAGCGGTTAGCGTAGTGCCGGGAGCGATCGGGTGCTGGCGCGTATCGGCGGTACGCGAGGCCGGAGGTTACCATATCGATACGGTCGCCGAAGATGCGGATCTGACCATGGCTCTGCTGCGCCGCGGATACCGCGTGGAGTACGAAGATCTGGCGCTGGCCTACACCGAAGCGCCCACCAATGCGAATGGCTTGATGCGGCAGCGCTTCCGCTGGTCTTTCGGGATTCTGCAGGCGGTCTACAAGCACCGTGGAGTCGTCGCGCGCAAAGGGGCACTGGGTTGGGTGGCGCTGCCCAACATCGTGATTTTCCAGATTCTGTTGCCGCTGGTTTCGCCGCTGATCGATATCATGTTTGCGGTCGGCACGATCTGGTATCTCATCCAGAAACATTTCCATCCTGACTCGACCGACCCGGCGAGCTTTCATAAGCTGGTGGCATTCTTTTTTGCGTTCCTGGTGATTGATTTCATCGCGTCGGCGATTGCGTTTGCGCTGGAGCGGCGCCGCGACGACGACAAGGAAGACGTGCTGTTGCTCAGCCAAGTCTGGCTGCAACGCTTCGCTTACCGGCAGCTATTTTCGATTGTGCTGTTCAAGACTCTGAAGCGCGCGCTCGAAGGACGCAGGTTCGCCTGGGACAAGCTGGAGCGGACTGCCGCAGTGAAGTACGTCCCGGCAGAGAACCACAATCACGTCAAAGTCCCGTAACGTTTGTGTAGAGGCGGACGCCTCGTCCGCCTCGCGAGCACAGCGAGCGTGCCGGCATGGCCACGCTCCGATAACGCGGCCTGGCTTCGCGCCACCCGGACGAGGCCGCCGGAGCTATACCATACGCGCTACCCAACTCAGCGGAATAGCAGCGGGGCGAACTCGGAAAGATTCCTGCGCCAGACCATCCAGGTGTGCATTCCCGGCGTTTCGATATCGGTGTGCTGAATGCCTTTGGACTGCAGCCACTGGCGGAAGTTGCGGTTCATCGTGATCAGGCGGTCTTCGGTACCGCACGCCACCCACAATAATCGGATCGGCGGATTTGCTTTGCCGTCGAGCCCCGGAAAATCCTTGTCGAATGGCTCGGGAAGACCTCCGGAGCTGAACGCTCCAATCCAGGCGAACTTGTCGAGGTTATTCAGTCCGGTCAGCAGAGACTCGGAGCCTCCCATCGAGAGGCCGGCAATAGCGCGCGAACTGCGGTCTTTGGCGATGTGATACTCGCTTTCAACTTTGGGCATGACCTCGGTCAGCAGGGCTTCGCGGAACTTGGAAAAATTTTCGTCCCGGATATCGTGCCGGTTCCAGACTCCCCAACCCACCGTAATCATTTGCATGGTGCCGTAGCCGAGAGGCATCACTACGATCATCGGCTTGGCTTTGCCCTGGGCAATCAAATTGTCGAGAATCACATTGGCGTGGCCGACGGCCGTCCAGCCGCTGGCATCGTCGCTATAGCCGTGCAGAAGATACAGAACAGGATAGCTGGTCTTCGATTTAGGGTTGTAATTCGGCGGCGTGTACACGTAGTAATCGCGATCATCGTTGGCCACCACAGAGCGATAGAAATGGTGGTGAATTTCGCCATGCGGCACATTGTTCAATTCCCAAGGTAACGACGGCGGGCCGGGGACGTGCACCGCGTTTCCCGTGTTCAACAGGTTGGGCTGGAGCAGGTGATTGTAGGGATCGATATTGCGCTGGCCGTCCACCAGGATCGAATAGCCGTAATAGTCGGGTTGAAGCGGTGGAGTGGTCACGCTCCAGACCCCAGATTCGTCTTTTTGCATGGCCACGGGCTCGGTTCCCTCGCGTTCGAGTTTCACCTCCTGAGCATTGAGGGCGCGAAAACGGAACGTCACGCTGTTGTCGGAGTGAACTTCGGGGGTGGCCAACGGCGGTGGCGGGGTCGGGGGCTCTGGGGTTGCTGGTTTGGTTTGCTGAGCGCGGGTCAAGGTAGAAAGAAGAAAGAAACAAAAAACAGTCAGGGTGGAACGAAGCTTTATCATGCCATCTCCTATGATCCGGTGGGCGGCACAATTGTATAAGCTGAGCAACGAATCGTACCACTGGCGGAGAAGGCGCTCGAGCGCGACGAAGCTGCACCTTGCTGTAAACTTATGCGAGAAAATTAAGGACTGCAGAATGATGAATGTTCGCAAAATCATGCTCGCCTTAGCGATTTTCATCCTGACCATTTCAGCGCCGACGTACTCCGCGAGCCAGGGTTCTTCGGGCCATGGGTCGCCTCAATCATTTCTCGGTCGTTGGGATTTGACGCTCAAGACTCCAACTCGCGAGGCTCCATCCTGGCTCGAGGTAACCGCGGACAATGGAGGATTCAAAGCCCAATTCGTCAGCCGGTGGGGCAATGCGCGGCCGCTTCCGAAGGTCGAGATTTCGGACGACCATATCACGTTTGTTTCTCCCAAACAGGAGGAAGATCGAAAAGATGACATGGTCTTCGAAGGCAAACTGTTGGGAGGCAAGCTGGTTGGAACCACGACCGGGCCCGACGGAACGCCTTGGTCATGGACGGGCGTACGCGCGCCAGACCTGAAGAGAACCAGCAAACCGAAGTGGGGAACACCGATCAAGCTGTTCAACGGCAAGGACCTGAGCGGGTGGACGCAGAGCGATCCAAACGCGACCGCGAAGTGGACCGTGGAAAATGGAACGTTGATCAGTCCGGGACGCGGACCTGAACTGATCAGCAATGCCAAGTTTCAGGATTTCAAGCTACACATTGAATTCAATTGCGCCAAAGGATCGAACAGCGGCGTGTACTTGCGAGGGCGCTACGAACTGCAGATCGAAGACGATCCCGCGCCCGAGGGGCCAACCATGCGCACCGGGGGCATCTACGGATTTATCGCTCCCTCCCCGGAACAACCTCGCAAGCCAGGGGAGTGGCAGAGCTACGACATCACCCTGGTGGGGCGAACCGTCACCGTTCTGCAGAACGGACAGATGATCATCGATCATAAGGAAATTCCTGGGATCACGGGCGGCGCATTGGACAGTCACGAAGGGGAACCCGGACACATCTACCTGCAAGGCAGCGAGGCGGGACACGTCTCGTTCCGCAACATCAGCATTACGCCAGCAAAGTAGTGGAGGCTACTTGCCTTGCGCTACATCCAGGCGGGCCTCAGCGCGGTGCAGCGCGTCGAGAGCGCGATCCACGTCCACGGAAGTATCGCCGCTGGTGAGGCGTTGTTCGGCGCGTTCTTTGGCTTTGCGCGCGCGTTCGACATTAATCTCTGAAGGACGTTCTGCCGTTTCGGCCAGGATTGTGACTTTGTTCGGAAGAACCTCCGCAAATCCCCAGGCAACCGCCAGTTTCTGCTCGGTCGCATTCTCGCGATAGGTAATTTCCCCCACCGAGAGCTCGGTGATCAATGGAGCATGCCCGGGCAGGACGCCGAGATAACCGTTCTTACCGGGAATCTGGACTTCCTCAGCCGCCGTGTCGACAACCTTCTTCTCCGGTGTAACGATCTCGAGTTGGAAAGTATCTGGCAATCGGTTCTCAGATCTCAGTTCTCAGTTCTCGGTTCTCAGTCAGCGGGACTGAAAGCTGATGGCTGACAGCTGATGGCTTCTTTTAGGCTGCAGCTTTCATCTTCTCCGCGGCTTCCAGCACTTCCTCGATGGGCCCCTTCATATAGAAGGCCTGCTCGGGGATGTCGTCGTACTTGCCTTCTACGATGGCTTTGAAGCCTTTCACGGTGTCGGCGATCTTGACGTAGCGTCCCTGGGCGCCGGTGAACTGCTCGGCGACGTGGAACGGTTGTGACAGAAAACGTTGAATCTTGCGGGCACGGGCAACGGTCAGCTTCTGATCCTCGCTGAGTTCGTCAATACCCAGAATCGCGATGATGTCCTGCAGGTCTTTATACGTCTGCAGCGTCTTCTTCACCGACTGGGCCACGTCGTAGTGCTCCTGGCCGACGATGCGCGGATCGAGAATGCGTGAGGTCGAAGCCAACGGATCGACCGCGGGATAAATTCCGATTTCGGTCAAAGCGCGCGAAAGCACAGTGGTGGCATCCAGGTGCGCAAACGTTGTCGCAGGGGCGGGATCGGTCAAGTCGTCAGCCGGCACATAAATCGCCTGCACTGAGGTGACTGAACCTTTCTTGGTCGAGGTGATGCGCTCCTGCAATTCACCCATCTCGGTGGCCAGGTTCGGCTGGTAGCCCACCGCGCTGGGCATGCGGCCCAGCAACGCGGAAACTTCCGACCCAGCCTGGGTAAACCGGAAGATGTTGTCGATGAAGAGCAGGGTATCGGCGCCTTCCGCATCGCGGAAGTATTCCGCGACCGTGAGTCCGGTCAGAGCGACTCGGAGACGCGCGCCGGGAGGCTCCGTCATCTGTCCGTAGATCAGAGCGGCTTTTGATTCCGCCGGCTTGCCGGGCTTGATCACGCCCGATTCGCTCATTTCCAGCCAGAGGTCGTTGCCTTCGCGCGTGCGCTCGCCCACACCTGCGAACACGGAGTAGCCGCCGTGCTGCTTCGCGACGTTATTGATCAACTCCATGATGACGACCGTCTTGCCCACGCCGGCGCCGCCAAACAATCCGATCTTGCCGCCCTTCAAAAAGGGCTGGATCAGATCGATGACCTTCACGCCAGTCTCGAACATCTCGGCGGTCGTGGCCTGCTCGTCGAATGCGGGAGCCAAACGGTGAATCGGGTCTTTTTCCTTGTACTCAATTGGACCCAGCTGATCGACCGGTTCGCCGATGACGTTCATCACACGCCCCAGCGTGCCGCGGCCCACGGGCACTGAAATCGGCCCACCCTGGTCAATGGCTTTCATCCCTCGCACCATGCCTTCGGTCGCTTCCATCGCGATGCAGCGGACGCGGCCTTCGCCCAGGTGCTGCTGCACTTCGAGGATGACCTTGATGGGCGTGGGGACGTCGAAGCCGTCGCTGACAACCTGGAGAGCCTCGTAAATTGGCGGAAGCTGCCCCTCTTCAAACTGCACGTCGACTGCGGGGCCGGCGATTTGGATTACGCGTCCTGCGTTTGGCATAAATTCAGCTCCTAGCTGTGAGCAATGAGCAGTGAGCGATGAGCAAGACTGCGTCTAGCTAGTCGATGCGGTATCCATTTCTCCTATGCTCCTGGTGGTTGCTCACAGCTTATTGCTCATTGCTCATTAATAATGGCTCACCGCTGCCTACATCGCTGCGGCGCCGCTGACGATCTCGATAATTTCCTTCGTGATCTTTGCCTGGCGCACGCGGTTCATGGTAAGCGTCAGGGAATCGATCATGTCGTTGGCGTTGTTGGTGGCCGAATCCATCGCGGTCATACGCGCCGCGTGTTCGGCGGCTACCGATTCCAGCAGCGCGCGGAAAATCTGAATGCTTACATACTTCGGCAGCAGCGAGCGGAACAGGTCCTCGGGGGGTTGCTCGTAGATGTAATCCACCTGCGAGCTGCCGAACTGCATTCCGGCTTCGCCTTGGCCCTCGCCTTCGGTGGCGCGCATTCCGGCGCCGGCGCTCACCGCGGCTTCCTTGGCTTTCTTCTTCTCTTCTTCCGTCGGCTCTTCGGCCAGTCGGACTGCCTGCTCCCCGATCTGCTCGATGGGCAGGATCTGCTCGACAATCAGCCGCTGCGCGATCACCGACTTGAACTCGTTGAATACGACGTACACGGCATCAATTTCTTCGCGCTGGTAACGGGCAATCACGTTTCTGGCCAGAGCGGACGCCTGTGCGAATTCAACTTTGCCCAGAATGCCAACGTGCTCACCGGTGATCTGAAACTCTCCGGCTCGTTCTCCCGGTTCCGGCTCCGCTTCCATCGATTCTGCCAGCTCGGCCAGGCTCCGCGTCTGCTCCTTGGAAGCGGGATAACGGCGCCGCAGGAAATCACGGCCCTTGCGTCCGACCGCCTCGATATCGATGTTCTTTCCGGCTTTTGAATCCAGGAACCGGGCAGCAGCCTTGGTGATATTCGCATTGAAAGCGCCGGCCAGACCCTTGTCGCCGGTCACCACGATCAGGAGAATATTGTTCTCCGGGCGTTGTGCCAGAAGTGGATGCTTGGGCTCGCCCGTCTCCGGGTCGTAGATCTCAGCCCGCGCGACCAGAGATTGCAAGACATTGGTCAACATCTGCGCATAAGGACGCGCGGCCAGAGCGCGCTCCTGAGCACGGCGCAGTTTGGCCGCCGAGACCATCTTCATGGCCTTGGTAATCTGCCGTGTGTTGATCACGCTGCGAATACGCCGGCGAATGTCGAGAATATTTGCCAAAGGCAGTTCTCAGTTGTCAGTTCTCGGTTCTCAGTCAAAACCTCTCGGCTCCAGTGCTCTTACCGAGAACTGAGAACTTTCTTTACTTCGCTACTGCTTCCCTCTGCGATACAAACTGCTGCTTCGCTTCCTTGATTACGTTCTGCAATTGCGTTTTGAGCTGATCGTCGAGAATTTTCTTCTCCATGATGGCGCGGAGAATGCCGGGATTGGTCGAATCCACGTACTTGTAAAGCTCGGCCTCGAAATCCCGCACTTGATCCACCGGCATGTCGTCCAGAAAACCGCCAGTACCGGCCATGATGATAAGAATCTGCTTGGAAAATGGCAGAGGCGAAAACTGCTTCTGCTTGAGCAATTCGACCAGGCGCTGTCCACGATTCAATTGTGCTTGTGTGGCTTTATCGAGATCGCTGCCGAACTGCGCAAACGCTGCCAGTTCGCGATACTGGGCGAGTTCCAGCTTCAGCGTGCCGGCGACCTGCCGCATAGCTTTGATCTGCGCGCTGCCGCCGACGCGGCTCACCGACAAACCGACGTTCACCGCAGGGCGTACGCCCTGATTGAACAAATCAGTTTCCAGATAGATCTGGCCGTCGGTAATCGAAATGACATTGGTCGGGATATACGCAGACACGTCGCCGGCCTGGGTCTCAATTACGGGGAGCGCCGTCAAAGAGCCGCCGCCGTTCTTGTCGCTCAGCTTGGCGGCGCGCTCCAGCAGACGGGAGTGAAGATAGAACACATCGCCCGGGTACGCTTCGCGGCCCGGAGGACGGCGGAGCAGGAGCGAAATCTCGCGGTAGGAAGCGGCGTGCTTCGAGAGATCGTCGTAGATGACCAGCGCGTGACGCTTGGTGTCGCGGAAGTATTCGCCCATCGCACAGGCTGCATAGGGCGAGATGTACTGCATGGGCGCGGGCTCGGACGCCGAAGCGGCAACCACAATCGTGTACTCCATGGCGCCCGCGTCTTCGAGAACTTTGACCACCTGCGCGATGGACGATCGCTTTTGCCCGATCGCGTTGTAAATACAAATGAGATCGTTGCCCTTGCTGTTGATGATGGTGTCGAGTGCGACGGCAGTCTTCCCTGTCTGGCGGTCGCCAATGATCAGTTCGCGCTGGCCACGGCCAACCGGAATCATGCTGTCGATAGCCTTGAGCCCGGTCGCCATGGGCTCGCGCACGGGCTGGCGGTCAATCACACCGGGAGCCAGTCGTTCCAGGGCAATGAACTTGTCGGTGGAGATGGGTCCTTTGTCATCGATGGGCTGACCCAGGGAGTTGACAACGCGCCCGATCATACCGTCACCCACGGGCACGCTCATGATGCGCCCGGTGCGCTTGACCTCGTCGCCTTCCTTGATCTCGGTGTATTCGCCGAGCAGCACGGCTCCGACCTGATCTTCTTCCAGGTTCATGGCGATTCCGGCGACCCCGTGCGGAAACGACAACAATTCGCCGGCCATGACTTTGTCGAGCCCATAAACGCGGGCAATGCCGTCACCTAGGGTGATGACGGTTCCGGTTTCGTCCACGGAGATCGAGGATTCGTAGTTCTCGATTTGCTCGCGAATCAGTTTGGTGATTTCGTCTGCTTTGATTTGTGCCATAAATCAGCTCTTAGCCTTTAGCTGTTAGCTCTTCACTTTGTCGCTCTGCCCCTTCAGATTCAAGCAAAGGGCTAAGAGCTAATAGCTAAGAGCTTATCGCTTCCTTGATTCTCTCCAACTGACCCTTGACTGACCCGTCATAGATCGTGCTGCCAATGCGAACTACCGCACCACCGAGCAACGATGCGTCCAAACCGTATTGCGCGCGGACTCTCTTTCCAGTCAATTTAGCGATCTCTGCTTCCAGGGTGCGTTTTTCGGCGTCGCCCAGTTCACGGGCGCTGGAAATCTGCGCATCAGCCAATCCCATGCGCCGGTCCAGTTCTCTTTCGAATTGCTCCACGATCCTCGCCAACAAGTTCAGACGCCGGTGATCAATCAACACCGCGACGAGATTTCGCACCGGCCGGTCGATTCCGTCGCGTTCAGCAATGACGTCGAGCAACTTTCGTTTCTGCTCGGCAGGAACCGCAGGATTTTCCCAGACCCGGCGCAGGTCCGCGCTTTGCTCGAACAATGCTGCAATCTGGCGCAGCCCGCCGATGGCGCGTGCGGTGTCTAGATGCGCGCTAAAGACAACGTCCGCAAACGCTCGAGCGTAGGTGCTGGGAACGGAAGCCATGACCTAGTTTCCATCCTTTCCCGATTTATCCGAAGTCGCCAGCTGGCCGGCGAAATCCCGCACCAGAGCTTGGTCGGTAGCGGCATCGACCCGAATCTGCCTGGCGGCAATGCCGACCGCAAGCTCGGCGGCATGGGCCGTCAATTGGCGGCGGGCAGCCTTGGCCGCCGCCGCGATCTCCTGTTCCGCGGAAGCCACTATCTTGCGCGCGTCTTCCTCGGCTGTCGCCTGAATGCGAGCTTCTTCGACCGCTCCTTCTTTCTCTGCCTGGTCGCGCATCATCCCGATTTCAACGTCCAGCTTCTGCAAGCGGGTCTCTATCTCGGCCAGCTTGCGTCGAGCCTCCTCGCTTGCCTTTTGCGCCTCCTGCATGGCCCTCTGAATCGCGACCGTGCGGTCGCGAAACATTCCCGGCAGATACTTCCGTCCAGCCCACACAAAGAGGGCTGCAATGACGGCAAAGTTGAGAATGAAACACAGCCAGTAGGACTGCTGCAGGTTCAATCCCGTAATCCGAGAAACCAGCCGCACGGAGGCCGAGTGTTTAAACTCCTCCATCTCATCTTTCTCTTCCCCGGCGGCTTCCCTGCTCTCATGTGCGAGTTGGCGGCCCGGCGTGGCCGGAGTCAGCGAGTCGTCGCTGGCTTGCTTCAGGGATGCGCTGGAAAACTGGCGAGAGTGCGCCAGGAGCAGGCCGGCACAACCAAGCAGCAACAACAAAACGGCGAGACTGCGAATCCAGGTCTTGGGAAAACCCCTCATCGGGTCACCCCCGTCGGCTGCAGAACGCGGCGCACGATTTCCTGGGCCAGTGCTGCAGCTTGACCTTGCAGACCCTGTTCGGCCGCGAGCCGGTCTTTCTCGATGTTCGCCTTGGCCGCTTGCACCTGGGCCTGTGCCTTACCACGCGCCTCATTGACCGCATTGGCGCGAGCCTGGATGGCCGCCTGCCTGCGGGCTTCCTGGGCCCGGAACACCGCCGCCCGCGCCTCTCGTAGCCTTTGCTCGTACTCCGAGGTTCGGGCATCGGCGGCCGCAATGTCAGCTCTGGATTTTTCGATCGCGCCCTCAGTCTTGCTTCGGCGTTCAGCCAGCACCCGCTGCAGGGGCTGGTGCACGATGGTCTTATAAAGGACGTACAGCAACACGACCAGAATCACGGTCGGAACGGCTCCGAGCAGTAATTCGCCTAGTTGTTGCAGCGTCTGATCCATGGGGTGCTGTTCTCTTTAGACCGGAAAATGAGGGCTCTAGAAACTGTTAAGTCTAACGTCGGGAGAAGTTTAATGTCAACGCAAGAAGATCGCTTGCGCCTGCCTCAAATAGGTGCAAATAGATAGGATCGTGCCCAATTCCACAGCCAACGCTATGGCTTGCCATCTTCGGAGCGTCGGTTATTAGGGAGGGGATATTCGGCCAGCCTTGATCGAAGGCGCTCAATGTGCGCAGTGATGGTCGCTCTGAGCTCCATCGCAATTCGCTGAAATTCTTCACCCTCAGCTCGCAATAGCTCTTCGGACAGGGTACGAATGCGATCTTCCAAACGGTTCAAAGGTTGCACGGGCCGTTCGCAGTTTGTACTACTGGTTCTAGTGCCGTGCCATACGGAAAACTGTGTAGGACTTCCTACAGCGTCGGAATAAAGACTTTCACGACAGGAATCTGGACGATCTGGAGGAAAGCATTCGGACGGCCTGAGGGGCGCAGTAGCGATGCCGTGGCGCACTGGTCGCCACGGGCGCATTCCTCAGGAAGTGCCCGGAGCCGAAAAAATCGTTCTCGTAAGCTGCTGGAGCATAACGGCTTAGAACCGCTGCAAACAGCCGCCTGGCCATTGGACATTTCTGCATATAACACTTGACTTCGCGCGAGAGAGGATTAGCATAGAAATATCACCTCCGATCCAATTCAGGATCGAGTGGGCCGATAGCCAAGGAATGTCACCGCTTCTTGGTTGCCGGCCCATTTAATTTTGCTTTTCAGTGTCCCCCCGGCGTCTACGCGACGGCAGCGTACCACGGCCGGGACAGGCTGGCATTCCTGCCGGACCAGTTCACATGAGCGTCACGCGGCTTTCCTGCAAACAAGTGAACCGTTAAGCTGGTCGCAACTAGAAACATTTAAGCATGCGGCCCGATCTTCCGCGGTGAAGATGGGCCACATGCATTGCACGATCGCGTTCGGTCGTGGCCCACGTCACATCGCGGCTAATGGTTTACGACAAACTGCTTGACCCGACGCAGCAGCGATTCCGGCGCCTCCACTTCGAATTCGACTGCCCCGTCCTGATACTTCCTGGAATAAATTCGCGCCCGCGCCTCCAGCATGGCCAGCGTCTTCCCTTCTTTTTGCGGGACGCGGAGGTGCACGCGGCTCACGCGGTCTTCCTCAATCATCTGGTCGATGCGCTCGCGCAAGGTGTCGAGCCCAGTGCCTTCGAGTGCGGAAACGTAAACCGTGCGGGAACCTGGGCGCGCCGCCTCGGCCAGTAAAGATTGTGCAACTTCGTCATCCAGCAGATCGACTTTATTCATCACCCGCAGGCGCGTCTTTTTCTCCGCTTCCAATTCCTTGAGGACAATCTCCACCTGCGCATCCTGCTCGGCCGAGAGCCGGCTGCTCGCGTCGGAAACATGCAGAACCAGCGACGCCCGCTGCACTTCTTCCAGAGTGGCCCGAAACGCGGAGACCAGCGTGTGCGGCAGATTGCGGATAAATCCCACGGTATCGGACAGCAACACTTTTCTCTTCGACGGCAGGTCAATGCCCCGAATTGTAGGGTCCAGCGTCGCAAACATCTTTGCAGAGGACAAAACGCCCGCGTCTGTCAACGCATTAAACAAGGTTGATTTGCCGGCGTTGGTGTATCCGACTAATGCCACCGTGGCCAGCGGGGCAGACTCGCGCCGCTGCCGCTGCTGAGCACGAACCCGGCGCACGTTCTCCAACTGCTGCTCCAGGTGACGCACCCGGCGGGCAATCTTTCGCCGGTCGGTTTCCAGCTGAGTTTCACCCGGGCCGCGAGTTCCGATGCCGCCGCCGAGTTGCGACATCTCCACACCATGCCCGGCCAGACGAGGCATCATGTACTTCAATTGCGCCAGTTCGACCTGCAACTGCCCTTCCCGCGTTCGCGCATGCCGGGCAAAAATGTCCAGGATGAGCTGGGTGCGATCAATCACCCTCCGGCCAACAATCTTTTCTATGTTGCGCTGCTGCGAAGGACTCAGGTCGTGATCGAAGAGAAGAACGTCGGCATGCACCGAGGCCGCCGCGCCCGCGATTTCCTCCAGCTTGCCCGCGCCAATCAGGGTTGCCGGATCGGGCCGATCCCGCCGCTGCAGGATCTGTCCCGCCACCTTCGCTCCCGCACTTTCGGCGAGCGCCCGCAGTTCAGCCAGAGATTCATCCGCATCGAACTCTGGAATCATCGGCCGGGCCTTTACTGGGCCATCTCTGCGGGCAGGAGTAGGGGATTCCTGGCGCATCTCAGCCGCGTCCCGGGCCGCCGCGGCGTGAGCCGGAACCGATCCCTTGCCGCGGTTGGAACGTACTTCCAATCCCACCAGGAAAGCTTTCTCGGCCTGCGAGCTCAGGTCCGCACCACTAGCCTGTAGAGGCACACGTGAGCCGGCGCGCGTACTGTCGCGGGATGCGTTGCGATGAGAACTTCCCAAGCGGAAAACGCCTATCCTTCAGTGCCCGAAGCCGTCGCTGCAGTGGCGGTGGGAACGGGCCCGCTGGCCGTCCTCTCCGAATGAGGCGCATGTGCTGTGTGCGTCACTGCCCCGCGCCCCATGACCACCGTTGAGATGGCGTGCTTGAAGATCAGTTGCTCCTGACCGTTCGCCTCGAGCACCACCGAGTACTTGTCAAAGGAGCGGATGCGGCCCGTCAGCTTCACTCCGCTGAGCAGATAAATTGTGATACTCACTCGTTCTTTTCGGGCCGTATTTAGGAAGGAATCCTGGATGTTTTGTGCCGGCTTATTGCTGTCCATAGCCGATCTCCTTGAATTGAACTGCCAACTTCCAACTGCCGGCCCAGGGCGCTTTGAGCCAGCTCCAAACCACAGCAGGTTCCCGAGCCTTCCCGCGCTCAAGGAACAAGGGGGGACAACGCCGTCAGAAGCAGTAATTTTCGCTTCTGCCGGACAGATGTGAGTACCATACGGCGAACCGGGTTGCTTTTCAATACTCAAGTTACCTTCTGAGCTACTCACGATTGACAGGCGGCAGAGCCGAAGTGCAGACTTGCCTCGATTCCTCGGGATCAGCGTGCCGTTCCCGGTCTGTTGCTTTTCCCTCCATCAGGAGGAAATCGTCCTGCAATGCGGAGGACCAGAGTCTCTGGTTCTTCCCAGGCCTTATCACCGAAATCTGCGAAGGAGAATCGATGCACTCTCTTCTAGCCGTGGCAACCGCAGTGGTCATGCCAACCATCACCGGCAAAGAAGCCGCCATGCTGATCCTGCGATGGTTCCATTTCCTTGCCGGCATCACCTGGATCGGGCTGCTGTACTTTTTTAATCTGGTGAATGTTCCTTTCATGAAGACGGTGGACGCCCCGGCCAGACCGAACGTCTTCCAGAACCTGACCCTGCCTGCCCTGAACTGGTTCCGCTGGAGCGCCCTGGCGACGGTATTCCTCGGCTTCTGGTACTGGGGGCAGTTTCTGGTCGCGCCGGCCGCCGAACGCGAGGGCCGAAGTGGTGGGACTACTCAGGGCCTCTTTCTGCTCCTCTGGATCGTCGTGTTTTGGATTCTCTATTTTGTGATCAAGAAAGTGCCGAATGGCTACGTGCTGGGCGTGATCACCGCAATCCTGGTGTACGCCGCGGGATGGCTGTTCGTAAATCGCACCCCGGTCGGCGGAGATGACAATCACGTACTCTGCATTGGAGTAGGCGGCGGTTTGGGCATCGTAATGCTGTTCAACGTGTGGGGCATCATATGGCCGAACAATAAGAAAATCATCCGCGCCGCTCTAGCCGGAGCCCCCCGCGAGGACGCAGCCAAGCTGGCCCGCCAAGCCTTCCTGGCCTCGCGAACAAATTTCTTTCTGTCCGTCCCCATGCTGTTCTACATGGCGGCGGCTTCGCACTTCTCGAGCACGGTGATCTTCGGGAAGTAAGGAGCGCTTTGTGAGTGATTTCGCGGCGACGCTGACTGCCCACCATTGCAGGTCCGTCAGAAGCTGAAATCCGCCTGAGGAGAATGACCCGCCGCTGGCTTGGCGGCATCGCTGGCAGGCCGTCGTGCGATTTTGTGGAGAGCGGCGAGATCCCGCTCGGCCTGCCGATACCCAGCTTTGATCGCTAATCCGTACCAACTGTCGGCGATGCTGTCATCACGCGCCACGCCCGCGCCGTACTCATACGCCCGGCCTAGTTGATCGCATGCCGCGCCCGATCCGTGTGCCGCAGCCTTCCGAAACCACCTCACTGCCTCGGTTAAATCCTGGCGGACGCTGGCACCATTGAGGTATGCCAGTCCGAGATTGAGTTCCCCCGCAACCGATCCCGATTCCGCCGCCTTTCTGTACCACTTTGCTGCCTCACTGCCGCTGCTCCATGAACCTGAAGTATTTGCCGGCACCCGGCCCGTTTCGTACATGTATCCGACATTGTTCTGCGCAGGAGCAAATCCCTCCGAGGCAGCCCGGAGAAACCATTTCATCGCCTCCTCATCACTTTGCGCCACTCCGTGTCCTTGCACATACAGGCTGCCCAAACTGTTCTGCGCCGCAGGATGCCCGTTCTCGGCAGCCTTGCGATACCACTCAGCAGCCTGCGAGAAATCCTGCCGAACCCCGCAGCCGTTTTCATAATTCACACCCGCGCGAAATTGAGCTTCTCGATCCCCATCTCGGGCACCGCGCAGCAGTCGCACCAGTTCGGTATCGCTCTTGAATGGCTGACGGATAGATTCATTGGCGCGGCAAGGGGCGGTGGCGCCGCAAAGGGTACTCACGATACAAACGATTCCACAGGAGAGAAAGTGCCGAACCATACCCATGCCTCAGAACCCGAGCGTTTGAGACATACGTTAGCCTCAGGACTGAGGGAGGTCAAAGGGAAAATGGCACCGAGCACCAAAAAACTGGGGAGCCTCGTGGAGGCTCCCCATTTGTTTTGTTAAATCAGGCTAGAAGTTGAACTTCAGCGCCAGCAGCATGCCGCGCGGCGAGTTCGAGAAAATCGCTTGCGGCTTGTTGAAGGAACTGGTATCCGGCTCCAGCATGGATAAAACGTTGCTCCCTGTGTAGCCGATGGGGGCAACGTCACTGATGTATCCCGGCACATACTGAGCATGATTGAACAGGTTCAGCGCCTGCGCCTGGAACTCCAACGAGTGACGGTCCGTGAAGTTGATGCGTTTCACAACCGTAAAATCAAAGTTGTTGATGTGTGGCATAGCCAGTGTGTTACGCCGGGCGTTCGGCTTCATGTATTTGCCGTAGCCGTTGGTCGTGTCGCCGCCAACGTAGTAAGCATTGGAATTGTTGGCAACATACCCTACAACGTACGGACGGCTGTCCGATTCCCCTACAGGATCGCAACTCAGTCCGCTGGGCAGAGAACTGGTGCAGAGCGGTGTTACGCCCGTGCCGGTGCCCCGCACTCCCGCCGGATTGATCAGTACGCGGTCGCCAGCCGAGTCGCCGTTTCCATTGACATCCACTCCCGCCTGTACGGTTGCATATTCGGGGGATTGGAACGTGTAGATCGGGCCAAACTCCCAATTACCGAGCACGTTCTTTTTCACCCAGTTGTTGTCGTGCTTGAGGAACGGCAGGTCATATAGAACCTGGAACGTGAGGCGATGGCGGCGATCCAGGGCCGAATCGCTCCAGTCACAAGCAAAGCAGGCGAAGTCCTGCGAACGCCGCGGCGTCAGATAAGTGGAGAAGACATCTGCCGTCGAATTGTCCATGGCATGGCTCCACGTCCAGGCAACCTGGAACTGGAGACCGTTGCTCATACTGCGGGAGAACTGCGTTTGCAGGCCGTGGTACCTGGAGGCTCCCCACTGCATGAATCCAACCACGCTGGCCCCTCCGAACCCGGCATCTTCCCAGGCAGGGAAATAACTCGACTTGGAGTTGATCTGATCGTACGTGGTGGTTAGAGCGTCGATCGCGGACTGCGAGGGCGCGGTAAAGAACACCGGCAGGTATTCAGCGGCTGTACTCTTCACTTGCCGGTTCAGGCGCTGCTGCACGGGAAGATGGATTCCACGAGTTCCCACATAGCGAACTTCGAGGGTGTACTTGTTCGCGAAAATGTGCTGAACGCCAAGAGTCCACGTCTCTGAATAGGGTAGCTTCTGGTTGGGAATGTAGCTTGCCGTGACCGAACGGGCGTACGCCGCATCAGTAATCGGCGGGATCGTCGCTGAGTAAGGCAAACCACCGTTAGCCAAAAATCCCCCTTGGCCGAGGAGGGGATCCTTCCAGAAGCAGCCTGCGGTCAGTCCGCTTTGATCCTCGGGATAGGCATCGCAAGTTTGGGAAACCTGCGGAGGAGCAGAAAGCAAGCCGAGGTTGTCATACAACACGTCGGTGGCCATAGAAAATCCACCGCGGATGGAAGTCGTTCCACTATTCCCGGGAGACCAAGCGAAGCCGATGCGCGGAAGGAAATTCTTCTTCTGCGACTCTGGCGCTTGGAAAGAGATCAGCCCTGGAACGCTGGAAATTGCGTTCAGCGGTTGCCACATGCGCTGCGAGAGCGGCACTTGCGTGAACTCATACCGCAATCCAAGGTTCAGTGAAAAGTTCTTGGTTATGCGCCAATCATCTCCGGCCCAACCGTAAAACATTTTTTGGTTGCCGTAGTAAGTCAAGTTGCCGATCGATCGCTCTGCGAGGTAGTCGGGAACCTGGTCGGTGAAGTACCCGTCGAAGCTAAGGTACTCGTAATCTCCGCGTTGGCGCTGGGTGAATCCCTGGGGCGAAATGTACTCACGGAATTCCCCACCAAACTTAAAGTTGTGGCGGCCCTTTACCCAACCGACGGTGTCCACCACCTGATAGAAGTTCTGGCTACCGAACTGGGGAGCATTGGGATCAACACCAAGCTGCACTCCATTGCCCTCGCCGATGCCCACCGCAAGGTTAGGAAACGCATCGAGGCCGGGGAAGGCGAAGTTTCCTCCCGGATAGCTATTGGTGCTGCGGTTAAAACCGATCCGCAATTCGTTAGTGAGATTGGGCGTAAAAGTGTGGTACTCACTCAACGTGAAGATGTGATACCGGTAAGGAACTGAGGTCCAGAAATCGGGAATCTGGGCGGAGACATCGATGAAGTTATTCTTCTCGTAAGCATACCGGCCACGGATTTGATCCGTATCCGACACGTTGTAATCCATTGAGGTCACGCCTGTCAGGAAATTGGAGTAGTAACCGCCGGCATAACCGATATCTCCCATCGGAACATCGGCATTGCTGCCAATGGCGGATGATCCGCCGCAATTCGGGTCATTGCCGGGCGCTACCTTTGCAGCAGCGGGGACGTAGTTCCTGAATTGTGCCAGATTGGTCTGATTGACCGCCGGGTCCGCCGCGAGCAGGGCGTAACCGGCAGCAGTCGGCGCACAACCGGTAGAGAAGCTGTAGTTCTTAATCGGGTTATATTCCCAGTTGGTAAAGAAGAAGAGCTTGTTCTTTAGGATTGGCCCGCCAATCTGTCCGCCGAAGCGGTTGTTGTCGTAAGGAGTTTTCTTCAGCCGAAGCCCGTTGCTTACCAGAGAAAGCGCAAGTTGAGAATCCATGGCGTTGAGGTTGCGATTTTGGAAATACTCGTACACGCGGCCATGAAAGCTGTTAGTTCCCGATTTGATCGTCTGGTTGAACTGTCCACCCGAAGAGTGGCCGAATTCAGGAGAAAACTGATTCTGCAGGACAGTAAACTGATCCACAGCGTCATTCGGGAGTTGAAGCAGCGGCCCGGTGACGCTCTTATCGTTGTTGTCCACACCTTCCACGGTGAAGTTGTTATTGCGTGGCCTCTGCCCGGACACGGAAGGTCCGGCTCCGAGTCCAACGCCGCCGCTGGTGGCTACGCCGGCATCGAGCAGAGACAGATTGATCACGCCGCTTCCGACAGAGGCGATCGGCAGATCTTCCAGTTGCTTGCTCTGATAGGTATTTTGCAGCTGTGCAGTCGTGGTATCAAGGCTCGGAGGAACGCCAGAGACTTCGACCGTCTCGCTGGCAGCGCCTGGCAACAGCGTCACGTTGCGAGTGACAGTCTTGTTCAGTTCCACCAGCACCTGTTCGGATATGGTTTTGAAACCGGTCATCTTGGCCGTAATCCGATACGTACCAGCCAAGAGGTGGTCGAAGCGGTATTCACCGGTGCCGCTGCTCTTCGCGGAAACAGTCACGTTCGTTTCGATGTTGGTTAAAGTCATATCAGCGCCCACGATGGCCGCCCCACTGCCATCCACGACCGTACCGAGCACATTACCGTCTATAGCCTGTCCAGCTACAAAGACTGAGCTCAGGGCGCACAAGGTCAGAATCGCTAACAAATAACTAAGAGTTCGGACTCGCATTTCGCCTCCTTATAAATCTCAGACACAACCCCGCTAGCGCGGGCGCAGATGTCACAACGAACGCCAGCGCGCTCCTATCACGGCCAAGTTATTCAACGAGAGCTGCGGCTTTCCTGGGATTTCTCAGCTCTGGATGAGACCCGCGTCCAGACTGTTTTCGCGAGAAACAGGCGGGACTTTACTTGCATGCAACTTGCGATCCAAATCAGGAATCGCTGCAACCACTTTGTTATCGCAACAATTCCCAAAAGCCATTGTCATGCTCATACCGAAACATGTAGGAAAGCTATTGAAAAATATGGTATTTAGAGAACAAGGTCTGTGACGGGAATCACAGAAGATTTAGACGGGAAATGTGAGCGCGGTCACGTTCATGTCAGCGCCGTTTCCTGCTGGCGTGTGTGACCACTTCTCCTGGCGCCAGCACTCTTCTCACGATAGGGGTGTTGAGCTTGTATTTTCGCTGGCTGACGTTTCCCTCATCGTCGCGCACGCGCACAATAAACACCGGCAGGTTTCCTTCTTTATCGAAATCTTCATGTGTGACCGTGACCGGCAACACACCGCTGAGCCCATGCTCGCGGTACGCGGTCTCATAACGATGCTTACGGAGATTCCAGGTGAAGACGCGCACCTGGTCGAAGTCAAATGGCAAGCCATCGTGAGGATCGGTGAGCACACACAAATATTGCGGAACTTTCTTATCCGCGTCCTGCACCTCGTTGAGGACGAAGAACGCGACGAAGCGCTGCCCTTCCGCGTATTGCGCGATTTCCAGCGGCACATCCACATCCACCATGCGGGACAGCACCCATCCCACACGCCCCTGTGTGTCGCGCACCAGCGACCAGTCTTCCAGCACTGGACCGGCAGCAGCTTTTCCCGGCTTCGCGAGCGCCGGCTTCACCGCGGGAGCTCCGCCGGGCAACTGCTTCTCCGCTGTCCCGCGCCCCAGGATTGCTACTTTCGCGCCTGAGGCGAGTTGGTACAAGTGTTCGCTTTCCCGGCCCGGCGTGACGTGCATATTGGTGTCGTTACGCAAAACGCCAGGAGCTTGCACCGGATCGTTTTGATGTTCCTGCGTCAGCTTCTGCAAAGCGTCGTAAGTCTTCTGATCGACGAGGTAGCGCTGCTCGATCCAGCCCTCGATGCCGCTGGCAGTGCGCACGCGAGCGAAGCGGCGATCGCGGTCGATGATCTCCACGCGCTCGCCATTTTTCACATTGCCCACGCGGTTGTAGATGGCGGCCACCTGGTCGCGCAGGCCGGCCTGCGGCGCCGACACGTAGGCGACCTCCAGTGCCCGGTGGCGTCGATTGCAGGCGCTCATCAAGCTCAAACTGATCATCAATGCTGCCCGAAGCAGCCGCCCGGCACGGTTTGGGAAATGACGTTTCACGATGCAGAAGTGGTGAACCGATTACTATAACGCTTTGCAGCGTGAGCTTCGCGGCACGGAGGTTTACACCTCAGTGACGCTGCGGAGTGTTCACGCTGAACCCCGACCAAGACAATCAGATGAGTCCTGCGTTGCAAGCGCGCATCAATGAAACTCGCCGCTCGGCTGCGGGTTTGACCGCAGTCGGTGTCTTCTTGTGCTTCGGGGCTGCTATGGCCGCTCTGGCAGCAATTACTTTGCTATGGCCGAGCACACCTCTCGAGAGCATGTGGAGTCTCAACCGGGTGGCATACAGCCAGCTCTTTCCGCGGCGTTTGATTGTCGGCCCTTTGTTCGTTCTGCTTAGTTTCGTTTTAATCTGCGCTGCGATCGGATGGTTCCAACGCCGCAGATGGGGCTGGCAATTAGCAGTCACCATCATCTGCATTCAGCTTGCCGGAGATCTCGTAAATTTCCTGCGTGGGGATTGGCTGCGAGGAATCATCGGCGTCTTACTCGCGGGTGCCTTGCTGGCCTACATGCGGCAGCCTGCGCTGCGGAACCGGTTTGACCGAAAAGCGCAACGCCCTTTCGAAGGCTAGACAATACTGGGGCTATCCTTTACAACCCGATCCGGCTCGCGTTCCACAATCTCCTTGTAGGCCAACCCGAGTAATGGTGGCGCGATCAGCGTCGTGGCAATCGACATGAACACTACTGCATCGTAGATGCCCTGTGCGATCACTCCCAACGAAAGTCCGATCTGCGCCACGACCATACCAACTTCTCCGCGAGGAATCATTCCCACGCCTACTCTCAAAGCGGTCCGCCGGCCCAGCCGCAATGATGCCAATCCGCAGCCCGTGAATTTCGACAGAACGGCCACGACCACGATGAGCAAGGTCAGAACTAACGTACGTCCGCTGCGGAATGTGCCCACATTAAAATGCAGACCGATTCCGGCAAGAAAAAATGGAACCAGGAATTCCGTTACGCCCTGGGTCAGATCGTGCACGCGGTGTTCCACGCTTTCCGAGAGCATCATGCCCGCAAAAAATGCGCCGATGATCGCCGCGACACCGGCATAAACCGACAGCACCGACAGCGCAAACATCAGTACCACCGCAGCGTTGAACTGTGCTTCCCCGGCGCGCAACTGTTGATTCAGCCTGGGGAGAACTCGTCCCATGGCGGCCGTGCCCCACTTCACCACCACCAGGGTGAAGCCAATGGCAAACGCCGCGGTGAGGCCCAACTCCAGAACGTTGACCGCTCCCTTGGCCACGCCGCTGACCATTGCCAGCACGAGCAAGCCCAGAATGTCGTCGATCACCGCCGCTCCCAGGATGATCTTGCTTGCCCGCTCCTGCAGCAAATCTTTCCTAGCCAGCACTTGCGCGGTAATGCCTACGCTGGTGGCCACCAGGGCGGCGCCCACAAATATCGATTCGATTCGCGACTCGCCCCAGAGCCACAGGAGGCCCCACCCGGCAAAAAATGGAATGATGACTCCCGACACGGCTACCGCACTCGCCCGCGGTCCCGCCTTGATCAGGTCGGACGATTTGATCTCCAGGCCCACCCGGAAGAGAAGAAACATGACGCCTAGTTCAGCAAGCCGGGAAAGGAAGCTGGTGGGATGAATCCAGCCGAGAACGCTGGGGCCAATCAGGATGCCGGCCAGAATCTGCCCCACGATCCCCGGCAGTCGCAGACGTTCGAAGACCTCGTCCAGCAGCTTCGCCGAGCCGAAAATCATCAGCATCCCCAGCGGAAGCCTGAGTTGTTCCGGGCTCGGCGCTACAACGAGCGTAGCCAGCCACGTCATCCCACCATGACAACAGATGCATTCAGCTTATTCAACCCTGCTGCTTCAGCCGTGTTGAAGGGACGGTTGAGCAAGTCCTTACCCCAGCGTCGCGGTTCGGTTACTATGGTCATAGCGCCTAGATTCTGCGCTAGGGCGGCAGGCGGCTAAAACTGCTCTTTGCGCGTCTAACACTTCGGGGACATTTCACGCTTTGTTTCGAGGAAAAATGAACAAGAACTTTGCTCACAGGCTCGCGTTGGTTTCGCTTTTAGCTCTGATCGCCATGGCTGCAGGATCTCGTGCCACGTCGCAGGACACGGCAGATTCGGTGCTGCGTCCGCCAAAAGGCGCGCAGATGGCGATTGTGGTATTTGAAGACTTGCAATGCCCCATGTGCCGCCGCACCGCGCCGCTAGTGGAACAGGCTTCCAAGACCTACAAGATCCCGGTCGTCCGCCACGACTTCCCGCTGCCCATGCACAACTGGTCCTATCAAGCGGCTGTGATGGCGCGCTTCTTCGACACCCATTCCAAGCAACTGGGCAACGAATTCCGCGATTATATTTTCGAGAACCAGTTGGACATCAATCCCCAGACTCTGCGCGGATACGCGGAGAAATTCGCTACCGCGCACAAAGTCGACTTGCCTTTCATCATCGACCCCAATGGCAAGCTGGCGGCGGAAGTCAATGCCGACCGCGATCTGGGCAAAGCCATCAAACTGGACCACACGCCAACTGTCTACATCGTGAGCAGCCGCAATTCCAGCAAGCCCTACGTCGAAGTCAAGGACAACAACCAGCTCTACTCGACCATCGACGCCATGATGAAAGAGTAGCTATTCGTATGGGCTGCAGCATGACTGCAATTTCATTGGCTAGCTAGTTCCGAACATGAACAGCATCGATCAGCCGCAAGCTCGCACAGCATTGCAACGCATAAGGGACCGTGCCGAGAAGTTGCATCAGACCACAGCTGGAGCGGGGCCGTTCGATTGGCCTGCGCTGAAGGAAATGCGGGACCACGGCAGGCGTTGATCTTACTCACAGATCAATCTCGTCCTGATTGCTCCGGTAGCCGGGCAACGGCCGTTGCCAACGTGCTTGCGATGAACATGTGCCGGCACGGCGCAGATTTTCGCAATCCAACGTTGGCGGATTTAGCCCAACTCTCCATTCAACTCGACTCATACCGATCGACGGCTTGCGAGTTGGAACCGAAACCATCAGGTAACTTTACTTGCTGACGGCGCTCAGTATCCGCTGACAGTAATCGAGAGCGGGTTGCTGGTCACCCCGCCAGATGATGCTGTCACTGTGATCGTCCCATCTGCGCCAGTGCTTCCCGTCGGGCTGACTACACCGGCCGAGACGGTAGCAATTTGAGTGTTGCTCGACGTCCACTGGGCAACGCTGGTGATATCCACAATTCCGTTGCAGGTGTTCGCTTTTGCCACCAGAGTCACACTTGTGGTGCCACCGTTACTAATCGTAGTCCCGTTGCTTGAAGTAACAGTGATCGAGGTAATGCACCCGACTGTGACGCTCACGCTCTGTGTCCCAGTTATCGATGGATTGTCATTCGACGTCGCAGTAACCGTCGCCGTACCCGTCGCAACCGACGTCACCAGGCCGCTCTTATTAATGGTGGCCGTGCTAGTCGGGCTGACGCTCCAACTGACGGATGGATGCCCTGTGCTGCCGTCGTTATAAGTGCCGGTGGCAAACATCTGCACGGTATTGTTTGTATTGCCGGTCTGAATACTGGGAGTGGCGGGGCCCACAGTAATCGACGACAGCGTGGGCTTCACAAAAAATCCGCGGCAACTCGCGCCGAGCGCCATCATGGCCAGCACGGCTAATGCGCCGGTCAGTCGAACAGTCTGCATCTTGGAAAGCATTCTGGTTGCAACTCCTTGGGCGCACACGCTCTGGCGCTCGGGAATTCAGTGCTGTTTCGGATCAAAAAATTGTAGCAGACAGGGATTCCTGGGGAGCACACGACGCACCCTGCCCCTATCCCTGAACCATACCAGCTACCCGCCTCCCCGTCTTTGCTCTAGAACGAATCCCGACGATCAGCTTGCAAACAAAGCGTGCCGTCCGGCACGAACGCAGTTTGGGTCTGGGGCCGCAGCCAAAACGAAGGCGGAGGCATTCGCCCCCGCCTCTCATATGTCCAACCGCACTACCGCCCGCGATGATCTCCCCGCGGCGGCCCATTATCATGCCGCGGCGCTGGCGCCGCTCTGGGTGCCTCGCGGGGCGCACTCTGCGGCGGACGAGACATCTCGCGCGGCTGATTCTGCGGACGGCCTTCGTTCATCCGTCGGTCCGGCTGACGGTTCTGGTTCGGCCGGTCGTTCATACGCATATCAGGCTGACGGTTCTGGTTCGGCCGGTCGTTCATACGCATATCCGGCTGACGGTTCTGGTTCGGCCGATCGTTCATACGCATATCCGGCTGACGGTTCTGGTTCGGCCGATCGTTCATCCGGTTGGGAGCCGGCCGGTTGTCGTTCATTCGCGCATTGTTCCCACCGCGATCATTCCTAGCAGCTCCGCCGCGCGCCGGAGGATTAAACGAGCGGTATCCGTCATTGCCTCGATTATTTGCGTTCCCGCGGTTGACCGCCCCTGGATTCACCCGCGCTTCGCGCGGAGAAATCGCTGGCGGATGCCACTCCCCACCCGCAGCCCTGGCCGGAACCACCGCGCGGCGGGTGAAGTCTGCCGGCCGCGCCGTGGCCGCAACCGCTGGGCGCCCATGATTCTCGCGAGCAAAGTTCTGGCGGTTCTGCATGGCAGCGCGCTCATGCTCTCGCTGCATCGGCAGTTCGGAAGTATGCGCTTGCCGCATATAGGATTCCTGCTGCGGGCTGGGTCTCATATGCACACCGCCGTTGCCTCCGTTGTAGGCAACCCGGTTGTCATTCACGATCACAGTACGGTTGTATACGTTGGTGACATTGGTCACGCTGACGTTGTTGACCGAGCGGTTGTAGTAGAAACGGTCGTGGCGCCATTCACCCCCGTAAAATCCGTTGCCGGTGTAGCCGTAACCGTAATTAATCCCGCCATAGAAACCGACATGCGGCCCCCAATAGCCTCCGTGCCACCGGTAGAATCCGCCCTCCCAGCCCCACCATCCCGGGGTCCATAGCATTCCCACCGGTGCCACGACCCACGTTCCGGGTACCCAGTAATAGCCATCGTCATCGTCCCAGGCCCAATAGCCGGGCGTCCAGATGTATCCCGGGCCGGGGCAGATGGGCTGCGCGTACACGGGCAGCGGAGGCGGGCCGATGCGTACCGAAATGCCCACCGAAACCTGTCCAAACGATACCGCCGAAAACGACAACACAAGAATGCTGAACAATACCCAGCGAACCATGGATCGATTCATACGATGGACCTTCCTGGACTTCGTCCCAAGGCCGAACAGAGAATTTGCGTGCGATGCTTCATTGTGCCGCAAAACTCCCGAAACACCCTGGTTACGTTCCTCCTGTAATAACCCTGGACTTCCGCGTATGTTGCGGTCCAAAGACGCTTAAAATGAGGGGGTTACGAGTTTTAACGGGCGGGCTGCGGGTGCGTGGGTCTTAAACCAAACGTGTAACGTTTGTGCGGTACCCCACGTCTCGCCGCAGTTGCGACTCCTGGGAATGGTGCGAGCCGATCTAATTCACTCTTTTGGCGCGCGCAATGCGCGCATCAATAGGCTTGCGTCCGGCAAAGCCTTCTTCCACCCCATGCCAGTACGCAATGACTTTCTCCCCCAGTTTCCAGCAGAGCAGAATCTTCTGCCCCTCAACCTCGCAGGGGAAGTCGAGCAGCCCGATCCCAAGATCCTTCACTTGCACTCCCATGGAATCAATTTCGGCAAGCGCATCTTTGGCACTCTGCTCAGCGCGGGACCGTTCGCCTTTTCGCCGGGCTAGCGGCAGAACCTCGAGAAACATTCCACCATTCAGGAAAATGCGGTGATGAAGGGCTTGCATCTCGGCATCGACCTCATCCATCAATTTCTTGGCTTGGATCACCGCGCGCAGCAAGGACTCAAGAACGGGCAGCAAAGCCTGCGCTTCATCGAGGGTAAAAGTGCGGTCAGACATCGTGGCAAAACTATTTTAACTCAGCCGCGAGTGCGGTCACGGTTGCGCGCGAGAGACAATCTTCTGTCGCACAACAATCTCGATATCCTGAGCCGCATTGTCGGACTCGGCTCGCACCTGGGCAGGCGCCGTAACCACTTCATACACGATATTCGAAAGAAACTCATCTGGGACCACGCTGAGCGCGTACGGGCCGTGCTTCGATACACGCAACTGGAAACGGCCTGAGCTGTCGCTGAAGGCGATCTCTTTCCCAATGTGCAGCGCCGCGCCTTCCACCACATTCCCTTGTTCGTCCTTGACCGTGCCCTGAAGCACGTACTTGCCCATGGAGAACGTCTCTTGGGGAAGTCCGCTGCCGGCCATCCCACTGAGCCGGTAAAGATAGGTGCTCGCGCCGAACGAATATCGCAGGTGACCATCAGGCGCTACGTTCGAAACCGCCATCACCTGCAGCGGACCTTTCACCCGCACCATCACACTCAGCGCCAGCGCCTGCTCAAACGGATGCTCCGGGCGGAACGGGAGATAAACATTCTGATAATCAGCGCGGAACTGGAAACGATTGCTGGTGAAGTCGCCCCCAAATGCATAGGTGGTCTGGCCCGCGGTGCGCGAAATCAGCTGCAGCAACCCGAAGCGCGACGAAAAACTCTCCCGGACGGTGCCGGAAAACACGCTGGTTCTCTCCGCAACCGCGGTCCCTTGCGCCTGCGGCTTGCTGGAGAAGTAGTTGCCGTTCACTTCAATCCTCTGCCCGATGCGCCTTCCTATGTACAGGTTTTCGCCACTCGTCTTCCTTCCCGCTGCATCGGACCAGAACAATCCGCTGCCAAAATAAAACCGGTTCACGTGAAAGTCGTTCGACAACTCGTTCACCGTGGCCTGTTGCAATGCCCCGCCCGCGGTGACTGGCTGCAGGATGTTTTCGTGACCAGCCATGATGCTCACGGAATGATTGGGCTTGTAGAGCATCTGCACGTTTTCCTTATTCACCTCTGACGAGAAGGGGCTGATCACGGTAACGCGCTCGAAACGATCTCCCGTAAGCACATAGCTGGCCTTCAAGGCGAGCTTCTCGGTTTCAGCGTCGAAGCTGGAAGCAAAATATCCCTGATTCGATCCCAGCCCCCCGGTGAGCCCCGTCTTCAGCCACTTTCTCGGTTTCCACTCCACGCCCTCCAGCGCGGTCTGCGTATTGGAGACGATCTCGCGAGAAACGAGCGTCAGGTCGCTGCTTAACTTCCGGTCGTAAAAAAAGATTCCCGCTGCACGATCGCTGGTTGCGGCATTGAAGAATCCCGTTCCCAGCCACGTCGACGTCGTTCCCGCAAAAGCGTAGAACCGGCTGTCTTCAAATTTGCGGGTTACCCCTGCACCCCGGGCGGAAAAATAGTGGCTGGCATCGAAGATGTCGGTGGGCAGTGTGAAGGGAATGTTTTCGTCGCCGCCCAGCAACGTGTAACCGTGAAATTTATAGCGCGTATTGCCGCCGAACTGGATTCGGTCGTTGTAGTAACCCAGGCCTATGCTGCCATCGTAGTCCGGAGCCTTGAACTCGACCGACCCGCCTTCGGCGTTCAGCAGGGTGGACTCACCGCCCTGCACGCGAAAGATCTGCGCGTGCGCGCCCGCTGCCCACAGCAGCATCGAGACGACGAGCGGCCACTGGATTCCTCGGCGCATATTACGGGATTCTGTCGTTGGGATGGGCCGGCGCGTTTGCCGCTGACGAAGCAGCAGGCCTTGCCACCGCGGCCGTCACCGCTTCTCCGCTCCGGGCGCGTTGCAGCTTCTGCTCGATCTTGAATTTCTGAAATTGCATCGAGACTTCGACCGGGACGTTCTCTCCCTCCGCCTTGTCGGTCAGAGGAATTTCCAGGATTCGTTTGCTGTGCGGAAACACTGGAAAGCCGGGAGCGTCCTGCTTCTTCTTGCTGTAGACGAGCTGCGTCTCCATCACCCGCCCAAAGTTATTACCCTGATTTTCGACTTCGAGCGTCACCTTGTTGGCCGCCGGATCCAGTTCGGCGCGATCGATGATGATGTCGGGCTTCTCGAGCCCGGCCTTTGGCAACAGGTACACGGTGTGGGGCAACTCCAACCGCACGTTCATCCCCTGCGCCGTACGGAAGTTAAATCCGGTGAATGCCGCGTACAGTACGAACCACTGCGGGCTCTTTACCGAATTCGCTTCGTAAAAAACGTAATACGTCTGCTGCGGCTGAATGCGAAAGCTGGTCGCCGACAACTTGAGGTGAATGTCAGGATCAAGTGGACGGTAGTTGATGTCCCCGGTTTCGGTCACCGTGAAGCTCCTGGCTTCGAGCACCACGTTCAGCGGCGTCAACCCGTCGTTGACGTATTCCACCCGGCCCTTGGCAGGATTGCCCAGCTCGTTAATGAGCGGACGCACGGTCTGCGCGGCGGCGCCTACTGCAAAAATGCAAAACGCTCCGGCCACAAGCCGGATCGCTGTGTGAAAAATTCTGGTCATCGCATCATCCGTTTTACGAAATCAGATCGCCTGAGCTTGAATCGTCAGAGTCCCTGTGTACGTTGCTGCCGGGAGGCTGGGGATCGTCGTCAGATTGATGTTGAAATTCATCAAATCCTGGTGCGAGCCCGAGCGGTTGTTCCCCAGAATCCTGGTAGTCGATAACAACATTCCCGCATTCGCCCCGCCGAACGGCACCGTGCTGGTCAGCGCGGTGAACGGTCCAGCGTTATTTGAGATCTGGAAGTCAGCCGAGGGAATGTTATGGCCCACACCGTCAGTGAGGGCTGTCGCCGAATTGGCGAAGAACGCGTGCACCTTCACGCTGCCCACGCTCGGTTTCAGCGCCCAGGCGGTTGTGGCGGTAATGCCGGTGCTGCCGGGATTACTCGCGCTGCCTGGAGTCAAGGTGAAGTTCACTGCGCTGCTGGATAGGGATACGCTGAGTGAGTCGGTCAGAACCGCTTGCAGCGTGATCGTGCTCGCGCCCGAATTCCGCACCTGCGCCTCCGACCGCGACGCTAATGCGGCGAATGCCAGCACCAACACCGCTCCCATCCGCCCGATTTGTAGCCGCAAACTCATCGCGTCGGTTCCTTGTCGATCTGCCCTAAAAACGGCACCAGGGCGGGACCCAAGTTCCCCGCCCTACGCCGTTGTCGACATCGAACCTATGTAATGGCTTGCGCCTGAATGTTCAGCGTTCCGGTGTAAGTCGCGGCCGGAAGCTGCGGCAGCGAGCTCAGATCGATGTTGAAGGTCATCGCATCGGTCCGGCTCGAGCTACGGTTTGTGCCCGTGATGGCCACGTTCGCCATCTGCAGGCCGCTACCCGTACTCCAGGGCGTGTTGCTGGTCAAAGCGGTCGACGGATTCGCGTTATCCGCGACAAAAAATGCCGAAGAAGGAATGTTGTTGCCAGCGCCGTCGGTCAGCGCGGTCGTGGTGGTGAAATAGGCATAAACGCCTACGGCCGTCCGTCCCGGCTGAAGCGTCCACGTCGTGGTGGCCGTAACGGACGCGCTACCAGCGTTCGTGGGGCTACCCGCGGCCAGTGTGAAGCTAACCGCATTTGCCGAAAGGCCTAGTGTCAGCGATTCCGCCAGCTTGGCATTCAGCGCGATGGTTTGCGCACCCGAGTTCACCTGCGCCACGGCCATCGTGGTGGCCAAGGCTAGCCCGAGCGCGACTGCTGTGATGCGAGAAATCTTGCGAGTGTCCATTTTTCCCCTTGTGGTTGTGTTCGTCCCAAACATTTAGTTCCAGCCCGCCCCCGGTCCGCATGTCACCGCATCCAGAAGGTCATGAACTGACGCGATTATTAGGAAAAACTCACAGGGAAAAAACTTACTGAAGTAATAGCCGATTCCAGAATGGGAAAGTGGCCGGTCGGCCGAAAGCACCTGGTCGCTATTAACTCTTGGCGGCTGAATACGTTGGGGGACTCATCATCGAGTTCTCAGCAACGCAAAAAGTTACGCAGGTGACCTCCGCGGCGATACCGACGGTACCGAATGCCGCCTATTTCACTGCAAACGTCCGTGAGAAGGATCCCCCGAGGTCGCGGTGCTCAAGTCAACGTGCAAACCTTGGGCCGCAGTGCTTCCGGGCGGATAACAGTTTCCATCCGGATTGTAATTAGTGCAGTGCGCGGCAACGTCTTTGCGCCGGGGAGACTGCGCAAACTGCCATACCTCTGCAAAACTGACTCCGCTAACTGCAGGATTCGGCGGCCGCCGCGGAAATGCACATCCAGGCGAAGGCGGGCAGGCATCGTTGATGGCCCAATAAATCATTTTGCGCGAACCGGCGCTCTGGCGTATGTCTTCGGCGGTGACCACTTTTTCCGAGTCCGGCGAAATCATCCCCGAACAGTAAATCCCCGCGCGAAATCCCGCGGCCACTATCCGATCCACCCACGAAAAGATATAAGCCTTCTGCTCCGGCAGCATGCGCCCGCCCTGCTCCACATCCAGAAAAATGACGGTGCCGGGCCGGAAGCCTTCTCGCCGCGCCGAAGCCGCGGCTGCCAGGGCGTCGGACTTCCCCAGCCGTTTGGCATTCGCGACCGTTTTCAGAGCAGCATAGAGCCGCCCATTAAACAGAACGACAAACCCGAATCCCGCCGATTCCACCGCCGCCCGGTGCCCGTGCCAGGTATTCGAGCTTTCTCCCGGAGGATTATTGAGCCAGTACCCGGTGTACGAAAACGTCTGCCGCAAAGATTTCAGGTTGGAATCACCAGGATAAGTATTGCGATCAAAACCAAGGTAGGTAGAAGGGTTGTTCTGGCCGTGCGCCATCAGCGGGCTCAATAGCAGGACGAGGAAAAGACATTCACGCACAAATAAATCTTATCCTAGAGACGTAGCCTGCAACGTCTCTGTTGCCATACCTCCGCCCGGACGAGGGTGTTCGGGCGACCCGGTCATCCCCCGATGTGCACCATGGTCCGCGAAGCCGGCACAAAATCCGCTTCGCCAATATGATGGCGCTCTTCTTTTTTCATCACCACGCCGCGAATGAATTCGGCTAACTCCTCGTCGCTTGCCCCGCGCCGCATTTGCGCGTGCAGATCGTGATCCCAGGCGGAGAACAGGCATGTGCGAATCTTGCCGTCGGAGGTAATGCGAATCCGGCTGCAGTGTCCGCAAAACGGATGCGATACGGGAGCGATAATGCCGAATTCTCCGATGCCATCTTCGAAGCGATAGCGCCGCGCCGTCTCCGAGCGCCCATGCGGAATCTCCCTCACCGGAAGGTACTCCGACATTCGCGCCAGAATCTCTTCCAGTGGCACGACAGTGGAGGGCTCCCACACCCGGCCCTCTTCGAGCGGCATGAACTCGATGAATCGCACGATCACGTTTTCCTCGCGCGCGAACATGCCAAAAGGAATGATCTGGTCCTCGTTGAAGCCGCGCATGAGCACGCAGTTCACTTTGACGGGCCCCAGGCCCGCACGGCGCGCTGCCCGGATTCCAGCCAGCACATTGTCGTAGCCATTGGAAACGCGGGTGATGCGCGCAAAGCGATCAGGATCGACTGCATCCATGGAAACCGTGACCCGACTCAGGCCGGCATCCTTCAACGGCTGCGCCAGGTCGGCAAGCAGATGCCCATTGGTGGTAAGGGCGATGTCCAGCGAACTAGAGGCGAGCGATTGCAGTTGCTTCAACTCCCGCACAAACTGCACGATCCCGGTGCGAAGCAAAGGCTCCCCACCCGTCAATCGGATCTTTGTGACACCCATGCTGACCAGCACGCGCGCCATCCGGAGATAATCCGCAAAGGGCAAATCGCCGTAGAGCGCCCCTTCGTTCCCCGTTCTGCAATACACACACTTGTAATTGCAGCGATCCGTTACGGAAATCCGCAGGTCAGTAATGGCGCGTCCGAATTTGTCGTGAAGGCCAGCCATTTAGCTTCTAGCTCTTAGCTTTTCGCGGAAACACGTCAGCTAACAGCCAAGAGCTGAAGGCTAAAAGCTGATGGGGAGGAGACGAACGCGCAGGAGAAACTCCGGCAGGCTCGTTTCCTTTCCAATGCGCTCATTCCAGAGCGCGGGAGGCACCAGCGTTTCCACCGGCACCTTCGGGAATGCAGCGCGGGTCGTTCACGCCCGCGATTCATCCCCTCGCCGCCATAACCAGGGATATCCCCACAGGTCAAAGCAGTCGGAAACTGCAACTATTATAGATGCGCTGGGAAGTTCAGGGATCCCAGCTTCGCGGAATATTCCGGAAAGCTGTCTTGCCGAGCGGAGAACGAGCGAAGCTCGTTCGAAGTCGAAGCATCCCTATCGACAGTCGCTACTTCAGAGCCTTCTCAATTGCCGCCTCAGCCAGTGGCGCCATGACCTTGAACCCAGCCGCGTTCGGATGCAGTCCATCATCGGCCAGATCCTTTTTCAGCATGCCCTTCTCATCCACCAGCGCCGAAAAGTAGTCGAGATACGTGATGTTGTTTTTCGAGCAGTAATCTTTTATCCACTCATTGAGAGCGAGAATCCTCGCCTGCGGCCGCTGCGCAAAGAAATCCTTCGCTCGCTCGGTGTAGTTGTGCACCGGCAGGATCGACGCGTACACCACATGAATGCCGTGCACCCGCGCCAGTTCCGCGAATGAGGCGAAGTTGGCCTCAATGTCCTCATTGCGCATGGGCCCGGTGTTGCCCGCAATGTCATTCGTTCCGGCGAGAATCACCACAACTTTCGGCTGCAGATCGATGACATCCTGCCGGTAGCGCACCAGCATCTGCGGTGTAGTCTGCCCGCCGATTCCACGGTTCACGTAAGGCTTGCCCGGAAAATAGTCCTCAAGCTTCCAGATGTCGGTAATGGAATCGCCAAAAAAGACCACTCGGCTCTCTCCCGGTTTGGGCGCTCCCAGCTGCGCATCCGCCTCCCGATACCGCGCCAGTTGCCCAAAATCATCCGTAAACACGGCGATCCGCGAAGCGCGGTACTGATCGAGTCCGGCAAACCCGGTGGTGGGGATAGCCGCTGGCGCCTGCTGGGCCAACGCCAGCGAGGTGACAAGAATAACCAACGCGCAAACACTCAGCAGGTTCCGTTTCATAGTTCCTCGGGACAAAAGAATACCTCAGCCTCGACCCCCTGTGTTCCTCCGGGTCCTCTGTTGTGAACAGCGCTGCCGCTAAAGGATATGTTCAATTTCGACCTCAGGCCACCTCTGCTGAAAATACTCGGCCACGAGGCGGCGATGGCAATGTTCAGGAGCCGGTTCGCTGCACAAGAGGCAGCCCCCGTTCATGGCGTCCCGCTCTAGCGTCTCTTCCACTTTGCGCTCCGCCATGAGCGCGAGGAATTTTGCCTCGTACTCACCCCATTCGCCCTTGCCTTTCTTGTACGCGTCCAGTAACTCCTGAGTCGGAGCGAGTTGTGCCAGGTGAATGTACTGGATGCCCAGCACGGATTCACAGAAGAATGCGAGGTCGTCTCGCTTCGAGAACCCCGCCAGCTGCGAAACATTGTTCAGCCGCACGTCGAGCAGCCGCACTAGTCCTGGCCGCCGCAGCTTGCCGAAAAATTCACGCGCCGGCTTTCTCGTGAATCCGATGGTGAAGATTTTCAAAACCCCCGGCCTTCCCCGCTCACGCTGGCTGTGATTCCTCGCGCGCGTATTGAATGTCTTCCGCCTGTTTCTCGTAAGCCAACGCAATGCGCTCGTCCCTGCTATGAAACAAATGTTCATCCCGCAGCCCATGCATGGTTAGCAATCGCTCGACGGCGCATTCGTGATCTTCCACACTGCCATCTTCAAGAATGTGGCGCACCACGATTCCATTTTCATGCAGGTGCCGGCTAATCAGAATTCCGCGATGGCAGACAAGCGGTTCTTTCTCGGCGCACAAAAGTGCGAGCCGGAAACGCTCCGCGCCCGACAGCAGCCGTCCGATTCCGCGCTGGAACATGGCTGCTTTTGCGATGAGAGAATATTGAGCTCGTCCATTGCGATAACATGCTGGATCCTCGGAGCGGGCCCCTAATTCCTGACCTAGAAAAACGTATTCCATGCCGGCATTCTTGAGAGAACTGGCCAGCGCTTCGCGGTTGAATTGCGGGTTGAAGCGGCTATAGGGCTGCGATCTCACGTCCGCCACGGCAGTAATGGAATGCTGCTGCAGCAATCCGGTGATCCGCTCGGTGCTGCCGTTCGAGTGTCCTATGGTGTAGATGACCTGGCTCATCAGAAAGTTGGAATGACTCCGGCAATCAGCTTGTAGCAGGCGTTCTGCGCCACAAACTTTTCACTGAGGCTAATACAGAGGATGGGGCGCTGCAACTCCGCGCTAAAACCATCCGCTCGCCGCAACAGCGGGTCTTCAATCACCGGGTCCGTGATCGACAAGCTGTAGTCGTAACCTGCCAGCGAAAACTGGCCGCGAACTCTGCGCCGCGCGTGCTCGGTGTTGGGAGCCTCCGTACTGATCCGGATGACGAGCAGTTCAGGCTGGACCAGCACAAGCGAATTGGGCTGCCTCTCCGCGAGCGCCGCATGCACGCGATCGTTCAGCCCAGCCGAAGTGGACTCGCCATTGACCCACAGCGGTCCTTTGGGATGATCAAGAGAGGCCAGTAGAGATTGTGGCGGTACCCTTCCGACCAGCCTCCACTTCACGGCGTTATCGACCAGATGGTTTTCCGTCTGACAGCCCGACGGCCGTGGTTGAATCAAGCCCACTTGAATCAGGTCGAGCAATCGAGGGTCACGCCATGATCGCGCGTACCAGCGCTCAGCGGTTAATTCACCCCGCTCCCGCGAACTCACCGGACGGCACCACGCCCCCGGTCTGCACCCGTCCCATTCTTTTCCCGCAACACAGCGTCCCGTCAACTTTCGCGAATTCGCCAGGCACACAATGGTTTTCGTGTAACCCATCGCAACGCCTCCACCGCAGCAGCAAAAATCGTACCGCTGATTTTAGGCGGCTTGAATGCGGCTGTCCCTGGAATTGGGTGAGTTTGCGAAAGCGCCGTGCCGAAACGGGAAGCTTGTTCAGACCGATTCGCAGTGGCAAGAGAATCTCGGCGAACGCCGTCGACCTTTGCTCGACCGGGGCCAACGCCGCTGCTTTACATCAAACAAGCTACATCCCGTCGTAGTTTGGCCCGCCTCCGCCCTCCGGAGGCACCCACGTAATGATCTGGTACGGATCCTGGATATCGCAGGTCTTGCAGTGTACGCAATTCGACGGATTCAGGCTGATGCGCTTGCCATTGGGCTGGCTGGAATCGTCGACCATTTCATAAACGTTGGCGGGACAGAAGTTCTGGCACGGGCTGCCGAATTCCTTCACGCAACGGGCATTGCAGATATTCGTGTCGTGAATAATCAGATGCGCAGGCTGATCTTCTTCGTGCTTAGTGCCTGAATGGTAGAGGTCGGTCAGCTTGTCGAAGGTCAGCTTGCCATCACCTTTCGCCGGACCGATCAGGTGCGCATCGGCTCCGCCATCCGCAGGCAAGTTAGCCAGCGGCTTCATGCGCTGGTAGCCAGACACTGCCGTGTAGCGATTGCGCAGGCCGCGCCCTCCCGTGACCATCTGCAGGCCGGTGTTGAACATCCCGGCGAACATGCCGTGCTCGAATCCCTGGTGCAGGTTGCGCACCTTCCAGAGCTCTTCCTTGATCCAGCTCGACTCGACCTTCTTCTGATAGTTGCCCAGCATCGCGGTCGAGAAATCGTCCTTCTTCAACGCTTCAAACGCGGTCTCCGCCGCGAGCATGCCGCTCTTGATGGCCAGGTGAATTCCCTTCAGCCGCGCGGAATTCAGGAACCCTGCCGTGTCGCCCAGCAGCATCCAGCCATCGCCCGCCACCGGAGGGATTGCCCACCATCCGCCATAGGGCATCGACTTCGCCCCGTAGCGAATCATCTTGCCCCCTTCGAGCAGCTTCGCCACCCAGGGATGCCGCTTGAACTGCTGCAACACGCGCTGGGGATCAAGGCGGGGATCGGTGTAGTCGAGGCCCGTGACAAATCCGAGCGACACGACGTTGTCTTTCGAGCCATAGATCCAGGCGCCGCCATACTCTTTCGTAGTCAGCGGCCAGCCCATGGTGTAAATCACTTCGCCTTTGGCGATGCGCCCAGAGGGCACTTCCCAGAGTTCTTTCACGCCCACGCCATAGGTTTGCGGGTTGGCATTCTTCGCCAGATCAAACTTCTGAATGAGCTGTTTGGTCAACGATCCGCGCGGCCCTTCGGCGAGGATCACGACTTTGGCCTGCAGATCGTACCCGGGTTCGAAGTTCGATTTCGGCTGCCCTTCTTTATCGACGCCTTTGTCATCGGTACGAACACCAGTGACGCGATCGCCGTCATAAAGAAGTTCCGAACCGGCAAAGCCGGTAAAAACGGTAATCCCCGTCTCCTCTACCTTTCCTCCCAACCACTTCACGAACTTGTTCAGCGAGATGACATAGTTGCCGTGATCGCGCAGGAAGGGTGGCGTGATCGGTAATTTGAATTTGGATTTTTCGGTGAGGAAATAAACGCCTTCCTTGCTCACCTCGGCATCGAGCGGAGCTTCTTTCTCAAATCCGGGCAGCAACTCGCGCATGGAGCGCGGATCCAGAAGCGCTCCCGACAAGCAATGCTGGCCGACCTCGCGCGCCTTCTCCAAAACGTAAATGTTCTCTTTGCTAATCTGCGCGTCAGGATTGGCCGAATTGTGCGCGTCGATCAATTGCGACAGCCGCAGCGCACACGCCATTCCCGCGGGTCCGCCGCCGACGATAACCACATCAGCCGGCATCTGCGGTCGTTCCACCCCTTCAATCAGTTTTCGGAAGACGATCATTTCACTAGCCTCTTGCGGATACCGAATCCTCAGATCCAAAAGCAACGCTGCCGGGAACTAGCGCAAGGGATCTGGTACGCTCAGTTGTTTGCAGATCCGAATCGCTGTCGGATTTTTAACCTCACGATGCCTCGGAACAGTACTGGTACGCTGGGCGACTGGATTGTAATAAACGCTGTGGCGGGCGCCTTCCCGGAGCAGCGTACATCCGTTTGCTTCAAGATGGCGGATCAGGTCAACACGCTTCACATCAAGCCACGGAAATCTTTATCTTTTCTCGCGTGATCTTCTTCCCGGGAGTACGTTTTCCGGCCAACTCCCGATTCGCTTCGAGCAGCAACTCAATTGCATCTCGCAGATTTTCGCGAGCTTCTTCGAGGGTCTCCCCTTCCGATATGGCTCCCGGCAATTCTTCCGTGTAGGCAACGTATCCGCCACCCTCTGCCGGCGAGACTTCCTCGAATACTGCCGTTATGGTGATGTCCATGGATTGATTGTAATGGTGCTGTCCAGCCACGCCAGCTAACCGCCTGCCTTTGCCTTTTTTACTTCTTCAATCAGCGGCGGCACGATATCGAACAAGTTTCCCACGACTGCATAATCCGCAATCTCAAAAATCGGCGCTTCCGAATCCTTATTCACCGCGATGATCGCCCGCGAGCCTTTCATGCCGACAATGTGCTGAATGGCGCCGCTGATACCGAGAGCAAGATACAACTTGGGCGCGACCGTCTGCCCCGACGATCCAATCTGGCGATCCATCGGCAGCCATCCTGAATCGCAGATCGGACGCGACGCCGCCAGATCGCCGCCTAGAGCGTCAGCCAGATTCTTCGCGATCTCGATGTTCTTCTGCTCTTTAATTCCCCGCCCCACCGCAACGATAATCTCCGCCTGCGTAAGATCCACCGCCTGCTTGGCTTCTTTGAAGACTTCCTGCGGCTTATTGCGAACCACTCCGTCCGCGATTTCAACATTCACAGTCTCAACCGCGGCGGCAGCCCCGCCGGCCTCCGCCTTGTCCCCACGAAACGCCCCATTCTGAAATGTCACGAACCACGGAGCATCGCTGGTGAAGCTCACGTCCGCCGCCAGCTTGCCCTGGAACATCTGCCGCGTGAATACCACCTTGCCGCCCTCGTGCTTAAATCCAATGCAGTCGCTGATGACCGTGCGTCCCATGGCCGTTGCCAGCTTGGGGACAAAATCGCGCACTTGATAGGTGTGCGGCATCAACACCAGTTTCGGCTGCTTGGATTCGAGGAACTGCTTGAGCCCGGCCGCAAAGGCATCGGGCGTGTAAGGTTCGAGTTTGGGCGACTCGATGTCGTAAACCTTCGCGACTTTTTTCCCCGCGACCTCCGAGGCAATAGAGTTCACGCCGCTGCCCACGACGGCAGCCTCGAGCCCCCACCCCGTCGCCGCGGCGATCGCCTGCCCGGCAGTGATGGTTTCCCACGAAACCCGATTCAGCTTCCCTTCGCGCTGCTCCACCACTACGAGAATCGTATCTGGCATATTGTCTGCTTTCTTAGCTCAACCATGTAGGGACGGCCGCCCTAAAGCACCCTCAACTCATTCCGCAGCTTATCCACCAGCTTCTTCGCGATCTCTCCTGGCGGCCCGTCGATGTGCTCCGTCTTCTTGGTTTTCTGCGGCACATACAGCTTCTCGATCTTCTGCAGGTTGTCTCCCAGGGCCGCCTGCACCTCCCCCAGCGGAACCTTCCGCAGAGGCTTGTTTTTCGCCTGCTTGATTCCAATCAGAGTGGCATAACGTAGCTTGTTGATCCCTGACTGAATGGTCAGCACCGCCGGAGTGGGCATATCGACAAACTGGAAATATCCCGCCTCCAGTTCGCGCTTCACCCGAATGCCGTTGTCGGTCTTTTCAATCTGCATGATGATGGTGGCGTGCGGCCATCCCAACAACTCCGCCAGGATCACCCCAGTCTGCGCATATCCATAATCGTCCGACTGCAAGCCGGTAAAGATGAGATCGAATTGCTCGTCTTTGATCGCCGCCGCAAATGCCTTGGCGGTATTGAACGCATCCAGCCCGACGAACTTGTCGTCCTCAAGATGAATCGCCCGATCTGCGCCCTTGGCCAGCGCCTCGCGCAGAACCTGCTGCGCCCGCGCCGGACCGCTGGTGATCACTACCACCTCGCCTTTATGCTTCTCCCGCTGGCGCAGCGCTTCTTCCAAGGCGTACGCGTCGGGTTCATTGACCTCGTAAGAAACGTCCTCGCGGATCCATGTACCCGACTCGTTCAGCTTCAGCGGCGCATCCTTCTGCGGCACCTGCTTCATGCAAACCAGGATTTTCAAGAGAGTCTCTCCCTGCCTGCCATCGCGGCATGGCAAAAACTGGTCAGTATAAATGACGCAACGCAGCGCCTGGAAATACCCGGAACGCGGTATCGCGGCGTTGACAAAATCCTATTTCTGAGCTGCTCAGAACCCTTGTAGACCTGTTCCCTGTGCGAAAGCAAATAACCGCTCTGTGATCCTGATCACAGACTGCCTCGACCCTCCACGTCAGCATGGCGAAGGTACTTCCATGCCAGACGATATCTTCTCGCTCATGCGCGACAGCATTATCGCGGGCGCGCCCGACACCGCGTCCTACCTAGCCCAGAAGGCGATCGCCGACGGCACGGCCCCCCTCGACGCCATTAATGACGGGTACGTCCCCGGCATGCACGATGTCGGTGAACAGTTCGCTCGCGGACAGATGTTTCTTCCCGACATGATGGCCTCCGCCGAAGCCATGCGAGCCGCCATGGCCGTGCTCGATCCCGAACTGAAGAAGCTAGGGGCTGATCGTCCTACGTCCGGAGTCGTGGTCTTGGGAACCACCAAGGGAGACATCCACGAGATCGGCAAAATCCTGGTCGGCACGCTGCTCACCGCTCATGGATTTCAGGTCCATGATCTGGGAGCGGACGTCTCCGGAGAGAAATTCGCCGCCAAAGCCCAGGAGCTCAGCGCAGACATCGTCGGCGTTTCAGCGCTTCTGACCACCACCATGCGCAACCAGAAGACGGTGATCGAAGCCCTGGAGCGCTCCGGCATCCGTGCTCAAGTCAAAGTAATGGTAGGAGGCGCTCCCGTGACGCGTCGCTGGGCAGAAGAGATCGGCGCCGATGGCTACGCGAAAGATGCCATGAGCGCAGTGGCGCTGGCCCGCGAGCTGATGAGCCAGAAAACCGGACCACCTACCCCCGAACCCATTGGTTCGGGTGAGGTGGTGTAGCCCCGGACGCATCCCCCGGAGAGGTTGCCCAGGCACGCTCGCTTCGCTTCGCGGAACCGACCAATGCGTCCGTTCCTACGTGAGACATCCGGAAACATTATGAGACCAAAATTTGAAATGCTCGACAACCCGTTGATCGAACGCATCCTCGCCGAAGCATTCCAGCTCATTAAGGACCCCGGCATCAGGGTCGCGCCCTACGTAGAAGACCTGCTGCGCGGCGTCGGCATTCCGGTCAAAGATGGCGTGGCCCACATCCCCGAGCCACTAGCCCGCAACGCCCTGCAGTCCGTCCCGCGCGAATTCTTCCTCTACGATCGCAACGGCAGCCCTGCCGTGCACTACGGCGGAAACCACGTTCACTTCGATCCCGGCTCGTCCTGCCTGAACATCCTCGATCCGCAAACGCAACAAGCAAGGCCGGCAATCACTTCAGACCTCGTGCGGCTGATCCAGGTTGCCGAGATGCTTCCCCAATTCGCAGCCCAATCGACGGCGATGGTCTGCAACGATGTTCCGGCAGAAATCGGCGATTGGTACCGCCTTCTGCTGGTGCTGTGGTATTCGGAGAAGCCCGTCGTCACTGGGGCATTTTCCGCCCACAGCCTGCACACGCTGATCGACCTGCTCGCGATTGAATGTGGCGGGCGCGAAGCTTTTCGCCGGCACCCTCGCGCCATTTTCGATGTGTGCCCATCCCCGCCCCTGAACTGGTCCGAGTTCGCGTCGCAAAATCTGGTTGATCTCGCGCGCGCCGGAATTCCTGCGGAAATTGTCAGCATGCCATTAGCCGGTGCAACCGCTCCCGTGACTCTGGCCGGCTCGGTGGTGCAGCACGCCGCCGAATGCATCAGCGGAATTGTCATCCATCAACTGGCACAACCGGGTGCTTCGATCGTCTGGGGAGCCGCGCCCGCGATCTTCGATATGCGCAGCGGCAAGACGCCCATGGGCGCGATCGAAACTGCCATGCTCGATGTCGCTTGCGCAGAGGTGGGAAAACATCTCGGCCTCCCCACGCACGCCTACATGGTTGCCGGGGATGGCCGCGTCATCGACGCGCAGGTGGAAATGGAAAGCGGCATGTCAGCAGTGCTGGGCGCGCTGGCCGGCATCAACATGATCTCCGGCGCTGGGATGCTCGACTTTCTCGCCTGTCACAGCATCGAAAAACTGGTCATCGATGCCGAGGCGATCGCCTCCGCGCAGCGTTTACTCCAAGGCATCGAACCCCGCGGAGATTCTCTGGCCACCGCCATGTTCACGCAAACCGGCTTGGCAGGCGACTTCCTGAAACTCAAAGATACCCGCGCCCTGTTCCGCCAGGAGCAGCACTTCCCTTCGCCAGTGATTGATCGCGGTCTTCCGCAGATGAATGGTGGAGGCATCCTGGACCGCGCCAACCAGCGGGTCGAAGAACTTTTGTCAGCCTATAAGCGCAACCCATTGCCGCCTGACCGCGAAAAAGAAATCATCGCGTTCGCCGAACGGGAAGGACAGAAGTTTGGATTGAAACGAGTGGGCGAGATCCTATCCAGGGTGCCCGACTTTGAGGGTGCCCTATTCTAAGCGTCGCGCAGTTTGCGACGTTTAGAGTGGGGCTTTTGACCTACGAACCAAGACCAATAAAGAGCGCCCGCTTAGGGCCGCATAAGACATGATGAATTGGGCCTGACCTACTCCGTGAGCACGGTCGACTGTCCCGATATCTCAAACCGTTTCCGGCATCGCATATTCTTGCAAGCCATCATGTCGTCTTTCCGCACCATGTACGACCGGAACTTAGCGAAGCGCGCCCGGTCGCGCTCGTCCGCACGTCCCGGAAGCTGCCGCTTTTTCGTGCGCACGATCCAGGTTACCTCGTACTCCGCTTGCTGATGACAATGCGGACAATTCAGCGAGGCCGGCTTCTTTTCCTGCTTCTCGTCAAAAAAATCTCTCTCTTCCATGTTACAAATTATTGCATACTAAGCCACATCGGACCGCCATAACATCAGCTTTTCTGCATACATCGCCATCTTAGCCTTGAGCGGGTAGGCACTCGAACATGTCCAGCAAGAAGAAACGAAAACCGTTTCGCGCGGTGACGGCTGTCAAGGAACTGGCCCGCGAGCGCGTAGGCGCGCCTCCCGCCGAAAAGATTGTGCTGGAGAAAAAGAAAAAGCCGGAAAAGCACAAGCCCACGTTGGGCAAGTTGCTCAGCGACCCTGAGTAGCTTACTGGAATGTTGCCGTAATGCTGGCGTTGGCATCAAGCGCGACGCTGCAGGTGGTTGCAGTCGAGTTGGAACATCCGATGCTTCCCGCATCCCAGGTCCACGTCACACTGCTGGCTCCGGCCCCGGGAGCGCCGGTCAGCACCACCGTGGAATCCAAAGGAAATGCGGCCGTACATGTGCCCGGACACGTGATGCGTGCGGGCGAACTGGTGACCGTTCCACTCCCCGACACCGCGACGGTCAGACTCGCCTGCGTACAGGTGCCGGTTCCCACGCCCGCAGCCGAGACGAAGGCCGTACCGAAAACGTAATTGCCTCCCTCCTGGATACTCGCCATCACGTTGCCGGTGCCGCAATCGCTGATGGCAGTGACCAGTCCCGGAGCATCGATGGTCACCAGGTGCTGCGAGTCAATCGACCATTTCGCCTGCTGCGTGACATCCTTATTCTCCGGAGGGTGGATGTACGTGCCAATGGCCTTGAACTGCAATTGCGCTCCCACTCCTCCGAACGTAGCCGTCGCCGGCGTGACCGAGAGCCCCACAAGCTTCTGACTGCGCGCGCAACTCGCGAGGCTCAGCAAAGTCGTTGCGGTCACCATCAGGGCGGCAGGACCAAACCACTTCTGAATCATCAGTAGCTCCTGGGACCGAGCGGCTGGAGATGCACACTACGGCGGGAATTGGTCACTTTATTCAATACTAAAGCGAAAAGCAATAGGCGGATACAGAGCTGGCTTCACCCCTTTACTGCCTCCACCACGAATGCCGCGAACTCCCGCACATCCTCTTCCGTGGTATCGAACGAGCACATCCAGCGCACAATACATTGGTCCTCAATCCACGGATAGTAAAAATAACGTTCCATGATCTTCGTGACCGCCGCCCGCGGAATCTGCGCGAAGACTCCATTCGCCTCCACCGGCCACACAATCCGGACCTGCGGAGATTTTCTCAACTCCTGTTCCAGAAGCCGCGCCATGCGATTGGCATGCTCCGCGCTCCTTCGCCACAAGTCATGGCTCAGCAGCGCCTCGAACTGCACCGCCGCAAACCGCATTTTCGAATTCAATTGCATGCCTTGCTTACGCAGAAATAAAAAATCCTGGCTGAGCCCCGGCGTGAAGAAAACCACCGCCTCGCCGCCCATCATTCCATTTTTCGTGCCGCCAAAAGTCAGCACATCCACGCCCAGATCGCGCGTCGCCTCCCGTAAACTCTGGCCTAGCGAAACGGCAGCGTTCGCAATTCGCGCCCCATCCATGTGCAGATACATTTCGCGCTCGTGCGCAAAATCCGCCAGCGCCCGAATCTCCCCAGGCTGATATACAGTCCCCATCTCGGTCGATTGCGTGATCGAGACCACCCGCGCTTGCACGTGATGCTGGTCGCCAATCCCGTGATAGGCGTGCCGCACTTGCTCGGCGGTGATCTTCCCGTCCTGATGCGGCAGGGGAATCAGCTTGCATCCCGTGTGCTTTTCCGGAGCGCCACATTCATCCGTGTAGATGTGCGCGTAATCACTGCACAAAACCGCATGGTAAGGACGATTCAGTGCCTGCAGGCCGAGCACGTTGGCCCCGGTCCCATTGAAGGTAAAGAACACGTCGATCCTGGACCCAAAATGCTCTTCAAATTTCGCGATGGCTGCGCGCGTGTAATCGTCGTCGCCATAAGCGCGCACGTGTCCCCGGTTTGCGCGCACAATCGCTTCAAGAATTTCCGGATGGACTCCGGCATTGTTATCGCTGGCAAAACCGCGATTGGCTTGAACCTGCACCGTTGCCATACCAGACAATCTAGCAGAGTCCCTGTCGCAGAAACGCTGCTAGCCAGTCTCTACCCGCTACGCTCTGCATTCCAGCAATTACAATGCTCCGAGGCCAATTCAGATGCCGCGCAAACGTACCTTAATCCCTGCCCCACTAGCCTGGACTACGCTCACGGCGCCCGTCCCGCACCCACCGCTCCCGGTGATTCCTGAGCGCGGAGGAACGCAACTTCGCACTCCGCTCCCCACCGCGATCATCGACACGCGCGAGCAGAATCCGTTCTCCTTCCGCCGCTTCAAAGGATGGTTTGCGAAAATCGAATACCGCGCTCTCGCCCTCGGGGATTATTCGATTCAAGGCATGGAAGGCGCCTGCACTGTGGAGCGCAAAGACCTCGCCGACCTGATCTGCTCCTTCACTACCAATCGCGCGGTCTTCATCAAACGCCTGCGCCGCATGGCCGAACTCCCGCACAGCCTGCTCGTCGTCACGTCGTCGCTGACCGAAATCAAGTCGGAATATCCCTACCGCGCCGCCAATCCCAACCGCATCACCCAATCGCTGCTCGCCGTGCTCACCGGCCTGCGCCTGCCCTTCCTCTGCACCGACACGCATGAACTAGGAGAAGAAATCGTCGCCTCCTACCTCTATCAGACATTTCTGTATGATTGGCTGGACAAAAACGGCCACGGCCGCAATCTAGCCGACGGCGATCTGTAAAATCTAGTCCGGACAAAATGTAGCCCCGGACGCCTCGTCCGGGGTTGCGCGCGCAGCGCGGCAATCAATCGAGCCGCACTTCATCACGAATGACCGACCAGTTCACGCTTGCCGACACCGCTGCACAAACAATTCTGCAACGCACTGTGCTCCGTCCCAGAGTCGGACTCGTCCTGGGCTCCGGCCTGGGCGCCTTCGCCGATTCCCTCAGCCACGCTGCAAGAATTCCCTACTCCGAGATTCCATCCTTTCCCCAATCCACCGCCATCGGGCACGCCGGCCGCCTCGTCATCGGCAACGCCGGCGCGGTGCCGGTCGCCGCCATGCAAGGTCGCGTCCACCAATACGAGGGATACTCCGCGCAGCAAGTCTCCTTTCCCATCCGCGTGTTCGCGCGTATGGGAATCAACTCCCTGATCCTCACCAACGCCGCCGGCGGCATCAACCTCGGCTACTCGCAGGGCGCGCTGGTTCTGATCAAAGACCACATCAATCTGCAGGGAACCAATCCGCTGGTCGGCCCCAACGACGACCGCTTCGGCGTGCGCTTTCCCGACATGACGCACACCTACTCGCGCGCCTATCGCGAGATCGCCCGCGAAGAGGCCGCGAAACTCGGGATCCTGTTGCACGAAGGAATCTACGCCGCGCTGCTCGGCCCCAGCTACGAAACTCCGGCGGAGATCGACCATCTCCGTCGCATCGGCGCCGACCTAGTGGGAATGTCCACCGTGGCAGAGGTAATCGCCGCCCGCCACATGGGATTGAACGTGCTGGCCATCTCCTGCGTCACGAACATGGCCGCAGGAATTTTAGATCAACCTCTCTCCCACGCCGAGGTAATGGAAACCGGGGAACGAGTCAGATCGATATTTGAAGCGCTGCTGAAAGCGGTTCTCCCAAGAGTGGCTCAACTCACGTAGGGAAGGACCCATTGCTCCGTCCCGCGAAGCCGAAGGCGAGCGGAAAGCGCGGCGAACCTGATCGCCGTTGCCCTGCATGAAACCATGGGAGCGTCGGAGAATCTCAATGTTCCAAGCAAACCCCACGCCCGCCGAAAGCAACGTAACTGCCACGCGGTCACGCCCGCGTTCTATAATTTCCCAGCGGTTCAATTCTTGGAGGAATTCATGTCGCAAGCTATCCCCGAGAAGTACAAAGATCTTTTCCAGAAGCGAGCCTTCGCCAGTCTGGGCACGCTCATGCCCGACGGCCGCCCGCAAGTCACTCCCGTCTGGTGCGATTTCGACGGCGACCACGTCATCTTCAACTCCGCCCGGGGACGGCAAAAAGACAAGAATGTCAGGCGCGATCCGCGCGTATCCCTCGCCATCATCGATCCGGAAAATCCCTATCGTTATCTGGAAATCCGCGGCCGCGTAGTAGAAATCACCGAAGAAGGCGCCGGCGAACACATCCACAAAATGGCCAAAAAATATTTAGGCGTGGATAAGTATCCCTACGGCCAGCCCGGCGAAGTAAGGGTCCTCTACAAAATCAAGCCCGAACACACCACGGTGATGGGGTAAGTTCAAGGTTCAAGGTTTCACGTTTCAAAGTTTCAAAGATCACGGCTTCACATTTTCAGATCAGGCCCACCAAGGGCACGCTCGCACTTTGAAACCTTGAAACTTTGAAACCTTGAAACTTGTCATTTGAGGCCTGCCCCATTCGAACGCACAACCTCTGCTTCCTGGGTTTCGGCAACGTCAATCGCACGCTGGCGCAGCTGCTGGCCGGTCGTGCCGCCGAACTGCGCGATCGTTACGGAATCACCGTCCGCATTACCGGCGTAGCCTCCCGTCGCCTGGGATGGAACGTCGATCCCGAAGGCTTCGAGCTCTCCCACCTATGCCGCGCTGGTACCCCGGCTCTGAACTCGAATCCGAGCATCACCGAAGTTCACTCCTGGCTCGACGCCGCCCAAGCAGACGTCCTCTTCGAAGCCACCTCTCTGAATGTGGAGAACGGCCAACCCGCCGTCGATTACATCCGTGCCGCTCTCGAACATGGAGCTCATGCCATCACGGCCAACAAAGGCACAATCGTGCACGCCTACCGCGAACTCCGTGATCTGGCTGCCCGGCAGGGCAAGCGCTTTCTCTTCGAATCCACCGTCATGGACGGCGTCCCCATCTTCTCCTTCTTCGACCAACTCCCGGCAATCCATCTGCAAGGCTTTCACGGCATCCTGAATTCCACGACGAACGTAATCCTCAGCGAAATGGAGCAAGGCCTGAGTTTCGATGACGCCCTGAAAAAAGCGCAGCAACTGGGAATCGCCGAGATCGACGCCACCCACGACATCGACGCCTGGGACGCGGCAGTAAAAACGGCCGCGCTTGTAACCGTTCTGATGGACGTTCCAATCCGCCTCGATCAAATCGAGCGCGAAGGCATCCGCGATCTGACCTCGCACGCCCTGCGCAATGCCCGCCGCGACGGATGGCTCTTCAAACTGGTGTGCCGCGCCCAACGCACTCCGGATGGAGTACAAGCCAGCGTCAAACCAGAGAAGGTGATGAGCACTCAGCCCATGGCGCGAATCACGGGAGCCTCCTCCTACATCTATTTCGAAACCGATATCTTCCCCGGGTTGGCCATCACAGAAGAAGACCCCGGCCTGTACGCGACCGCCTATGGCCTGCTAGCAGATTTCATAAGAGCGGTTGTGTAGCCCCGGACACCTCGTCCGGGGTTGCGCGCAAAGCGCGCAATGGAGTCTGCACTCGAACATCCCGGCGCCGCCAGTGAGCCTCGCCCCGTCCCAGGAACAATGATAAGAATAGAAGAACCCTATGCCGACCTCTGACCAACTCGCCGCTCCCGCCCTCGACCTAACCCGCATCCGCTCACAATTCCCGTCCTTGTCGCAGAGCGTGAACGGCCTTCCCGCCATCTTCCTCGACGGTCCCGGCGGAACGCAGGTGCCCCAGCGCGTCATCGACGCCATCTCCAACTACCTGCGCCACGACAATGCCAACACCGGCGGAGCCTACCCCACCAGTCGCCATACTGACGCCATGATCAGCGAAGCCCGTGCCGCCATGGCCGACTTCCTGCACTGCGCCCCCGACGAAGTCATCTTCGGCCCCAACATGACGACCCTCACCTTCGCTATCTCCCGCGCCCTCGGCCGCGAACTGCAGCCCGGAGACGAAATCCTCCTCACTCGCCTCGATCACGATGCCAACGTCTCCCCCTGGCTGCTCATGGCCGAAGATCGCGGCCTTACCATCCGCTGGGCGGATTTCCGCGATGAAGATTGCACGCTGGATATGCAAGACCTGGCGAACAAGATCAACCAAAACACGAAATTAGTGGCGGTCGGATACGCCTCCAACGCCGTTGGCACGATTAATCCCGTCAAAGAAATCGTCCGCCTCGCCCACAAAGTCGGGGCTCTCGCTTACATCGATGCCGTTCACTACGGACCGCACGGCCTGATCGATGTCGCCGCGTTGGACTGCGATTTCCTCGCCTGCTCCACCTACAAATTCTTCGGCCCGCACATGGGCGTTCTCTACGGCAAACGCGAGCACCTGCAACGCATTCGCCCCTACAAGGTTCGTCCCAACACCAACGCAATTCCGAATTGCTGGGAATGGGGCACGCTCAACCACGAATGCATCGCAGGCATCACCGCCTGTGTGGAATACATCGCCTCCTTAGGCGGCAGTATGCCCCAGCATTCAGCCGCCGCGAAGAGTGGAAATTCTGGACGCCGCGCCGCCATCGAGTCCGCCTATGCCGCCATCCACCAGCACGAGCGCGTCCTGCTGCAACGAATGGCCAACGGCCTGAAGCATATCCCTGGCCTGAAAATCTACGGCATCACGGACCCAGCCCGCTTCGACCAGCGCTGCGCCACCTTTGCCGTTCGCATCGATGGATTCACCCCGCTCGAACTCGCCACCCAACTGGGCGAGCGCGGCTTCTTCACCTGGGACGGCAACTATTACGCCATCAGCGTCACCGAGCACTTCGACGTGGAAAAATCCGGTGGCTTCCTGCGCATCGGCCTGGTGCATTACAACACGGTCGAAGAAGTCGATGCCTGCCTGTCGGCCTTACACGAAATCGCACGGCGATAGACTCCCCGCCATAAAAACACGACAGCCCGGGATTCAATCCCGGGCTGCAAGAACTTCCACACGTCACGCCAGTGTCCAGCAACTCACATCCAGCGAATGAGATCTACGGCCAGCGTTTCGCCGTATCGTCCCAACCAGCTGCGCGCACCGGTTGCGGTGCCGGCATCGACGGAGACGCCGGAACAGAAATCCTGGGCGCCTGCGGTCCATTCACCGCCGTGGGTAGCGCGTTCTTGGCCGCTTCCGCAGCGTTCTCCTTCTCTTCCGACAGCAGCGGAGCCACCAGCCGCAGGGCCTCCACTTCTTTCTCCAGACGGGTCAACTCCATCTCTTTCTGCCGCAAAACTTCGTAAACGTTTTTCATATCCTGGGCACCTGCGAAGCGGGATCAAAAACCTCTTTGGCACTTTAGCAGAGTTGCCCTTATTGTCAAGGCTTTCCAAGGGTTCCCCTGTATTGACACATCAACTGTGTAGTTCCCGGGCCATAAGAATATGGGCACCGGAAGAATGCTACCGGAATAGAAGGAACGCCACCATCAACGCGACGACAAGAGCCAGCGCCCCGATGACGTACTTGTTCGCCGAAATCCACGACGGCGAATCCGCAAGACCACTGCTGAACGCGAAACCAGGAGCCGCATTCTGTACCAAGCTGGCAGCCGCCGCAGGGGCGGCGGATGCTTCCGTTTCGGGAGCAGCAACGTTCGTACTCGGTTCTGCCGGGTACCCCGCTTTCTGCCGAGTTTGCGAGAACTGGGACTCGGGTACAGCAGGAGACGGGACTGGCTTCTTAGCCGGAGCCGCCGCTACCGCTGAAGATATCCTTGGAGCTAACTGCGCCTGAGCCACCGCGGCTCTCGCCTCTGAACTCGGTGCTGCCGAACTCCCCGCGATGGCCCCCGTAGGCATAGGTTGCGGACGCCTCAATTGTCCACGCCACTTCTTTTCCTCGCATTCCACGCACAGCACCCGCCCTCCCGAAATCGGGAAGCCGCAAGCCTCGCACTTCCGCAGCCCACGCAGCACTGGCGGAACATGACTCTGGTCCCCCTCGCCCGGAATTTCCGACGCAGCAACCGTTTCGGCCGCCGACCAAAGCAACGGCTTCGCAGGTTTGGAAGGGTCCTGCACCAGCCCGCCCGCAGAGAGGTCGCCAGCAACATCTCGGCTCACGAGCGGCGCCATCGGCCCGAGAACAGGTTCCCCGCTGCACGGCTTCGCCGTCTCCAGCTCCCGATTCCGCGATGCCTCGCCACCAGTTCCCTGCGCAATCGGAGACGCCGGCGTACTCAAACTCTGGTGGCCGCTCTTGGCAGATTCAACGCCAGCTGCTATCACCTCAGCACCAGCCTGCGGAACGCCCGTCCCTTGCTTTCCGGCCGCGCCCGCCTCCTCCGCCTCGACCTCAAGAATCTCATCATCCAGGTTCTGGTCGCCCACAGTTGAACTTTGCCGATCACCGGCGGGACTGTCCTCGCCCCTCAGCCTCTCAGGTAAGCTTTCGGTGACGTGCGCAAGCTGCACCGCAGTCTCAACCATCTGCCCCAGGCGCTGCACCGCTGAGAGATCGCGCTCTCCGAACGCGTTCCTCTTCCCGGAGAAAAGTTCAAATACCCCCAATACTTCCTCATCGTGCACCACCGGCATGACCACGACCGAAGCGATACCCAATTGCCGGCAGACCTCGTGATTCACGCGCACATCCCGCTCGGCATCGTCACAGCGGAGAACTTGCTTGGTGCGCACGCTCTCGCCCGACAACCCAAACTCAGTAGATAGCAGCGCTCCCAGTTCAGGCGCGTTCGAGCCGGCGCTGGCTCGGCATAACATGTCATTCATGCCCTGCCGCCGCAGCGCGATCGCCGCCCCGCTCGCTCCAGTAATGAATTGTGCCCGATCCGCTAACAATTGCAGTGCCGCATCCAGATCGCGCTGGGCCATTTCAGCCAGAGAACGTCCCACATCTTCTCCGCGAATACTAGGCCACGCCGGCACGGCAGCCCCCGCCCGCGCCAGCGACAACGCGGCAGAAATCGACTGTGGGTTCGGTGTTTGAGAATTCTGCTGCAATCTTTCAACTCCCGGCCCAAAATTTTACGACGCGAAATATCGAGGAGTTCGTGCTTGGAGTCTCGCCCTCGCCTGGCAAGCTGTCAAGATTCCGGTAGCGCAAAAGGTCGACTCTAAAAGAGCAAATCCTGAGCGCCCCTGCCCTGAGCACGTAAACTGGCGCGGTTCAGCTTGAACTGAAACTCGAAACGAGAAACTTGAAACTCCCTACCTCTTCTTCCGCCGCTTCAGCGCCGACTGCGCCAATCGGTTCGCCTCCACGTTGAACTCACGCCGCACATGAGAAATGGAGAACTTCAACGATCGCGCCAGCTTCCGACAGGTCCAATGTAGCGAATACAGCCGCGGGCTGCGGCACTCGTACTCCCCTGTCATCTGCCGCACCATCACCTGGGAATCAGAATAGACATGCAGCTTCCGCGCCTTGAGCGCGACCGCGTACTGCAGAGCCTCCATCAACGCCGCGTATTCGGCGACGTTGTTGTCCTGGTTGCCAATCCACTTGGCAATTCGCACCGGCCCCCCGGCCAGCCCGCTGATCACCACCCCAATGCCCGACGGACCCGGGTTCCCCAGGCATCCGCCGTCCACATAGGCCACCAGTTCCGTCACTTCGGGCTTTCTCGATTCACTCTGCTGCGTGATCCACCCTGTCTCGCCATTGTTTGGCACAGAAAGAGTAGGAACTCCGATATCTGCAAGATGCGCCATGCTTACTTCACCGTCAAGACGATTATTTGGTTCGCTTTCAGCGTCTTGTAGTTGCTGCCCTCACTGTGGATTTTATTGTGTAAAAGCCGCCCGTATTAATTCCCCGTAAATCTAAGGTTCTGCTTTACAACCATTTGCATTTTTCAATTTTCACAGTACTCCGGCTCGCGACTGCACCAATAGTTTGCGTTGACTTTTTTCATTACTCTGGTAACTTTGCCTACGTCGACGGTCGAAAGGGTTGGCACAATAA
>DASVAE010000050.1:0-62109 GCA_036376495.1 Candidatus Sulfotelmatobacter sp. | reverse complement strand
GGTTTGCGCGGCAGCATCTGGTCACGCATGGCGGCGTTGTAAACAAAGATTGCTTCCACCGTAGCCGCCTGCGCCAGGTCATCGGGCTGCAGCCGTTCATACAAATCCATGTTGGAATGGTGGGTGCGCGATCCGTAATCGAGCGGATCCTGGATGAATTGGAATCCGGGAATGTCGACCGAGTCGAACGCCTCGTGATCGGTGCCGCCGGTGTTTCGCATGGAGAGGGTGGTGACACCCAGATCGGATAAGGGTGCGATCCATTGCTGGAACACAGGAGCAATCGAGGCATTTTCCTGCAAGTAGATGCCGCGGATTTTTCCCGAGCCGTTATCCACGTTGAAGTATCCGGAAATCTTCTGCTGCTCCGGTTTCAACTCAAGCGGACCCGCCGGCTTGCGCAAAAAATCCGGCAATTTCACCTGGTCAGGAGCAGTCGAGAGCGGGACGAAGCCGAAATGCTGCTTCACGTACCCGTACGATCCGAATTCGCCTTGCTCCTCTCCGGTCCATAGCGCAACCCGAATGGTTCGTCGCGGCTGTACTTTGAGCGAAGTCAGAATGCGGATCACTTCCATGGCAACGACGGTTCCCGCGCCATTATCGGTGGCGCCGGTGCCCGACGCCCAAGAGTCCAGATGGCCGCCCACCATGACAACTTCGTCCTTTAGCCTGGGATCGGTGCCGGGAATTTCGGCAACGGTATCGAACCCGTGCTCGTGATCGCCGGTAAATTCGGTCTCGACATCCATTTCAATGTTCACCGGCACATTGGCCTTCACTAGCCGGTAGACGCGACCGTAATGTTCGATGGCCATTACAACGATTGGCAGCTTTTCGGCATGTTCCTTTTGATACGTAAACCACCCCATCCCCGAACCGCCATCATCGAAAATGGTGCCACCCGAGCCGCCGGCATCCCGACCATCGCGGCTCGGCACCACAACGGCCACAGCATGCTCGTCGGCGAAGAACTTGCCCGCCTTTTCCCGGAACTCCAGCCGCTTGATGAACTCCTGAAAAAAATCTTCTCGCTCCGCAATATGCACCGGATATTCCGCGATCTTCTTCAAGTCGGCATCGTCGTCGCGCTTGAACAGCGGCTTATCTACTGGCTTCACTTCGCGCATGGGACCAAAAAATACGACCTTGCCCGCCAGCTTGCCTTTGTATTTCTCCAGATCTTTCTCATCTTTGGCGTCCACCCAGACCGCGCCGCCATTGATCGGTCCATGACTTGAGGGCGACCAGGGCAACGCCTGCGCAATGAACACCGCCGTGTCCGGCGCCGACATGCGCACCCAGGTATTCAACTGCCGCCACCCCATTCCAAACTCGCCCCAGTCTTCCAGGTGCGCGTTCTGGCAGCCCATGGCGGTGAACTGATCTCGGGTCCACTCGTTCGCTTTCTTCAGGTTCGGAGAGCCGGTCAACCGCGGCCCGATCCCATCCATCAGCCCGGAGGCGTATTCCATCACGTGCGAGTGCCCCAGCCCCTCGTCGCGAATCCGTTGGTACATGGTCAAATCGAGATTCTCGGTCGCAGGCTGCGGCTGCTCGTACGAGGGCCTGTTCTCTTCAGGCTTAGTTTCTTTGGATTTTTTCTCGGCTGCGAATGAGCAAAGAGTGAGGCACAGCAAAGCGATAACGGATGAAAATATCCGCTTGTAGGTCGACATTCTCTACATTCCTCCCCGGGCAAAGCAGAGTAGCAGAATGCTTTAGCATCGCGAAAGGCGAAACTATGCCGGGAAGCAGAGAAACACAACTCTCGCACAATGTTTCTGTTTCGGCGGCGGGAAATTGGAACTGTGTACGAAGCGCCACTATCGGCTGTCCGGCGGAGCGAAGCTCCGCTCTTCTTTCGCTGCGGATTTCGTCATGAACGCTGGAAAAAGCAGGCGAGCTTCGCTCGCATGGACAGGCGATGGCGGCTGTCCTACACGGCTGTGTCCTGGGCGACCGTTCCTCTCCGGCGCTTCTCCCACTCGGCGCTGCGAAAGACGTGTGGGCCCACTTCAATTAGCCTGGGCAGCATCTCAAAGACGGATACAGGCGTCCATCGCGAGCCCTCGCGCGTGCGGAATCCGCGCCGGTTGATCTCGTCGGCGATGCGCGCGTACGATCCCTCCTCCACCATGAGTTCCATCAATTGGAACAGGATTTCGCGCTCGTCGGGATCATCCACCAACTGCTGGGTGTCTGAAGTCAGTTGCAGCCCGAAGGGCACCTCACCGGGCAGCCGCTCTTCCGGGACGTCGACTTCCCGCTCCCACTCTATGGCGACGACCTTCCAGCCCTTCTCGGTGTTTTGGGTTAGGTCAGAGTCCTGCAACGGCCCTGTCAGCAGTTGGCGCACGCGTTCGGTCTTTTTCATGGTTTGACACCCCCCTTTTCGAAAGGACCGAGCAACCGAACTTCCGAACTGAGGGGATAAAAGTGCCGCTACTGCAATACGGCAATATGCGCCAATTTGAGAGCATCGTCCGAGGATGGACCATGGTGTCCGGAATCAGACAGCGCAAAGCCTCATCCGAGCCCGGCAGACACTTTCAACCAATCTTGTGGACGATGGTAGTTTCCAGTTCCTTACCGTTGGGCCTCTTTAGAAACATCTTGTCCCTCTCGAAGCGGATGGAAATGTCCTGCCCCAGACCGAACTCGCCCGGCTCGTAGCCGTCGCATGATTCCGACGCATACTCGCCTACGTACTCGACGTCATCGACCTCGACCACGATAGCGGTACGCCGCATCGGCTTTCTGCATTCCCGCGCAATTTCTGCTTCCGCCTGGGTCCAGTTTTCCAAATCGCGTCCGGGAATCTTCCCATTCCGAACATAGATCTCTTCGGCTCTTTTGCGAATGGCGTCTTGCAACTCCGAACTGTGCGGCACCGGTGAAAGCTGCACGCGGGCAGAACCGGCTGGCATGGAAGCTCTCCTATCGGAAATGGTCTAGCAGCTCTATCTTATTTCATCCAAACCGCTTCGGCTGCGCCGCGCATCTTACCGAGGGACGTAGCGGACCCAATACGGAACCACCGCGACGCATACCCTATAGATCGAGACATTGCTAGCAATGTCTCTTCGCTATGTTTAGCGCGGCTTTGGACGAACTCCAGTTGACCGGACTTCGAACCGGGCCTAACATTACCGCCGAGTAGGGTCGCCACTCTCTCATGATTGGTCAGCAGATTTCCCACTATCGCGTCCTAGGCAAGCTCGGGGGCGGCGGTATGGGCGTGGTCTACGAGGCCGAAGACGTGAAGCTTGGCCGTCACGTCGCCTTGAAATTCATTCCCGAGAATCTCACTGGCGACCCCAAGGCAATGGAGCGCTTCAGCCGCGAGGCTCGCGCCGCATCTCAGCTCAATCATCCCAACATCTGCACCATCCATGGCATTGAAGACAACAACGGGCACCCCTTCATCGTCATGGAGAAGCTCGAAGGGGAGAGCTTAAAGCAGCAAATTGCCGGGCACGCCATGCCCCTGGAAAAGTTGCTGGATATCGGAGTGCAGGTGGCGGACGCGCTGGTTGCCTCGCACATCAAGGGCATCGTTCACCGCGACATCAAACCGGCCAACATTTTCATTACGCCTACGGGCCAGGTCAAAGTTCTCGATTTCGGGCTGGCCAAGCTGGTACACCATCCGGGAACCGACGAAGAAGCCGATCAATCTCTCACCGCGATCGGCGTGATTCCGGGGACCGCCGTCTATATGTCGCCGGAACAGGCGCGCAGCGAAACCGTCGACGCCCGCACCGACCTGTTTTCCTTTGGGGTCGTACTGTACGAGATGGCGACTGGTAAAAAGCCCTTCACCGGCTCGAACTCGCTGCTCACGCTGGACGCCGTCTTACATGCCAAGCCGACTCCGCCGCGAGAGCTCAATCCGAAGATTCCCATTGAGCTGGAAGCTATCATCGGCAAAGCTCTGGAGAAGGACCGCTCGAAACGCTACCAGACCGCCGCCGAAATCCGCTCCGACCTGGCGTTGTTGAAGAAAGAAGCCGAGTCTGGAACCATCAAGACTCCAAGCGCAACTGCGCGGCTGCGCGTACCTTCGCGCACGTTCGGCCGTGACTCGCGCCTGCTGACCTATTCCCTGATCGCCACCGCTGCGCTGCTGGTCACGGTGCTGGGAGCGGTGGGAGCCTGGTGGTTCAGACATCGCCAAGTGGCGAGCGCCGAGCAAAGGAATGCGATTGCTGTGCTGCCGCTGCAGAATATGAGTGGAGATGCCAGCATCGATTACTTACGCTTCGCTCTGGCCGACGAACTTACCAGCGTGCTCACCTATTCGCGCACTCTGGAGGTTCGGCCATCTTCTGTGACTCGCAAGTATGTCGCGGGCGACGTTGATCCCAAAAAAGTCGGGCTCGAACTGCGAGTAGGACGCTTGCTCACGGGGTCTTTCCGAAAGATGGACGATAAGCTTACGGTAACCCTCGAGGCCATCGATGTACCGAGCGACAGGTTGATCTGGCAGACGACGGTTACCGACCGGGCAGAGAATCTGATCGGGATGCATCAGCAGTTGTCGGCGCAGATCCAGAACGGGCTTTTGCCGATTCTGGGCGGCGGCGGCGCTGTGGAAGCCACCACGCGGCCGACCAATCCGCAGGCCTACGACTTCTACCTGCGCAGTGTGGCCGTGCCCCACGATCCCAGCCCTAATAAAGAAGCCATTAAGATGCTGCAGTGGGCGGTTGGAATCGATCCCAGCTACGCTCCGGCCTGGGAGGCGTTGGGACAACGGTACTATTTCGACTCGCTGTACGGCGGAGGAGGAGAGGAAGTATTTCAGCTTTCCAATCACGCCTATGAACGCGCCCTGGCGCTCGATCCTAACCGCATGATGGCGGCCAGCAACTTGATTACCGCTCGCGTGGAGCGCGGCGAACTAGGGCGCGCCTACGACGCCGCCACCGATCTGGTCCACCGCCGTCCGCAGAGCGCGGATGCGCATTTTGCGCTCGCCTACGTGTATCGCTATGCGGGGATGCTCGACAAATCCGCCGAGCAGTGCAATGCCGCCCGGCAACTCGATCCAGGGAATTTTTCTTTCCGTTCCTGCGCCTGGACTTTCGTGGAGATGGGCAAGAACGATCGCGCCCTGGACTTCATTCAGCTCGATGCTGGTTCGGAATGGGCGGCGTGGGTCACTCCCTATGTGTACCTCGCGCAGGGCAATGTCACGGAAGCGCATACCGCGGCCAAAAACATGGGCAAGGCAGCGACCTATCATCGCGACTTGATGGAGGCCTGCACGGCCAACCCGCGCCCGCCGGACCTGGCAAAAACCGTCCGCGACAATGAGACTTCGGTCATGAGCGAGCCCGACGCCGAGCTCTGGTACCACGTAGGAGAACTGATGGCGGCTTGCGGCCAGACCGATCCTGCGTTAAGGCTGCTCAAGTCCTCCGTGCAGCAGAACTACTGCGCCTATTCGGCCCTGCTGGATGACCCGTTGCTGAAAAACCTGCGCAAGGAAACAGCGTTCAACGAGATCTTGACGGCGGCCAGCAATTGCCAGAGCGTGTTCAAAGAAGGCCGCCAGATAAAATAGCGACAGCAGCTGATTTGTTTTCATCCTGAATATGCCAAGAATCACGCGGCGGGCTCTGCTGAAATCATCGGTGGCGGGAGTCGCTGCCGCTCAAATCCCATCCCTTGTTGGTACCCTCAGCGCCAGCGAGTCGCGCAAGGGACGCATCCGGCAGTCCGTCTCTCGCTGGTGCTATCAGAAGATACCCCTCGATCAATTGTCCGCAGCGGCTGCGCAGATGGGATTGCGGGGCGTCGATTTGCTGCAGCCGGAAGAATACGATGTGCCCCGCCGTTATGGCCTCGTTTGCACCATGGCATATGCCGGCGGCGGGGAGATCAAGAACGCTCTGAACCGCACTGAAAATCACGCGGCCATCGAGCAGGCGTTTCGCATCAATATCCCGAAAGCGGCAGCGGCGCAGGTTCCAAATGTCATCACTTTTTCCGGCAACCGAGCGGGAATGTCTGATGACGAAGGCGCACGCAATACAATCACCGGGCTGAACCGCGTCAAGAAAATCGCCGAAGATCACGGCGTGACCATCTGCCTGGAACTGCTCAACAGCAAGCACGATCATCCCGATTACATGTGCGATCACACCGCGTGGGGTGTGCGGGTGGTGCAGGAGGTCAACTCACCCAACGTGAAGCTGCTCTACGACATCTACCACATGCAGATTATGGAAGGCGATCTGATCGATACGATCCGCAAGAACCTCCAGTGGCTTGGACATTTCCATACGGGCGGAGTTCCAGGCCGTCATGAACTCGATGGCACGCAGGAAGTGCAGTGGGATGGCGTGATGCGGGCCATTGCCGACAGCGGCTTCAAAGGCTACGTGGCACACGAATTTGTACCTACCGGTGACCCGCTCGCCTCGCTTCGCAAAGCCGTAGAACTCTGTGACGTGTAAACAAGAACGACGCGGCGTGCCTCACTAAACTGTACGTGGGGCACGGAAAGAATTTGCGTCAAACGGCCCTGAAGCCCCATCCTTGTAACGTGCGACACTCCGAACTCCTTCCCCCCAAGCAGCGCGCTGCCCTGGCGATGCCGTCTCTTGATTTGTCTTTCCTGTTCAGGTTCGCCATTCTCTGTCTCATCTCGACCCTTGCGGCATGGTCGCAAGAGGGCTCACCAGCGCCACAGCAGGCTGCTTCCTCGCAGGCAGCCGTGGCGTTTGACCACGTCGCGGCCGAACCACCGGGCTTTCTCTATCAAGGCGTACCCGGCCCCATTCCGCAAGATGAGGGCGCGGCCGGCTTGCGCCTGCAACTGCGGCGCTTAGGCACGACAGCCCGACTTATGCAGATCGTCGCGCACCCCGACGACGAAGATGGCGGCATGCTGACGCTACAGGCCCGCGGCCATGGGGTAAGCACCCTCCTCATGACGCTCAATCGCGGCGAAGGTGGACAGAACAAGATCGGCAGTAATCTCTCCGACGTTCTGGGCGTGCTCCGCGCCGAAGAATTATTGGCCTCCGATGAATACTATGGTGTCCAGGAGCGCTTCTCGCGAGTTGCCGATTTCGGTTTTTCGAAAACCGCCGCGGAAACATTTGAAAAGTGGGGCGGCCACGATACCGCCCTGGCCGACATCGTGCGCGTGATTCGCACCTTCCGCCCCGATGTACTGGTCGCACGCTTCTCCGGCACCGAACGGGACGGGCACGGCAATCATCAGGCCTCGAGCATTCTCGCGAGGGAAGCGTTCCGCGCTGCCGCCGATCCCAAGCGTTTCCCGGAGCAACTCACGCAAGGCCTTCAGCCTTGGCAGGCAAAGAAGTTTTATATCGGCAACGTCTGCCCCTGGGGATCGATGACATGCTCCGATGAGAAGTGGACAGTGAAATTCAACACCGGCCAAAACGATCCTCTGCTCGGCACGTCCTATATCCAGTTCGCCATGCAAGGTCTCCGCCATCAGATGTCCCAAGGCGCTGCCAATTGGACTGTAGAGCCCGGCGACCGTTTCACATTTTACAAGTTGGAGGATTCCGTCATTCCATCGGCAACCGGCAAAGATGGTCATGAGAAAGATTTCTTTGACGGCATCGATACGACGATGCCGGGGCTGGCTAAAATCTCTGACGCTTCCATGATCAGACAGCTGAGTCCAAAGCTGTGGGACGTCGCTAAAGAAATTACAGTCGATTCCGATGCTGCGGAGAATGACCCTTCCAAATCCAGTCAACCGCTATTGCGAATTCTGCGAGTCCTCCATCAGATACGCGCAGAAGTAGAATCAAGCGCCCTCAATTCGGAAGGGAAGCTCGATCTGCTCACTCGCATAGCAACCAAGCAGCAGCAAGCCGAAACGGCTCTGAACTTTGCTCTGGGCATGACGCTCACCGGCCTCGCTTCAACAGGCGGCGAGCAGGACATCCCCAAAGGATCCGATGTCCAGGCCTCAGTCTCCCCCGGACAGGACTTCACGGTGGCGCTGACATTTCATAACGGGTCAAAGCGGCCCGTGAGAGTCGATCACATCGCACTGGAGGTGCCGCCGGGCTGGAGCACCATCAATACCAGGAAGAATTCCGAGACGGTCGCGCCGGGAAAGGATCTGCATGCAGATTTTCATTTGCGCGTGCCGAAGAATACTCCCTACACGCGTCCCTACTGGCATCGCGACAATCCCGAAACTGAGAGCATCAATCACATCGACAATGAGAAATACGCGACGCTTCCCTTCCCGCCTCCCGCATTGCGGGCGCGAATGGAATATTCCGCAGGCAGCGGGGCGCTGCCCGGCAACAGCGAGATCAGCACAGCCGTCCTCGGCAAATTCGTCGACGAAAATGGAAAGTCGGAGTTCCATCCACTTGCTGTACTGCCGGCGTTCTCGGTGATGCTGGATCCGGGCAGTCAGGTCATTTCCACGCACAATGGCGGCAAGACAACGGTGACAGTCGCGGTCACCAGCGATCAAACCCGCGCCGCTCGCGGCATCCTGCGGCTGGAATTGCCCCCCGGATGGAAGTCGGAGCCTGCTCAGCGTGCCGTCGCAACGAAAGCTCGCGGTGAAAAGCAGGAATTTCAATTTGCCGTCACGCCCGCGAACCTGCAACAAGGACGCGCGACGCTGCGTGCCGTCCTCGAATCCGAGGGCGAGAAATACAGTGAGGGATACACGCTGGTCACGCGTGAAGATTTGGGCAGCTTCTATTACTACCAACCGGCGCGGCAGAAGGTCAGCATTGTTGACGTGCAGGTGTCGCATGACCTGAAACTCGGCTACATCATGGGGGCTGGGGACGACATCCCGACCGTGCTCAAGCAACTTGGGATGAATGTCACTCTAATTCCAGCGGAGAAGCTGGGCACCGAAGATCTGAGCCAATACGGCACAATCGTCCTAGGAATTCGCGCCTACGATACGCACAAAGAAGTAGCTGCTAATAATAAGAAGTTGCTCGATTTCGTCTCCGCCGGCGGTACGCTGGTCGTGCAGTACGACACGGCTGTGGGCGACTTCAATAGCGGCAAGTTCACGCCCTACTCGACGGAACTCAGCCGCGCCCGGGTTTCGGTGGAGGAGGCGCCTGTGACCATTCTCGCGCCTGACGATTCCATCTTCCATTACCCCAACACAATCACACAGCACGATTTCGATGGATGGGTGCAGGAGCGCGGCCTCTACTTCATGGACAAGTGGGACTCGCATTTCACTCCGCTGCTGTCCTGCCACGATCCCGGAGAAGAAGAGCAGAAGGGCGGCCTGCTGCGTGTCCAATACGGCAAGGGAACTTACATTTATGCGGCGTATGCTTTCTTTCGGCAATTGCCTGCGGGAGTCCCAGGGGCAGTGCGGCTGTACGTGAATATATTGAGTGCAGGACACGAAAAGCAGTAGTCAATTTTCAATTCCCAGTTCTCGGCTCTCAGATCTCGGTAGTCGACGCTTAGGAGACTGCAGTCGGGAGTCGGTGGGCAGAAGGTAGCGATTCATCAATCCCTTTTCAGGAGCGAACAATCCGGCCGCCCCCCCTGGTAGAGACGAGCCACTGATTTCTGGCCACTGACCACCCACTCATGTCCAGCCCAAATCCCACTCCAGAGCATCACGGCCTCATTCGCGGCATGGGCTTGGGCAGCGCCACGGCCATGAACATGATCGACATGATCGGTGTGGGACCGTTCATCACCATGCCGTTGGTGTTGAGTGCGATGGGAGGTCCTCAAGCTTTATTAGGATGGATTGCCGGAGCGCTGCTTGCCGTATGCGATGGGCTGGTTACGGCGGAATTAGGTGCGGCTCTGCCCGTTTCAGGCGGGTCCTACCGCTACCTGCGCGAGATCTATGGCCCTCAGAAATGGGGACGATTAATCTCTTTCCTGTTCATCTGGCAAGTTTCCTTCAGTGCCCCGCTCTCGATTGCGACCGGTTGTATCGGCCTCGCCGGATACGCGGCCTATTATTGGCCGGAACTCGAAACGGTCTACGCGCACCATGACGCCGCCCTGCATATTCCGTGGGCTGGAAACCTGCAAGTGGGCTGGGTCGTCACGCCGGGCACTGCCGTCGCCGTGGTGATTTGTTTCTTCACGGTCCTGCTCCTGTACCGTCGCATCACCGTGGTGGGGCGGCTCTCGAAAATTCTGTGGTTCGGGGTGATGGGCACCATCGGTTGGATAATCTTCGCCGGCATCAGTCATTTCAACGCAGCCCGGGCATTTGATTTCCCTCCCGGCGCATTCACGCTTTCCCATCATTTCTGGACGGGTCTGGGCGGAGCGATGCTCATTGCCACCTACGATTACTGGGGTTACTACAATGTTGCTTTTCTGGGCGACGAAATCAAAGAACCGGAAAAGAATATTCCCAGGGCTCTGTTGCTTTCCATTCTGCTCGTCGCCTGTCTATATCTGATGATGAATGTTTGTATCCTGGCCGTGGTGCCCTGGCGCGAGATGCTGCAAGCCGGGCAAAACAATACAGGACTCTATGTTGTGTCGTTGTTTATGCAACGAGTGTACGGCGCATGGGCGGCACGTCTGGTGACCGGCTTGGTCATCATCACCGCTTTCGCCTCGGTTTTCTCCTTGATGCTGGGATACTCCCGGGTTCCGTACGCCGCAGCCAAGGACGGGAACTACTTCAAAGCCTTCGCCAAAGTACATCCGGTGCACCGCTTTCCTCACATTTCGTTGCTGGCATTAGGAGTCGTGGCGGCGTGCTTTTGTTTTCTGCGTCTGAAAGACGCGATTGCCGCTCTGGTAGTCATTCGCCTGATCCTGCAATTCCTGGTGCAGGCAGTCGGCTCGATCGTGCTGAGGATTACCCGCCCGGAGCTACCACGCCCCTTTCGTATGTGGTTATATCCCCTGCCTGCGCTGCTGGCCAGTGCAGGATTCCTCTTCATCCTTTTCGGACGCCCCAACTGGCAGAAGGAAGTGCGCTATGCCGCCATCATTTTGCTCACGGGAGTGATCATTTACCTGATTCGTGCCTGGCGGTCCTCGGAATGGCCCTTTGCCTCAGCTCGCGCCAAATCCTTAACGGAGTCGCAGCCCTAGAGGAAACGTGGCCGATCACATCACAGTTCCGTCCGTAGCAAGCCCCGGCACGCGGAGACCTGATTCCGCGTGGGCGCCATTATCCGAGCCGCTGTTTCGATCGCTCTGGATCGCCGCCGTAGTCTCGTACACCGGCACATGGATGCAGAACGTCGGCGCGGGCTGGCTGATGACGCAACTCTCCGATTCCCCTCTGATGGTCAGCCTGGTGCAGGCGGCCTCCGCGATTCCAGTATTCGTAGCCGTGCTTCCGGCAGGGGCGCTGGCGGACATGGTCGATCGCCGGCGGCTGCTGTTGTTCACGCAAAGCTGGATGATCGTCGCCGCCCTTGCCCTGGGGGTTCTCACATTGTTCCATGCGGTAGGTCCCTGGCCATTGCTGGCATTCACATTCCTGCTGGGAATCGGTGCCGTGATGAACGATCCTGCATGGCAAGCCATCACACCCGACGTTGTTTCCCCCGCGCAGCATGGATCCGCCGTTGCCCTGAACTCCGCAGGATTCAACGTGGCCCGGGCGGTCGGACCCGCCCTTGGCGGAATCGTGGTCGCATCCGCGGGAGCAGGATGGTCCTTCCTGCTCAATGCCGCTTCCTTCTTCGGAGTCGTCTACTTCCTGTACAACTGGAAATGCGCTCCTCGCCAACCATTGGCGACCAATGGCATCATCGAAGCCATACGGGAAGGCTTTCGATACGTTCGAGGCGCGCCTCAGGTTACATCTGTGCTCATCCGCGCGGCCGCGTTCAGCTTTGGCGCCGCTTCCCTGCTCGCACTCTTACCAGTTGTTTGCCAGCCTCACGGTGCACAAGGATACGGTTTCCTGCTCACCTGCTTTGGCCTGGGCGCGCTGGCAGGCGCTGCGCTACTGCCCCGGTTGAAGTTGCAGTACTCAGTGGATGGGCTGGTCGCCGGCGCTACCCTGCTGTATGCCGGCATGACTTTTCTGGCTGGTCAGGTTCACCTATTCAATTGGCTCTGCCTGGTGCTGTTTACCGCAGGAGCCGCATGGATTGGCATTCTGGCGTGCTTCAATGTAGTCGCCCAGACGATGTGCCCATCGTGGATGCGAGCCCGGGCGCTGTCTATGTACCTCCTGGTGCTGCAAGGCGGCATGGCCGTGGGCAGTGCGATCTGGGGAGAATTGGCGGCGCGGCAAGGAGTTCCCGCGGCACTGGCGTGGTCGGCGTTAGCAATGGTGGTAGGATTGTCCACGATTCGGCGCCATCGGCTCACGGCCGCGGAACTGAAGATGGCTCCTTCGGTCGTGCGGGACTAAACAAGGGGGAACATGAACAGAAAACTCGGAGTCTTGGCTTGCAGCTTATTGCTGACGCTGGTGGCAGCGGCACAGGCACCGAGGCCCAAGCCGACACAGCACACTCTGACAGAACTCCTGAATGGGAATATCAGCAATATGGAGCATGAGTTCGTGCCTGCTGCCGACGCGATGCCGGAGGATAAGTTTAATTTCGCTCCCAGCAATGGCGAGTTCAAGGGAGTCCGTACATATGCTCAGCAGATCAAGCACGTCGCCGCCGTAAATTACGAACTCGCTGCCGCTCTACTCGAGCAAAAGCCACCCGTCGATATCGGCGATGAATCTGGCCCAGCTTCGCTCACCACGAAAGCCGATATTATGAAGTACCTCAAGGATTCTTTTGAATACGTGCACAAGGCGCTGGCCACGGTGAACGAGGAAAACCTTACCAAAACGGTGAAGAGTCCCTTCGGCGAAGGATCGGTTTCCCGTCTGGGGCTGACGATGTCGGTTGCTTCCCACGGCTTCGACCATTATGGCCAGATGGTGGTGTATCTTCGGATGAACGGCATCGTTCCCCCGGCCAGCCGTATGTGACCCGCAAGATCGGCTGCGCGCAAATACACAAGCTTCATGGCCATTGACTGGCAAACGTTCTGGCTCACACTGCAGTTGGCCTTCGCAGTATCCCTATTGCTGCTCTTGCTCGGATTACCGATCGCGTACTGGGTCGCATTTTCCAGCTGGCGTTGGAAGTTTCTTGTGCAAGCGGTCGTTGCTCTGCCCCTCGTCCTTCCGCCGACGGTTCTCGGATTTTATGTGCTGGTGGCTCTCGGGCCACGCAGTCCGTTAGGCCGCTGGTGGATTTCGCTTACTGGTCACACCCTGGCATTCACGTTTTCCGGGCTGGTCATCGGATCCGTGATCTATAGCCTGCCTTTCGCCGTGCAGCCGTTTGCGGCTTCTTTTGCCAGCGTCGATCGCAAGCTGATTGCAGCCTCCGCCACCCTGGGGGCTTCCCGGCCGCGCACGTTCTTTCGCGTTGTCGTCCCGCTCTCCGTTCCGGGGCTGGTGACCGGCGCAGCGCTGTCTTTTGCGCATACCATGGGCGAATTCGGAGTCGTGCTCATGGTCGGCGGAAATATTCCTGGCGTGACCCGGACGGTTTCCATCGACATCTACGATCGCGTGCAGGCCGCGGATTACGCGGGTGCTAATCAGACCGCGCTGGCGCTGCTGCTCCTCTGCTTTGTCCTTTTAATTATCGTCTATGGCTTCCATCGCAAGGCTTCCGTCCTCAATTCCGTACAATAGACGCGATGAATGCCCACCCTGCGATCCAGAACGGCGTCGACGCTGCAAATCCTGCTGCGGAGACGCGTCTCGGATGCCGCATCCAAAAACGCTTCGCCGGACAGCAGGAATTCGCGGTAGACGTTTCCTTCGAGGCTGCCACTGGTTTCACCATCCTGTTCGGGGCATCGGGTGCCGGCAAGACGACTCTCCTCGATTGCGTGGCCGGACTCACCCGGCCCGATAGCGGGCGTATCTCGATCGGCGATCGCGTAGTTTTCGATTCCTCTTTGGGCGTGAATCTCCCGGTGGCCGAGCGGCACGTGGGCTACGTCTTCCAGAACCTCGCACTCTTTCCGCACATGACTGTGGAGCAAAACGTTGCTTACGGCCTCAACCATCTGTCCTCGAATGAACGAAGCCAGCGCACGACCACCATCCTGGAGGCATTCCGTATCGCGCAATTCAGTCGCCGGAATGTAGGCGACATCTCAGGCGGGGAGCGCCAGCGAGTCGCGCTGGCTCGAACCCTGGTCACCGACCCGCAGCTTCTGCTTCTGGATGAACCGCTGGCCGCGCTTGACTCGCCTACGAAATCCCACATCATCGACGATCTCCAGCAATGGAATCGCACGCGCGGCATTCCGATTCTTTACGTGACCCATAGTCGGGAGGAGGTATTTGCCTTGGGAGAGAGCGTCATCGTCCTCGAGGCAGGCCGCATCCTGCGGAAAGGTACCCCTCACGACGTGATGAGCGCCCCGCTGCAAGAGACCGTCGCCCAGTTAGCAGGGTTCGAAAATATTTTCGATGCCGCGGTCGAAGCCCTGAGCCCTGATCGGGGCACGATGACTTGTAGGTTGTCCGGCGATGGAGGTTCAGCATCGATCGAAACTCCCCTGGTGCGCGGTGGTGTAGGCACATCCTTCCGAATAGGAATTCGCGCCGGCGACATCCTGCTGGCCACCGCCCTGCCGCAGGCCTTGAGCGCGCGCAACATCATTCCCGGGCGGATCGTCTCGCTGGATCAGCGGGATGTGATGATTTCCGCGCGTGTGCAGTGCGCCGTTGAAATGGAAGTCCACCTCACGCTCGCGGCGCGGGATTCACTTCAGCTGGAAGTCGGACGCGAAGTCTGGCTGGTCATCAAAACCCATTCCTGCCACCTCATGCAACGGGAGACTTAGAATTGCCGCAGTTGCGGCCGCACGTCGGGCTGCGTGCTCTTCGCATTGATCCACTCCCCGTGCTCCATCTCGATTACAGCGATCCACTGTCCGGCCCGCTCCTCCGAGTAAACAATTTTCCCATTGAGCACGTGTGCCGCCGCGGCCGGGGGCAGATCGCGATGGAATCCGAAGAAGCGCCGCTTCCATTCCGTCCACCGGGTCCAGCGGTCCAGTAAAGGGTTGCGAGGCTCGTATTTGGTGGAGAAAACCAGTGCGACTTCAAAGTGATCACGAAATTCCGCCGCCGACAGAACCTGATCCAGCGAGAAATTCTCGATTCGTACCACTTGCACCGGCCGTGTCACGAACCCCAGCCAGGGCCGCGTCAATTCATCCGATGCGGGCCAGGCCGTAAGCACATGCGCCATGGGATAGCGTGCCTCCAGAAATCGTTCTCCATTCTGGTGAACAAGGAGGTAATCGCGATACGCGAGATTATCTTCGGGAGAGAATCCGTAGGGCGGGTTCCAGAACCATCCCACGATGAATGCAGCCGCGACTACAGCCACTGCTAACTTCCATTGACGCAGGCGTCGGTACAGAGTTCCGATGCCCAGGATGATCACCAGCGGCACCGCGGTGAGCATGTATCGGGCCAGCACCGCTCCCCCAATCAGAGCCATGGCTACAACGTAGGTCGTGATGATGCAGAGAAAACAGCTCTGAACCGGGATCGCAATTCGCCGCCTTTCCAGGCCAAGATCTTTGACCGGCGGCAGAAGCATCGCCAGCAGCATTCCGGCCGCGAGCAGCCATAGGTGCATGTAGCCAAAGCTCTCCCACAGCCGCAGCACAACAGCCAGAACAAATCGCACAGGATTCAGGGTCGAAGCTACGTTGTATTCGAAAAACTCTGGATTGCCGAAAACATATCCCGTGCGGACGTAATGAAACACGTACCAGGCGCCTAGTACAAGTACGGGGGCAACGAATGCGGAGAGAGTCTTCAGTTCAGCCCCGTGGGGCTTCCACAAGGCAGCTATTCTGCCCCGACTTCGCAGCCCCAGTCCAAGCAATTCCCATGTGGCCAGCGCCAGTGGCGCAAGCACGGCCGTCTCCTTTGCCAACACTGCCAGGCAGAACCAACATGCGGTTGCGAGGATCCTGTCCTCGAGATACGCTGCCAAAGCCCAGAAGGTAACGCCCGCGGCGGCGAGGTCGACTTGTGCCAATGAACTCTGCGAAAAAAATACGGGATATAAGGCCGTGCACACCGTGGCCGCAATCGCTACCTTTGTGTTCGCCACGACTTCAGCCAGCCGGAACACGCCAAGCAGCGAGAACGCAGCAATCACCAGCATTGCCGCCCGGGTCACAGCAGGCGCGTATCCAACCACTTGCCACCAGAGCGCAAGCCATGCCATGACGAGCGGAGGATGTGCGTTGGACACCGTGGTGTGAGGAATCAAGGATCCGTGCAACAGCAGATCGCGCGCAGCAGGAACGTAATACCCCGCCTCATCCCAGAAATACGGCAGCCGCAGCAAAGGTGCGTGCAGCAGAAAGATGACCACAAAAATAGCGGCGAATACTAAAGCTGGGTGCAAGCTCGATCGCATGCGCCCAGCCATTCTATCGGTAGAGAGGTTGCTTGCAACGTCTCCCGTCAAAGGCTATGAGCCATGAGCTGTGAGCTATGAGCAAAACCAGAATCAGCGTTCAAATCCATTCCTCAAGGAGCCGCTAGCCCTGTGCGCCTCGGTGTCCCTGTGGGTGAAAGTTCGTTGCCGCCACAAATGCGAAGCTTAAGGGAGGCGGCCTAGTGCACAGGCCCCGCAGGCCCCATGCGGGGATCCAACTTGATCTCCCCAAAAGCGCTCTCGTATCCCGCCACGTTCTGCTGCAGCAATCCCAGCAGCGCCTTGGCCTGCTGCGGGCTCAGATAGATCCCCTGGAAATTCCGAATATCCACTTGCGTCTCGGTCTGCTGCTGCAAAGTGCCAAACACCAGGAAAAAATCCCAGATATTCACCCGCATCTGCACGCTGTTAGCGTAATTCTCGCGATAATTCGCATCATTGCTCAACTTCACATTAGGTTGGGTCGGATTATTCATGGCGAAAAGTGTAATCCTTTTCGTGATGTGCACGCGGGAGGGAATCAAATTTCGACAATTCGCGACTTGCCGCCTGACAAAAATTGTTACCTGCAGTCACGCAACTTCAGGCGCCGAGGTTACCAGCGTACCCTTTTAGCCGTGCTTCGGCAAAGAGTGCTGCTGATTTTAAACGACTTGCATCTGCCCTCCGCATTACTTTCGGAAGTACTCAGTGGCTTAAGAAATGCGATAAAGTGGGAGTTCCTTCTAGAGACGTGAGCTTCTATGGTCCCCGAAAATAATCACGCAATGATGGAAGAAATCGCGCTGCCGGAGCACTTGCTGCCCGTCGGTTCGGTACTAGGAGAGGGAGTTTCCCCGGTCGACCTGTGCACGGTTTTGGCGAAACTCTTTCGCGTACAGGAAGCTGAAGTGGCCTTGCTGCGCCTCGACGGTGCTCAGTTGCGCTTCGTCTTCCCCGAGCACTTGCGCACCACCGGCTCTATTCCGCTCTCCAGCAAAGCGGTCGCAGCTCACACGGCCCTGAGCAAGAAGCCAGAGATCTTCAACAACTTTGCCCGCGTAAAACACGCCAGCATCTTCGAAACAATCCGGCCGGGCGCCCTGGAAGAAACGGTTGCACCCGCCCCTATTCAGAAACTCATGTCCGTGCCGATTATTGCGCACGACAAAAAGGTCATGGGGGTGATTCAGATTTCACGCAAAGCGCTCGACCCAAAGCAAGCCCATGATTTCAGCCGTGAGGATTTGCACGACCTGGAATTGATCGCCGGACTCCTGGCAACAGCCCCGGTCATCACTGCAAACTAAGCTGGCCTCGCAGTTCAACCAGAATTCTTCAAGAACCTGCGCAGATCCTTGCCCGTCATCTCCTTTGGTTCATCCAGACCCAACATGCCCAAAACCGTCGGAGAGATGTCCCGCAGCGAACCGCCTGAATTCAACTTGAACTGCTTCGCATTTTCCGCCACCACGATAAACGGCACGGGATTCGTCGTGTGCGCGGTGTGCGGACCGCCCGTTGCCGGATCAATCATCATCTCCGCATTACCGTGATCCGCCGTGATGAGCATCGCCCCACCTTTGGCGCGCACCGCTGCTTCAATGCGGGCCAGGCATGCGTCCACTGTCTCTACCGCCTTCACGGTAGGCTCAATTTTTCCCGAGTGCCCGACCATGTCAGCATTGGCGAAATTGACGATCACCACATCGAAGGTGCCCTCCTCGGCGGCTTTCACCACCGCGTCGGCAACACCGGAGGCGCTCATTTCCGGCTTCAAGTCGTAGGTTGCCACTTTCGGAGACTGCACCATCACTCGATCTTCCCCGGGGAAGGGCTGCTCCACTCCCCCGTTGAAAAAGTAGGTGACGTGCGCATACTTCTCGGTCTCGGCAACGCGCAGGTTGCGCAGGTTCAGACCGCCCATCACGTTGGCGAGGATGTTGGCCATCGATTCCGGTGGGATGACGACGGGCAGGCTGAAATTCTTATCGTACTGCGTCATGCAGACGTAATGGAGATCTTTGGGAACGCGATCGCGCGGTAGCGTGGCGTCCAGATCAGCCGCTCCGGGAAGATCGCTTCCCCCCTTGGCGTTCAGTCCACTGTTGCGCGCCAACGCGCGAGTAATCTGCCGTACGCGATCGGCGCGGAAATTAAAGCAGATGCATGAGTCCTCATCGCGTATGGTCGCCAGCGCTTGCCCATGCGTCTCGGTGCAAACGAACGGCATTACGAATTCATCCGTCACGCCCTTGTTGTAGGACTCTCTCATTCCCTGAACAGGATCGGCCTGCTTGCCGCCTTCCGCATCCGCGAAGACCATTGCGTTGTAAGCCTTCGCGATGCGCTCCCATCGGCGATCGCGATCCATGGCGTAGTAACGGCCATTCACGGTGGCGATCTTGCCGCAGCTGTACTCGCGCATTTTCTGCTGCAACTGTTCCAGGTAGCTGGCGCCATTGGTCGGCAGCGTGTCACGCCCGTCCATAAATGCATGGACGAACACGCGCTCCAGCCCATTCTGCTTCGCCATCTTCAGCAGTGCGTAAAGGTGCGCCTGTTGCGAATGCACTCCTCCATCCGAAACCAACCCAAACAGGTGCAGCCTGCGCTCTCCGGAGCGCGCATGTTTCATGGCCTCCAGCAGCACCGGATGCGAGAAGAACTCGCCATTCTGGATCATCAAATCGATACGCGTGATGTCCATATGCACAATGCGTCCAGCACCGATATTGAGGTGCCCGACTTCGCTATTTCCCATTTGCCCTTCAGGCAGCCCAACAAAAGGTCCGCTGGTATGAATCAGGGTGTTGGGGTATTCGCGAAGCAGGCGGTCGTAGGTAGGTTTACGCGCCAGCGCGATGGCGTTGGCTTTAGTTTCGGCGCGATATCCCCAGCCATCAAGAATGATCAGAACAAGAGGTTTAGGGCGAGACAATATGATCTCCTAGCTTTTGAATCGAGGGTGCGGGGTACCCCACGTCTCGCCGATGTTGCGAGACGTGGGAATCCAGTCCCACGCAGCGACTACTAAAAACCCATGGTGTCGTCGGCCGACGGTCCATAAGTCGCCGGAAGCGGCTTATCGTTGAGCCTCAGGTAGACCCCAAGCTGCGCACGATGATGCACCAGATGATTCAGGAACATCTGCCGGTATGCCAGAAAACGCGAGCCGCTGAAGATCGGTTTTCCTTGAAAACTTAGCTTCCAAGGCTGAGTCCAGGCCTCATCGGGAGTATTCTTCAATGCCTCGCGCACCTTTGCTGCCCCTTCGTCAAACACCTTGGCCAATTGCTGCGGCGATTCGAATGCCGGCCTGGTCCGCGGAGCATTGCTGAAGTCCAACTCCGGAGTGGTCAGGATCGTGAGCCCAAAGCCAGCTAACTCGGCGACATGCGGCGCCAGTTTACCCAGCGGCATCGACTTGGCGTGCGGCTTAAAGTCTTCCTTCATGGGAACCCGTTCAAGCATCACCCGCGTCTTTTTCACTTCCTCTTCGAATTCAAGCAGTAGCAGATCGCTAATCATTTTGTCCTCACGTAAAGGTCATGAGCCCCGAAGCTGCCGCAAAAACAGCCGCAACCGCTATGGCTTTGGCGCCGTCTGCTGCTCCCGCGCCATTTTCAAGATGAAATCATCCATCTGCTGCATCATGGTTCCCAGACGACGCCTGCCGATCTCGCCCCCGACCTGCATGCCCTCTTGCATCATCGCGGGTTGCTCCCGCTGCAGTTTCTGCCCAACCGGACTGGAATAGAAGGCCAAAATGGCACTGATGTCCTCCTTCGTCAGATGTCTCTGATATATGGGGACCATCGCGTCGATCATTTCGTCGACGGGCATATCTTTAAACAGACCTTCGGCAAACTTGTCGATTTCAGCCAATTGCGCCGGAGTGGCGTCCGGACGCTTCTGTTTAAATCCTTCCTCAGCCCCGAGTTTTGCCTGCTTGGACACGTTCGTGAAGTATTGGTTTAATTGCGGACGGATGCGGAGCACCTCCATGAACTTCAGCACTTCCTCTTTCGAAGGGGCAGCCACTGCTGTGTCCTGAGCCTGGCTAAGACCGGCAAAAGAAAGAATGGCGATACAGATTACAGCTGACGCTGCTCGCATAGGCTCCTCCAAAATTTACTCATCCGCGGTAATTCAGTGCTTTGAGTCCCAAAAATCGTGCAGTACCGCCCAACTCTTCCTCAATGCGCAGTAGCTGGTTGTACTTGGCGATGCGGTCCGTGCGCGAAGCGGAGCCAGTCTTGATCTGCCCGGCGCCAGTCGCAACCGCCAGATCAGCGATAAACGTATCCTCCGTCTCACCTGAGCGATGCGAGATCACCGACGTATACCCGTTCCGCCGCGCCAGATCGATGGCATCGAGCGTCTCGCTGACAGTACCAATCTGGTTGACCTTGATCAGGATGGAGTTCGCGACCTGCTTGTCGATTCCCTGCTGCAAAAACTCCACATTGGTGACGAACAGGTCATCGCCGACCAGCTGAATCTTCCCGCCGACTTCTTTCGTCAGGTTCGCCCAGCCTTCCCAATCGTTCTCCGCCAGCCCGTCTTCCAGCGAAACAATGGGGTAATCATTCGCCCATTTCGCCCAGAAGCGCACCATCTCATCGGAACTCTTCGCCGATTTATCGGATTTCTTGAAGACGTATTTGCCGTCCTGGAAAAACTCGCTGGACGCGGGATCGAGCGCAATCGCAATCTCCTCTCCCGGCTTGTACCCCGCTTTGGAGATTGCTTCCAGCACGACTTCAATCGCCTCCACATTCGACTTCACGGACGGAGCGAATCCGCCTTCATCGCCAACCGCCGTGTTGTACCCCCGCTTTTTCAGCACGCCTTTCAAGGTATGGAAGACTTCCACGCCCCAGCGCAGCGCCTCGGAAAACGATGCCGCGCCCACCGGCATCACCATGAATTCCTGAAAATCAACGTTGTTGTCGGCATGCGCCCCGCCGTTGAGGATGTTCATCATCGGAGTAGGCAGCGTGTTCGCGCCCGCACCCCCGAGATAACGATAGAGCGGGATGTCCAGGCTTAGTGCGGAAGCGCGCGCGGCAGCCATCGACACCGCCAGAATCGCGTTGGCTCCCAGACGCCCTTTATTGGGAGTGCCGTCCACCTCGATCATGCGCGCATCCAAACCGCGCTGGTCAAAGCCATCCCAATTCGCCAGCGCCTCGGCAATCTCGCCGTTCACGTTCTCAACCGCTTTCTGCACGCCTTTGCCCAGGAAGCGGTTCGTATCCTCATCACGCAATTCAACTGCTTCGTGCTCGCCAGTGGATGCCCCGCTGGGAACGATGGCTCGCCCCATAGACCCATCCGCCAGGAATACTTCAGCTTCCACGGTAGGATTGCCGCGTGAATCCAGAACCTCTCGTGCATGAATGCCTGCAATATTTGACATGAGTGATTTCGCTTTCTGATTAGGAATTCTTCGTCGCGGGCAAGCCTCGGCTGACTAGCGTGCCCCATGAAGTTAAGGGAAACCCACGATTATATCGGATGGAGATTGCAGCAGTCCCGGACGCCAACCGACTTTTTGTGCACTAATTCCGAATTTGAGTTGTCCATTCGGCCAATCCCTCTCTCCTCTTACCTCCGGTGGTTCCCCATGTACTGTGCGCCGCTTGTCCGCCGGTCCCGACTGGACTACAGTCAAATGCAAGTCGAGTTTTTGGAGGTCCCATGATGAAGTGGATGTTGTTGCCCTGCACATTGCTGGCCACCATGCTTGCCGCACAGACAAATGCTCCAGTTCCGGCAGGCACCGCGTTGATCGTTCGACTGGATACCACGCTCGCCACATTCAGCAATAAGGCCGGCGATCCCTTTCGTGCCAGCATTACACAACCGGTGGTTGTGAACGGCCAGACCTTGATCCCTGTGGGCGCCAGTGTCGAAGGCCGGGTGACAAAGGTCAGCGAGCCGCGCCGCATCTCAGGCAAGCCCACCATCGGAATCCTGCCGGAAGCTGTAATCATGCCAAACGGGGAGCGCTACTATCTCGACGCGACGCTCACCGACACCAACATCAAAGGGACCGATGTAAGTTCCGAGGGACAATTCAAAGGCTCAGCCCATGATCGCCGCGACACCATAGAACAAGGCGGCGGAGCTGCCGGTGGCATGCTGATCGGAGGCTTGGCTGGCGGTCCAGCCGGCGTTCTGGTTGGCGGGCTCATCGGCGCTGGAGCGACCACGGGACACTGGCTGGCCAAGCATCATTCTGCAACCCTTCCCGCCGGAACAGAATTGACTCTGGAACTGAACCGGGCGCTGACGTTCAACGCCCCGGCAGCAACAGCGACTCCGTCTGGCGGCAGCAAATAAGATTCATGGCCTGTGTTCAAAGCCGGATGCGAAAGCATCCGGCTTTTTTGTTTTCCCTGTGTCCCTATGTGTCCCTCTGTGGTTACCTTTCTTCATCGCAGAGACACGGAGGAACACAGGGAAGTGAAAGGGCTTTGAGGAACAGACGCCTCACGCTCCAAACAGCAACTCCCCCTCGCTGACTACCTGCAGTTCGATCCATCCCTCCAAGGGCAGTGAGTCCACGGGCAGCCGGTTCTGCCACAGGCTGAACCGCAATCGCAGTTTGCTGGTCGCAGCCACAGCACCCTGCTTTCGCTCTAAATTGGGAGCCGTACTGGGAGTGGCGAGCAGCCAGAGCAAAGGAACTTTGAATTCAAAGTTCCGTAGCAAAGCCACTTTGACATGCTCATCCGGCTGCGCGCTGGAAGCCAGTGCGCGCTCCGCCGTGCCATTCTCGATCTTCCACTCCTTGAGCCTGCCCTCCTTGGCCGCGGCATTGACCCGCAGGGTGCGCCGCGGACGCGGTTCGCCGGACGCCCACGATTCCACATTCACCACGATTTCGAAATCTTCAGCGGGAGGCTTGCCCGAAAAATCCAACCGGCCGTAGAGATTCGTCGTGTCAATTCCCGCGTACACCGCATCCAGCAGAAATTGCTTTCCGTGCATGGCTCCGGCGCGGTGATCGGCCGTGTAAATCGCCGCCCCCATCCATTCGAAGTACCGCACCTTGTCCCCCGCGACTCGTGGATGGATGTATCCCGTCTGGGGCACAAAGGAAGGCCGCACTTCCACGCCCATGATGGGTTGAGCCAAGTAATCGGGAGGGGTCGCCCCCAACGCCTGGTAGACGTTCGACAGGTGCTTGCGGTAAAGCTCATCAAAATCGCGATCGTTGGCCGAATGATGCTCCGGCCCGTACCACCAGTTCCAATCGCTGCCTTCCGCGATGAGGATCTCGTCAAAGGCGAGTTGCCGCTGCTCCTCGGAAGCCCGGGCAGCATTACGCGCATAAAAATCGCGGGCATGATTCAGATAATCCCAGGCGCGGTTGTCCTCGGGAGCGCCAATCCACACGTTGAAGTTCGCATTGATCCAAGACCCAGGCACTAATGACTTGAGATGGCCGAAATCTTTGTGTCGCGCGATTGCCTCCGAGATCGTCACCGCTTCGAGGCCGGGCTCACGCTGCAGCCCGTCGTAAAAGCGCCGCAAAAATTCGCGTCCGGATCTCGGATAGTATTCCCACGCGTTCTCTCCATCCAGAATGATCGAGACTACAGCGTCACGTCCTTTATCCAGGACCGGTCTGGCCGCGTCCTTGATGTTGTTGATCAGGTGCTGCGCCGCTTCGGCGGGAGGCATTCCCGAATACACAAACCCGATCAGATCGGAAAGAGTGTGGTCGCGGAATACCAGGTGCATCGCGGTCGAGCCATTCTCGTAGCGGTAAATGTTATAAAGCTTGTCTGCCAAATGCCCGGGCAGACGGCCGCTCCCGTCGCGCGCAAAAAACAAACCAGTGCTTCGTCCCAGCACGCCTTCATCGGTCGCCATCCACTGCACGCCCAGGCTGTGTGCGATCGCCAGTGCTTCTTCGGACACGCTGCCCTCCGAAGGCCAGACACCCTTCGGACGCACGCCAAAAACTTGCTGGTGCAAGTCGAGGCCACGCCGCAGTTGCTCGCGCGCGTCTTCCGGATGCCGAAAACGGTTGTTGGGCAGGGGCAGCCCAGGCGTGGAAACCGCTCCTGCGCTGGTATCGCAAAGCAGCGGCAGAATCGGATGATAGAAGGGAGTCGCAGAAATCTCGATCGAGCCCTCCTCCGCTGCCGCGGCGTGCGCCGGGAGAACCCGCGCCAGCAGCTCTCTTTCCCGCGCAATTACGAACCTCTGATCGTCCGGCGAATAGTTATGCCCCTTGCGCACCAGGGCCGCAATATCCGTTTCTTCCAGAACAAATTCGTCGAACCATGCGATCTGCGAGAGCACCTGCAGATCGGTAAAATCCTGCGGCTGAAAGTAGCGCTCCGCGCGATCGGGTTGATTGCCGTGCTCGCGAAACCGCTCCCACAATTCTTTGTAGCGGGGATAGCGCCCAATCAGGTTCTGCGGATTCGCCTGGAACAGATATTGCAACGCGAACCGCCGCTCATTCTCCGTCAAGTCCTTGGCCGGTTTGGAAGCCACTTCCAGAAACGGATCGTGCGCGGTACCCGCAACATAATCCTGTATCTGCGCCACGAGGGACGGAACCAGATTGAAATTCTGGTGAACGTTGGGGAACTCGTCCAGCAATTTCACCATGCCGTAATAATCCTTGAGCGCATGCAAACGCACCCATGGGAGCCGGTATTCGCCGGTTACCAGGTCCTTGTAAAACGGCTGGTGCTGATGCCAAAGAAGAATGACTCGCAGGCTGGGCATGTCTCGAACCAGTCAGTCTAGCACGACGAATTTGAGTGCTCGTCGTGCCCGCACGCTACGAATGGGTGCTTTCCCCACATATCCGTACCAACCCGCAGTCCGCTTCTGTAAACTAATCCGCATTACCAATCGATGCCAGCCATGAGCCCTGAAACAAGTATCGCCAACCCGCGGATTCTCACCGATCAGGACCTCTATCTTTTCAACGAAGGCAGCCACTACCGTATTTACGACAGAATGGGCGCGCATCTCGCCTCCAGCAATGGCCATACAGGAGCTGTTTTCAGCGTCTGGGCCCCCAATGCGCGCAACGTATCGGTTGTGGGTGGCTTTAATGGCTGGGATCCGAAAACGAATCGTCTGGAGCCGCGGGCATCTTCCGGCGTGTGGGAGGGATTCGTCCCCGGCGCACAACACGGCGCATTGTACAAATTCCACATCGATTCGCACCGCCATGGCTATCGTGTCGATAAAGCCGACCCCCTCGCGCTCTGGAATGAAAAACCTCCGCGTACCGCATCCGTCATTTGGGACCTCAACTACGAATGGCACGACAGCCAGTGGATGCAGAAGCGCCACGAGCGAAACTCCCTGCGCGCTGCTCAGTCCATTTACGAAGTTCACTTGGGCTCGTGGATGCGCGTCCCTGAAGAGCACAATCGCCCCCTCACCTATCGCGAAACCGCTCCCCGCCTGGCCGAGTACGTGGGACAGATGGGCTTCACTCACGTGGAATTCCTGCCCATCATGGAACATCCGTTCTACGGCTCCTGGGGATACCAGACGACCGGCTACTTCGCCCCCACTTCACGTTACGGCACGCCGCAGGATTTCATGTACCTGGTGGACTATCTCCACCAGCACGGCATTGCCGTCATTCTTGACTGGGTCCCGTCGCACTTTCCGTCCGACGCTCACGGGCTTGCCTATTTCGATGGCACCCATCTTTACGAACATGCCGACTCACGCCAGGGATTCCATCCCGACTGGAAGACCCACATCTTCAACTATGGCCGGCCCGAGGTTCGCAGCTTTCTGCTTTCCAGCGCGATGTTCTGGTTCGACAAGTACCACATTGACGGCCTGCGCGTGGATGCAGTCGCGTCCATGTTGTATCTCGACTATTCCCGCAAAGAGGGCGAGTGGATTCCCAACCAGTTTGGCGGACGCGAAAATCTCGACGCCATCGACTTCCTGCGCCGCTTCAACCAGGAAGCATTCAAAGAACATCCCGACATTCAAACCACCGCGGAAGAATCGACTTCATGGCCTATGGTTTCCAAGCCCGTTTATCTCGGGGGTCTGGGCTTCGGCATGAAGTGGGACATGGGATGGATGCACGACACCCTGCGCTACTTCCAGAACGATCCCATTCATCGCAAGTACCACCACAACGACCTCACCTTCCGCATGCTGTATTCCTTCCAGGAAAATTTCGTGCTGCCGCTGTCACACGACGAAGTCGTTCACGGGAAAGGCTCGCTGATCGGCAAAATGCCCGGAGACGAATGGCAGAAGTTCGCCAACCTCCGTCTGCTGTTCGGCTATATGTATGCCCAGGCCGGCAAGAAACTCCTGTTCATGGGAGCAGAATTCGGACAGGTCCGCGAATGGGCGCATGACACCAGCCTGGAATGGCATGTCTTGCAATACCAGGTCCACCGGGGAGTGCAGGCCTGGATCGAGCAACTCAATCGTTTCTACCGCAGTGAGCCTGCCATGCACGTGCTGGACAACAACCCGGCCGGCTTCGAATGGGTGGACGCCAATGACAACGCGACCAGTACGATCTCACTGCTGCGCAAGAGTGAGTCGCCTCAAGACACTATCCTTGTCGTCTGCAACTTCACTCCAGTCCCGCGCGTCGGGTATCGTGTAGGTGCTCCGCACGGCGGATACTGGCGTGAGATGCTCAACAGCGACGCCCGGGAATACGCCGGCAGCGGCATGGGCAATCTCGGCGGAGTCCAAGCCGAAGAGATCCCCACGCACGGCCGCCCGTTCTCATTGAAGCTGACGCTACCCCCGCTGGCGGCTCTGTTCTTCAAAGCAAGCTAGCACGATAGCTACGAATGTTCGGCGGCGCGCCTCTCCCGCTCGCGCATGCTATCCTCGCCTAAAGGGCGAGTTCCATGCGGATCCTGACCCGCTACATCCTTCGCGAAGTGACCGCTCACGCCCTGATCGGCGCGATCATCTTCACCTTTGTCCTGTTTACGCGCGACCTGGGCCACATTTTGGAACTGGTGGTACGCGCCAGCGCCCCGCTGCCCAGCGTCGCCGAATTATTGTCCTTCACCGTGCCCCTGGCTCTAACCTACACGCTGCCGATGAGCGTTCTGGTCGGCATCCTGATCGGCCTCAGCCGTCTGGCGGCCGACAGCGAAATCACCGCGATGCGCGCTTGCGGGATGGGCATCTGGAGCTTCCTCCGTTCGCTCTCCGCCTTCGTGTTGCTGGGATGGCTGCTCGCACTGGCGAACGGCGTCTATATCGCTCCGCGCTCGCAAGCCGCGCTCGCCCGACTTGAAGACAAACTCAAGGGCTTCCAAGTCTCCTTTGAGATTCAGCCCCGCGTCTTCTACGAAGGATTCCCCAAATACGTTCTCTATGTGCAGGACGTGAAGAACGCGCAGGGAGCGGCCGTCTGGAAAGATGTATTCATGGCCGACCTCACCGATGCCACCAACCCGAAAATCACCCTCGCGAAGGAAGGCATCGTGGTCAGCGAAGCCCCGGACCGCCTCCACCTCCATCTGGTCGATGGTTCGGAGCACGAAACTGATCCCCGAAATCCTGACCGCTACCAGATATCGACCTTCCAGCAAACTGACATTCCCATCGAACTACCTTCGACCGAGAACCGGCGGGAGGAATCTCTGCCCGTAGGAGTGATTAGCACCTGGGGTTTGTTGGCGAAGGCGGCCCACTCCGGCCCTGCGGCCGCGCGCTGGTACCTGATTGAATTTCATCGCCGGTTCGCGCTGCCCACCGCCTGCCTCGTCCTGGCTCTGGTGGGAATACCACTGGGTCTCTCCTCGAAGAAGAGCGGCAAATCGGGCGGTTTCGTACTCACGATCCTGCTGGTTTTTGCATATTATGTCGTCTCTCTGATCGGTGTTTCACTGGCGCGCCAGGGGCGGGTGGCTCCATGGTTTGGAGCATGGCTTGCCGATTTCGTATTCCTCGCGCTGGGAATGTTCTTACTCTTCCGCGCCGAAAAGCGTCCCTTCGAGCTGGGGTCCTGGCGGAGCTCTGGCAAGCAGCATCCTTCCCTGCTGCAGACCGGATTGGTACGACGTTCCGAAAACGCGTTTGAACGTGCGTCCACCCGTCGCCGCGTATTCAGCGCAACCTTTCCCACCCTGATCGACGACTACGTCCTGCGGGATTTCTTCGTCTATCTGATGATGATTCTCTCGACCTTTCTCGTTCTGGTCCTCGTATTCACTCTCTTTGAACTGCTCGGCGATATCCTCCGCAACAAGGTTCCCGCGATACTGGTGGCCGAGTACTTGCTCAATGTCACTCCCTACCTTCTGTACAACGTCGCCCCGCTGGTGATGCTGCTGGCAGTTCTGGTGACCTTCGGCCTCATGCAGCGCTCTAACGAAATCACCGCTATCAAAGCGACGGGGACCAGCATTTATCGCATTGTCACTCCGGTTATTTTCGCCGCTGCCGTGATTGCAGCCGGCCTCTTCTTCGCCGATCAGTTCTATCTTCCTCACACCAACAAGCGTCAGGAAGCCCTCCACAACCAGATCAAAGGCAAGCCGGCGCAAACCTATCTCCGCCCGGACCGCAAGTGGATTTTCGGCCAGAACAACGACATTTACTATTACCAATTCTTCGATCCCGACCGCGATCAGTTCGGCAATATCAGCGTGTTCCAATTGGACAAGAAGAACTTCACCGTCAGTCGCCGCATCCATGCCGACCGCGCCCGCTGGGCCGAAAATCTTGACCGCTGGGAATATGAGCGCGGCTGGGAACGTACTTTGAACGGTTCCGCTATGGGCGACTACCGAGAGTTCGAGGTCGCCACTTTCCCCCAACTTCCGGAGACCCCCGGCTATTTCAAAAAGGAAGTAAAGCAATACAGCGAGATGAACTACGAGGAACTGCACAAGTACATTCGCGACCTGCAGCAAAGCGGGTTCGACGTTGTACGCCTGAGGATGGAGCTGAATAAGAAGCTCTCGTACCCGCTGATCACCTGGATCATGGCGGTGCTGGCGATCCCCTTCGCGCTCTCGACGGGGAAAAAAGGAGCGGTCACGGGCGTAGCTGTGGCCGTTGGTACGGCGGTTTTTTACACGGTGGTCTCGCGCTTGTTCGAGGCGATGGGCAACCTGAGCCAGCTTCCACCCGCCATGGCCGCATGGTCTCCCGATCTGATATTTGTGCTGGTGGGCGGATACTTGATTCTGAAAGTGCCCACCTAAGCTCAACCCGCCACTAAAACCCGCCGGGTTGCACTATTTAACCGCGAGTCCCCAAGGATAGTTATCGGTCGGGATCGGAGCCGCCACCGTCAATACACCGGTAGCAGGGACGATCGAGTATTGCGATACCGAGGGTCCACTGTAGTTGGAAATAAACATCCAGTTGTCATCCCCACGAATGACAATCGCTTTCGGCTCCAGTCCAGTCGCCACCACGGCAGGATTCATCGCCGTGAGAGCTCCTGATGTCGGACTGATCTTAAGCGGCGACACCGTATTAGAAAGCGTTCCTACCACGTACACGTTATTGCCATAAGGGTCCACCGCGATCGGCCCCGCTCCATTCGCGTTTCCCGAAAGCGAGAACGGCGAGCCCGCTACGGCAACCAGACTTCCATCTGCGTTCGGACACGGGGTTGGCACAATGACCTTTGTACAAATCGTGTACGCGTTCACTTTGTTGGTTTGACTGTCGCTCACGTACACAAAACGGTCGCAGGGATCTACGGCAACTCCCGCAGGCACTTGATCGGTGGCGAAAGATGGCACCACGGTTGTGCCCGGCGGGTTTCCCAACGCTCCGGTTGAGGTATCCACCGCAAACTCATACACGACATAATTGGCGGAATCGACGGCATACAGGAATTGCGCGCTGGGCGGGCTGTTCTGCGGTACTGAACAGACTGAATTCTGCGTTCCATTCACTCCGATTCCGGGAAACACGGTCGGTGTCGCGGCAACGGCTGCGATATTCGGCGGCTGGAAGCCTGCTCCATTCACGAAATTGAATGTTCCCGGAACCCCCGTCAAGGCTCCTCCACTTCCGATCTTGTAAACATTGACTAGTCCCTGAGTTCCCTCGGCCACGAACAGAAATTTCCCCGCCGCATCCATGGAGAGCGCGACCGGATTGGGATCGCTCACCGGGGTCCCGGGAGTCGTCGATCCGTCAGAATTCACTTTGAACGCCGTTATTGAGAAACCTTTCCCGCCGCATTCCACCGCGCTGATTACAGCATAGGCATACGCGCCAGCGGGATCCATCACCATCGATGCCGGCGCTCCCTTCAGCGCGCAAGTCTTATTCGCGCTGTCAGCTGGCGAGTTGGCGATGGCGGACACGTGTCCGTTGCTCAACGTGAAGCTGAATGTCTCGATCAATCCCGAGCCCTTACTGCCCACCAGCAGCAAACCGTCCTGCGAGCGGTTATAGTTGCTCCCGCACGCCAGCAGTAGTCCGATCGAAACCAGCACCCCCGCCCCGAGCAGCCACCATCGTTTCGACATTCTTTCGTTCATCTCCATTGTTGTGTGAAGCTTGCGTGAATACGCAGAGCCCGGCGCCCCCGTCGGCCCGGGTCGTTGCGGTGTGGTAATCGCGGGAAATCTCAACCCATTGGTGTATCAGGAATGCGCGGGAAGAGCAATCTCCCACAAAGATTGATTGGAACCTCAGGACCCTCCGGGAGTTGCCCGCTTCAGGACCGATATCAGTATACGGGAGAGGAAGAGCTGAGCGAGTCCTTAGCAGTTTCCATAACACGGCTGACCTAGTCCCCAGTCCCTAGCCCCTGTCCTGGCCTAACCAGATCCCGAAGAGTGTCCATACGCCCGGCAAATGATTATTACGTGCTGGCAACTGACGTCCAATTCCCGGCCTTTTTTGAAAAGATCTGAAAGGCAAATGAGAGGATTCTATTGGGCTTTGGCCACGGGGCCCTGATCCCTGAGCGCAGAATTGCAGACAGCAGCATTTATCCTGGCCGTGGTTTGCTGGCTCGCAATCATCGGCAATCGGATTTCGATCGCCAATCCCCCTTGCGGCCGATTGAACGCGGAAACCTTGCCGCCGTGGAACCGCACTGCTCTCTCCGTGATGGCCAATCCCAGGCCGACGCCGCCGGTCTGCCGTCCTCGAGCATCATCCAGTCGGTAGAATGGCTGGAATAATTTGTCCAAAGAGTCAGACGGCACACCGGGCCCGGAATCGCTCACCCGCAGCACAGCCTCCCGAGCCCCTCGGGTTTCACTGTTGAGTTCAATTTCGACTGCCGACCCTTCCTGCGTGTACCGGATTGCGTTGCGTACTACGTTCTCTACCGCGCTGTGCAGCAAAGACGCATTTCCCCGGACCTCCCAATTTCCCTCGGCTATCGACGTGTGCACGTGGCAGTGACGTTCCTGTGCTTCAAACTCAGCATCTTCGCTGACACTCTCCACGATCTCATTAAGCGGCACCGGCGTCTGTGGAACCAGTTGTTCGCCATCCTCCAGGCGCGCCAGAGTCAGAATGCGCCCGATCAGCTCATTGAGCCGCGCCGCTTCCAGTTCGATACGATCCAGCATGTCCGTGCTTTCTACTCCGGAACGCTGCCGCGCCAGGCCGAGCGCCACGTTCAAGCGCGCCAGCGGCGATCGCAACTCGTGCGAAATGTCATTCAACAGGCGTGATTGTGCTTTCAGCAGCGTTTCCAGCCGCTCAGCCATGGCATCGAAGTCGCGCATCAGGCCGGCAACTTCATCCCGCCGCGAGATGGCCGGTGCTCCCGCGCGTGCCGTCAGGTCGCCCGCGGCGATCTGCCGCGCCGCAGTGCGCAGTTGCACAATAGGTTTCGTCAAGTACCACGACAGCAGATAGCACACGAGCCCCGAACTCAGAACTCCGATGATCAGCCCGGTAAACGGCAATCCCCGCGGACCGATGAATACCCGCGGCCCGGGTGGCAATCCTAAGACGATGGTGTAGCGATGCTTTCCGTCAGATGAAGCTCGTGAATCACGCAGCACCTGGGGCGCGGGAAAAAGGAAACCATCATGAGGGCCTCTGGGCCCACCTGCAGCTACTCTCATGGCCCAATCCGGCGCGCCGCGGTGCGAGACCTCATTGCCCTGTTCGTCAAACAGGTAAGCGCGTACGTGTTGAGAATGCTCGATACTCTCCAGATAATCCCGCAGTTTCTGGTCCCCACTCTCTTCGTATGTACTGACAGCGTCATTCAGCACGGTGGTGCGCAACGCTTCCCAGGTGGAACTGCGCGGGCGGAAGGCAAGCGTCACCAGGATTGCCAGGACGAAAAACAGCGCCTGCGCCACCCAGAATGACAGGAAAATTCGTAAAAAGACGCTCTTCATGCAGTTTTAAGGAACCCTGGCCTTCTCTCTCGGACGGGCAAAAATATACCCGACGCCGCGGACGGTCTTGATGTGCTCGTCATTCTCCGTGTCGCCCAGCTTCTTGCGGACCTTGCTGACATGCATATCGATACTTCGATCGAAGGGAGAAAATTTCCGGCTCAGCACGGCATTGACCAGCCGTTCGCGCGGCACCACCCGCCCCGCCTCCCGTAACAGCACTTCCAGAAGATTAAACTCAACCGAAGTGAGATCCACCGCCTTGCCTTCTAACCGAACCGTTCGTGTTGCGGGGTCCAGCTCAACATCGCCCACAGTGACAACATCCGGAGCAGCCGGCGACCCGCTCCCTTCCCCATGGGTCCGCCGCAGCACGGCGCGAATTCGTGCCACCAGTTCTCTGGGATTGAACGGCTTCGGCAGATAATCGTCCGCGCCTATCTCTAATCCCACAATACGATCTACATCTTCCCCGCGCGCGGTGAGCAACAGCACGGGCAAGCGCGAACTCGCGCGAATTCTGCGCAGCACTTCGAATCCATTAATCCCAGGCAACATAACATCGAGCACAACCAACACGTAGTCGCCCATGGTTGCCTTCTTCAGGCCGCTTTCGCCATCATGGACGCACTCCGTCGTGAACCCTTCCGCCCGCAGATACTCGCCCACCAATTGGCAGAGTTCCACGTCGTCGTCGATAACCAGGATTCGTTCCATCCCTTTCATAATTCTGCATCATCTCCGGTCAGGTCGTAGTAAAGAATTGTCAAACACGCCTTTAAAGCCCTTTGCGGGCCATCCAAGGTTACAAATCTTTACTCCCGCTGACCGACTTTTTACCACCTTTTCCCGGAAACTCGTGTTTCTATCAGTGTACGCAATGCCCCGGGCAACCGGACAAAATAGGAGTCACCATGAAATCGTTTCGCTATCGCTTGCTGATCGCCGCCTTGGCCGTCCTGATGGGAACGGTCGCAGGCCATTCGCAAACCGCGGATACACCCGCGTCTCCGCCGATGCACCACCGCATGGGTATGGGAATGGGTATCGGCCGACATATGGGCTTTCTCGCCAAGCAACTCAATCTGACCGACGACCAGAAGTCGCAGATGAAAGCCATCTGGCAGAAAGAAAAACCTGCGATGAAGCCGTTGTTCCAGCAGCAGCGCGTGATCGATCAGCAGCTTCGTCAGTACGTCGAAGGCTCATTCGATCAAGACAAGGTCCAAGCCTTGGCCAACCAGAAGGCCCAGATCCAGGCCCAGATGACGATCGCTGAGACCCGCATTCACAACCAGATGTACCAACTGCTTACTCCCGATCAGCAATCGCAGCTGAAGCAGATGGAGGCCAAGCACGAAGCCCGCATGCAAAAACACATGAACCAGCAGCCGCCAACTCCGCCCGAGCAATAAATTGCCGGTGGCTCTCGGCCTGTCCAGGACAGCACATTCGATCAGCGCGAGGCCTTTGCCTCGCGCCCCGGGAGGATCCTGATGCGCGACTCACTCTTATTTGACGCCAGCTCCTTGTTTTTCCTTGTCTGGACTATGACCGTAGCGGCGCTCGCCCTCGCTGCGTTCAGGCGTGACCTGATTCCGTCGAAAGCCGCGAATCATCAATCGCGGACCGGGCCCTCTGTCAGGCTGCGCTTGCGCCTTTGAGATCCCTGCGGTGCGTTGACAATCCCCGTCCCATGCACAAGCGCGAAAGTCGGCTCTCGGTCAGCGCATGTCGCTCTGCATCTTGTGCTCATCTTCCAGTCGCTTCAGATGGAAGAAAAACGGAGTCACCTCGAACGGCATTTTCTCCGCTGAGGATTCCAGTTGTACCGGCTTGCTCTTCAGCAACTCGATTTGATCTGACCATGGATTTACCACGATGCGCGATCCGAGTGGCAGCGCCCCAACCTGATCCAGTCGATTTGTCTGAAGCTGACCGGATCTCGACAAGCCCTGCATGCCGGTCAGATGACTACTTCCGAAATCGTTGCTGAAGCGGCCGTGCAACAAATTGGGCAACTGCGCCGAGCGCGCATTTAGAACTGACAGGAACAATCCGGCCTTGGCCATCTGATCTTTGTAGGGAGACTTCGCAAATAACTCCAGCCCCTTCTTGTCTGCCTCGAGTTCCTGCTCCGGCTCGAAATGGAAATCCAGATGCGAAAATATCTCCAGATCGGAGAACGGCAGCGCTAGTTCAGACAAATATTCCCCCCGATCAGATTGATGCAAAACAATATGTGCCAGTTCATGAGCCAGCACCGCCGCCAGCGTAGCCTCATCCGGTAAGACGTCCAACAACCCGCGGCTCACGATGATGGTTCGCCCTACGACAAACGATTCCAGCGGGGTGGTCAGCAGAACCCGGCAGCGCACCGCCGGAATCTCGATATCGTTGGTCAGCAGAATGTTGTTAACAACGGTTTCCAGTACCTTGTCCACATCGCCATTCGGCGCCATCAACCCCGCCACTTGCAATCGCTCCACCAGTTCGTCGTCGGGCGTATATGTATTCTTGCCCACGGTGTAAGCCGGATTCAGGCTCTGTGAGGCCTCATGACTCTTCGGATCCACCAGGCCGGGCGCGTCGGTCAGAGGTTTGGCGAATTCCCGATGATCGCCCGCATTCGCCAGATCATATCCCCAGACCCGGGTTTGAGCCTTGAACCATAGCTCGTGAACCGTCGGTTCCGGGTTCCACTCCTCGGTGTACACATAAGCAGGCATCCAACGCACGTCCAATGTGTTCACCCGCCAGCTGTCGAAATGAAACGCTCTCTTCTCGAATGGCTCCGCAGTATAGGCTCCGGTAAAGCGCACAATGCTGGCATTCTCGTCTTCGAACCAGATCCGCCCCATGAACCCGCGACTGTCTGTCTTGTCCCGCGGCTTGACGTCCACCACCACGCAACGCACCTCTCCCAGATTCTCGAAACGCACATAATCGAACGTGTAGTTGGATCGATCGAAGTGCTCCAGATCGGGGAAGAGAGCTTCCACAAATCCGCCAGCCGAAAAGCGCTCTGCACTGGGTTTATGCCACCACTGGAAGAATCCCCGCTTCGGCTGTTCCTGCTGGGCAAAAGAAAGCGCATTCTCCCCTTTGCTGAGATCCAGACGACTAAGGAAGTACTGGTCTCCATTGGGAACCATACCCGCTTCCGGATCCCTCTTTTGCTCCTGAACGTAAGTCTCGGTAATGGGCCGAAAATTGCGCATGAGCGCGATCAGGCTCCGCTCCTGTGAAATTGCCTCATCGATGAATTGATCAAAGCTGATCGGTTTTCGCGCCGGTGCAGTGCTAGTAGGCGCCTCCGGGCTGGACTGCCCGTCCGAACTGGCGTTCTGGCTTGCCGCAATTCCTTGCAGGGCCAGGCACAGCGTCACCCCTACCCAAACTGATCTCCAGGATACGGCCATATTTCAATCAGTCTACTGCGGACGGCCTCAGGACGCAGGCTCTTTCACGGCTGAGAAGTATTGGGCCGCGGCGCGGTGAAACAGGGCAACCGCAAAAACGCCAAACAGCACAAGATGAACGGCCAGCTCGCCCACGGGATGAAACGCGCTCACAATCACATGAAAAGTAATCCAGGCCATGGCTAGCCAGCGGGCCCAGTTGCGGCCAGTGAGCATGAACATCCCAATGACCACCGCCATCAACCGCACGAAGCTGACTAGAACGAGGTCATACGAAACTGCGTGCGCCCCCTTGAGATCCGCAAGGTGAAAGATCAGCCCCGCCGCCCCTGCAACGATGAGCAGAGCACTTACCACTATCACAGACCAGGGACATTTCCGCATAGCCAGCACCTGCTATTCCGGGCGTTTAACAATGAATCAATGGGGTCAAAGGGATCGAGTACGACGCGCTTAAGAATAGCGCGAAATTGATTGTGAGAGCAGAATCGACTGCGCGGACGAAATCTAGACCGGAGCGAGCGGCAGATCCGAAAGTTCTTGCATTCTGACAGGAAGCCCAAACCCATTCACCAAACGCCTTCGGTGCTCGAGAATCTGCTGCATCTCTTCCGGCGTGCCGCGGACCGGCGGAATATTTGCAACCGCATCGTTGAGCATGGCCCAGCTGACCTCCGAGGCAATCACGCTATCGCGCGCCTGCGGGAACCCCAGGTTTTTCCCCGCCAGAACAGAGCGAGCGAATACATCCACCATCACATCCAGCTTTTTGTCATTGAAGGCCGCTGTCTTTCGCAGCATCTCGTGTACGCCGTAGAGTTCCACGGTGGCTTCGGAGAAGTCGTGCCTCATCCTCGCCACGCCTTGGGTGCCGATCGCGTCCACGTAGCAGTTATGCGGCTGTTCTTTGGCAAGGTGTCCGTAGATAAACCCCTGCGTGATGTCAAAGGCAACGCCGTTCTCAAACGTCCCATGTGCCTGGACCCACCAGGGATCCTTATAGCCCCACGCGCGTAGCCCCTGCGCGTGCCATGTCTTGTACTCGCTGCCTGCATACCAGCGCGCGACGTCGACGTAATGCATGCCGCAGTCGTGAAACGGGGGTCCTTCCGGATCATGACCCTCAAGCGGCATGTGCCCAGGCGTCATGTGACAAACGCGAATCACCGCCAGATCTCCGATCTCCCCGTCGGCGATGAAGCGCCGGATATCCTTGTGGTACCAGGCATTCCGGTTGAATAAATTGACGGCCACAAAGCGATCGCTCGCCTCAATGGCGCGCACCAACTCCCACTCTGTCTCCACGTCGGCGCCAATGGGCTTTTCGGCCAAAACATGCTTGCGGCTTGCGAGTGCCTGCCTGATCTGCTGCGGCCGCGCGTCCGCCAGCGTGAATAACCCGACTACATCGATGGAAGGATCGGAGAAGATCGGTTCCGGCCGCTCATAAATCGCAGCCTCCGGCAGTTGCTGTCGCGCTAGTTCCCGCACCGGTGCGCAGATATCATAGACAGCAGCTATTTCCCACAGGCCGCTTTCCTGCATGGCAGCGGCAAACCCGCGCCCCATGCGCCCGTACCCAAGGATTCCAGCCCTGACCTTTTTCTCCATTGCTAGAGAATCTATGTTAGGCGGAACCCAGCCGGGTTCACTGTGATCGGCATCACAAGCCCGCGTGCAGCCAATAGTTACTTGCGGACTCACAACGGGTGTAACTCGTCTCTTGCCTCGTTCACAGCCCCTCTCCATGGTCGGGCAAAAGATAACTTGCTTTCTGAAAGCCAGCCCTGTCCATGCCCCGCTTCGCTTCCGCGCTCTTCATGAACGTATCCCACACAAATCCGGTTCGCAGATTCTCCGCCATCAGCAGGATGATCCCAGTATCAATGCCAATCACGTCCGAGTCATACCAGTTTTTCAGCGGGTTAAATGCGTTTACGAAACCGTACTTCGTCCAGGATGAGGGATACTTGCTCCGCATGGTCTTCAACACTCGCAGAGTCTCTGCCGGCAAGAACGGCAAAGAGCCTCCCGCCGCGCTCGGCACTACCGATCCATCGATCGGCCCCATGGCTGGTGGTCCTCCCCACACCACGTATCCGTGCTGCGAGTCCGAAGCGGTGATTCCCCATAATTCCTCGCTATAATCCGGGAACTGCTTGTTCAATTCCAGGCAGAAGCGGCGATGCACCTCCGTCGCTGTCATGGAGTTCTGAAAATAGTCCGCGAACTTATCGCGTTTGTTGCGGAAATCGAACCAGGCCTGCGAATACTGGTGTACGAAAAGCGGGGCAAATGATCCGATATATCGCATTCCGTCATATTCGAAGATGAGCCGCTTCCATGCATTCCAGGTATTTTCTGGAAGTGGATTATGCGTAGCTCCCATGGCCAGCAGGTACAGCATCATCAGTTCGCTGTAGTAATCCCATCGTGAGGGCAGAAATCCCACCTCCGGAGTCCAGCCGTGTGTGAGCAGCGAGGTGTCTTCGGCGAGCCAGCTCCAATCCACACGGTTCAAAATCAGGTTCGCCAGTTCAGCCACGGCGGGATGGCGGAAGTGTTCACGGCAAGTGATAAGCCCGCAGAGCAGGATCGCCGTGTCCACCGACGAAACTTCCGAGTCGTACATCCGTTCGCCGGTCTCCGAATTAGCGAAATGGAAGAAGAAGCCACGATGATTCGGCAACTTTTTCCAGAGGAACCGAAGAGTCGCAAAGACGCGCTCCAGCGCTGCCCCCGCGGGCACGTACTTACGCTGATCTCCGATGCAAAGCGCAGTCAGGCCAAATCCCGTAGCCGCGATGCTGGCCGCACTCAGCTGATTGGGATTGCGCAGGTTGCAACGGTCCTTGACCATCCCCGTATTCGGGCTCCCCTGTTCCCAGAAGAACTGAAAGCTGGCCTTCTCGACGTCGTCAAGAAATTGATCATCCTCGACCGAGAGATTCGTGACCGTGCCGATTCTTGCTCCGGCGGGGGCGCTAGATGTACGTGGACTTTGTGCGAACCCGGTGCCGATAGGCAGCATTCCTGCCCACGGCAGCACCACGCCAGCCCCCACAAGGTGGCGCAGGACTTGCCGCCTGGAGAGCGCGGGCCCCGGCACATCCGTTATGCTTGTCTTGGCGTGCTTCATGCACACTTGCGAGACGACGGAATCCAGTTCGCTGGCATCATATTGCAGATTTCACTTTATTTTGGTATTTCCCGGTCTAAGGATGCAAGTGACACTTGGGCCGTTGCCGTTCGCTGCAATGGTTTGAATGCAAATGGGATTGGGAATCCCACCAACTACCCATGACTCGGGCACATAAAATCGAAGTCTGGATTGCCCTGATCGTCACCGTTCTGCTCGGGGCGACGGCCTTGTCCGTGATTCGCTGGGGCATTCAGAAGCCCATCACTCTTCGCGGCGCGGTGCTGGTGGACGACACCGATCCCAAAAAGCAGTTGCCCATCGGCGGCGTCGCCATTTCCACCGACAATCTGGCGGTTGCAGATACAACCTCCGAGCCCTCCGGAATGTTCGCCTTGCATTTGCGGAAACCCATTCGCCACGGACACCCGATTGTGATTCATTTCCGCGATCCGCGCTACCGCCCTCTGGATCTCAATGACTACGTCGTCGATAAACTCTACATCGTCCATCTCGCGCCCATTGCCGTAAAACTGCCTCCCCAAAATGGACCGCAAGTCAAAGTCTCCAGCATTCGCGTCCGCTACACCGTCAAGGCGCCCACCGATCTCAATGTCGGCAGCGCAGTCAAAATTTTCGAAGTGCAGAATAAAGGTAACGTACCCTGCAAAGGCCAGAACCCCTGTTCTCCGGATGGCGTGTGGAAAGCCGCGACCGCTTCGGCCAGCCTCGACGCCGGCGCCGGAAATCAATTCCGTAGTCCTCGCGCCTCCTGCATCGCCGGGCCGTGTCCATTCACCCGCATCGAATCTGATGTCACCAGCCAGGGCGGCCGCATTCTCACCGTCTCTGCCCGCAACTGGTCCGATACTGCGACCTTTCTGTTTGAAGCCGAAGTCTTTCGTCCCATGGTCAGCCAGCGCGAGCACTGGTCTTATCCCGCCATTTTTGGCGATGGCATGTCATTCACTTTGCCCGCCAACGCGGAAAGCGTAAGCATCGAGGCCGAGCTTGATGGACAGCCGATTATCTTTCCCCTCGGACCTCTCCTGTTCTTGAGCTGGGCTTCTTGCGACACCCAAGCCAACCCCGACCGGGGACGCGTGTATCGCTGCACCCCAAAACCGGGATACCGGTTTCAGTAATACGCGGATGCGCTACTAACCCGCTCGAAGGCCAAAATCGCTGCACCTTCCCTGCTAAAATCTCATCTACACCTTCTGAATGTTTCCCAAAAGCCTGCGGCCGCTGCTTCCGTACGTGAAACGCTACCGCTGGGGATACATCTTCGGCAGCATCTGCGTCCTGTTCACCAATGGCATCTGGATTCTTTTCCCGCTGGTGATCGGCAAGGCTGCCGACGATCTGCACACTGGCGTTACCAAGCACAAGTTGCTCGTCTACGCGGCAATGCTTCTCGCTATCGCCGTCACCAAAGGAATCTTCCAGTTCCTCACGCGCTGGGTGGTGATTGGCATTTCGCGCGACATCGAGTTCGATCTCCGCAACGATCTTTTCGCTCGCCTCGAAAATCTGAGCTACGCCTATTACCAACGCCATCGCACCGGCGACATCATGGCCCGCGCAACGAACGATCTGAACGCCGTTCGCATGCTGCTCGGGCCCGCCATCATGTATTCCGCGAACACGCTGGTTTACACAGTGGGCGCACTGTCGTTCATGATTTCGATCAGCCCGTGGCTGACCCTGTTCACTTTCCTGCCTCTGCCCGCGGTCAGCATCGTCATCCAGACCTTCGGCCGCCGCATTCACGAGCGCTTCGAACGCATTCAGGCCATGTTCTCCGATATCTCCGCCCGTGCGCAGGAGAATTTCTCCGGAGCACGCCTGATTCGCGCCTACGTGCAGGAAGAGGCCGAAATCAAGTCCTTTGAGGCCGAGAACAAGGAATACATTCGCCGCAGTCTCAAACTGGTTCGCCTGATGGGGATGCTCTGGCCCACCCTGGAACTGATGCTGGGCTGCGCCGTCGTTCTGGTGCTCTGGCTGGGAGGCCGCGAAGTTCTCACTGGGCAATCCACGATTCACCTGTTCACGAAACTGGGAACAGATAATCCCGGAATCGCGACCACGTTGAAACTTGATGGCTCAATGAGCGTCGGCCAGTTCGTTTCCTTCAGCACCTACATGATGCAGCTCACCTGGCCGGTGATCGCTCTGGGATGGGTGATCAACATCTTCCAGCGCGGAACTGCCTCGCTCATCCGTATAAACGAGATCATGCAGGAGGAGCCCGAAATCAGGGATATTCCCGCCGCCCGGGACTATGACATCCGAGGCGACATTGAATTTCGGCACCTTGATTTCAAATATGAAGGTAAGCAGGTTCTGCACGACGTAAACCTGAAAATCCCTGCAGGCACCAGCCTGGCCATTGTCGGTCCGACCGGATCAGGCAAGACCACGCTGGTCGATCTGATTCCACGCATCTACGACGCCGATCCCGGAACCGTGTTGATCGATGGCCGTCCCGTCCGCGACTACTCGCTGTCCTCCTTGCGCAGAAGCATCGGCTTTGTGCCGCAGGAGACTTTCCTGTTCAGTGACCGCATCCGCGAGAACATCGCGCTCGGAGTGGATTCGGCCAGCGATGCAGAAATTCACAATTCCGCCGAGGCCGCCAACATAGCCGCTGACATCGAAGCCTTTCCGGAAGCCTATGACACAATGGTCGGGGAGCGCGGCATCACACTATCGGGCGGGCAGAAACAGCGTACTGCCATCGCCCGTGCTTTGATTCGTAACCCGCGCATTCTGATCCTCGACGATGCTCTTTCCAGCGTGGATACCCAAACCGAAGACAAGATCCTCAATCACCTCCGCGATGTCATGAAGGGGCGCACGACGATCTTCATCTCCCACCGCGTCTCCACTGTGCGCAATGCCGATCGCATCGCCGTCCTGCACGGCGGTCGTATCGTGGAAGTAGGCACCCACGACGAACTCCTCGCCCGGAACGGCTACTACAGCGATCTCTACAACAAGCAACTCCTGGAAGAAGAACTAGCCGAAGTATGAGGTTTGTTTGTAGGGACAGCCGCCATCGGCTGTCCAGTTAGCGAAGCTCGACCGGCCTTTGACTTCCCCTTGACAAACGCAAGCGCGCAGTCGTCTACACTGTCGTGATCCTAGTCGCCATGCAACGCGTCAATACCCCCGAAATCCTCGACTCCAATACCTGCCCCCGAGACGAAGTTGACACGTCTCTGCAGGATCTCTGCCGCATCAACCGATGGTTCGGCGGAGTCGCCACCACTCGCAGCCTGATCGAACGTGTCGCCACGGCCGTGGGCGAGAAACACTTTTCTTTGCTCGAAGTCGCTGCCGGATACGGCGAAGTACCGAGAGAAGCAGGCAAGCAGCTATTGCGAAAAGGGATAAAGCTTGACATCACGGATCTCGACCGCGTTCCCACACACCTGCAGCCCAGCCATCGTTCCCTGGTTGCCGACGCGCTCGCCCTTCCTTTTCGTGACAACAGTTTCGATATTGTGAGTTGTAGTCTGTTCGCCCATCACCTGGAGCCGGCGCAGCTCGCACGGTTCGGTGAGGAGGCCTGTCGCGTGGCTCGCCGCGCCATACTCATAAACGATCTGATCCGCCACCCGCTCCATCTGGCGCTGGTCTATGCGGGCTTTCCATTGATGCGAAGTCATATCTCCCGCGTTGACGGAGTTGCCTCAGTACGCAGAGCGTATGAACCTGGCGAGATCCGGGAAATTCTTTGCTCCAGCGCCTGCTGCCAGAAGATCGAGATCTCAACCCACTATTTGTTCCGCATGGGAGTAATAGTCTGGAAGACATGATGCCTTCCCTCTGTGATCCTCTGTGCACCTTGTGGTAAAGATTTCTGCCTTATTTCGAGACGACGTCGACAGGCGAATCGACACGCAAAGGCTTCCCGGGCGTATTCGTCACTTGGATTCCGCGTCCGCGTTTGGCATACACCGCAATCACACCAGGTTGAGACCAGTCCAAATCCCACCCGTTCTCAATCGCGACCAGCGTATAGCTGCCCGGGGCAACATCCCGCAGACTGAACGTCCCATCCAGGTCGCTCTGATCGCGGCGGAACATGTCGCGATTCCCTTCCACGTCCTTGGGAACCAGAACTACCATCGCGCCTGAGAAGGCTTTTCCTGCGCGCTTGACAACGCCCTCGACAACCACGCTGCCGACAAGAGCCGTAACTGCGATCGATGGAGTAGAACCCGCCGTGATCGTAACGTCACGTCCAGTCACTTCCGCTCCCTCCGCCCTGATCCGAGAGATCGAATAGCGCCGGCCTCTGCTGAAGAGAACTACCTCGTAGTCTCCAGGCGGCACCTGCTGCACTTCGGCCTCACCCTTGTCGTCGACGCGCACTGCCCTCATCCCGGTTCTCCCGTGCGAGCGCAAGCCCACCGCGAGCGTACCCGGTTTTCCCAGTTCCGTGCCTTGCACTGTTATCTTTACGGTACTGAACGCCTCGGCCGTCGAAGTATCGAGCTCTTGTCCTTCGGTCGTAATATCAACCCCACTCACTTGCATCCCTGCGTTCGGTCCCTGGAGTCGCACATCGTAGCGTCCGGCGGGAATGCCATCCACTTCCATGACGCCGGGAGACACCATGGCCACGTTTGTCGGATTGATGGCCGTCGATCCGTCGAACGAATGCTGCTCGAACTGCGGCGATGCGTAGCCATGTTCCTGGTCGCCGATCATATGAAAGCGCAGCCGCAGCGCCGGAACAGGATTCAGGTGAATGTCCACCTCCAGCCGCTCCCCGCCTTTCACCGGAATCGGCGTGGCACTCTCCGAGTCCGTTACATCCGGATAGTAAGTTAACGGATATGCCACATTGAGCGAGTGATCGACGTTAGCGGCAGGCGTCAGCCGACTGCCCGGAGCCGAACCTCCCGCCTCCAATGGCGGACTCACCGCGTACCACGGCTTCCCCGCTGCCGAAATATAGTATGTACCCGGCCTGAGCGAGAGCACCTCGTAGGCCCCAAGATCGTTGGTAAAAACAGTTTGTGCTTCGCGGATCTTGTCCACGCCCTCACTATGATCGTCAACGTAAAGCGTAACTTTCGCGCTTCGAACGGGCTCCCCCACCTCATCGAGTACATTTCCGTAGATGACGCCATTGGGCGCGAGCTTCAGCACAAGGTGTTCGGTATCCAGGCCCGCGCCCGTGACGATGGCGGTCGAGAACTGATCGTGCTGGTCGTATGCCGCAGGAATGAATCCTCGCTTCATGCCGCTCAGAGAGAATTTACCGGCCGGCACCGCGGGGAACACGAAGCGCCCGTCTTCCCCGGTAACGATGGCCTGCCATCTCTGGGTGTTCCTGGTGTCTGCCAGCGTCACACGCACTCGCCCGAGCGCATGCCCGTCGATCTTGCTCACCGCGCTTCCCGAAACGCGGTACTGCCCCGCAAATTTGTACGGCAGATCAGGATTCTGCGCCGCAAGCCGGCATCCCCCTGAAGCGACACAGCACGCCGCCAAAGCCATGCTCCGCACGATCGAGCTTCGAGGACGCACCGGCATTTCTACTCCGCGCTTATGACGTTCTGCAGTTGCACCGTGGTCTTCTGCCCAGCGCTCAAATGCACGACCTGCCCCTGCGATTCGTAGGCCTTCATGGCGTCAGCATCACGGTAAGGAAGATTCGGTTGCTGTACGCTGAAGGCCAGAATCCGGTAGTCTCCCGGTGCCATCATCTGGGCATTGAACTTGCCATCTTCCGACACCACCAAGGGCTGGAATTGTCCCGCGCTCTCCGGCAGCGGCACGCAATAGACAAAGGCTCTCGGCCCCGAACCCGAACCAGGCGCGGAGTTTTGCTGGGCGGCAGAACTGATTGTACCGTCCAGTTCCCCGCCGTCATCCCGCATCGTGATCTCAATCGCCGCGCTCGATCCAGAACTGACCGTGAATGGCTGGTGAAGCAGGTCGAGAGAACCCATCGTCGCCGATGCGATGTAACCCCGTGACGTCGACACTCGCAGCCAATAGCGGCCCGGAGGAACTCCCTCTAGTGCCAGCGCCTGGTCATCGGGCGGAGTGGGTGGCCGAAGTGCGGCACCGCGCGGCTCCATCTCGTCCACGCTCTCGAGCCGGGCCTGCAGATACAATCGCGGCCCCCGCAGCTCATACGTGTGCTTTCCATCCGACCAGCTTGCGGAACTGTTCGAAGACGAGTCGCCGAATTCTTCTTTCACCTGGACTGGGATATTCGTATTGGGCCCCAGCACGAGCGTCGGCCCTTGCACGGGCGCATCGCCCACTCGGATACTCACGCTCCCACTGACCGAGTTTGGGCCATACGTGGTGGCCTGCACTGTATAGTTGCCCCCGGGCAACATGCCTTCGATCCTCTGCTCGTTCGTGTTGAAGCCCAGTTCAAATCGGGATCCCTGTTCCCCTTCCACCGTCACGCTGAAACCGTTGTTGATATCCGCATTCGCGACCGGAATTCGGACCTGGTGATAGGGCTTGCCCTGAATCTCTATATCGGCCTGCACCGTCTGTCCGGCGTCAAGTTCGATCGCAGCCGCGCCCGAAGGCTCGGTGCCTCCCGGGTAGTAAACCGGTGGGAACCCGTACACCTGGGAACCGGGCACTTGGGCTACCGGATCATTGTCCATCCATTCGCGCGTTTGAAGCTTGTACGAACCGGGAAGCAGTTCCGCAAAGCGAAACTCTCCCGCCGAACTCGCCTGCACGGTCGGTCCCGGCACCCAGCGCAGGACTCCCTCTTGTACCTGTCGCGTCAGCAACTGCACCGCTACGCCTGTCGCGGGCTCGGCTCCGGCTGCCGTAACCCGGCCTTTGATAATCCCCTCCGGAAGCAACGGAATTGTGATGTCGTTCTCGGAAGCAGCTTTCTCCCCGACGCCCTCGACCGGAGGATTCAGAAACCCAGGTTTGCGCGCCATCAGCGCGAGAGCCATGCGATTGCCTCGCACCTCCCAGGTTCGCGCAGAAGGTCCGGCGTATTCGAATCCCCCCGCGTCGGAAGGCTGCTGCTTAGGCAAGGCGAACTCAAAATGCCCATCCGCATCGGTCAGCGCCGCGTACCGATTGTCGGCAGAATAAACCAGCGCGCGAGGAATTGGGGCTTGGCTAGCGGCATTGACCACGGTTCCGCGCAGCACCTCGGTTTGCGGCCCTTCGCTTTCCGCAGTCTGGGCCACGATCTGCAGGCACAGCAGCAAAGAGAACGTCAACACAGCAGCAACGCGAAATGCTCGCGACGAGTGCAACTGAAGGGTAGACCTGTGGTATTTCACTCCCCCCGCGCTTATCCGAAAGAAAATCATTTCGGCTCTCTACATCTGACTCAGGGCTAATGCCGCAGTATGACAGGCTACCGTTCCAGATTGAGCATGACACTAACCCAGAGAAGAAGTTCCCCAACTATCTGACGACGAGCACTTCCCTCACGTTGTCCCGGGCGAGGAAGAATTTTATAGAGGCGAAATCGCGAAAGAGAGTTTCGATGTGTCGGTTGTTAAACACGCGTTGCAGGCGGAATCCTTCTCCAACCGTGGTGTGCACAGCCCCCGTAGGCCCGCGGCGTGCTTCACGCCTTGCGATTACTCTCTGCATTTCCAGCGTGTCTTTATCAAGAATGTGGAAGCGGTAGCAGGGGGAATCCGGCCCGGCATCTTTGGTGTGAAAAAATGCCAGCATCATGCCGCCCGGTTTCAGCACCGACCACAGACGCCCCATCACCGGACGTACCAGGCTTTCATCGAGATAGTCCGGCAAGTTCCAGCACAGGACGACGTCAAAGTGAGCTGCCGGGTATTGCAGGTTTTCTCCCAGGAACTTCCGGCTATCCAAAATCGCATTGCCCTGCTCGTCCTTGGTGGCCAGGTGCGGCTCGGTCGACGCTACCAGAAGATCTTCGCTATAGATTTTGTGTGTCCGCTCGGTGAAGAAGCGGATATTCGTCGGCGAGGTCGAGCCCAGATCAAGCACGCACAGGGGAGTCTCGGAATTCCATAGACGCGCGAGTTCGCCCAGCCCGCTGGAGCGGCGCGTAAGTTTATGAGTCGCGGCCGGCGTCTGGGCCGACGTGCTACTCGATGAACCCCGAAAAAGCTTCATGAAGTTTTGCGTGACGGATGCCATCTGACCTGTCCTGTCCAGCCCGACGCATCCATAGCTCTGGGACTGAAAGCTCCATTCGCAAGTAATACTTTAACTCGCATGGCGCAAATGGCAGTAGTTACTTTCCGGCAGCCTTCTCGGCTTTGCCCTGAATGTCCACTTTCCCTTTGAGAAATGCCCCTTCTTCAATGGCGATGCGCTGGGTGGCAATGTCTCCGTTGACAATGGCCGACTTGCGTAATTCTACGCGATCGCTGGCCATGACATTGCCATCGAGTTTCCCCTGCACAATAACGCCCTTGGCTTCGACCGAGGCTTTCACTTGGCCGTTCGGTCCAATCGTTAAAGCATTTCCTTTCAGGGCGATGCTGCCTTCCACTTGACCATCGACATAAAGGTCTTCGCTGCCCGACAATTCGCCCTTGATCACCACCGACTTACCGATCTGCGCCAAGTCTGCTGACAACGGAGCACTCATCGATGTTCTCCTTGGAAGCGGATATTGCACTGCCGGATTGAAAGGCAGATTGGGACGACCGCGTCGCTCCATCGACTATACCGACTCGCCGCTCCAGCGGCAAGCAACTCAGCCCCCAGGAATGCCTCTCTCGTAATCATAAGGCCCACGCGACGTAATCATTGCGCCACATTGCTAAACTGAAGGTGGCAATGCTTTCTACTCGGCACATGCGAGGCGCAAGCGGCCTGCTTTCCGCCACTCTGTTGGCGCTTTGGTCGCTCGCCCCTCCTCTACGCGCCCAGGAGAACCGCGCCCCGGAAATCTCCGCCGCAGAACTGGTGCGCCTGACCATCGCTCACGAGATGAAGGCCGCCCAGGATGACTCTCACAAGCACCTTTTCCGTTCCCGCAGACAGATTCCGCGCGGATCTCAGACTCGCCTTTATATCGAGACCAATGATTCGATGGCGGGCATGACCATCGCCTATAACGATCAGCCGCTCACTGCGCAACAACAGAAAGCTGAACAGGACCATCTGGCTTGGCTGGCAAGCAATCCTGAGCAACTCCGGAAAAAGCGTGCGCAGGAAAAAGCAGATGAGCAGCGCACGCTCCGAATCCTTCGCGCTTTGCCCAATGCTTTTCTGTACGAGTATGACGGAACCGAAACCGCAGAAGCCACCGTTGGGAAAGCTGGAGATCCGCTTACGAAGCTGAAATTTACCCCCAATCCCTCCTATTCCCCACCCAGTCGTGTCGAGCAGGTCTTGCAGGGATTGAAGGGCTACCTGCTCATTGATGCTTCCGCTCATAGGCTCGCGCGTATCGAGGGCACCCTATTTCGCGATGTCACCTTCGGCTGGGGAATTATCGGTCACCTCGACAAAGGCGGATATTTTCGCGTCCAGCAGGCCGATGTCGGCGATGGCTCCTGGGAAATCACCTCTATGAAGCTGAAGGTGACCGGGAAGATTCTCCTCTTGAGAGGACTCAGCATTACGACAGATGAAGTGTTCAGCGATTTTCGCGAAGTACGCGCGGACCTGACGTTTGCCGAAGCGGTTGAGCTCTTAAAGGCTCAGCAGGAAAAGCTTGCGCGGGGAACTGAGTCTGGCGGTGGGGGATACTGATACTCGCTTTGACAGTCCGTCTATGCCCGCAACGTCTCTTTTCTCACGGTCAATTTGTCGATCAGTTCGGGCATAATTTCATACCCCCTGCCAGGCTTCTCGCAGACCGGAATAAACCCACGGGAAGAGACTTCTACTTCGGGCTCAATAATGTCTTCCTTCCAATACCTCTTGGAAGCCGAGACATCGCCAGGCAGAGTGAAATTCGGCAGAGTTGACAAGGCTATATTCTGGGCTCGTCCAATACCCGTTTCCAGCATGCCTCCGCACCAAACCGGAATTTTGTTGGACTGGCAAACATCGTGAATCTTCAGTGCCTCGCTGAACCCGCCCACACGCCCGACTTTGATATTGATGATGCGGCAGGCTCCCGTTTCCACTGCTGCGGCCGCAACCCGCGCATTGATGATCGACTCATCCAGGCAGACAGCCGTCCGCAGTTCCTTCTGCAGCCGCGCGTGATAGTAGATGTCGTCATTCCACAGCGGCTGCTCGATCATCAGCAGGTTGAACTGATCGAAATTGCGCAGGTGCTCCAACTGATCAAGCGTGTAAGCGGAGTTCGCATCGCAGCTCAACGTGATATCCGCCCAGCGCGAGCGAATGCGCTCCAGCACGTTCACGTCCCAACCCGGTTTCACCTTGACCTTAATTCGGCGATAACCCGCCGCCAGCTCCGTCTCGATCTTCTGGAGCAACTGCTCGACTGAATCCTGAATTCCGATGGAGACTCCGCAGGCAATCTCCGTGCGCGTCCCCCCCAGCAATTTCCATAGCGGTTGCTTTTTCTGGATAGCCTCGGCATCCCAGAGAGCATTCTCGAGCGCCGCTTTGGCCATCCGGTGCCCCGTAATCCGCTTCAGCAAGGCAGGACACTCCCGGCCCGATTCGACCTGCTTTCCCAGCAGCGTCGGAATCAAGTATTTGGTCAGAGTAGGCCAGGCGCTCTCAATCCACTCGCTGCTGTAAAAAGGATCTTCCCCGGCCACGCACTCGCCCCATCCATCCACCCCTTCGCAGTGAACCGTAACTAGTAAAATACGGCGGCTATACGTGCGGCCAAAGCTCGTCTCGAAAAAATGTACGAGCGGCATATGAATTTCGCGCAGTGTCACAGCTTCGATTTTCATGGAAATCCAGGCTCTCTGCCGTTAACCCTCTGATGCATACGACCAGTTCTCATCCCACCGTCCCAGCAGATACTTTCCATTGCCCTCGGCGTCACGTTCGTAATTCAGAACCGCCAGCCCAGTGGCAAAAGCTTTCAAGAACTGCTCTCGGTTTCCTTCCTGTACTTGCTGGGCTCTCACCCGGGTTTCCGGCGACGCTTTCCACTCATAGATCTGCGCCGGCACTGAAATCGATGTCACCGCCTTGGCCACCGCATTCTTTCCCTCCGCCAGCAATCGCTCTACCCGTTTGGACTTCAGCCACCATTCCGCAATCAGCCGGTCGCTAGGCAATCCGCCCTGCAGCGGAGACGAGGTGATCCCGTACTGGTTGATGTTGTAGCGCCGCGCCACCGCCCCAAGCTTTTCGATATTCAAGTAAGCATTCTTGATCTCCAGCGGATCGAACGTCCACTCGATCAACTCGATGCCGCGGGCGAGCGCATCCTCGCGTTGCATCAGCTTTAGCTGCCGTCCCAATCCCCCGTTGCGATGGTCTTTCCGTACCGCCAGCATGTGGGAGTGCAGGTAGATGTGCCCGGAACGCGTTCCGGGCACCGACAGGGCAAACCCCACCATGGTGTCGCCCTCAAATGCTCCCATAACCTGCCCGCCCACTTTATCGGCTACCACGAACATTCGCAGCGGCACCAGTTCGGCGTCGGTGAAATTCCAGACTTCCTTCTGCAGACCTACACACGCGCGGAAGTCCTCGATCCCATGGCAACGGCGCAGTTCTACCGGCATGCTTTTTCATCCTGAGCCATGAGGGGGCACGCATCCAGCCAGACTTGCAGATAATTCTTTCGCCGCAGGCGGCTCACGCGGACTTCTCCTGCTTCTCCTGAGCCTTGGCCCGCTGCCACAGCGACTCGAGTTCATCCATCGAAGCCTGATCGGCGACGCGCCCGGACTCCTGGAGCCGATCCTCCATCCACTGAAAACGCCGTTTGAACTTCCGGTTGGTTTTGCGCAGCGCCGATTCCGGATCTATGGATAAATACCGCGCAATGTTGACAACGACGAAAAAGAGATCCCCCACTTCTTCTTCCATGCGCGCCTGCAGCGGCTCCGGAACCACTGTCCGCCCCGATCCAGCCATCCCGTGGCCTGGCGGCCGCGGACCGGGGGCCGGAAACTCTTTCAGTTCCTCCCGCAGTTCTTCGGTCTCTTCCTGCAATTTGTCCAGCAGTCCCTCAATGTTCGGCCAATCGAATCCCGCCTGGGCCGCCCGCGAACTTAGCTTGGACGCTTCCAGCAATGACGGCATCGCCGAAGAGACGCCCGCAAGAATCGACGGTTTTCCGACCGGCTCCCCGCTGCCCTGGCGCTTTTTTCTTTCCTCCACTTTCAAAGCTTCCCAGTTCTTCTTAACTTCCGCGGCGGTGGCGGCCTTCACGTCTCCAAACACATGCGGATGGCGATCCACAAGCTTGGTCGATAGCCTGTCCATAACATCGTCTATCGAGAACAAGGACTGTTCTTTCGCCATCTCTGCGTAAAATAAAACCTGTAGGAGCAAGTCACCCAGCTCGCCCGCCAGTTCATGCCAGTCGCGGTTGTCAATCGCTTCCAGCACTTCGTAAGTCTCTTCCAGCGTGTACGGCTTGATCGAATCGAACGTCTGTTCGCGATCCCACGGGCAACCGCCGGGCGCGCGCAACCGTTCCATGATCTCCACCGCTCGTTCGAAACGTTCTCCAGTAGTGGACATGCGGCACTCCAATGTAAATGACGGCGGATGCGAGAAGCAACGCTTGCCCGTTGTTCCCCTTAACGCAATCGCAGAACAACTTCGGAACCGCGCCAACCGCCAAAAAGCACCGGGCATCCTAAACACAAATCCATTTCTCCGCTGCGTACTCACTCGTAACCAAATTCATAACGGAGGGAACAATGGCAAATCAAAATCTTCAAGGAAAAAAAGTTGCAATCCTCGCCACCAACGGATTTGAACAATCAGAGTTGCTCGAACCCAGAAAAGCCCTGGACCAGGCGGGAGCGACTACCAAGGTCATCTCCCCCGAGGCGGGCAAGATCAAAGGATGGAATCACAAAGAATGGGGTCAGGAAGTCCCGGTGGATATCTCGCTGGGTTCCGCCAACGCCAACGATTTCGATGCCCTGCTTCTGCCGGGTGGCGTGATGAACCCGGACCATCTGCGCATGAATCCCCAGGCCGTGAACTTCGTGAAGAGCTTTACCGACTCTGGCAAGCCGGTCGCAGCCATTTGCCACGGCCCCTGGACGCTCATCGAGGCCGGCGCCGTCCAGGGACATACCCTGACTTCATGGCCATCGCTAAAAACAGATCTCAAAAATGCCGGCGCCGACTGGGTGGACAAAGAAGTAGTCCGCGACGGCAAACTGGTCACCAGTCGCAAGCCTGACGACCTCCCCGCGTTCAACCGCGAAATGATTCAGATGTTCGCCGAAACCTCAGCCCAATCACGAGGCACCACCAGAACTGCCGCCTAACCAAATCGCAGCGTCCTTCCCGCCCCATTCTTCGCTTTCCTATTGGCCGGAGAGTGGGGCTTTCCCATACCTCGCCGAAGTTACTTTCGGTATCATGGCAGGTGCGCGGCGCGTGCTGGACTGTCGTCACCTTCAGATTCTCTTGCAAAACAGGCAAAATCATGGAAAGGGATCACCAGGCATAACTCCCGGCGATTTAAGCCTGTACTCGGATAGCCATTATCTGGCTTGGAAATCATGAGCTTAGCCCTGAAACCCCGACCCTCGCTCGAAGGCCAGCACTTCCACGTGGTGGTCGTCGGAGGCGGCATAAACGGCGTCGCCATTGCACGGGAATGTGCGCGCGCCGGAAAACGCACGCTCCTCCTCGAGCAGAATGACTTCGCCTCGGGGGTTACCAGCCGCTCCACCCGCATCATTCATGGTGGCCTCCGCTACCTGGAGCATGGCGAACTGGGCCTGGTCCGGGAGTCGGTGCGCGAACGCGAACGGCTCCTGGCCGAACGCTCGCATCTGGTCCAGCCCCTGCACTTTCTTTTCCTGCTGAACGAGAACAGCCAGCGCAGCGCCCTGAAAGTGCGCTTCGGGCTATGGCTTTACCAGCGGCTCTCAGGCAAGAAATCGAATCCCGTCAGTGAAATGGATTTAGCCCGTGTGCATCGCGCCCTCGATGCCGGGCACAAATGGCAGATTCTGAACTACGAGGATGCGCAGTGCGAGTTCCCCGAGCGCCTGGTTGCCGAGTGGATGATCGAGGCCGAAGACGCCGGAGCCGTAGTCCGCAATCACTCTGAAGTCATCGCCGTGAATGTTTCTCAAGGTCGCGCCCGCGGCGTGCTGCTGCGCGACCGTACCACTGGAAAAGATCACCGCGTCGATGCCGGATGGATAATCAACTGCACTGGCCCTTGGGTTGACCGCATCTGCCAGCGCTCTACCGTGCGCACGGGTAAGCCGCTGCTGGGCGGGATTCGCGGATCCCACATCATTCTTCCTCGATTTGCCGGCGCTCCCAATTCCGCCCTCTATACCGAAGCTGCGGATGGCCGCCCCGTCTTTGTCATCCCATGGAACGAGCAGATCATGGTCGGCACCACCGAAGTCCCTGACTCCGGCGACCCCAGCAAAACCGCTCCTTCCCAGCAGGAGATCGATTACCTGCTCCGCACCGTGATCCAATTATTTCCCAAGGCGAAGTTGTCGCCGCAGCACATTAAGTATGCCTTCGCAGGTGTGCGCCCCTTGCCCAACTCCGACGACAAGCCCTCGGCCGTCACGCGACGGCATATTTTGCACGATCACTCCTCGGACGGCGCCGCGCGCATGATCTCCGTAGTCGGAGGCAAACTGACCACTGCCCTCTCCCTAGCCCGCGAGTGTGCCCGCAAAATTGGTATCGCCGTACCCGAACCAAAAGCCGTCACCGTCGGTCCCGGTACGTCCCTCGACCCCATGCTGGATCAGGAAGTTCTCACCATTGCTCGCGCCGGATCCGTCAGCGACGAAACCGCCCGCGGCCTGGTCGAATGGCACGGAGCACGCGCCATGGAGATCGCCCGCATGGCTCTGGTCAGCGCCGACATGCGAGCTCCCATCTGTCCTCACACCTCCCATATCGTTGCCGAGGTGGTGGAGGCCTATCGCCGGGAGCACGCCGTCTCCCTCGCCGATGCCCTCCTGCGGCGCGTTCCTGTGGCTTTTGGAGCCTGCTGGTCCGAATCCTGCAGCCGCGAAGCGGCTATGCGCATCGGCGCCGTGCTGGGTTGGAACGATCACGACCTTGGCTCGAACCTGGAAGCCTTCGAAACTGAACGCTCCGCCTTCATGCACCGACCTAGCCGAAGCGCCTCCGCCCTGGAAGCCGCCGCCGATTAAAGCCAGGAAACATGTAGCCTCCCCGGAAAACACGTAGCCCCGGACCCATTGGTCCGGGGCAGGTTTTCGACTCACATTCTTCCGTTCGTTGCCACCTTTAGGTCATCGGGGAAGCCGAATTTTCAACTTCACCCTCGCGCAGACACAGCTAATAGTGTGCCCGCAACGTTCGCACCAGCAGACTCGTATGGTCGGAGATGATGCCGTCCACGCCCCAGCCTCGAAACTTCTCCATCTCCGCCCGGGAATTGACCGTCCACACCAGAATTTTTTTCCCCGCCCGCTGCACCTCCTGAACCAGGCTCGCGTCCACCAGTTTGTGATGAGGAATCACATACTGGATCGGCAAGTTCCTCCAGCCCAGCAACTCCGCCCGCGTCTCGCAAATCAGGCCCACGGGAATGGCAGCATCCTCCGCCTGCATCGCCAGCACAACCTCGGGAAGAAACGAAGACACGACCAAGCCGCGCTCTGGCCAGTGTTCCTTCAGCGCGGCCACCGCGGTTCGTTCAAGCCCCGAAACCTTCAACTCAATATCCAGAAATGCGCGCGCATGATAGCGGGCAACGACATCTTCGAATCGCGGCAAACTCAAAGCTTGCTGCCGTGAAGCAGCAGCGATCTCGATGCCTCCGCCGTGCGGGTCGTGGCACACCAACGCGCAGCCATCCGCGGTCAGCCGGACATCAAATTCAAAGCCGTCGCAGCCGTCCGCCAACGCCTGGTCGAACGATGCAAATGTATTTTCAGGAATGGATTTGCAGGCTCGCGCTCCGCGGTGCCCAAGCAGAAGCGGAGCCATCAGTCCAGGTCAAAGTCCCGGATCGGCTTCCCCGTATCCGGAGTTTCCTTGGCCTTCTTCAACGCCTCCTGGAATTTCTTCTCCAGCAAGTCGGAAGCGTGTTTCTGAGCCTCGACCGATTGCTGGAAAATAGATTCCCGGCGGCTATCCTGCTCCCGCATGGCCTTGGCTGCGGCTTCCATATCGCTGAACGTCTTGGGCTTGACCGCCGCGGTATGCGCGATCACCGCGCGTGTTTCCGCATCGACCTTCAGCACCGCGCTGCAGCAGGGACAGGTCACTTCGAAATTGGCAGGCTTCTTCGCCATCTGAGCGAATGATAACCCAAATCACGCCCGAGCCGCCGGGAAAGCTGCCCCTCTGCAACTAACGCAGCTTGATCGGAAAGATATGGAAGATTCCCAGCATCTCCCAGCCCAGCAGGAATACGGCTAAAAAGACCGTGAGCACGGCCATCACTTCCCCAAAACTCAATCCCCGCCGCGGCTCCATCCTGCGTGCCGCCAGCCCCAGGATGTTCAGGGTAGCGAAGCCGAACAGAACAGCCCACAACATGTTGTAGGTATTTTCCCGCACCGCCCGGTAAAACACCGCCACGGCGACGCTAAAAACAATGCTCCCAGAGATCCGCACTACGGGATAAAGCGCGAGCGCCGCGCGAGTGGTGCGCGCGACGCCGGAGACCAGCGTGACTGTGGGGCCGAATGACATTCTGTCGGACAGATCTGGGACTGAATTCCACCCGTGTTCGCTTGGATAATAAATCATGCTCGCCCGCATTCTCGAATGCATGCACCCGAGCTGATACTGTTCGGAAGGGCGTATCCAGTCCTGCCCTGCATCGCGCAAGTCCCAGGGGCGAGCCTCTCTCCACTTTCGTTGCATAATATCCTTCCATGCCCAAGTTAAAATTCATCTTCTTCGACGTCGGCAACACCTTGCTCTTCCCCAACCGAGCCAGCATTCTTGCGCCGCTCAGCCCAGATAAGCATCCCACCCTCAGCGGCTGGCAGGCTCTGGAACGCCGTACCAAGCATGAATTTGATCAGGGCCTCTTGACAGGCAAAGTGGACCACGGCTTCTGGTGGACCTTCCACACACACCTTCTCGAGGACCGAGGCGCTTTCAACGAGCACACTCGCGATGAACTCGTGAGAAATACCCAGAACTCAGCCAACTGGAATCAAATTCTCCCCGGCACTCGCGAGGTGCTGGACAGAATCCGGCAGAAGCATCAGACCGCCGTCATCTCCAATTCCGATGGCCGCATCAACTCCGTCCTGGAAAACTGCGGAATCGGCGATTGCTTCGCGTGCGTGACCGATTCCGGCAACGTCGGCCACGAGAAACCTCATCCCGCCATCTTTGCCGCAGCCTTAAATGAAATGAAAGCCGATCCCGCTCACAGCTTGTACGTTGGCGACCTCTATTCGGTCGACTACGTGGGCTCGCGGAATGCCGGGATGCAGGCTGTAATCTTCGATGTCGCGGGTACGTATCGCGATTGCGATCTGCCGCGAGTCGGAACGCTCTCTGAGTTGGAGCAATGGTTACAGAACGCGAGGTATACCGATGTTTGATTTCACGCGCCTCACCCTTTTCCTCACCGCGGCGGTGCTGCTGGCCATCGCGCCGGGACCGGGCATGCTCTACGTCCTGGCCCGTAGTCTTGCAGGAGGAAAGCGCGAAGGGGCCTTGTCAGCTTTCGGCACTTTTCTCGGTGGCATGGTCCATGTGTTAGCCGCCGCCCTCGGACTCTCGATCATTCTGGCCAAGTCTGCATTCGCGTTTGCAGCGGTCAAATATCTTGGCGCAGCCTATCTCTGCTTTCTCGGCATACGCATGATCCTTGACGCTCGCCGCGACAACACCGACCCTGATGCCATGCTGTCCGTCATCCAACCGCAGAGGAATCCGCTATGGCAAGGAGTCGCCACCGAAGTTCTCAATCCAAAAACGGCGCTGTTCTTTCTGTCCTTCATCCCGCAATTTGTAAGTCACATTGGCGGACACATCTTTCTCCAATTCGTCACCTTGGGCACGGTTTCCGTAGTGCTCAATACGACGGCGGACCTGATCGTGATCGCGCTGGCGGCTCCAATCGGAACCCGCATTCGATCTTCGCCCGGTTTTCACCGTCGCCAACGAACCCTCACGGGCGCCATCATGATCGGCCTAGGCGCATACCTGGCCACCAGCGAGAGCAAATAGAGCCTGGAAGCTCATGCGCATGCATCGCCATACTTTGCACAACGCTCATGCGAGAAACGAGGAAAGTTGCGGTACTCATATTTCTGTTCGTAGCGGCGCTCGCAGTCGCGCAGAGTCACTCCGCCATGCCACCCATCGAAGGACAGAGCCTTGCAGGACGCAAAGTCGTGCTCCCCGACGCCGCCACAGGAAACATTGCGGTGCTGATCTTCGGATTCACGCGCGCTTCAAAGACGCCGACCAGCGACTGGGCTAAGAAGCTGCGAGTTGATTTCCCTAGTCAATCGGCACTGGACGTTTATCAAGTCCCAGTTCTCGAAGACGTTCCCCGCTTGATCAGGGGCATGGTGATTTCAGGAATTAAAAAGGGCGTACCGGAAAATGAGCGGCACCATTTCGTGATCGTGGTTCAATCGGAAGCAGAGTTGAAGAAATTCGTAGGTTACAAGGACCCCGATGACGCTTACTTGGTATTGCTCGATCGCAAGGGAAACGTTGTCAAGCAACTTCATGGCCGGCCTGCATCAGATTCTTACGAGCCCCTGAAACAAGCGCTCAGTTCGTTGCTCGAGCATAACTCCTGACAGATTTTCGTTCGCTCACAGGGACGTCGGCGAGTACCGGTGCTCGCCGTCCTACAGCTCCAAAATCTGATGATCGTGACAATCCGTATGAATCGCGCCGTAAATGTCGCGCAGCAGCGCTTCACCATAGCGCGCGAGGAAATAAATCGCCCCGACACCGCGCTCCTGCAGTCCCTTTTCCGGATATAACGAGTTGCTGAGATACTCTGCCTTGCGCGCCACCAACTCACCTTTTTGCGCCTCGGCCCGCGCCGCCTGGGAATGAAGTTTTTCCAGTTGGTGCTGCATCTTCGAGCGCGCCGTCTCGGCCGCATCCACTAGCGTGCGATCCAGCTTTTCCAGGCGCTCCTTCAACTCCGAGAAGCTTGAGTCGAACGAAACTCGAGCACTTTCAAAAGCAGCCTTAAGGTCGGCCGGCAGATTACGCGCCGCGATCTCCCGCTGCAATTCCTCCGTACCGTTGAAAGCGTCTGTGATCCCAACCTTGGTCTTTTCCAGGACCCGCTGCACCTTCGGCTCTACGAGGGTAGCCGAGAAACGCGGCAGGATCGGAGTTACGCGGCCGAGCAGCGCCTCGTAGACCGCTCCCGCCTGCCCAAAGTAGGCCGTCTCGGCAGCTCCGCCGGTATACGCCAGCGTCGGCAAAAGATAATCTTCAACTACCGGACGCAGCAGAACATTAGGACTGAACTGCTCTGGATGCGCCGCAATTTGCCCCAGCAGTTCCGCCCGCGAAAGCTTCTCTCCCGCCTTTTCGCCATCAACGACGAACTCTTCTCCCTGGCGATGAATGGGCACGCGCGCTCCCTGCCGTGTCGTGAACAGCAGTACGGATGACTCCGTTACCTTCACCTGCTGGTGATACCCGGCTGCTTCGAGCGCCTGACTTCGCTGCAAAAGCGCAGAGCTGAGTTCTTCGCTACGCTCGATCGCGGCGCGATAGATCGGCTCGGCAACTCGCGAAAGTTCCGTATCCGACGCATCCAGCACAATCACGCCCCAATCGGCGAACACGCGCGCGTACAACCGCGCGAACGCCGTTCCGAGAGTCTCACCAGGACGATACGTCTCTCGCAGCAACTGCGCGGCCTCGCCCTCGTCCAGCAGACCGATCGCTTGTTCGAGTACGGGAACAAGCTCCTCTCCTAGCTGCACCTCACTCACCGGGGCGCCGGCAACGCCGTGGCTGGGCGTGGTCAGGGTTTGAAGGATCCCGTCAAAGGAAGGAATCCAGACGTGATTCACTTCCGCCAGATCGTGATCGTATGTGGCAAGCCAGAAGATCGGAACAGCCTCAACTCCAGCCGCTGTCGCTTCTTCGGCGAGTTTGACCGCGGTCAGCGCCTTGTAGATGGCAAACATGGGCCCGCCGAACAGCCCAACCTGTTGTCCGGTAACTACCGCCGCAGCGCCATTGCGCAGGCGCGCAAGGTTGCCCAGCGTTTTGTCCGATGCTCCCCAGGATTTGTTCTGCCGCGCAAGAATCTCCGACACCGCTGCCCGCCGGTCCGCGTCGTACGATATCTTGGAAGCTTCCTCTTTCATCCACTCCGTAAACTGGGGCGACCGAGGATAGAAGGATCGAATGGAAGGAGAGTAATTCAGAAAGTCGGTGAAAAGGGCTGTTGTGTGCGGAATCTGCGTGAATGGGAGACAGTGCGCCTTCACTGACACGGCTCCTGACAACAGGATATCGGAGACTGATTCGCCACCCAGAGTTGGACGTGTGAGGCCATGCTTCGTGAGATCGCCGGATTCTTCATCAACTGAGCGTACAAGTACGTCCTACTAGAGATGCCTGAAATCGACCCAAGATGCAAAGATAATCCCTGATCCCGCGTCTCTGAAAAAACTGATGACCACAACTTGGACACCATTGCAGATTGAATTCCCAGTTACGATCGAGGGCTCTGCCGTTCGGCTTGAGCCGATTCGGGCCGAGCACGCCGAACTGTTCTGGGACGTCGCGAAGAGCGATCTGGAGGATATCTTCCGCTGGATCCCCTACGCCATGCAAACCCGCGCGGACTTTCAGGCGCTGATTGCGAAAGCTCAGCAGGAGCAAGACCGTGGCGAGTCGGTGGTCTTTGCGACTGTCGAGCAAAGCTCCGGAAAGACGATCGGCAGCACGCGCTTCATGAACATCGACCGGGCAAATCGCAGAGTCGAAATAGGGTCCACATGGATCGCCCCGGCATGGCAGCGCACCGCCATCAACACGGAAGCGAAATACCTGATGCTGCGCCACGCCTTCGAAGTCTGGCAATGCATTCGCGTCGAACTAAAAACCGACGCTCTCAATCAGAGATCCCGCCAGGCCATTCTCCGCATCGGCGCTAAAGAAGAAGGCACCCTCCGTCGGCATCTGATCACTTGGACCGGTCGAGTAAGAGACACCGTGTATTTCAGCATCCTCGAGAACGAATGGCCGGAAGCGAAACAAAAGCTTGAGCGACTGCTCAACCGGCACAGTGAACGAATCGCCCCGACGGGTCTGCCCCCTGAACCCTGAACCCTGTTCCCTGCTCCTGAATTTGAGCGCGCACCTCTGATTTCGCTGGACAGAATGTTCCCGGGCTGGCATGCAACTTTTCCACATATAAAAATCGGATTTCTGTGATCAACGACCTTTACTCCACAGAAGCAAGTGCGCACACTGGAGCGGTGCGAGAGGATCCAGCGATCCATGTCAAAGCTTCCGGCCAAACAGCAAGTACTTAAGATTGAATACTTTACCTGTAAGTCCATATTTTTGAATACTTTGCACAGACAAAGGAGGTACGAAGCTCAGCAAGTTCTTTTTCCACAATACTTTGGGCGAAGGATTACGAAAAATCTGGTTCGCGCTAGATCGCCGGTGAGAAGCGTTTGGCTGTCCAAACCATCTAACAATTGACTTCCCTCCAGGTGAATCCTAGATTGGAAGTGGATCTTTATAGGCCAATCCCGACAAATGGGGGCGTCACGGCTTCGACGGAGATGCTTGCGGCCAAGAGGCATGCCGGGGTGCACACACCCGTAATCGCGTGCAAAATGATAATTGCCAATCAACAGATGGCATACGCAGCCTAATTAGTTAGGCAGCCGTCCCCGGAGGTTTTGCTCGCGGGCCTCCGAAGGACGTCGCACAGCGAGCTGCTCTTCTCGTCTACGTCTGGGATGAGAGGCTAAGACCACAGGCTAGCGGTTCGCGTTTCTTGTCGGTTCTGAGCGCGCGCCGCGAACGTCCCAGGGTAATGCCTGGGGCATGAACACGACTAAGCATGTAGTTCTCTTGACCAGTAACATTTTCGGACGCGGGTTCGACTCCCGCCGCCTCCACCACTCTATCTTATTTATTATAATGTAGTTATAAAAACATCGAAAAAATCGTACAATAAACGTACAATGGATTCGGCAAAGGGGCCGAATTCATGCTCTCTGTCTACTCCCGTCACTATCCTCCCTGCCCTTCCGACGACATCAACTACAAGCGCTGCCGCTGCCCGAAGTGGATCAATGGTGTCCTCGGATCGGACGGCCCATTCCTACGCCGGAGCGCGAAAACTCGGAGTTGGGAGAAGGCAGAAGAGTTCAAACGAGAGTTGGAAGCGGAGTACGAGGCTAAGCAAAACGGTGACCGCGAAGCAGTGGCTGTTGCACCGGAAAAGATCAGCGTGAAAGACGCGGTAGGGCGATTCATAAGCAGCAAGCGCAACGAGAATTTGGCTGAGTCCACTCTCGACAAATTGAAGACGATCTTTGAGAAGCAATTCCTGTCGTGGGCTACAGCGTCGCGATTCAAACATCTCGAAGAGATCGCGACGGTCGACCTTGAAGCATTTCGCGACACGTGGGAGGACGGGCCTCTCGCAAAGAAGAAAAAGCAAGAGCGATTGATTGGCTTTTTCTACTACTGTCTGCGACTGGGTTGGATTAAGTCGAATCCCGCTGTCTCATTGGGGCGCATCAGAG
>DASVAE010000049.1:0-2839 GCA_036376495.1 Candidatus Sulfotelmatobacter sp. | reverse complement strand
CCGCGCACGCGAACGTAAACATCCAGTCCACCTTCAAGGTTCCGCGATGACGCACCTTACGCAACAAAGCAATGGTCTTCAGCCAGCCGAAACATTCTTCGATCCGCTTCCTCTTCTTTTGGCTGACCCGATAGCCCACCTGTCGCGTCGTTCGGCTGTCGATGGCACTGCCGCCTCGGCGCCCCAGGTTTTGCGCCACGTGGGGCGTCATACGTAGGTTCCGGCACTCATGCACAAAATCGGCCGTGTCGAAACCTTTGTCGCCGCCCACCGTCACGCGCCCGATTCCCGGAATCTCCTGCAACATCTCCAGCGCGGCATAGCGCTCCGCGATACCTGTGGCTTCCCACACCCGGCTCGATACGATCAGCCCGTTGCGATTCTCCACCAGCAGATTCCCGCTGTAGCTCAACTTGGCCTCCTTACCTTTGCTTTTGCGCGCCAACTGGGCTTCTGGATCGCTTTTCGATTCGTGTGTTCGGTTCGAACGCTTCTCCCCATGAAAATCCACGGTGGGATTCCCCGGGTCGTCCGGTGGAGAGGAATTCGGCTTGTCTTTGCGTTGAAAGCTCTTCAGGCTGGCCCAGGCTTCCAGCAGCGTGCCGTCCACGCTGAAGTGCTCGTCCGACATCCACCCCTGCTCTCGCGCCTGCGCCACCACCCGTTCCAGAAATTCCTTGGCCACCTCGGCCTCCAGCAAGCGGTCGCGGTTCTTGGTAAACACCGTCGCGTCCCATACCGGATCGTCCAAATTCAGTCCCACAAACCAGCGGAACAGAATGTTGTAGTCCATCTCTTCCATCAACAGCCGCTCGCTGCGCACCGAATAGAACATCTGCAACAGCTGCGCCCGCAAGAGCTGTTCCGGTGGAATCGATGGCCGGCCCACTTTCGCGTACATTTTGTCGAATTGCGGCGAAAGCTGCTTCAGGATCTCGTCCACCATCGTACGGATCGGTCGCAGCGGATGATCTTTACGTACCCGCTTGTCCGGCGAAATGTAACTGAAGACATGATTTTGCTGCTGATCGGTTCCTCGCATGCGCCATTGGACGCGCGCTGCATTACTTTGTTGCATGATTTCACGGATTTTTCAGCAGCCTGCTAGGCGAAGATCATTCTTCTGTGCGTAAATCCTTCAAATCGCCCTCAGGCAGAAGACCACGTGTGAAAAATCGCTTACCATCCAAAACTGCGTCAATAGCGGCCGTCAGTTCGTGCACAGTCTTGGCTTTATTCACATAGCCCGAAACCCTCAAGCGAAGAGCTTCTTGCACCAGATCGGGAGAAGTCTCCTGGCTCAGGAAAATTATCTTGGATTTCGGAATCGTCTTGCGAATCTGCTCGGCGACTTGGATCCCGCTCATTTTGGGAAGGCCGATATCCAAAAGGATCAGCTCGGGCTGCAACGCTCTGGCCTTCTCAATAGCGTCCAATCCGTCTGCTGCCTCGGCAACTACTTCCCATTGTGCTCGGCTGCTGAGGATCGAGCCAACGAGTTTTCGGAAGGGTTCAAAATCGTCGACAATCAAAATCCGGCTGCCCGCGCTCATGAAGATCGCTCCATGTCAACGCGCGGGCGCCGTTCAAAGCCTCAAGAGGATGAACAGTACCCGCTTTGTCTTGTTTGTTGAGCAGATTGACTGCCATCTCTGGGACTCTGTTAACATCCTTACAATCAGTGCGCGTTTCATACTTCTGCCAATTCGCGTACTCGATCTGGCTGAAATCCACCACATTAGGTGGTTGTGGCCGCATTGGACGCCGCGGCGCTGATACTTTTGCTAGTACCACTGAATCGAAGACCGTCCTAGACTGGCGCCTGTTGGCTGAGGACCAGGACCGAGAGCCAGTCATTCCCCTCCCCCCAATCGCTTTCTGGTCCTCAGCCTGCAATGCCACGAAGCTCCGCTTTCAATCCCTTCGGACAACATAGCGACTGGCTCAGGCCAATCGCGTTGTGAGCCCGCTGCCATCCAGTTTGCAAGTGATCCGTGCGTGAATTTCGAATGCAGGAGAATGCCGGGCGGAACTCATTCGTAGCGCAGTGACTCGGTTGGATGAAGATTTGCCGCGCGGCTCGCGGGCAGGTAACCGAAGACCAGGCCTGTGAGGCAGGAAACAAACAGCGCTACGATCACAGACACCCACGATATTGGGAGGCTCACGTTCGCAAATTCCGGGAAGAATCCAAGAGCGACGTTGGCCACAAAGGGGAGCGAAATCCCGGCCAGCACGCCGATAAGGGAGCCAGTTCCGCTAATGAGGATGGCTTCTACAAGAAATTGGCACATGATGTCTGCGCGGCGGGCTCCAACAGCTCTTCGTATCCCGATTTCGTTCGTGCGCTCTGTCACTGTGACGAGCATGATGTTCATGATTCCTATCCCGCTTACGGCAAGCACAACGAGGGCGACTAGAAGCAGCACGAGCGTCAGCGCGAAGGAAATTCGCCTTGTAGCTTCCAGCAGCGCAGTAAGGTTTTCAACTGTGTACTTGGCGCCGCTTCTGTGCCGCTTGTGCAAAACTTCCGCAATCTCCTTCGTAACCACCGGTACGTCCTCTGGACTATCCGCTTGCGCGTATAGAGTTCTGAAAAATTGCTCTCCTGTGTAGTATTCGATCAACGAAAACGGTACGAGCAGAGAGTCCGTGGCAATTTCCGATTCTCCGAACGTAGCGACACGCTCTTGAAATACACCGATGACCGTAAACGATAGCTCGCCTACGTGAATCTGCCGATCGATAACTCCGGATGCAGGATACATTGCGGCGGCAAGATGCTTGGTAATAAGGCACACTTTGCTTCGCCTTTGCATTTCGTCGTCGTCAAAATAGC
>DASVAE010000048.1:0-19095 GCA_036376495.1 Candidatus Sulfotelmatobacter sp. | reverse complement strand
GTTATGGGCCCGGTGCAGGAAATCCCGGTGTTCGAAGCCAGGGTGCAGGTCGATCCGAAGGTCAAGGATCATTGGGGCATTCCCGTTGCGCGACTCTCCGGCTATCGCCACCCCAGTGACATGGTCACAACCGAGTTCCTTTCCTCGAAGGCTGCGGCGTGGCTGAAAGAGGCTGGAGCGCACACCACGTGGACCTTTCTTCCCTGGAAAGGCCTCAGCGGCGGACAGCATCAGGCGGGAACCTGCCGCATGGGAGATGATCCCAAGACTTCGGTTGTGGACAAGTATTGCCGGGTTCACGACCTGGAGAACATTTACGTGATCGATGGCAGCGTGCACGTCACCAACGGCGGATTCAATCCCGTTCTGACGATCATGGCGAATGCCTATCGCGCGTCGGAACATTTGGTGAAGGTCTGGAAAGGCACGCATGTCGCATCCTGAGAATGCGCCGCCGATCGCGATCGGTCGGAAACCGTGGTACCGACGCCTCCATTTTGTGTTGCCTCTCCTGCTGATTGTGGCCGGAGCGGCACTACTTGTGCCCGGCGCGATATTTTATTCCGGGTATTCGAGCGGCCAACTTTGCGCCAGTTGCCACGAAATTTCGTCCGCCTACAACGAGTGGCATGCCTCTACGCACCGCAACGTGGCTTGTTCGAGTTGCCACGGCAGCGCTTTTTCTGTGGGCTTAAGATTCCACCTGAAAAATGCGCATCGAGTCCTCACCCACTTGCGGGGAAACATTCCTGAACAAATCCATCTCAAGCCCGATGACGTACAGAAGATGACCGCGAGGTGCCGGACTTGCCACCAGAAGGAATATGCGGATTGGGCGGCAGGACCGCATGCTGTGACCTATGGGGAGATTTTCCTGAACCAAGCTCACAATCAGCGGCGGCACTTGGCCGACGATTGCCTGCGTTGTCATGGCATGCATTTCGAAGGCGGGATTGGCGACCTGGTAACAGCCACGGACACGCGAGGGCCGTGGGCGCTGCGCGATGCCAGATTGATGAAAGAGCCCGCCATTCCTTGCATTGTCTGTCACCAGCTTCATCGCCAGGGTGAGTTGCTTTCTCCCTCGACTCAGACAGCGGCCACGCAAGAAGCTGTGGCCACTCCTTCTTTGGCGCTGTTTGACCGCCGCGAACTCGATTCCGTAGCTCTTAAAGAACTCCCCCTGCCCGCCATGCATGAGGGCAATACCTCGGTGAAGATCAGTCCCGATCCACGCCAGGCCCTCTGCTATCAGTGCCACGCCCCGGTGGCCGGCGCACAGGTCCATTCCGGCGACGATCGTACGCCGGTGGGAGTTCACCAGGGGATCAGCTGTTTTTCCTGCCATCAAGGGCACAATCAGAAAACCCAGGCTTCGTGCGCCACCTGCCATCCGCAACTTTCCAACTGCGGGTTAAACGTCGCGGCGATGGACACGACGTTCAAGTCGGCAAACAGCCCGCACGATATCCACTCGGTCAAATGCGTCGATTGCCATGCGAAGGGCGTGCCTAGGAAAAAGATGCTCGCTGCTGCGCTCTTCGCACGGCCCCGCTGAAACTACAATCTCGAATTGCTAGAATTTGGCATGGATTCCGTGCGGTCCAAGAGTTCGCGGCGAACCTTTTTAAGGAGTTCCGCCGCGGTGGGGGCTTATCTGATCGGATCACCGGCATTGGCAAGTTCTTCTAGAACTTCCATCATCGTTGTGGGAGCAGGCGCATTCGGCGGTTGGAGTGCGCTGCAACTGCTGCGAAAGGGCGCAAAGGTCACATTGCTCGATGCGTGGGGCCCGGGAAACTCGCGAGCCAGTTCCGGCGGGGAGACTCGGATCATTCGCGGGACCTACGGCACTGGACGCATCTATACGCAAATGGCGGCGCGCGCGTTGCAGCTATGGAAGGAGTTCGAACAACAGCAGCAGCTCAAGCTTTTCTTCCCAAGCGGCGTGCTGTGGATGACGGGCAGCGCTGATTCCTATGAAAGCGCCGCGTTACCTGCATTGCGCGATGCTGGCATTCCCTTTGAAAAGCTGTCGGCTGCGGAGTGCGCCCGGCGCTGGCCGCAAGTGAACTTCGACGGCATCTCCTGGGCAGTGCACGAACCGGAGTCGGGATACCTGGCAGCTCGCCGGGCTTGCGAGGCGGTGCTGAACGCTTTCGTCAAAGAGGGCGGCGAATACCGGCAAGCGCAGGCGGTCCCCGGTTCCATTGCGTCAGGCCATATGCGCGAGGTCAGGCTGGGTAGTGAAGAGGCGCTCAGTTCTGAGATCTGCGTTTTCGCCTGCGGGCCATGGCTGGGGAAAGTGTTCTCGTTCCTGCAGCCAGCGATCACGCCGACTCGCCAGGAAGTGTTTTTCTTCGGCACAGCCGCAGGCGACTTGCGCTTCAGCGATGCGCAGTTGCCGGTCTGGAGCGATGACAGCCAGCATGAACTTGAGGGATTTCCCGGACGCCACTGGTACTACGGCATTCCCGGGAACCAGTGGCGCGGCTTCAAAATTGCCGACGATATGCGCGGGCCTGCAATTGATCCAACCTCGATGGAACGCGAGATTTCTCCTGCAGGCCTGGCCGCCGCGCGGGCTTATCTGCGAATACGTTTCCCGCAACTCGCGGATGCGCCGCTGGTTGAAAGCCGCGTCTGCCAATACGAAAACTCAACAGACCAGAATTTCATTTTAGACAACCATCCCGACGCGCAGAACGTGTGGATCGTGGGCGGAGGCTCCGGTCACGGTTTCAAGCATGGGCCGGCGTTTGGGGAAATGGTCTGCAACGCGGTGTTAGGAATCAGCCCGCCGCCAGCCGAATTCCGGCTCGACCGTCTGCTTAAGAAAAATTCCGGATAGAACCTGTTCACCGCCAGCGGCTCAAAGTAGAACCCAGGACCCCGGGAATAGAAACTTCGTGAACCTTTGTGTCTTTCGTGGTTAGGAACTTGTCGAGGATTACGCGCCTGCAGTAGCCCGGGTTCTAGTCGTTTCCTCGTGGCGGGATTACGGCGTAGCCAGGCGCGGCCTTGGTCAGGTTGTGAGTCAGGGATGCTTGGGCGTCCCCGATGGCCCAGCGAATTCCTCCGGTGAGAAGGTTCAGGAAGAAATCGTTCGACCAGTTCTCCGGCCGGTCGCCAATGGCGGTGAAAAAGACGCGGCCTTTGTTCTCCATGCGCGCCCAGGTCATGGGATAAGGGGGACGCTGGTACGGCTTCCCCTTCATGCCCTTGGTATCGAGCGTCAGGATGACGTGCATATCGGTTCTGAAATCTTTTAGCGAGTACCACTCGTCTTCGAGTTGCACGGGAGAAGAGACGCCTTCCAGACCGGGAAATTTCGGATCGTCAATGATCAGGTTCGTGGTCTGCAGCCGCGGGTTCATTCCATGGGTGATGAATTCTCCCCCCAGCATCCTTATATAAGGATCCGATTGCTCCCCATGTGCGACGTAGCGGTTCGAGCTGTCGTTGGTATCGGGTTGCGTGTGGAAAGTATCGGAGGCGGCGTGGACGCCGATAAAGGCAAGGCCGCCGCGAATCGCGCTCAACAGTGCCTGCTTGCCTTGCGCCGACATGGGCGGGTTCTTATCCTCGCCTGGCGTGGTCAGGTCCCCTGTGGTGAAGAACAGCACGGCGGCGTTTTTGCGGAACTCACCTGAATCAAATACGCGGCCGTCTTTTGTCGCGGTCACATCGAAGCCGTGCTTGCTGCCGAGCGAGGTCACAGTTTGTTCGACGATGCTGGGCTTCCCGCCGATTCGTTTCACCACCTGGTGTTCAAATCCGGAGGACTTGGTAAATACGAGGACAGACTTTTTTGCCGAAGCCAGCAAATCCACAGGGACTGCCATGCTGGCACTCGCTATAGCGCCCGCTCTGATGAACTGCCGGCGAGTGAAACTGAAAAGTTCAATCGGCATCTGCGCTTCTCTTTCTATCTGCCAGGCCCAGCATTCGACGATTGGCTTCGGTGTCGGCGCCCGACTTGGCGAAATCGTCAAAGGCGCGCTCGGCGGTTTGGATAATGTGCCGCGCAATGAAGGGAGCGCCTTCCCTTGCTCCTTGCTCGCTGTTCTTTATGCAGCACTCCCATTCAAGAACAGCCCATCCAGGAAAGTCGTACTGCGCCAGCTTGGAGAAGATCCCCGCGAAGTCGACTTGGCCATCGCCCAGCGAACGAAAGCGTCCGGCGCGTGAAATCCACGGTTGATATCCGCCGTAGACACCCTGGCGTCCGCTCGGGCGGAACTCGGCGTCCTTCACGTGAAACATCTTGATTCGCGAATGATAGATGTCGATGAATTCCAGGTAATCGAGTTGCTGCAGCACAAAATGGCTGGGATCAAACAGGATGTTGCAGCGCGGGTGTCCGCCGACGCGGTCAAGAAAGATCTCGAACGAGATGCCGTCGTGGGTGTCTTCGCCCGGATGCAGTTCGAAACACAAGTCCACACCTGCATCTTCGAACGCGTCGAGGATGGGCCGCCAGCGTTTTGCCAGCTCATCGAATGCGGTCTCGATCAGTCCCGGCGGACGCTGCGGCCAAGGATAGAAATATGGCCAGGCCAGCGCGCCCGAGAAAGTCACATGCGCATTGAGTCCGAAATTTGCCGAAGCCTTCGCCGCCAGCCGAAGTTGCTCGGCCGCCCACTCCTGGCGTGCGCCTGGATTGCCACGAATCGATGCAGGAGCAAACCCGTCGAAGGCCTCGTCGTAGGCCGGGTGCACCGCGACCAACTGCCCCTGCAGGTGGGTTGAAAGTTCTGTCAGCGCAACATTATTCGACGCGAGAATTCCGCGTACCTCATCGCAGTAGGCGCGGCTCTCGGCGGCGCGCTTGAGATCGAAAAGGCGATTATCCCAGGTGGGAATTTGCACGCCTTTGTAGCCCAGCGACGCAGCCCATCGCGAGATGTCTTTCAGATTGTTGAACGGCGCAGCGTCGCCCGCGAACTGCGCCAGAAAGATTGCCGGACCTTTGATCGTCTTCACGGGATTTACGGCTTTCGCTTGATTATGCGAGCGGCTTGCTGAAGTTTCTGCACGGCTTCTTCCGGCAGCCGTCCGCTGGTATCGGGCGAAAGGTTCAGCAGAAGATTCGCATTGCACTTGCGGCAAGTATTGTAGTACGACGCGATGGTTTCCGCGCTCTGCGTCTCAAAACCGGGACGCCAGAACCAACTGTGCATTGGCGGCATCGGTTTATACGGCGGCCCGGTGGGTATCCAGGCTTCCATCGGCATGTAGTACATCTCGCCCTCAAACCTCACGTGGGGATCGTGGCCCTCAGGCGGCGGCAGGGTGTCCTCGCCATTGATCACGTCAGTCGGAAAGCTGGCATCTTCGCAAATGCGGCCCAGGTTGCGCTTGCTCTGGTAGTAGGCCTGGTTCATCACGATAACGCCGTTAGGGCTGTACTTTTTGATGAGCCGGTAAAGCTCCCAGCGTTGCTCCGGAGAAAGCTTCCAGGTGATGTCCAGCAGTTGATAAAACGTATTCGGGTAGCGGCTGTGCAGTTCCGTCAGCTGTTGCTTGATCAGCTTGTAGTAGCCCTCTTTCACCGGAAGGTTCCAGTCGAACACGCCTTCGTTGTGGGGATCGAGAATGCAGTAGTAGAAGCCGGGCACGATGCCGTATTCCTTGCACGCGGCCACGAACGCGGCCACCACGTCAGTTTTGTTCGGGCTCGCGGCAACGTCGTAGTCGTAGTTCGTCGAATCCCACAAAGCGAATCCCGACATGTGCTTCGCGGTCAAGACTGCATAGCGAGCGCCCAGATCGTGGGCCACGCGAATCCACTGGCGCACATCGAGATTCGTGGGATTATAGGTGCTCACCGGCGCGGAACCAGTCTCGTAGTCGTTGCCGGTGAACGTGTTCATGCTGAAGTGAAAGGAAACGCCGAACTGGAGTTGTTCGTACTTGCGCAAGCCAGGAGTTGACTGTTTCGCAGGCCCGACTGAGCTCTCCTCTCGAGAGAAGGCGCTCCGCGTCGCCAGCAGCGGCGCCAGCGCAGCCATGCCTTTTGAGAACTCCCGGCGATTCACTTCTTACCTCGCAACGTGAAAGCAACGTAGACGCCGCCGGAGGGCGAGCGGATATCTTTGCCGCCGCCGGCCGCGATCACCACGTACTGCCGGCCATCGATTTCATAGGTGATCGGAGTCGCGTTGCCGGAAAAAGGCAGCGTGGTTTCCCACAGCAACTTACCGGTGGCCTTATCGAAAGCGCGGAACTTCTTATCGTAGTTGGTCGCTCCGATGAACAGCAGCCCGCCGGCGGTAACGATTGGCCCGCCATAATTCTCGCTGCCGGTGTTCTTCATGCCTTGAGCCGCAAGCTCGGGATATTCGCCCAGAGGCACCTTCCACGCGTATTCCCCGGTGTTGAGGTTAATGGCATTCAAGGTGCCCCAGGGAGGAGCCACCGCGGGATAGCCGTCCTGGTCATGAAAGCGGGTGTATCCGGAAAAGCGATAACGCATGAGCGGCGGAGCCGGCTGCCCGGATGACAGCTCCTTATTCTCGCCTTCGCTCACATATTCGACGAGAGCGTTGACCTCATCTTCGGTAAGGTTCGGAAAGCCGTTCATTCGTCCGCCGCCCTTGCGAATGCGGCCTTTGATCTGCTCCTGGGTCATGCGATCGCGTATGCCCACCAGCGAAGGAAACAGCGGCGGCGAGCCCTTCATATCGTCGCGATGGCAAATGGTGCACTGGCTCTGATAAATGCTCTTTCCGCTTACCTTCGTGGTGGTGTTCTCAGCGAGTTCGACCGCCCACGCCATCTCGTTGGAGTTGACGTAGAGAATCCCCGTGTTCGGATCAAATGCCGGGCCGCCCCACTCTGCTCCGCCGTCGAAACCGGGGAAAATCACCGTGTTCTTCCCTGCGCTCAAGGGAACAAACTGCCCGTCGCTGCGATAGGTCCGAAACTGCTGCAGGACCCACTCGTGCGCCTGCGGAGTCCGGTTGGTAAGCATGTCCTCGGTCAAGTGTTGACGGGCATACGGCGCGGGCTTGGTGGGAAGACCCTGCTCCTCGGCGGCGACTTCGCCGTGCAGATCGCTGGGCGGATATTTGCGATATTCGATCGGGAACAGCGGCTTTCCGTTGGCGCGATCAAAGAGAAAGACGAAGCCTTGCTTGCTGGTCTGGGCGACGGCATCGACACGCTTGCCATCGTGCATGACTGTAACCAGCGCCGGGGGCGAAGGAAAATCGCGGTCCCAGATGTCGTGGTGAACGCCCTGAAAATGCCAGATGCGCTCGCCCGTTTCCGCGTTCAGGGCGATCTCGCAGTCGGCAAACAGATCATCGCCGATGCGGTCGCCGCCGTAAAAATCAAATGCGGCTGAGCCTGTCGGCACGTAAACAATGCCGGTCTTCTGATCCACGGTCATGCCGGTCCAGTTGTTGGCGGAGCCGCTTTTCTGCCAGGCATCTTTCGGCCAGGTGTCGTAACCGAATTCGCCGGGATGGGGGATGGTATGGAAGCTCCAGCGCGGTTTCCCGGTGCGCACGTCATAGGCGCGAATGTCGCCGGGAAGAGCCGGCAGGGTTTCGGGCACGCGTCCGCCGACAATGAAAAGATCTTTGTAAACGACTGCCGGGCTGGTGAGCGCGATGAACCCGGTATTGGGATCGCGGCCGAGGTCTTGGCGCAGGTCCACGCGGCCATGATCTCCAAAGCTTTCAATCGGCTTGCCTGTCTCGGCGTCTAGCGCGTAGACGAAGTTCATCACGCCGACGATGATGCGCCGGTCTTGCTTGTCCGGACTGCTCCAATAGGAAAGACCGCGGTCCGGCTGGGTGCCGGCGACACCGGAATCGAACTTCCATTTCAGCTTGCCGGTGGCAGCATCCAGGGCGAAGACCTTTTGGGATGGGGAGATGCCATAAAGAACCCCATCGACTTCGATGGGGCTCGTCTGCAGGCCGCCGGTTTCTGCCGTGTCGTAAGACCAGGCCACTTCCAGCTGGGTTACATTGGCCGTGTTGATCTGCTGCAGCGGCGAGTAGTGGGTTTTCGCCGAATCGCCACCATACATCGGCCAATCAGTTTCGGTGCCGGTCTGCGAGAGCATGCAGACAGGCACCGCGAAGAGAGAAATGCAGAACAGCCATTTCAGACCAAACCGTAATTTAAGCATCGGCCAATTTTAGAACGTCACCTTCAGGCTCATCTGAATGTTGCGCGGATCGTTGCGGGTTCCGATTACTTGACCGAAGGGGTAACCGCAATCGAGACAGTTCGTGATGTTGCTGCTCCCGTAATAGTTGCCATAGAATTCACCGCCGTACTGGGGATGGTTAAAGGCGTTCAGGAACTCAGCCCGGAACTGAGCTTTGAAACGCTCGGTAACATTGAAGCCCTTAGCGACCGCGAAATCAACATTCCTGGTTGCGCCTTCCCTTATCTGCGTCATACGAGCCGGTTCATTACCGAAACGAGAGATAGGGGTCGGGTTCCCGCTCGCGTCCAGATTGGGGTCTTGGAATGCGGCGGCATTGATCCAATTATTTGCCGTCTGGTGCGCCGGCTTGGGATCACCGACAAGGTCCGCCAAGCCTGGTCCGGGGAATCCGTAATTGGAAAGCGGGCTGTCGTTGGAATAATACGGTGGAAGCATGGGCAGGCCGCTTGCCAGACGAATCACGCCGGATACTTCCCAGTTTCCAAGTATGCCTCTGACCGCAGCTGGTGCGGCACTCCCCCACTGTTTGCCGCTGCCGTACGGTACCTGATAAACCAAAGCGGTGGCAAAGCTATGCGGAACATCGTGTGTGCTGATGGCATAGTCCAGCTTTGGGTTATATGAGTCACGCCACATGTTGCCAATAGTCCAGCCGATGAAATCCTCCGAACCATCGTCCAGGGCTTTCGACCAGACAAAGGTAGAAACCAAGCTCAAACCACCAGAGAACTGCTTGGTAAATTTCAGGTTCAGAGCATCATAAGCCGATTGAGCGCCGGGGAATGAGCGGTTCCAGACGAGATACGTGTACTCAGGGAAGGGTAGCAGCAGTTGGGCCTGTGAGACCTGGGCGCCGCTGAGCGGACTGTTGGGATCGGTAATGATCCCATAGAACGGATTCGGAACTTGATTCTGTAAGTACGTGTTTCCGAGCGCCAAATCCTTTGTCGGGAGCTGATCAGCATTGAGGTTCGGATTCCCATACATCAAGCGGTGTCCGCGCGAGCCGGTGTATCCGATCTCCGCCACTGCATGCCTGCCGACCTGATATTGCAAGTCCGCACTCCATTGTTCGGAGTAGCCTATCGGATGCGGACCCTTAGGCCAAATCTGGCTGGCTCCATCTCCGACCAGCGTCATTGCACCCTGCCCGCTTCCAACCGGCTGGACCAAGCCGTTCGGGAATGGGTTGCTGACGAGATTGGTCGGAACATACCCCTGCGAATTCTGGCTGCCGATCCAGTTGGTCGTAGAGGTAAATCCCAGGAACTGACCAGGCTGGTCAAAGCTGATCATCGCAGAAGCCGGGGAATAGAAGATGCCGGCGCCCACGCGGCCTACGAGTTTGTCAGTGATCTTGTACGCGATTCCGAGGCGCGGAGCGAAATTCTTATTGTCGGGCTCCCAGGCATACCGATTGTTCTTGTTGGCGTATTCGAATGCTCCACGCACAGGGCCAAACCCTGTGAGAGAGGAACTTATAGGATTGACTACCGATTGATCGAAATAGGTCAAGCGATTGTAGCGTTCGGTTGCCGGCCGCTGGTTTTCGTAACGAAGTCCCGCTGTGACCGTCAGTCGTGGCGTCGCCCGCCACTGATCCTGTGCATAAACACCGAAGGTGTGAAGGCTCATGGCGGGATCCATCTGGATTGCCGACGTTCCACTACCCGTTCCCAGCAGTAACGATGCGATAGCATCACCACTTAGGCCTGGCCCACCTCCATCCGGCGGAGCCACACACGGAGGCGCACCGTCGCACTCGGTGAAACCCATGTTGAAATTGAATGTGCCTGGCACGTCCTGGCGGTTGTTCATAAAGCTGATATCGTAGTTCGCGCCGAACTTTATGGTGTGCTTCGCGAACTCTTTGGTGACGTTTCCAATTGCGGTCCCATGGCTGCGAACGTAGAAGTCATAGCTGGAGTAGGTGCTTCCGAGCGTCTGATAATTTTGTACATTCACCAGGGGAAGCAAAGGTGCCTGGAACAGAGAGGGAGACAGGCCAATTTTGCTGGCATCGCCCTTGCCCAAACCGATTGAGGTCTGCTCCTCGTGCCAGTGCCCGACCGCCACATAGGTGTCGACCACCCACGTGGGATTGGGCGTATAGGCATCGTTGATCACGACCTGAAAGCCCCGGTCATTGTTAGTCGCGTTGTTGTCACCACCGTTGCAGAAGAAGCACGCCGGTGTGTAGTTCTGGCGCACGCGGTCCGACATGCGCGCAAAGATTCGGTTCTTGTCGCTCTGCGCCCAGTCAATTCGCCAGTCGAACTTGTCGTTGTCCGTGGTGCCCCGGCCCTGCTTGTAATAGTTGAACGTGAGCCCACCTTGGGTAGGGCTGGGATACAGGCCAAGAATTTTCTGGCCGACGGGATCGAAAAGACTTGACGGAATCTTGTTGCAGGGCGTGCCTGAACTTTGTATGCCGTTGCTCACTGGGGATGGATTGCCCGAAGCGTCACACAGGAACGGATCACGGGTAAAGCCGCTTCCTGAAGGACGAGTGGAAAACGGGTTGAAGATCTGATTCGAGAGCTCAGAGAAATCGCCGCTGTGCATTTTGTCAGTTGGGACTGTCAAAAAGCCGCTTGACTCAATGTCGGGTTGGCGAAGGCCTTCATAGTCCACGTAGAAAAACAGATGACGACTTCTAGAGATGGGGCCGCCAAATGTCGCGCCGAACTGATTACGATGGAACAAATTCTTCGGGGTAACCGGAGTACTGAGACCATTCGCCCAGCTGTTGGCATCCAGCGCCGAATTGCGGAAATAATCGTAAACGGAACCGTGGAACGAATTCGTGCCGCTCTTGGTCACCAACGTGACCACACCCGCCCCGGAGCGCTCATACTGGGCGTCATAAACGTTTTGAATCACCTGCTGTTCTTGCACAGCATCCTGGTTAGGCGAAACAAACAACCCTCCCCAGTCCACCGCAGTCGAGGGCGCACCATCGATCAAGATTTGGGCGTTTCCAATACGGCCGCCTGTAAGCCCGAACATGCTGCCCATCTGGTCGAAACTGGTCGAGCGAGAGGTCATGCCGCTCTGGGCTTCGGTCGTGCCCGCCAGCGCGAACACGAAATTCAGGGGATTGCGATAGCTATTGGGCAGCGATTCAACTAACCGGGAATCCAGAGTGACTGCATTCTTTGCGGTTTCTGTGTCCAGCAGCACGGCGCCGGCGGTCACCTCAACGCGTTGCTCGGCTCCGCCAATGGCAAGAGGGATATTCACCGTCGCGGCCGTGCTCGCAGACAAAATCATATTGCTCTGCACATAGGTCTTGAATCCCGCCGACTCCGCGGTAATCTCGTAAGTTCCCGGCAGCAAATTGTCAAACTTGTACGTTCCCGTCGCTGTCGAGGCGACATCCCGCTCGTCATTGGTGTTCATGTTGCGGAGATGGACCTTGGCACCCGCCACCACGCTGCCACTCGGGTCCGTGACAACACCGGCGATGGATGATGAGAAAGTTTGCGCCGCGCCGGTTTGTACCAACGCCGCCAAAGCGCCAGCCACCAGGCAAACCAAAAATGCGTGCTTAGCCCTCAATCGCATATGAATTCTCCTCGCGAACTTCCAACGAATTTCTTCCAGATATCGCTGCTGCCGCAGATGGATAGAGCAGTCCGATGTCCGCACTGGCGGAACGGCAGTCCACAGTTAAGCCTTGATCGGGAAAATGGGCGAACTCCGCCCCGGGACAATTCCAGCGGCCTGGCCCCAGAGCAACCGGGCCCGCGGGGTGAAAGCTTCATCCGGTTAATCACAAACCCCAGCACGTCATGCGGCAGCGTTTTTGAAACGTTTTATTTCCCGGAACTCCGGAGTTTAGTGCGCTGTTTCGACGGTTGTCAAGACAGAAATGGATCCAAAACCCGGGCGCTTCAGCTTTTTTTAAATTGGCAGCGGCAGGCCTGGACAGGGTCAACGACCTACAGCGGCCTGGGACCGCTGCCTGGGGATCGCAAGGCGGCGGGCAGCGGCGATGCAGGCAACCGAGTTGCGGATTTTCACTTCCGTCGGCAACACAACTTTCTTTGGCGGCTGTTCCAGACCATTGATTCTGTCGAGCAGGAGCCGTGCGGCGGTAGTCCCCAACTGGTATCCCGATTGGTGGACGGTGGTGAGCGCCGGGGCGGTGAATTCGGCAAAATCCAGGTTGTCAAATCCCACGACAGACACCTCTTTGGGGCACTCGAGACCCAGCTCGCGAGCGGCCAACAGGACGCCAAGAGCCATCAGGTCATTGCAGGCGAAAATTGCGGTCGGGCGCGGGATCATACGCAATAAGCGCGTGGCTGCCTGGTAGCCGCTCTCGCGATCGAACCGCGCCTCCTGGATGTAGTCCGGCTGGATGGGCACCTTGGCCTGAGCGAGCGCGCGCCGAAAGCCTTTTAGCCGCTCCACCGCATTGGCCAGGTGCAAAGGGCCAGTAATCACCGCCATGCGGCGATGGCCCATTTGCAGCAGGTGCCGCGTGGCAGCGTAGGCTCCGGCCTCATTGGCCACCAGAACCACATCTCCACTCCAGCCCTCGGGCCGCCGGTCGACGCACACCACCGGAGGCCAGGAATGCGCCGCCTTCAAATGCGCGGCGATTTCGCTGTCCACCGCGGGAATAACCAGCCAACCCGCGGGACGATACGACTGCAGCTCGTTCAGATAGGAGATTTCCTTGCGCGAATCGTTGTCCGTATTACAAAGCACCAGGCGCAACGAGCCCTTATAGGCGATGTCCTCCACCCCTCGCACCACTGCCGGGAAGAAAGGATTGGTCACGTCCGGCATCATCATGACGAGGATGCTGGTGCGGTTGCGGCGAAGGCCTCGCGCCAGTTGGCTGGGCTGGTAGCCGAGCTTGCGGATCGCGTCCAGAACGCGCTGCTGCAACTTCTCGCGGACCTTGGCGGTTCCGTTGATGACGTGGGAGACCGTGCCGATCGACACCTCGGCCCTTTCGGCAATCTCCCGCATGGTCACAGGAGCTGACATTGCCCCTCCCCTCGAGAGGTCCAGTGTACCAGCGCCATTGCTCCCCGGCTGATCTCGCATACGTTGGCGGGCACAGTATAAAACGTTTCAAAGAAAACGCTGCTTGGAATTGTGCAGAAACGAAAAAGACGGTGATCACAATCACCCATTAGGCAGCGCAGCTCATAGACCGCCGTCGTAATCTGCCGAAGGGATGAAGCCACGCTATTCGGGGCGTGTTCTCCCGAAAAGTTCATTCAAGCGCGCGAGCGTATTCCGGGAAGAGCTTTTCGTTCTCAGATATTCGGCAACCATTTCCGCTGCCGCGACCTGGAACCGCTCGAAGCCGACAAAACGCGGGCGCAACCAGGCATTTTCCAGCACCGGCAACGTTGCCCTGAAGTAGCCGTTCGTAATCCGATTGGCGGAGTCGTCCAGCCATGCGGTTTTACTGGCCGGTTGGCCTCCGGATTCCACATACAAAGTCTGCTGGCACTGCTTTCCCGCAAGCCATAGTGCATAAGCGAGCGCAAGGTCGCGGTGTTCGCATTTTGTTGAAATTGCCAAGCCAGTGCCGCCCAGGGTGGATCCCAGCGGACCTCTGCCGCTGGAAGGAGTGGCACAGAACGAAAGCAATTTTGGGCGATATCCGTTTCTCGAGTAGTTGGAATAGCCAAATGCCAAAGGGCAGTAGGCGATCTCGTCGGAAGAACTCATGCGTTCCCACATAGCGATGGGGTTCAGCGACAACGCTTCTTCTACGGATTGCTCGGCGAGAAACCGCAAGCGCTCCAGCGCCATCTCTCCCACATCCTTCGCAACCACCTCGGCGCTTGCCGTGAAAGGCGGTTCGCCCAGATTTGCGCAAATGCTGAAAAAGCAGATCAGGGCATCCAGGGGGAAAAGAGCCAGCGACACAAAACCGCGCCGCAATCGCGCCATCTCTTCAACGTCTTCCCAGGTTTGCGGCGGCCTGAACCCGGCGTTCTGCAACAGGTCCGCGCGATAGCCGGCAACCTGCGCGGCCGCATCGATGGGAAGCGCCCATTGATGACCTTCGAAGGAATAACTGAGATATGACGGCCCCACGCTGTCATGCTTGACTTCTTCCAGTTGAGCCGCGGTGAAGTGCTCATCCAACGGCAGAAAGCACTGCTCACGAGCCACTTCCCCCATAAAGGGATGGTCGATGACCGCGAGATCGAAGTGGTCGGCGAGGACCTTGACGCCAGATTCCCCGAACTCCTGCAAACTCCGCGCTTCCCACTCAATCCCGACTTCCGGATGCTGTTCGCTGAAGCGTTGCGTTGTGGCCAGCAAAGGCGCAAGCCCGCGGTCGTGCTTCCACGTCATCGCGCGCAGAATCTTGGTCGGCTTACCCGGCATTCTGCGCGATCACTCCGTCGCGGCGAAGGCTTTCGATGTCGGCATCGTTGTAGCCAATCTCTTTGAGGATCTGTTGACTGTGCTCCCCCAGCAAGGGCGGGCGCTTCACGGTCGAAGGCGTGCGGCTGAACTGTATCGGAGGTCCAATGGTGCGGAACTGCTTCGCCTTGGGATGGTCGAAGCTGACGACGATCTGGTTGTGCTGCACTTGGGGATCGCGCTCCATTGCGGAAAAACTGTTCACGGGAGCCGCCCAGATATCGGCTTCCATGAAAATCTCGATGAGTTCGGCCGTAGTCTTGCGCGCGAATCCCGGTTCTAATTTGCGCTTGATTTCGTCGCGGTTCTCCAGAACATTGCGCGAATCGTTGCCGTCGAAACCATCGATCCCGACCAGTTGCGCGACTTTGCCGATGGGCATCATCGCAACCACGATGTGACCGTCACGCGTGCGGTACACGCCCATGGGCGCGCCCACACAAGGATGGCCGATCCCGGCGGCGCTTCGCTCCGGTTCGACCTGCGTGTTGAAGTAGAGCGTTGCCTCCTGCGTAGCCAGGCTCAAGATCGAGTTCAGCAGGTTGATGTCGATGCGCTGGCCCTTGCCACTGCCTTCGCGTTCGTAAACAGCGGCTAAAATCGCGCTCACAATGTGAAACGACGCCGTGATGTCCGCAATTCCCATGCCCACCGGGCTGGGCGGATCGCCCGCCTTTCCGTTCAGGTACAGGACGCCAGCCACCGCCTGCGCCAGCAAGTCCTGGCCGGGGCGGGTCACATAGGGGCCGTTCTGGCCCCAGCCACAACTCGCACAATAGATCAGCTTGGGATGAATGTCGGAAAGGTACTCATAACCAAGCCCCAGCCGGTCCATGACGCCCGGCCGAAAATTCTCCAGCAGCACATCACTCGACCGAATAATTTTCAGCGCGGCTTCCTTGCCTCGAGGGTCTTTCAAGTTCAGCGTGATGCTGCGCTTGCCGCGATTAAACGTCAGGAACGATACAGCTTCGCCATTGATGTACGCGTCTTTCAATGACCAGTGGCGCTGCCAGTCTCCCTGGAGCGGCTCGATCTTAATGACATCCGCACCCATATCTGCCAGCATTTGGGTCGCATTCGGTCCTTGAACCAGTTGGCTGAAGTCTGCTATCCGCAGACCCTCGAGAGCTCCGCTCAATGTCTTCTCCTCCACATTAAACCAGGGGTTGCGCGGCTTCTGAACGTGGGGAAACCGAACCTTGCAGATCCCGCACCAGGCCCGCCTCGGCATCAAGAATTCGTTGAATCAGCGCCAGGCGGTCGCGGCCGGGAATGAACTCGAGTTGCCGGATTCCGAACGGATCCACATCTTCGCGAATCAGTCGCAGCTCTTCTTCAGTTGGCGGTTGCGTACGCAGTGGCGTATTTGCGGCAAGAAAATCACCGCCGGTCTGAGCTCGCACATCTTCCAGAGCAACACCGGGATGAATGCTGACCAGGCGAAACCGCTGCTCGCGCGAATCCAATTCAAACACTGCGAGATCGCTGATGAGCCGGACCTTCCCCGGTTGCAGGCCGGCATTCTTGCGTTGGTCATCCGTGAGCAAGCCGCGCGCCGCGGTGCAGAACTCGACGGCTTCAACGAAGCGTTCCGGCGAATGGCGGGTCAGGTACAGAATGAAATTTTTGTGCAGGTTGGCAACGTCGGCCATGCCTCCCTGCCCGGGCAAGCGCAGCAGTTTGTCGTGGCTTCTGATCCAGGCGTTGTTGGTGCGCCCCTGCACATCAATCTGCGCCACCGTAATCACCTCGTGCGTGATGCGCCCTTGCTGGTAGTACCAATGATAAGTCTCATCCCCTCCCCAGCAGACCTTGGCGCTGCCGAATTCCAGCGGCTCGGCCAAAGTGAGCGACATGGGGTGAAAATCGATATCGATGAATCCCCCGTTCAGCGCGATGATCGTCAACTCCGGGGCATGCGTCTTCTTCGCCAGCAGATAGGAAACCATGGCCAGGGGAGATACTGAACCGACGGAGCAAATGCTGGAGTTGTCATATTCACGCGCCAAGCAGACGGACATGACTTCGTCGATGGTCCAGGACGGCTGCGGCGAACTCACTCGATGGCTCGAGAGGATTTCGTGCGTGAGGTCCGGAGTGCAGATGCGTGCGCAGGTGCTGAGAAAACCGCGTCTAGATTCATCCGGGCGGTCGCGCAGCGAGGAATTTCCGCCAGATTGTGTGGAAGAAGACGGAGCAGATTCTGCTTTTGCGCTTCGGCGTCGCTGTTCCGTTGCGGCGTAATTCAGCAATTCCTGATAATCCGTGGAGTAGTAAGGCAAGCACGATGTCGGATAAGCTCCCCACGGTACTTGGGCAACGGCGGTCACGAATTCTTTTGGCAGCAGAAAAGCGCGGGGCGCACCGAGGGTGCCTGGGTTTACGATTTCTTCGGCGCTGACCAGGACCTTCCTGGCCGCACCCAATAGGCTGGGATCGAATCCCCGCGCGCCTTGAATCTCGACATTGCCGTCGCGGTCGGCCCGCTGCGCATGCAGCAGAAGAACATCGATGTCCAACCTGCGCGCTTGCCCGAGCGGTTCACCGGAAAACACTGACGAACACGCTTTCCAGAATGTCCCGGCTTTCATCAGATCCGAACCTGCGGGAAGCTGAAAGGGCATTTCCGGCAGATTGAAATGCGCCGCGTGCAGCGCCTGCGCCATAGCCAGCGCACTCCACTCCTCGATTTCGACCTGCTTGTGCTCGAGAGCTTCGCGGAATCGGGGTGCGAGGCCGAAAATATCCAGGCTGGAAAAACAAAAGATCAGTTTGCGGACGGCGCGGGCGTCCAGGAATAACTCAAGCGGCAGTCCCCCGCCCCAACTGGTGAACACAAAGTCTTTTTTCCCGCTCGCCAGGACTTTCTTGATCATAGCGATGGGCAAGCGCGACAGATGGACGCCTCCGATCCCAAGGCGCACGCCGCTGGGGACGATTTCTGCCAATTCGTCCAACGTCAGGATAGCGGCCACAATCGATGCCTTATGCGGGAGATGGTCATGCAGGTTCCGGCAGGACCGTACAGGAAACGCCGCCATCGATGGAAATACACTGTCCGGTGACCCAGGAGCTTTCATCGCAAGCCAGATACAACGCGCCCCAGGCAATGTCGATGGGCTGACCGATTCTGCCCAGCGGATGCATTCGTTCCCACGCGCGGCGCAGTTGCGCGGGATTGGGCACGCGCTCCAGCACCTGGATATTCATTGGCGTTTCCACCGTTCCGGGAGCGATGCAATTCACTCGAATTCCATCTTTTGCGTACTCGCGCGCCAGTTGCCGCGTCATGCTGATGATGCCGCCTTTGCTGGCGGCGTAATGGGGGTATCCGGGAAAGCCAAACAACCCCTGCACGGAAGTGATGTTGATGATCGAGCCGCGCCTGGTCGCCATCATTCCCGGCAAAACGTGCTTGGCGCACAAAAACATGCTGGTCAAGTTCACGGCGATGATGCGGTTCCAGTCGGCCAATTCCAGACGATGCGCGGGCGCTTCGTGCGCTATGCCGGCTACGTTCGCGAGTACGTCGATGGGCCCAAAGGCTCTCTCCGCCGCCTTCACTGCAGCTTGAACTTCATCTTCAGCGCTGACATCGGTGCGCTGAAAGATGCACTGGCCCCCTGCCGCTTGAATCTCGTGCGCCGTGGCGCTCCCAGCATCGGCGTTGATATCGGCCGCAACCACCTTGGCGCCTTCTTGCGCGAACAGCGAGGCGATTCCCTTCCCGATTCCCATCGCGGCTCCGCTAACCAGAGCGACGCGGCCTTGCAGGCGCACAGGCACCTCCTCGTAGGAAAGCTGGCGCGAGAGAAGCTATCATAGACTCCGGCCATTGTTCAACGAACAATCCTGAAAACGGGGGATGATGCAAAGATCTTCGCGCAAGAGACCTGACTTACTCCGTCGGCCATTTTCTTCATTGACACGGCAGCGCCGCGAAGATATACAAGTCTCTCGTTGCCTGTAGCACATCGGTAATGGCCGCCGGAATCCCGCTCACGGTGCTGTTTCTCGGATCATCCAGCGCTGCCTCTATCGCATTGGGCGCGGGCGTACTCAACGGAAGCTTCGCCACCCCCACGCGCTTCATGACCCGCTGGCGATGGGAAAATGTGTGGGCGCTCTGGGCGCTGCTGGCGCTGTTTGTCCTGCCCTGGATCGTAGCGTTCGCCACGGTTCCCAACCTCGCGGCCGCATACCAGACCGCAGAAGGGCGCCATGCCCTGCTCCTGGTGCTGGGATTTGGAGCGGGCTACGGCATCGGCGCCATCTGCTTTGGACTGGGCATTGACGCGATCGGCATTGCTCTGAACTTCGCCATCGCGCTCGGAACCGCAACCGCGGTGGGCTCCGCGATTCCGCTGCTTTGGTTTCATTCCAATTCCATTTTCACTCGCCAGGGATATGTGATTGAAACCGGAATCGTCGTAATTGTGGTGGGTATTGTGCTGTGTGGAATTGCGGGACGCTCCAAAGAACGCGATCAAGCA
>DASVAE010000047.1:0-13403 GCA_036376495.1 Candidatus Sulfotelmatobacter sp. | reverse complement strand
GTTTGGCGAAGACTCCGAAGAAAAGCCGATTCCTTATATCGTGATCATCATCGACGAGCTCGCCGACCTGATGATGCTGGATTCCTCCAACGTCGAAGAATCGATCACGCGCCTGGCGCAGATGGCGCGCGCGGTCGGAATTCACCTGGTTCTAGCCACGCAGCGGCCTTCGGTCGATGTCATTACTGGACTCATCAAAGCCAACTTCCCGGCCCGCGTTTCCTTCCGCGTCGCCACCAAAGTGGACTCCCGCACCATTCTCGACGCCAACGGCGCAGAAGCCCTGCTGGGCAAAGGCGACATGCTCTACCTCCCCTCCGGCTCCGCGAGGGTTCATCGCTTGCACGCGCCCTTCGTAACCGAGAAAGAGATAGCCGCTGTGGTCGAGTTCTGGAAGTCGCAAGCCACCGCCGAATACCAGCAGGCATTCCTGGAAGTTCCCAAGGAAGAACGGGAGGCGGGCAGCGCAAGCGCTGGCGATCCCGGCGAAGCTGGCGAGGGCGAAGACGATCCCATGTATGGCGACGCGGTGAAGCTGGTGATCGAATTCGGCAAAGCTTCCACTTCGCTGCTGCAGCGGCGCCTGCGCATCGGCTATGGCCGCGCTGCGCACCTCATTGATCTCATGGAGCAGGATGGAATCGTCGGAGCCGCCGATGGCCCCAAGCCGCGCGAAGTGTTGAAACGTCCCGATTGGATCTCAGAGATTGAAGAATCCATGCGGTAAGTCTTCGTTTCGCAGGATGAAGAAAATCCAAATCCCCACCCTTTCGCCAAAAGCGTGAGAAAAGTGGGCCCCCCTTCAAACTGTTTCGGAGAGTCGCATACTTCGCCCCATCCTCAATAATCTTTACTCGACTCGGGGCAGGGATCAAAACGTGAAATGGCGTGCTTACGTCAACTCACAAGAGATGGGGTACTAGAACGCAATGTTCTATTACCCCGTCTAGTAACCCCGTTCAATTACCGCGTTGCGACCAGTTCAACGACGTCAGATCCATGGACTATGTCGTGGGTGTGATTGTCACCTTCGACGCTAATCTGATGCAGGACATGTTGGCCATTCGTTCGCGCAAATACCATCTTGGCCTGCTTGTGGGTCTCCAAAGGAGCGAGAAGAACATTGGTGTTCAAGACCACCGCCGAATACTGGGGCTCCCTCTTGTTTTGGATTAGGAGCTTACTACCGTCCGAAGGTGCGCTCACTACATATTCGCCCTTCGGTAATGCTGTGCCATTCACGACGAAATCAAACGGCATATTGCTGATCATCTTCTGGGTGAAGTCATTCTGAGCGAATGCTGATCCTACGAGCAGGACGCCTAGTCCTGTAAGCAGCAGCAACTGGGTTTTCACTGTAGCCCCCTTTCTCCACCTCTTCCGATTGCATGGCGGATATAAGGCCGTGATCAATTGACCTTGCCGGACGCTATTCGTCGTAGCGTTCACCTCTTCATCGGAGGCACACGTCACGCGAAGATTCGAGGCATGCTGGCTTCGTACTCGCTTCGGGGGGGTGGAGTGCCTGATAGGGGTACTGCTCTTCGGCAAAGCGGGTGTTTAGTTGCCGCAATGATACGCAAAAAGCACACGAGTTTGCAGTGACATGGATCACAGGAGCAGGAACCTTGATCATCGATAGCATAGCTGTCGCAAAATCCCCATTGCGCTCAAAATGCACGGTTCCCAAGTCAAACATGGATACTGATATTAAAGAAATAAGGGCGGCCGAAGGGCCGCCCTCTGTTATTTCGCTCAGTCTACGAGCTTAGTACTTGAACACAATGCCCGTAACCATGCGCACGTTCTTGTTCTGGCTGACGCCGTTGTTGTGCAGCAGAAACCAATCTGCTCCACCGCGGAACGCCATGTGCTGGCTGAAGTTAAAATCAGCTCCGCCACCGATCATGGTGGCCCAGCCATTGCCGCTCGCGCTGATGCCGCCCACCGACGCCGTAGCACGGTCTCCACCGATCAGGGCGTGCACGAAAGGCGTATAAGCCTTGTTCGCGCGCAGCGAGAGCTGCGGCCCGAAGGTGTAGGTATAGTTGTGGAGGCTCACGCCGCTCTGAGTCGTGTAACCGGCTCCGAAATCGGCAGTGATCCCGAAATAGTTGTTGAAGTTCCCGTTGAGAGCGAAGTCAAAGCCGTTGGTGCCGTAGCCGCTCCCATTGACTGAGGAATGTGTGTACTGATAGCCGCCGAAGAACTCAGCCTTCGGGTAGCTCCCAGTTTCCGCCGCCATCGCGGACACAGCGAACAGACTCAACACGCAAGCCAAAACCATGAATTTACGCACTTGTAAACTCCTCCAGAGATGAGTGGTCTATGTTTCTTCGAACAAAACGGGTGCGAAACCAAATTCGCGCCCCCCTAGTTCCGCAACCGCTCGTTCGTCTGAACGGTTATGCCGTATCTAAGTGAAATTGATCTTGTCTGATCGGACAAGTAACGAAAGCAGCAGGTGTAGGTAACAAGAAGCGATCTAATGGCAATAGAATGAATGGCTTAGGCTGGTAACATCAACTGAAGATCCACGACTGCAACTCGCCTTTGACTTGACGGATCCACCCCGGAATCCAGTTCTTGTAATGCAGTACCACGGTGGCATCCACCTTCTTCGCCATCGACGGCGAGAACTTGTTGTTGAATACCAGATAGTAAACACCGGCGCCAGGGGGCAGGTCGGCCGCGATCTTGCCTTGTGCCATTCTGCCACTCTCAAACACCGAGCTGGTGCCATACCCGGTTTGCCATATGGCAAAAGAGGACTCGCTGAGAACGTAGACCTCGATGCCACTGTCCGGTTGAGTGGCCATACGCTTACCGTCGTTCTTTCGGCCTCCAGCATCGGGCAGTGCGGTGAAGTCCCCTACGATAGCCACATTGGTGGACGCTTCGGGCAAGTTGAATTTGTAGTAGCGGAAGTTTTTCGCCGAAACTGAGAAGGGAGCATCGACGACCGCCTGGTCGTGCTTGTTCCCGGCAAGTTCCTGAATACCTTCCGCAAATGGATTGCTGCTGGTTGAGAGCCACAGAAAGATTCCAACCAGCAGGACGAAGATGGTCCAGAGAACGTAGTGCCGCTTAGGCCCCTTCTGACGCACCACCACGGGCCGCGGAGGCGTTTCTGCTGCCGGACTCTGCTTGATGTTGATCTCTACTACGACGTCGGGGTCCTTCGCGGTTGGCATACCACTGGCCTCGAATGACTGCAGATATTAGCACAGGAATTTGAAAACGGCGTTTCAGTTTCTGGGCTGTCCCGTTCCCGCTTTCAAGCCGCGCAAAGCTATAACCGAGAGGATCAGAACGGCCGCGATCATGGCCGACCACAGCACCGCGCCGTGGCGCTCCGACCATGGACGTTCGTCTGGCCGTCCGGTGTATTCCGCGTTGTGCATGCCGGGCCCGAGTTGAGCTTGGGTGACCGATGCGTCGACATGCAGGAAGCGCGCGTAATCGTAAATCGGCGCCATCAGCCCTGAATCTCCGTAATACAGCCGAAGCCCGGATTTTCCCGCGGGATCGAAATACACCCGGCGCTCAAGCGTGAGCGGCTGCACCGAACTCAAGCTCAATGGCGGATTGTCTGCGTTATCGATGTTGATCGTGATCTGGCCGTAGCTGCCGGAGAGATTAACCGCAAGGTCTTCGTGGGTGACCAGAGTGCCGCCGCGATTGACCCGAACTCGGCTGATTTCACCGCTGGAGACTAGCGACCTTGCAGCATCTTCGATGGTCACCGTCCGCCGGAAATTCACTTGCTCAGAAGGAATTCTGAACTCAACCCGGTTCAGAGGAACTTTTGACGGCAGAGCGCACGTGATAACCGTCAAATGCTGCCGCGCTTGCGGACCAGCGCAGGAGCCCACCTTGGTCCACGAAGCCTGCTGCTCGCGCAGGTTGAAGATCGTGGCAGCCCGCACCTGTTGCGGACCGATTCCGCTGGACAACTTGATATGGAGATAGCGAAAGCTGGAAGTGGGAAGCTTGATCTCAGAGTTTGAGCCCAGTTGCTCCTTGCTGAAGTCATACAGCGTGGAGGCAGGGAGTTGGACTTCCGCCGTCTTTCCCGGCGCATTGCTCGCTGAAACCGAAGCTGTCGCCACGAAATCGTGAGCATCCAGACGCAAACGCACGCGGTCGTACTCTGCGATGCCTTCCACGTCGACATCGAATTCCGTGTGTCCGGCCACCGCGCCCAAATTCAGGATTCTCGCTTCAGATTCTTCTGAAGAAACTCCCGCCCGCTGCTCAGACAGCGCATATTGCACCGGAGTCTGTTCATCGTAAAGGCGCAAGTCGGCCAGGTCTGGACGCGAATGGTTCCACAATTCCTCATCGACGATGATGAAGTTCTGGCGTCCGGGTTCTGCGATCCGGACCTCGCGCACATTGGTGAAATACGGAATCGCCGCCTCATGGGGCGAAGCAGCACCCGCCGATCCAAATAACACCAACAGTGAAATGAGCAGCCTCATACGGGAGTGCCGTCGTCCCCGGCACGGGACTGCGAGGTGTCCCGGGATGACAACTTGAGCCAGTCCCGCTGGTAGACGAACGAGATGGCCAACAGCAATGCCCCCAGGACGATGAAGCTGACGATGCGGTACGCCCGGTCCAGTTGCGAGACGTCGTAAACAAAGACCTTCACGATGGTGACGGCAATCAGGATCAACGCCTGCCAGCGCACGAAAGCACTCCGGCGCACAAACCCGACGATCATCAGCATCGCGCCATATGCCATCCACAGCGCGGAGTAGGTGAAATCGCGGGCAATCTCGAGATTGTGATAGTCCAGGTAGGCGCCTCTCCACTGATAGCCCGTCGAGCGGAAGCCCGCCATTTGCCGCAGGTAGTAGTCGGAAACTTCCCGGCTCAGCGCGATCAGCGCCAGGAAATTGAGGGCCACCACGGCTATCGCTGAAATTGTCTGGGCGGTTTCGTCCTCGCGCTTGACTCCGAACCACGCCACCGTTCCCAGCACCGCCACCGCGACCGCAAATGTCGCCATGCGCAGGTTGAAGATCAACTGCGTGGTGTGGAAGTTATCGAGAGCCAGCAACCGCGTCACGCCCAGAACCAGCGCGCCCAAGGCAAAGGCATTCAGAAAATCAGAGTGAATGCGATTTGCGATCCACAGTAGGACTCCCGCCTCGATGAACCATCCAATCGTGATCCAGTGCGCATCCAGGCGGATAGGGATAGCGACAGTGATGAAGCCGATTGCCAGCGCCAGGTGCAGGTAGTACAGGATTTCCGAAGTCCCCGTCGCCATTTTTCTCGCGTGTACCTGCCGGCTCAAGAAGATGTACACGGCCGCCAGCGCCAGCGCGAACCATGCCATGTTCACTTTGTTCACTTCCTGAATCATGGCGTAGGCTTCGAGGAAATAGACTCCGGCATTCACGAACGCCAGCACCGCCGGTATCGCTGCAAGAATGGGGTGTTCGCCATCCGGTTGCAGCGTGATCAGTGGGGCGATGGCGAAGATGGCAAAAAATACGGTGGCGTAGCCGAGCGTGAGACTAAGCTGGGTACGGTCGTAGAACGTCCAGTACCAGCCCAGATACAGGGTCAGAGTGCCCACATAACTCATCACCAGCAGGCGGCGCCAGGGCCGGAACGTCACCAGCACCAGGCTCGCGATGTCAAGAATCGCCACATACGTGAACAGCGCGACTTCTCTGTTTTCTCCGGTCTTGAGCAGGAGCGGGGTTGAAAAGCCGCCGACCAGCGCGAACGCTGCGAGAATCTGGGCATCCTGGCTGAGCGCCATCACCGAAGTTGCCGCCGTCACGACCAGCATCATGGCGAATGCCACGCTGCTCGAAATCAAGCTGTACAGATGGAACGCCGCCCACAGCGACAAGTACAGAGTGCCGATGCCGACAGCTTTCAGCGAATACGAGAACGCCTTGTAGTCTTTGGCCCGGAAGCGCTCGCTCCAGATAACGATCGCGATACCCGCGACCAGTCCGATAGAGATCCGTCCGGCCGGACCGATCCAGTTGTTGTCGAAGGCAAACTTGAGGAAGTAGGAAATCCCGATCAGCAGGGCAGCGATGCCAATCCGGTTCAGCCAATGCGAACCGATGCGGGACTCCAGGTCCGCTTGTGCTCTCATCGACGCAGCAATGCCAGGCCGCGGCGGGATCAACGGAGGCGGCGCCGGACGTTGCGCAGAGAGCGGTAAGCCCGCCGATGCCGCAGGTTCGGCCCTTGCCGGGGCGGAACTCGGTGGCGCTGGCGCCGCCATCTGTAGCCGCTGCTCCATCCGGTACACGCGGGTTGTTAGCTCCGCTAAAGCCCGACGAATGGCTTCCAGTTCGCTCTGTGGGACATCCATGATTGGAACAGAAATGACTGGGACAGAAAATTATCGGCGAAAGCTGTCAGGCTTGCACGCTATTTTTCTCGGGAGGAGCTTGTGCGGCACTGCCGTCGAGCCCTAATTCTTTCGCCACCGGCTTCAGCGCCTCAATGCAGAAACCAATGTGCTCATCCAGGTCGACCCCAAGATCCTTGGCACCATTGATGATGTCGTCACGATTCACCTTCCGCGCGAACGCTTTGTCCTTCATTCTCTTGCGCACCGATTTCACGTCGACCTCAGCCAGCGACTTGCTGGGCTTAATCAGCGCGACTGCGGTAATGAATCCCGCCAGTTCGTCACACGCGAACAGTGCTTTCTCCATCGCCGTGTCGCGCGACACCCCGGAATATTCCGCGTGCGACATGATGGCGCGCCGGATCTCGTCGGAGTATCCCCGCTCTCTCAAAATTTCGTTGCCTTTGTAGGGATGCTCTTCGGCAGTGGGCCAGCGTTCGTAATCGAAGTCGTGAATCAGCCCCACCACGCCCCAAAGTTCTTCCGCTTCAGGCGAGCCGTCGCCGTACTTCTTCGAACAAGCCCGCATACAGGCCTCCACCGCGAGCGCATGCTTGCGCAGGCTTTCCGACCGCGTGAACTCAGTCAACAATTCCCACGCCGCTTCTCGGCGATGACCGGCATTCATTAGTTTCGACCCCCAGTTGCAATTCTGGTGCTTCTGACGATTTCTTTACATCCACGTTACAACTTTAAATGCCAGCCTCGCCAGAATAAGGTAGGATTTCTTAGCTCTTGAGGAGGTGGCGACCTCATGGTTTACGCAACTGCATACTTCTGGGTTGTAATCTGCAAGAATCAGCGTTTTCACCACAAGGGAAATACATCCTACGCGCATCAGATCGCGTTAGCAGAGACCGACCCCTACTCTCCGCTTCCCATTCCCGAGTCGACCGGGCAGGTCAGGATTCGCTGCAACGATTGCGGCGCGGAACATTCTTACAAGAGCACCGAGATTCTCCGCAATGAGATCCCCGTGCCTGAGAACTTCACTCCTCATCCGCTTTTTCAGTAACGCCTGGCGCGGCGCTGCAATCAGCGATCCGACGAGCCTGATTTTCTCCCAATCGGCCGGAATAAAATTAGTAAACAGCAGCGCGGGTCGCAAATAAATCTGGCTTACCCTGTTAACTAAGGGGTTTCACCACCGGCTGTCAGCGAATAAGGCAGATGCCTAATTCTTTGTGCAGTTTACCCTTGACTTCCACAGGCTGCATGCCGCAGATTGAGCCTGCAGCTGAACCTCTCCCCCGGAAAGCGTTCCTGCAGCTGTAAGGAGGGCCCGCTCTGGCACTCCCACAACCCGATGGCCACGACACTTGCCCCGGTAGATTCTAGGGAAGTCGTACGCTGTGACCACTGCCTGTTAGTTCAGTTCCGCACATCCAACAACAATTGCCGGCGCTGCCATGCGTCCCTGGACGAGGAACCTGAGCCGGAGCCCATTTCGGTGGTGCCGCCGATGATGATGCCCGTGCCCGGGACCGGGCGTGGGCATTTGAACTTGGCTACCTCCATCCGTTCTCTGCGCCTGCGGAGCGGATTGAGCCAGCGGCAACTGGCCGGGCGAATGGCGGTTCCCCGCACCTACGTCTCGAAGATCGAAAACGAAAAGGCCACGCCTACGCTGTCGTCCCTGGAACGGCTGGCGCGTGCACTGGAGGTTACTGTGCCCGAACTGCTCAGCGGCGGTGAACGCAGCCGTCAGGAGGAAATCAGCGAGTTGGTCAAAGACCAATTTGTCGCCGAACTCTTACCCTTCGTCTCGCAACTAAATGGAATGCAGATGTCCAGCATCCTGACCCAGGTGCGGGACTTGACCCTGCGACCGAGAAGGAGCGCGTAGAAGACAGTTTCAGGTTTCGAGTTGGCGGGAACGAGCATTCCCCTCCGATCGCTAGAAGCGCGGAACGCTGATCCCGAATCCCTGAACCCTGATCCCTGTATCTGAAACTAAGAATCCAAACTGAACCACATCGACTTTTATCCGGGCAACCAGCCAACACTAAGCCGGGACCAGCAATGGTCCCGGTTTTTTGTTGCTCCCCAGCTTTCGAAACTTCCTTTCGGCTCGCCTCATCTGTTCAGGTATCTGCCATTTTGAGGGGACCCAATGAGCACATCACAGAAAACGGTTGTTATTACTGGGGCGTCCAGCGGAATAGGGAAGTCCTGCGTCGCCCGGATGAGCCGCCTGGACTGGCAAGTGTTCGCCACTGTTCGCAAACAATCGGACAGCGACCAACTCGCCCATGAGTTTGGAGCAAATGTTCATCCCGTGTTGATGGACCTTGAGAACGAGGCTTCCATCGCTGCCGCAGCTCAACAGATCGAGTCGCAAGCCGCAGCTCACGGCCTCGATGGCCTGGTGAACGTTGCCGGAGTCGGCATGGTGCGCCCTCTCGAATATGCCTCGATGAGAGACTTGCGGCAGATATTCGACATCAATTTTTTCGGCCAGATCGCGGTCACTCAGGGATTGTCGCGCTTGCTCAGAAAGGCCAGGGGACGAATCGTGAACATCACCTCGGTCGGAGTCAACGTTGCCATCCCCTTTGGCGGCCTGCTCAATGCCAGCAAGTCAGCGTTTGCCAAGGTTAGCGACACCCTGCGGCTGGAGCTGCACCCGTCTGGAGTGCGCGTGATCGCCATCGAGCCCGGCGCGATTTCCACCCCGGCCGTGGACAAAACCCTGGGAGACCTGGAGCAGGTCATCCGTAATCTGCCGCCCGAAGCTCGGGAGCAATATGGCGCCCTGATCAGAAAGATGGGCAGGCGTGGGTACGAGATGGAAAAGAATGGAAGCTCACCCGATGTGGTTGCGCAAGCCGTGCAGCATGCTCTAACCTCCAGCCGTCCTGGTGTCCGCTACCGCGTGGGCAAGCATGCCAAAATTCTCGCAACTCTGCCCAAGATCCTGCCGGAGAGGTTGATGGACGCTCTCGTTCGCAAGATGTTGGGACTCTCCGACGTTGACCAACCTCGCACTCAGAACGCGGCGCGCACGCAAGCCGGCCGCCCCAGCGCTATGAATCCGCGCTAGATCGAGGAACATCTATGCAGCATGGATTCGCAAACGAGTGATAATAGTTTTGCTTTTCTCGGGCCTTCCCCCGAGTTTTCTGACGCGGTCGCACGCGAGATCGGCCCTGTGGCTGATCAGAGCCCTTCTAACGGGGCTCTGCTGGACGCGTACTCCGCCGCGGTCACCGACGCCGTCGAGCGCATCAGCCCTTCCGTAGTGCATATCGCCGTTTCTCAGGCAGCAGGACGCACGCGCTCCGGAGAACCTCGCGAACGCCAAGGTGGCGGCTCGGGATTTGTCTTCACGCCCGACGGCCTGATATTGACCAACAGCCACGTCGTGCATGAAGCCACCCGGATTTCTGCGGCTTTGGCCGACGGCCGCCATATGCCGGCGACCTTGATCGGCGAGGACCCTGCCAGTGATCTCGCCGTCGTTCGCGTCGATGAGCCGGGCCTGGTCGCCGCCGCACTCGGCGACTCGCAGAAACTTCGCGTGGGCCAGATCGCCATCGCTATTGGCGCACCCTATGGTTTTCAGTCCACCGTAACTGCCGGTGTAGTGAGCGCGCTCGGGCGATCGCTGCGCTCGTACTCCGGGCGCCTGATCGATGACGTGATTCAGACCGATGCTTCCCTGAATCCCGGCAATTCAGGTGGGCCGCTCGTGGATTCCGCGGGGCGCGTAATCGGCGTCAACACCGCGACCATTTTGCCCGCTCAGGGCATCTGTTTCGCCATAGGAATCAATACTGCGAAATTCGTGGCCAGCCGCCTGCTGCGCGACGGCCGCATTCGCCGGAGCTATGTCGGAATTTCTGGACAGACCGTTCCCGTGCATCGCCGCGTAGTGCGCTTTTACGACCTTCCTAAGGAGAGCGGCGCGATGGTGCTCGCGGTTGAGGAGAACAGTCCCGCCAAGCTCGCAGGCCTGCGCCAGGGCGACATTCTTGTGGCACTGGACGGACAAGCAGTGGCCGGTGTCGACGATCTCCACCGCTTATTGACGGAAGTGCGGGTGGGCGCCAGTTGCGAGCTGACCGTCTTGCGCTGGACCGAAAAGCTGCAGCTCAAGATCGTGCCGCAAGAGGCGCGTCCCTAAACACGCGACCAGTACAACGGGACATTTTTAACCACCTTTGACACAGGGATCGCCACTCAATTGCCATTACCTTCCTGCCTGTGATAGCCTCATATCGGAATGACCACTTTGCACGACAAAGTGCCTGATGGGCTGGACCGCAAGGAAACCGAAATTTTCCGGCGGCTGGATCCGCACCGGCTCCCCCGGCACATCGCGATCATCATGGATGGTAACGGGCGCTGGGCCAAGCGGCGCCACATGCCACGCGTGGCCGGGCATCGAGCCGGAGTGGAAGCGGTTCGCTCTACTGTCGAGACCGCCGCCCGCATTCATATTCCCGCCCTCACCCTCTATGCCTTCTCCGAGGAGAACTGGAAGAAGCGGCCGGCCGGTGAAGTCGGATTCCTGATGGGGCTGCTTAGCCGCTACCTCAAGGCCGAAGTCCCGACCCTGAATAAAAATAATATCCGGCTGGAGTACATCGGGCGTCAGCGCGAACTGCCTTCCGATGTGCAGGAGCGAATGGAGTGGGCGCGTGAAGCCACCTCTCGCAACACCGGCATGGTGCTGACGCTCGCGTTGAATTACAGCGCCCGCAGTGAACTGGTGGACGCCTTCCAGTCGATCGTTGACGCCGCTGCGCGCAATGGCGGAGTCGATCATGTGCGCATCGATGAGGACACAGTTTCCCGCCATCTCTATACCCGCTACCTTCCCGACCCGGACCTGGTGGTGCGCACTTCGGGCGAAATGCGGCTCAGCAATTTCCTCCTCTGGCAACTGGCCTACGCCGAGATCTACGTCACCGCAACACTATGGCCTGATTTTCGCGGCCTTCACCTTCTCGAGGGGATTGCGGAATATCAGAAGCGCGAGCGGCGCTATGGCGGCCTCAATCACGCTCCCGCGGAATTCGTAAAAGCCTGAACCCAGGATTGTACCGAGGAAAAACACGGCCCCCGTACTCGCTCTGGTTATAATTGCGCGTTCCTTCAACGCGCTGAATATTCCTTTGCTGAAAAGAATCGCGACCGCAGTCGTACTGATTCCCTTCGTGCTGGTGCTGATTCTGCGCGCGCCCGTCCCGGTGCTTGCCATTTTCGCCGGAATGGTCGCACTGCTTACCATTCACGAATTCCTCAAGCTCACCGAATCCTATGGCGTCAAACCCCTGCGGATTCTCACTTACATTTTCACCGTAATTTTCTTTGTCTTACTTGGTCTGAATTTCGGGAACGATAAGCCTCTGCTTTCGACCGCCGTGTTCGTCTACTGCGCCGGATTCGCCGCCGCGCTTGCACCCTTCATTTTTCTGACCCGCGCCATGAAGAATGAAGACCTGAGCAGCGGGTACCCCGCTGCGGCTGCCTCCGCGTTTGCCTTCACCTACATCGCCCTGCCCATGGGAATGCTGGTGCAGCTTCGCCAGCAGTGGGCCGGGGCGTTCTACCTGCTGTATCTGCTGCTCGTCGTTTGGGCAGGGGATGTCTTCGCCTATTTCGTGGGCAAGTCGATTGGGCGGCATCTCATGGCCCCGAGGATCAGTCCAAAGAAAACCTGGGAGGGCGCGGCGGCTTCGGTCCTCGCCAGTGTTGCGGTCGGCTACCTCCTGTTCCATTACGCGCAATCCATCAGCTCCGCGCTGTTGCGGGCAGGACTTATCCAGCGCCGCGACGGCCTTTTCGGCTTGGAGCAGCCGGGCATAGTCCCGGTCCTTCTCTTGACCATTGTGCTAAATATCGCAGCACAGCTGGGTGATCTGGTGGAGTCGCTGATCAAGCGAGGAGCCGGAGTAAAGGATTCAGGAACGCTTCTTCCCGGGCACGGAGGAATGCTCGATCGCATCGACGCGCTACTCTTCGCGGCTCCGGTGCTGTGGTACTATGCGGCTTGGCGCGTGATGCAGTAAACCCTCCCCGACTCGCCCCATCGCTGCCACCCGAGCGCGTAAAATAAGAACTCTGTCTTCATGAAACGCATCGCCATCCTGGGGTCGACCGGCTCGATCGGGCGCAGCACTCTGCGCGTCGCCGAATCTTATCCCGAGCGCTTTCAGATCGTGACCTTAGCTGCGGGCAGCAACGTTGAGGCAGCTTTCGAGCAGGCGTGCCAGTGGAGGCCGCGTGTGATCTCGATGGCCAGGGAGTCTGATGCGGATGCGCTGCGCATTCGGCTGAAAAAAGCGGGCCAGGGCGATATTGAGGTGGTTTACGGCGCAACTGGAACGGTGCAGGTTGCCACCCATGCAGAAGTGGATTTCGTGGTCAGCGCCATTGTGGGTGTGGCGGGCCTGGAAGCAACTTACGAAGCCGTGAAGGCCGGGAAGACTTTGGGGCTCGCCAATAAAGAATGCCTCGTAGCGGCGGGAGAATTGATTACGGCGGAGGCGCGCAAGCGAAACGTCCCCCTGCTGCCGATCGACAGCGAGCACAACGCCGTGCATCAGTGCATGCGCGGCGGGCGCATGGAAGAAGTCGAGAGAGTCTGGCTCACCGCCTCCGGAGGCCCCTTTCGTAATACTCCGGTATCAGAGTTTGCCTCCATCACCGTGGAACAGGCGTTGAACCATCCTACCTGGAAGATGGGCAAGCGGATTACGATCGATTCCGCCACCCTGATGAACAAAGGCTTTGAGGTCATCGAGGCATGCAGGTTGTTTCACATGCCCGCGGCGAAAGTGGAAGTAATTGTCCATCCCCAATCGACAATCCATTCCATGGTGGAGTTTGTGGATGGCAGCATACTTGCTCAGTTTTCGGTGACCGATATGCGCTTGCCGATCCTGTACGCCTTAACATATCCGGAGCGGATTCAGTCAGACATGCGGTTTGCGGTCAGTGACTTGCGTCATCTGGACTTCAGCCCGCCGGACCTGAAAAAATTCCCTTGCCTGCGTCTGGC
>DASVAE010000046.1:0-31993 GCA_036376495.1 Candidatus Sulfotelmatobacter sp. | reverse complement strand
ATGACTGGTTCGGATTTGGGAACGATACCGGAGTCGTTGCGGCTGTGCTTTTTCTGCTCTTGCTCGCGATCTCCAACGACCTGTCGCTGCGCCGTCTGGGCACGCGGCGGTGGAAATCACTACAGCGCTGGACCTATGCCGTTGTGATACTCACCATTCTGCACGGCGTCGCATACCAGCATGTAGAAGAACGGCGAGCACCTTACACTGTGCTGCTGGCAGGAATCACAATAGCAATTGCAATTTTCCAGTTCGCTGGATGGAGGAGGACAACGGGACGTTGTTTGGCGTAATATCCCGTTTTCGCCAGTTGTGGGAAGATTCGCTGCGTCCGGCACCCAGATCCGCGGAAAGCGGCCTTCCATCATCAATCGCAACAGCAACTGCGCGTCCTGGCGATCCGTCTTCTGCTTGCGCACCCGTTTGCTGCGAATCTCCGCTGCATCGCCAATCCACAGCTCAAACTGCAGCTCGCGAGCAAACGCTCGAACCAGCGGGCGTGCCCGCTGGCCTCCATGCCCACGCGCACTGCCAGACCCCGCTGCCGCAGATCGCGGTAAAACTGCTCAGCTTCGTCGGAATGAGCCAACCTTCGTTCGGCTAACTCACCTGTGTCCGTATCCAAAAACGCAATTTGCTGGAAGCCCGGATGATAGTCACAACCTATAATCAGCATGTTCGGCTCCTTTCCTCCGAGCCCTTTGGTTGGTTTGCGCCTCCAAAGTTTACTCGGGCCTGGGAGCCGACATTGTTATGGAATCATTTCACTCAAAATCCCCCCCACTGGTTTTGAGCGCGAATTACCTGTTTACAAGAGCGACTGTTAATCCTAAACTCGCCCTTCCGTGAGGGGTTCCGCCACACACACGTTGTTGCGCTACGTCGTGGGCCTGGCCGCTGCGTGTTACGTTGTGCTTCAGGCCCGCAAGCCGGACAAATGGTTCGGCAGGATATTTGCCAGAGCCATGAATAATGGGCACGAGACCATGACGGACTGGGGCCTCGGTCACGTGAGGGTCGAAAATCGGTTCACAATCCTTGATGTCGGATGCGGCGGCGGCCGGACGATCGAGAAACTGGCTGCAATCGCGGCGGGTGGCATGGTGTACGGCATTGACTATGCTGAAGGCAGCGTCGCAGTTTCTCGCGCGCACAATGCGAAGTTGATTGAGGCAGGACGCGTACTAGTAACGAAGGCCTCGGTGTCTCAACTGCCATTCCTCAACAATGCCTTCGATCTGGTCACTGCCATCGAGACTCAATACTACTGGCCTGATCTTCGGGGAGACATGCGCGAAATTCTCCGCGTGTTGAAGCCTGCGGGGAGACTCATCGTCATCGCCGAAATGTATAAAGGCGGCAAGTACGACTGGCTGAAATGGCCAGTGATGTGGTTGCTGCGATCCTCGCACCTTAGCGTAAGCGATCATCGGGAACTGTTCGCATCCGCTGGCTACGTGAATATTGAGGTCTTCGAGGAAAACAGTCGAGGATGGATTTGTGGGATGGCGACGAAGCCTGCGAAGAGAATCGGCCATGAGAAGCTTGGAACGCCGTAACTTCCTAAAAGTGGCGGTGGCACTGCCTTTTGCCTCGCCGAGATCGTTCGCTGAAGTTGCAAGCCCGTTGGGAAGGCCAGTGTTTGTCGCCGCGGGCGCGGACGCGACTGGGACAGAGCATCATGGGCCGCGCGCGGGCACGCACCTGGATTTCAAGGTCCTTACCAAAGACACCCACGGCGGTCTCTTTCTGATAGAGCATCGCAATGTTCCGCAAGGTGGACCGGTGCGCCATCTGCACTATGCACAAGAAGAATGGTTCTACCTCATTGAGGGCAACAAACTGGTGATCGAAGTAGGCGACGAGCGCTTCACGCTTCGGCCCGGGGATTCCATACTCGCGCCACGGAATGTACCCCATGTGTGGGCCTACGTCGGTGAGAAGCCAGGTCGGATGCTGATGGGGTTCACGCCGGCTGGCCAGATGGAAGATTTCTTTACCCTCTCTAGCAAGCAGCCAGTGGATGCGAAAATCGCCGAAGCACACGGCATGAAGTGGCTGGGGCCACCTCTCGACGTATCGAAGCTGTGAGCGAGCGGAGAGCTATGTATGGCCGCACTACGGACACTCTGCATGTTAAGTCGTCGCGTTGATTGTTGAAATATGGCCATTTACTCAAAACCATCTTGCGCATGGCTGAGCACAAACCGTCCACCGTCGTTCCGTTGCATTGAGATGGCCTGCGTGCTTGCAGTTGGCGAGGCGTCGCTAGCGACTGCTTGTTGCCGCAGCATCGCAACAGTAGCATGGGCTTGATTTCGACAGCTATACTGCTCCACTGATGACAAAGCAAATCACGGAGTTCAAATGCAGTCTGAAATTAAGGTAGGGCAACGCTTCAAGTTCATACTTCCCGACAATCCTTCGCAAGAACGGCAGGCGGTAGTAACTCGCGTACTTTCTAATGGAGAAGAAGGACTGGGGCCGGAGGTGGACTACTATTTTGCATATTGGGTGGAGGCTTACGAACTTCCGGAAACAGAGGCTCCGACAACCTTGGTGTTTGAGCGTGGAATTGACGGAAACGTGTATCTCGACGGAGGTCAGGTTACCATCACTTTGCTGAACTGATCTTCGGCGTCCGAGGATGGTCGGCAGCCGGAAGTTGGGCAGAACTCGTGGTTGGTCAAGCATCGCGATTTCACTCAAAATGGCTGTGCGGGGAATTTTGAGTGCTATGGCCGATTAACGACGCTCGAGGAATACATCGAACCTCCGCCCAGTTTTGGAGTGAAGTGGGACGTTGAAATCACAACCGCAGGAGGTTCTTGTGCGCCCTCTTTTTACCGCAGTGTTCGCATTCGGCGCCATGGCGAGCGCGGCGATGGCGCAGACTCTGCCAACCGATAGCCGTACCGCCGCTGTCCGACTCTGCGAGGCGTTGAACTGGCGCGAGGTGATGGAACCAATCCGGGCGGAGCAACTTGCGCAAGTAAAGACCAAGCTGCGGGCACGCCTTCAACAGGAACTCGGATCACCTACAACCGAGGAGTACGGTGAAATGGAAACCACGGTTGATCAACTTGTCTCGAAGTACACACTGGATGACACCATCGATGATCTGGTTACCCTGCTCCAGAAACACTACAGTGCTGCTGAGATGGAGGCACTTGCGACTTTCTTCTCAAGCCCCCTATTTAAGAAGTTTGAAGCGGAAAAGCCTAAAATCAACCGCGAAGCGCTGGAGACTATGAATCGAAAGATGCAGCCCGCCATTCAAGACGCTGTCCAGCATATATTCGCGCGAATCGACGAAATGAAAAAAAAGCGATCTAACAAGTAAAACTTTGGTGCCCGCACTCAATGCGGTCATTACTGTGCATGAATCGCCGTTGCACTAAAAATGGCTTGGGCGGGCATTTTGAGCGAAGACGCCTTCCATGAGGAGGCCCGTCGATTGTTGTTGGGTCTTGCTGGACGAGTTTTTTCTCCTGCCGAGTCGCACCTATACCCATCCTTCCATCCGCACTCTCGATGAGCGATTGGTTCGCTCGGTGCAAGTTGGGGGTTCTCGCAACGCCGGTGCGTGTTCGGGCGCGGTGACCACGGTCACTGCCGCGATGCCGGGCTTTTAGTTCAATAGCGCAGGTAGGGTAAAGGCGCCTGCTTCAACCGTCGATCAACCAAAGGTGTTCTGATCTCCTTGACGCTACCTGCGGCTGACACCCACCGCAAGGCATTCCAGTTCTCTTCGAGAGGGGAAAAAATCATGTTAAGCCGTATTGTCCTTTTGCTTGCTGCCGCTGCTGTTCTATTCATGCCAGGAATTGCGTTCGCTCACTGCGACACTGCAGGAGGCCCGGTCGTCACTGATGCGCGCCTCGCACTGGATAAAGGCGATGTGACTCCGGCTCTTAAATGGATCAGACTTGAGTATGAGCCCGAGATCCGTGCAGCGTTTCAGAGGACTCTCAGTGTTCGGGCAAAGGGCCCTGACGCGAGAGAAATCGCAGACAGATATTTTTTTGAAACCTTAGTTCGGCTCCACCGTATGGGCGAGAACGCTCCTTTTACAGGACTCAAGGACGAGCCCGTGGAACCAGTTATCAAACTGGCGGACAAGTCGCTGGAATCGCAATCCGCCGATGAGTTGCTCAATGAACTTACCGCGCAGGTGGCTGCCCAGATCCGCCAAAAATTTGCTGCTGCCAAAGAAGCACGCAAGCATTCCAACGATTCAGTGACTGCTGGGCGTGAGTACGTTGCCCGGTATGTGGCGTTCATGCATTACGTCGAGCAGCTCCACGGAAGTACCGAAGAGGCTCACGCAGAGTCGCGCTGAGCGATAACTGGTGTTGCGTCTCGATTGCGCCCCTCAAGGAACTATATCGAGCGCGAATTGGAGGGACTTCGCCCTTACATTGCCACGTGGGCGCTAACCCGAATCGTCATGAAAGTTACGAATACACAAGCCAACTGATGAGAGCACCAGGCCATCCGGCCACGATTTTTCCTACACATTGTCTGTATTGCGGCGCGCCTGCGTGAAAGGATTCCATGACAAAGAACGTGATGGAGTTTGCGCAGGAGGTGAAGGCGACTTCGCCGGAAAGTAATGACGAGGTATGGTTTAGCGATTCCTCACATGCAGAGAACGCTCGGCATTCTGAGTCATTGCATAGGGCAAACACCTTAGGCCGGGCCACCGGCTCGCGTGAATGAAGGTCGAGACTAAAACCTCTGAGTACAAAACAGTGCATTCTGGGTTGGACAAATACCTGATTCTTGGTATTCTCCACACAATCATTCTGTAATCGTCAATCAGGCTAAGTCCCAGTCCGTTCCTGACGGACGTCTTGGCAGACATTAAACGGCGTCCAGCAGTACCGTAGTCGCGCCATTTACCACGATTTTCTTCGCCGCGCTCCCGCTCGTGCGCCTCGAGAGACTTTCGCGCCGCAAGTCTGAGCAAAATCGCAAGCAAATAATCTCACGGAGAAGTTGAATGTTTAAGTTCGTATTTACCCTAGCCCTTTCCGGGGGCTTAATTTCCCAGGCATTTGGAGTCAGCGTCAGCAGTCCAGCAAATGGATCCACGGTCGGTTCTCCCGTTCATTTTGTCGCTTATGCAGGCAGTACCAGCTGCTCCAAAGGCGTTGCGTCCATGGGGATCTACAAAGCTCCTTATCAATTGGCCTACACCGTTTCAGGAACGAAGCTCGATACTTATCTGAGTCTCAGTGCGGGTTCCTATACCGCGAACGTTACGCAGTGGGACTATTGTGGCGGAGCGGCCACCAAGGCGGTCAGCTTTACCGTAAGCGCCTCTGCCACTAGCAAGATCAGCACCGCGGGCAAGACGTTCTACAACGTGCAGGCGAGCAATGGCTGGTCGGGACACGGCGAATTGCCTCCGGTATACGACATGTGCAGCACTTGCTCTGGTGTTGGCTGGTCTATGACGCGGGGCATCAGTTCGCCTTCGATGGACGGGAAAGCGACCAAGTACAGCATTTATGGAACTCGGCCTTACGCCGATGTGTTGTGGAACAACCACGTGATCGGGGATGGTTCAACACAGGGCGTTCCCGATAGCAGTCACACCCTGGTAAACAAGTTGCACAACTTCACCTACGATGCGTACTTCTACGGGACGAATCTGGGTGCAGCCGAGAACATCGAGTTCGATATCGGGCAGTTCTTCAACGGTATGCAATTCATGTTCGGCACGCAATGCCAGGTCATCAATGGCGCGGTGTGGGGCGTCTGGGACAGCGCACATGGGCATTGGGTCTCGACGAAGATTCCTTGCAGACCCAAGAACAATGCCTGGAACCACGTGGTCATTCAGTTCCAGCGCACTTCAGACAATCATCTGCTGTACAAATCGTTCACGTTGAACGGAGTCACCAGCACGCTGAACTGGAGTTATGGACACGCCTCCGCGCCCAGCAACTGGTGGGGCGTGGCAGTCAACTTCCAGTTGGACGGAGACTACAAGCTGACCGACTACTCCGTGTACGTCGACAAAATGAACATCAGTTATTACTGATCACTCCGAATGCAAGCCGAAAGCTCCGAGTGAGGCTCACCGCCCGCTCGGAGCTTTTGTTTTGGAGGGAATTGGCACCGGCGAGAGAAAAGGTGGGGATCGACAAGGAGTGCGGGAGGGGCACTGTGTTACACTTTTGTATTCATTACAAACAGCCACTGCAGGCGGAAGACTCGATCCATCCATGCTTTTTTCCAAAGAATATGTGGGCTACTTGGCCCGCGAAGTCACCAAAAGGTTGATTGCAGGCAAGTTCATTGAAACCGAGAAGGTTCCGGCGGTGACCGAGCGCGTGAACGCGGCGCTGGTGGACGAGCTTTCGCTGGAAGATCGCATCAACGACGAAGTGCGCGTCATCCTGGAAGCTTACTCCGACGAGATGAACCGGAGCGGGGCGAATTACCAGGAGATGTTCCGCAAGGTGAAGAACGAGTTGGTGCGCAAGTACAAGGCGGTGCTGTGAGACTGAGCCGCGACAAAGTGAACGTGCTGGCCCGGGCGGTTTCGGATGTGCTTAAGGCGATGGACGAGGTGGAGTTCATTGAAGATCCGAACACGATCCGGCAGGAAACGCGGAAGATTCTTGAAGATCTGCTGAACCAGGAAGCGAGAATCGACCAGGCTGCGCGGCAGAAGATCGATACCCAGAAGCGGACTATCCTCGAAGGTTCGCAGGAGTGGGACATCCTGTACCGTAAGTATTACGGTGAAGAAGTGAAGAAGCTTGGCGTTTAGCTGTTCCCCCCAGAAAAATCAGCCACGGATTCACACGGATTTTCACGGATCAGAATCACAGAGAATTGCTCTGTGAAGCCCGTGGCTCTCACGCCACGGCGCAAGGAACATGTGCGCGGTGAACCAATGCCGGACCTTACGTCTATTGTGAAGCGGGCTGCCCTGGAGGCGGGATTCGATTTGGCGGGAGTAGCTCCTGCCACGGATGCGCGCGAGTTGGAGCATTTTCCCGCGTGGATTGCGGCGGGGCGTGCCGGCGAGATGAAGTACATGGAGGCGCGGGATGAGCAGGGCGAACTGAAACGCGAATCGCTGTCGCGGGTCGCTCCGTGGGCTCTGAGCGTGGTGGTGTGTGCGATCAATTACAACACCGATCATCCCTGCTCGACCGACGTCCATGATCCCGAACGGGGATGGATTTCGCGATATGCGTGGAGCTGCGAGGATTATCACGATGCGGTGCTGCGCCGGTTGAAGCAGGTGGAAGCTGCGTTGCGCGCGGCGGTCGAAGGCGTGGTCACGCGCAGCTATGTGGACACCGGGCCCATCGTGGAGCGGGTATTTGCGAAGTATGCGGGCGTGGGATGGATTGGGAAGAACACGTGCATCATCAATCAGCAGAAGGGGTCGTGGCTGTTTTTAGGAGTCATTCTCACCTCGCTGGAACTGACAGCGGATGTGCCGGCGCCGGACCGATGCGGAAGCTGCACGCGTTGTATTGAGGCCTGTCCGACGGATGCCCTTTTGAGACCTTATGAGCTTGATTCGAACCGGTGCATTTCTTATCTAACGATAGAGAAACGAGGCTCCATTCCGGAGGGATTGCGGGCGGGGATGGGGCAGCAAGTTTTCGGCTGTGACATTTGCCAGGACGTGTGTCCGTGGAACCGGAAAGCACCGCATTCGGGGGCGCCCGAGTTCGAGGCACGAGCGGGATTGGTGAATCCGGCGCTGGCCTGGCTGGCGGAAATCTCGGCAGAGGAGTTCCGCGAGAAGTTTCGAGGCTCGCCGATTCGGCGGGCGAAGGCAGCGGGACTGCGCCGGAACGTGGCCATCGCGATGGGGAATAGCGGGCGGCGGGAATTTGTCGCCGAACTGGAGAAGTTGAGCCGCGATTCGGAGGAATCCGTGGCCGAAAGTGCGGCATGGGCGATCAGGAAGTTGACGGCGGAAAATCGGGACTGATGCAACTGGTTCGCCCGATGTTCGTCGCTGAGAAGCGCTAAGTCACTCACACTTTGGTAATTAGTCTTTTTGGTGCCCAGCAACTAATCTTTTCGTAAGGGGTTCCTAACAAAGGAGTTTAGTTTTAGAAGTGAGGATCATGAAGTTCACACGCCACATCCTTTTCATGCGGCGCGCGTTGGGAACGGCAATCATCGCGTTGGTTTTTTTCTCCGCTTTTGCTCAGGCTTCGGCAACGCTCTTTCTGGAAGAACCATACGGCAGGATGGGTTTCTTCACCGCAACGGGTCACGCCGCAGTTTACCTTTCAGGGGTGTGCGCAGAGACTCCGGTCAAACTGCGTGCGTGTGCTCCCGGTGAAACCGGGATTGTGATCAGCCGCTACGACGGAGTCGGGGGTTATGACTGGGTAGCGATTCCGCTGATTCCTTACTTGTATGCGGTGGAGCGGGCGCAGGAGGTGCCGCTGTTCGCGGACGCGAAGACGACGTTATTTTTGCGCGATCAGTATCGCCGGAAGTATTTGCAAGCCATCACACCGGACGGCAGGAAGGGCGACATCCCGAAGGGAAACTGGTACCAACTCGTGGGGTCTTCTTACGACCGTACGATTTACGGTTTCGAAATCGAAACCACGCCCGAGCAGGATGCGGCGCTGATTCGAAAACTGAACTCGTCTCCTAACGAGTCTCATTTCCATTTGAGCTACAGGAATTGCGCGGATTTTGCCAAAGGCATTCTCAATTTTTATTTTCCCAAATCATTTCACCGCAGCATCGTGGCGGATCTGGGGATGACCAGCCCGAAACAGCTGGCAAAGATGATGACGAAGTACGCGGCTCAGCATCCGCAGTTGCAGTTCTCCAGAATCGTCATTGCGCAGGTGCCCGGTACGATGCCGCGGAGTACCGCAGTGCACGGAGTCGTGGAGTCGTTTGTGAAGGCCAAGAAGTACATCGTGCCCAGCGTGGTGGTGAATCCTCTATTCGCGGGCTGCGTGGCGGCGGTGTACGTGGGTACGGGCACGGGACGTTTCGATCCCGGACGCGGGGCGAAAGTGTTCGTTGTCGGCAGTGATCCGGAGGCGCCGCTGGACCGGGAAGATCTGCGCGCCTACCGGCAACAGTTGAAGCATTACCTGGCCGGAGCGTATCCCGATAAATCGCACGGAAACGTGGAGAGGTCCTGGGGAAAGCTGCAGGCGAAATCCAGGATCTCCATGGATGAGAACGGCCACCCGGTGCTGCAGATGAGAGCTGAGGAAAATGGGGCGGAGGTCGGCCTGGCGCCAGGAAACGTATTGCAGAGCGATGCTCCGCCGGAATTAGTGCGCCAGCTGCTGGCGGCCCGTTTGCAGGCGGAACTGAGCCGCCGGGCTTCGCACGGGATCTCAGAAACTGAAGTTGCGCGCGACTGGGAACTGTTGCAGAAGAGCATTGCAGCAAGCGAAACGCAAGATTCACCAGGCGGCATGATCCGTTCAGAAGCATCCCGCGGCCCGCAGCCCTAAGAATCCATCAAATTCTACTTGGTGAAGATCCCGCCTACTGTTCCTGCGGGGGATGTGGTTGCATGCCTGAGCCCTGCGGCGGCTGCCCTTGCTGTTGCTGCATCTGCATTTGCATTTGCCGCTGTTGCATCTCCTGCAACATCTGCTGTGGCGTCTTTACCTGCGGCTGATCCGGATTGGACTGATCGGGATTGGGCTGCTCGGCGGCTTCCGGCGGGGGCTGCTGGTCGACGCCATTGTTGTCATCCACCACGTTGTTGTTCTCGCCATTCTCGTCCACCATGGCCGGGTCATTGACATCGGGCGGCACGACGCCCGGCGGAGGCTGCACACCCGGACCTGCCTGGGCCATGCCCATCGCCGGCTGAGGGGCCGGCGCTGGAGGTTGACCGGGAGCTGTTGCGCCTTCAGTTTTTGCAACCAGCACAACCCGGGTCAGGGCAGTGTCGTTGCCCGGAGCGCCGAGCAGGACATAGTTGAAACGCGATCCGTTGAGTAAGTCCGCCAGCACATCGCGGGCGGGCCCCGGCCCGAGATGGGTTACAACCCGCTCGGGAGCAGCCGGAACGTCGATGTCGGCTCCCGTAGTCTTGCGCACGGCCCGCAGAACGTCGGCCAGGGTGGAATTCGAGGCGATAATCGTCAGCTGATTGTTTTCGTAGGTCACCTGAGGCGGCACGGCGCCAATGGCATCCAGCGGCATCGGCTGCACGGGGCCGGTCGGACCGGAGGGCAGCGGAGGAAGCTCGGCCGCCTTTTTCGCTTTCGCCTTGATCGCCCTGCGCTGAGCGCTGCCAGCAGCTTGCGCCGAAGTGAAAACTCCTGGGCACAGGATGGCCAAGCTGAGTGCCACAGCGAAGCCAATGTTCCTGAAGTTAGATCCCGTGCTCATAACTGCTCCTCTCGGCTGCATGGCTGTTGGGGGATACGGCAGGCCACCTTTGACCTAATTTTAGCACTGCAGGCGCAGACCATCTCCCTGGATTCAGAACGCTGCCCGTACTATTTCTTGCAGGATTTTTGCATGTGGCCAAGTCCGTCGAAAGAGCAGCAAGTCGATTACAGTCAACCATTTCCGAGGAGCTGAAATCTAATCGAATGCATGGCCAGGCGGGGGTACACTGAGCCAGGCTTCCATGCTTCAGAAAACAAAGGTGGGACGACCTATGAAACTGACCGCTCGCGGTTCTCAGGTTTTGGCGTACTGGACTGCCGTTTGCCTGATGTTGTTGCTGTCGTGGAACGCGCACGGGCAAAGTTGCCAGACCGCGAGCGAGATCGACGCGGCGAATAAGACGGCAATCCAGACCACGGCCCAGCGGTATTTCGACATGGCGAGCAAGGGGGATGCAGCGTCGCTGCGGCAGAGTGCGATACCGAGCCTGGCGTCTGACTTTACCGGCATCGAGGGGACGATCAAAGAGAATCAGGCAAATCTTAGCGGGGCGCAGGCGACCATCAAGTCCTATTTTCTTCTGGATGCTTCTGGAGCAGCGCCGATTCCCAACGCCGAGTTTTATTGCGGAGTATTCGGCAAAACCGGCCAGACTGCGAACAGCGCGGCTTTTTATCTGAATAATCTGCCACCTGCAAAATATGCGGTGGCACTGCTGGACGCGACTTCGTCGGCCGGGCGAACCATGGTCTCGGAAGTTTTGCAGCAGGTGGGGACCGATTGGAAGCTGGGCGGCCTATACATTAAACCTGCGCAGGTGGCGGGACACGATAGCGAGTGGTTCCTGGCGCGGGCGCGCGAGTACAAGAGCAAAGGGCAGTTGCACAATGCCTGGTTTTATTACGAGGAAGCGCGCAGCCTGATTTCGCCGCTGCCCTTTATGAGCACGCTGGCGACCGACAAGCTCTTCGACGAATCGCAGAACCTGCAGCCTACCGATATTCCAGGTGGCGGCAAGACGGCTGATCTTCCGGCAGGAACGGTCACTTACAAAATGCTCTCGGTGTTTCCGCAGGTAGTGGGCAAGGATCTTGACCTGATCGTGCGCTACCAGACGGCGAGCGTCGCCAATACCAACCAGGCGTATCAGGATAATGTCAACGTCATGAAAGCCGCGCTGCAGAAGTGGCCGGAATTGCGCGACGGATTCGCCGGCATCGTGGCGCGAGCGGTCGCTGCCAGTGGGCAAGATTACGGGACCTTGCTGGCCATGAAGGATATTAAGTAAGAGCCCGGAGCTTCGCTGCGCCTGGACAGCCTTGAGAGGCTGTCCCTACCTCGGCGTTTACATGGGCCCTCCCGTGGGCGCTTCGGTGATTTGAGTTAATTTGCAGTCTTTCGGGTTTTTGTCATCGCGAAGGCCCAGGAAGACCGGGGCGCGCAGCTTTGGAGCGCCGCCTGGGCCGGTGCCGTGGGTCCATTCGGCGTATTCGATTTCCGCAACTAGTTCTGGTTTCACCCAGCCGGTGACGCGGCGCAGGGCTTCCACGTCGCCGAAGAATGGATTCTGCTTGGTCTCGAGCTTCTTCAAAGTCTTCCACATTTCTGCCAGGGACTTGTGATTGAAGCCGCTTCCGGCCTGGCCTACATGAATCAAGCGGCCCTGTTTGTCATAAAGTCCGAGGACCAGAGAGCCGAAGTGGGCGCGGCTGCCTTCGGGTTCGGTGAAGCCGCCGACGACGCATTCGATAGTGTGCCGGATTTTAATTTTCAGCCATTCCCGGCTGCGGCGCTCCTCGTAGCAACTGGCGCGGCGCTTGGCGACAATCCCTTCCAGGCCCTTCTGTTTCACCATGTCGAACAGGGCCTTGCCGTGTTCTTCGTAATGATCGGAGTAGCGCAGTGAATCGCCGGGGGTGATCAGCGATAGCAGCTTGCGCTTGCGATCTTCGAGGGAGACCTTGCGCCAGTCTTCACCGTCGGCGTAGATGAGATCGAAGGCGTAGTAGAGCACGGGGACATCGGCGTTGGTGGGGCCGCGTTTTCCGCCAGGGCGGAATCCGGTGCGCTGCTGCATGAGACTGAAAGAGGGCTTGCCATGCTCGTCGATGGCGACGACTTCGCCGTCGAGGATCGCGTTTTTTGCCTTGACGAAGCCAGCCATGTCTTTCAATTCAGGGTAGCGTGCGGTCAGTTCATTCTGATTGCGCGAGACTAGTCGTACTTTGCCATTCTCGAGAAAAGCTACTGCGCGATAGCCGTCCCATTTGATTTCGAAGAGCCAGTCTGGGCTGTCGAAGGGAGCGGTGATGGATTCGGCCAGCATGGGATAGATGGACCTTGGCATCGGTTTTTTTACTGGCTTGGAATCCTTCACTAAAGAGGGCGTAGGGGACTTTAAGGAGAAATCGGGTGGCAGTTCTGCGTTTGAGTCAGGAATATTTGGCGTAGCGGGGTGGGCTGATTTTTTGGGAGAGCGGGGGGCTCTTACGCTAATTTCTTTCTGCCGGCCTTTTTCTTGTGTGTGCTCCGGGTCCGCTGCGATGCGTTTTTTTTTTCGACGCGGGCGATAGCGTCGGCGAGCCAGGCGGCTTTTAACTTACCGCGAGCGGCGGGGCGGTCGCTCTTCCATTCGCGGGAGCGGGCATCGCCTGCAATGTCATCCATGCTGCGCTTGCTGAGGACCGATTCGTCGATGTCGCCGGCATCGTATCCCTCGACGACGTGGTCATCATGCTTCTTGATCATCAGCCACTCGTTGCCCTTGCTGCCGGGGCGGCGGCCTTTCATCTTGATCAGAGCGAAGTCGCCCTGGAGACGCTTGCCCTTCAAACGGAATTTCAGGTCGCCCTTGGCTAGCATGGACGCTGCTTCCGCCTCGGTGCCTGGAACGTACTTTCCATCTACGGGCACAGGGGAAAGAGGCTGCCAAGTGCCTACATCCCAAACCATCACGCTGCCGGCGCCGTAGTTGCCCTCGGGGATGTTTCCTTCGAAATCAAAATAGGAGACCGGGTGATCTTCCACGTGCATGGCGAGGCGCTTGTCGGCAGGATCGAGCGAGGGCCCCTTGGGAACGGCCCAGGACTTGAGCACGCCTTCCATCTCGAGACGGAAGTCATAATGGAGGCGGGTGGCCTCGTGCTTCTGCACGACGAAGCGATTGCCCTTTTTCTTCTCGAGCTTGGGGGGAGGCTCTGGGGTGTCTTCGAACCGCCGCTTACGCTTGTATTCCTCTAGGGCCATAGGTAACAGGGTCATTCTAGCAAGTGGAGGGGCTTGACGATGTACATGCTGCACCGTAGGGGGCGAGCTATGCGCTATGAGCTACGAGCGATGAGCAAACAGGGTCGCTATGCTCGTAGCTCGAAGCTCACAGCTATAATCCATCTTCCGCGATTGTCATGAAACGTGAATTCCCTGAGCTTCCGCTGGTGGGCGTGGGCGCGATCATCATTGATGATGATAGGGTGCTGCTGGTGAAGCGCGCGCATCCGCCGATTCAGGGGGAGTGGTCGATTCCTGGAGGCGTCCTGGAAGTTGGGGAGATGGTGCGGGAAGCCGCAGTGCGAGAGGCGCGCGAAGAAACCGGCTTGGTCGTGGAGCCGGGAGAACTGCTGGGCGTTTACGATCGAATCCTGCGCGATCCCGAGCAGCGGGTGCAGTATCACTATGTGCTGATCGATTTCTTGTGCTGTCCGGTCGGCGGGGAACTGCTCGCAGCCAGCGATGCGGCTGAGGTGCGGTGGTTCAAGCGCGGGGAACTGGGCGCTCTCAGACTGGCGGAGGATACGCTGGAAGTAATTGGAAAAGGATTCCAGACACTAGCTCGGTAGTTCTGCTGGTGGAAGCCCATCGTCTTCCCACTCGACTTTGCAGGAATGGCAGCGCCAAGCCTTACGATGGACCGGAATTGGAATGAGGAACAGGCTGGCGTACGAGAGAGGACGGTTGAGTTCTTTGAAGGTAACATCCAGCGAGCGACACTTGGGACAATGCGGTTGCTCGCACTCTCCAATTCCGTCGACATCGATGGTCTCGGGAATAGGCTGATTGAGAATTTCTGTCGCCCGTTCCGCATCGGAAGGTTCAACCTTCAACTTCACCCCGCCAACCAGGTTTGACCAGAGCCAATCCATACGTATGACATTGTCGTCTAGCAATACGGAGTCGATGCCTGCCGAGTCCAGGCATCCCTTGGCCAGCAAAGCCTCTGGCAGGTCGCGGAACTGGCGAAGGGTAATCATGGTTCGGAGTTCGAACGCGCCTTCCTGAGGGGGGTTGTCTTCTTTAAGTGGTTCCGGAAGTGGAGGATCGCCGGGTCTTGGCCCGAGTCGTTGTTCAATAGCTATGGGGGCCTGCTCAACGAATATCGGGTTGAGACCTCGTTTCGAGAATTCGGCGCGAAGGACTTCTCGCGCAAGCTCGGTGAGTTCGTAAGCTTGTGCGGCGACCTTCTCTAACTCGCCGTCCATTTGGCCCGCATAGAATTCGGTGAGTCGTCGCCGTTCCTGCTCGGGATCAATCCGCACCATAGCGGGAAATCATACTCCAACTTGTCGTGCAATCGAGATGACCACGATTTGCCGCAAGAGGCTTTCTAGTAATTGGAAAAGGATCCGAACGGAAGCCACACTCGCTTCACTCGGGGCGGACGAGGCGTCCGCCCCTACACAAACTCACAAACTGCGCTTACACCTGCATACCCTCGTCTTCCCACTCGGCGTTGCAGGAATGGCAGCGCCATCCTTTGCGCTGGATCGGCATGGGGACTCGCAGGAAGGCACTCAGGAAAGCCACGGGACGGTCGAGTTCCTGAAAATTAATATCGAGAGATTGGCACTTGGGGCAGCGCGGCTGCTCGTAGAGTCCGACGCCGTGTACGTACATGCCTTCGAGGATGGGCTCGTCCAGTAATCGTTGCGCGTTTTCGGCGTCCTCGGGATTCACGCAGAGTTTCACTCCACCGACGAAATTGGAGATGAACCAGTCGAGGCGCACCAGGTTGTCATCGCGAAGGAAGCATTGAATGCCCATGGACTCCAGGCTTCCTTTGGCCAGGAGGGCTTCGGGGAGGTCGCGGAACTGGCGGATAGTGACCAGGTTGCGGAAATCGATGTGAGCAGGGGTCTCGGCGGGCTCGGGTGGAAGCTCCAGATGACGGCGGTCGAGTTCATCTTCCAACGTTTCCCACGCCGTTTCAGTCAGTGCTTCGGGATTGGAGGCGAGCTTTAGGAGTTCGTCATCGGTCATCCCGGAGTAGGTTTCCGCGAGACGCTGGCGTTGTTGGAGATCGTCGGAGTTCAACACTGGGCAGAATGACTGGATATCCGGACTGACTGCCGTTGCCATTGATTTTACTATGCCGGCGGGAGCGGGCTTCGGCAGGGAAGTACAGCGCCCGGGTCACTCCTCTTGGTGATGTCCGTCACAGCCCCGGCTCCGAGGCGGTCTTAGATTCAGGCGGGAGGACCTCGGTGCAATCCAGGCTCAAATTGAGTCGGCGCGTTTTTTTGCAAACCGCGATGGCGGCTGCGGCTGCGAGCGGACTGGCTTGCGGGAGGAACGGAACTCCCTGGCGATTCCTGACGATTGAAGAAGCACGCGCGCTGGCGGCAATCAGCGATCAGATCATTCCTCCCGATCAAGATCCCGGAGCCTCGTGGGCCGGGGTGGTGAACTTCATCGACCGGCAGCTTTGCGGGCCCTACAAGAGCTTACAGGCGACCTACCGCCGGGGGCTCGCGGCGGTGGACCAGAGCAGCCGGGGTCTCTACGGAAAGCTGTTTGCCGACCTGAGCTCAGAGCAGCAGATGATCCTGCTGCGCCAACTCGAACAGGGTAAGGCGCCGGGAGCGATCTGGAAACAGGCGTCCTCTTCTGAGTTCTTCGGGTATGTCGTCGATCACACCATGCAGGGATTTTATGGTGATCCGCGGCATGGCGGGAATCGCGAGGGAGTGAGCTGGAAAATGCTGGGGTTGCCGTATCCGCCGATTCGGGGACGCCAGCAAAACATTTCCCCAAAGAAGAACGCGTAAAGAACCATGGCCCTCAAGCATGTCAACGCGGTCGTAGTCGGAAGCGGCGCGGGAGGCGGGATTGTCGCCAAAGAACTTTCCGAAGCCGGGCTGAGCGTGGTGCTTCTGGAGCGCGGCAAATGGTTCACGTCTTTCGACGATCGCAAAGACGACTTGCGCAACCAGCGTACCAGCGTGCTGGGTCCTTCTTTCGGTCCCGATGAACGCAATCCCCGCGTGTATGCCGACAGCTCAGGCAGCGAACACGTTGTCCCTTCGAACCATTGGGCGTACAGCAACAATGCCGCGTGTGTGGGCGGCGGTACTCTCAGCTATGGCGCGATGGCATGGCGCTTCATGGAACAGGATTTCCGGCTGCGCTCGAGCTATGGGGCCGTTGAAGGCAGCACGCTGGATGATTGGCCGATCAGCTACGCCGACCTTGAGCCATTTTACGAAAAAGCGGAATGGGAAATTGGAGTTTCGGGCGATGATTCAGGGAATGTGTTTCGCGCGCCGCGCCGGCGTCCGCTGCCGATGCCGCCCCTTTCACCAAACCGCAGTTTTCAGATGCTGAAACCGGCCGCGGAGCGCCTTGGGCTCCATCCTTTTCACATCCCGATGCTTCGCAATTCTGTTCCCTACAACGGCCGCGGAGGCTGCATGCGCTGTCGCTGGTGCGTGGGCTATGCGTGTGAGGTGAGCGCGAAGTGCGGCACGCAAAACACGGTGATCCCGCGAGCGATCGAGACCGGAAACTGCGAATTGCGAGCCGAGTGCATCGCGAAAGAAGTGATCACGAACGAACGCGGGCGTGTGACCGGAGTTGCGTACTTCGATGCGCAAGGACGGTTACAGGAGCAGACTGCCGACCTGGTGGTGGTTTCCTGTTCGGCGGTCGAATCTCCGCGCCTGTTGCTGAATTCGAAGAGCCGCATGTTCCCCAATGGACTGGGAAACCGCTACGACTGGGTGGGCCGCAATCTGCAAGGGCACTCCTATACCGGCGCCTCGGGACTGTTCGAGCAGGAGATTTATGACGATCTCGGGCCCGGCGCATCGATTGCAATCTGTGACTTCAACCATGGGAATCCCGGCTTTGTCGCGGGTGGACTCCTCGCAAACGAGTTCCTTCGGTCACCTTACCAGGTAGCGAGTGCAGCAGCAGAGGTCGGTATTCCGCGCTGGGGTTCAGCCCACAAGGATTTTATGCGCCGCTATTTCAAGCGGAACATGACGGTCATGGGTCCCATGCAGGAGATGCCCGTGTTTGAGTCGCGAGTACAGGTGGATCCCAAGGTGAAAGACGCGTGGGGCATTCCAGTGGCGCGGATCTCGGGACGACACCATCCCAACGATTTGCTGGGCACCGAGTTCATGGCCGGCAAGGCGGAGGCGTGGCTGAAGGAGGCTGGCGCCAGCAAGACGTTCCGATTGCACTGGACGTTTCTGGATATCCCGAGCGGTGGCCAGCATCAGGCGGGGACTTGCCGCATGGGTAACGATCCAAACACCTCCGTGGTGGACAAATACTGCCGCGTGCACGACATGGACAACTTGTACGTGATCGATGGGAGCGTGCACGTCAACAATGGGGGCTTCAACCCGGTACTCACGATTATGGCGATTGCGTACCACGCGTCGGACAACCTGGTGAAGACGTGGAAGGGGACGCATGGCCGAGGCTGACAAGAGCCGGAGATTTTTTCGAGCGCGCGTACTGGTACCTTTGCTCGCGGTCTTGTTCGCCATCCTGCTTCTGCCCGGCGCGAGCGTGTACTACAGCTATTCGCAAGGGCGCTCGTGCACCAAGTGCCACGAAATCTGGCAGCCGTACCGTGACTGGCATGAATCGGCGCACAGGAATGTTGCCTGCTCGGAATGCCATGGAGACGTGCTGACGCTAAATGCCGGTTTTCATCTGAAGAACCTGCGGCAACTGGCCAAGCATCTGCGAGGCGAGGCGCCGGAGCAGGTCCGTTTAAAGACCGCCGATGTGCTGGAAATCGAAAAACGCTGTGCTAAGTGCCATCGCCAGGAATACGCGGACTGGTCCGCGGGGCCGCATGGCGCCACTTATTCGAAGATTTTTCTGAACACCGACCATAACCAGCGCACGCTATTGATCGATGATTGCCTGCGCTGCCATGCGATGCACTATCAGGGCAACATTCGCGACTTAGTCACGCCCGTGAACATCAAGGGCCCGTGGCGACTTCGGGAAGTACAACTCGCTGCTCAGCCGGCAATGCCTTGTCTCACTTGCCACCAGATGCATCGCTACGGAACGCCGTTGTCGCCAGCTCCCGCGGTGAAAGCGGATGATGCCAGTTCGAAGGAAGATATTAATCGCCCGTCACTGGCGTTATTCGACCGCCGCGAACAGGAATATGTAGCGGTCCGCCGGCTGCCGCTGCCGCAGATGTATGAGGGAGCGCGGCTGGTGAAGATCAGCCCCGATCAGCGGCAGGCTTTGTGTTACCAGTGCCATGCCCCGACCGCAAGCGCGCAAGTGCAATCGGCCGACGATCGCACTCCGGTGGGCGTTCACGAGGGATTGAGTTGCCTGGCATGCCACGAACAGCATGGGCAGAAGACCCGGGCTTCTTGCACGACGTGCCATCCGCAGCTCTCGAATTGCGGGTTGGACGTGGAAAAGATGGATACCACATTCAAAAACCTGAAGAGTCCGCATAACATCCACACGGTCAAATGCGCCGACTGCCATGCCAAAGGCGTGCCCCGGAAGAAAACGCGGCGAGAGGCGGCAACATCCGGCGGTTTCCTGGTGACTAATACTGGGCCTCGCTAGCTGGCGTGGCCCGAGTATGGCCACGCGCGAGTCCAAAGGCGTCATCTACGCGGCGATTATCGCCAACATTGCGATCGCAGTGTGCAAATTTGCCGCTGCGGCGGTTACCGGCAGTTCCGCCATGCTGGCGGAGGCTTTTCATTCCACCGCCGATACAGGAAACGAACTGCTCCTGCTTTGGGGTATCAAGCGCAGTGCGCGCCCGCCCGACGCGCTGCACCCGTACGGGCACGGGAAGGTACTCTATTTCTATTCTCTGCTGGTGGCGGTCTACATATTCGGAGTCGGGGGCGGGCTCGCGGTTCTCGAGGGAATTTCTCATCTCAAACATCCGGAGCTTCCAACTCACGCAGGATGGAACTACGCAGTGCTCGCATTGGCCGCAGTCTTTGACTTCTACTCGTGGCTGATTTCCTATCGCGAATTGCGGTCCCGCAAAGATCCGAACGAGAGTGTCTGGGACGAGATCAAGGGCGGAAAAGATCCCACCGTGTTCACAGTTTTCCTGGAGGACTCTGCAGGTTTGTTGGGCGTCTTCCTCGCCTTTGCGGCGATTTTTCTCGGCCGGCAGCTTAACAATCCTTACCTGGATCCGATCGCGTCCATTGTGATCGGCTTGGTGCTTGCGGTGCTGGCGGTATTTCTGGGGCGCGAGAGCGGCGCGCTGCTGGTGGGCGAGAGAACCAACCGGGCGCGCATCGAACGCTTGAACGAAATCATCCGCGGCGATTCCGCGGTGGAGGAAGTAGGGGATCTGCTGACGATGCAGCTTGGGCCGGAGCAGGTGCTGCTCACGGTCAATATTCAATTTCGTCGGAAGCTGACGCTGGAGCAGCTGGAATCAGCTATCGAGCGAATTGAGGCCAGGATCCGCCAGGAACAGCCGAGCGTGCAGCGCATTTTTATCGAAGCGGAATCGTTCAAGCCTGAGAAGTCGTCTTCCAAGGCAGCTTAGGTTGCGCGGGGCAAAAGAAACGTCCCGCAAGTTCAAAGAACCTGCGGGACGTCCCGGTGTACTGTTTGGGATTGACCAAGAGGTGGTCACTCTACGTGGCCTCTACGGCAACTCCGGGGTCCTGACCGACCTGCGCCAGGCGGAAGCAATCCTTATTCACCGGTAGTGTGCGGGCTGTAGCTCGTGACGGAGTGCTTACAAATTCTCACGTCCAGAGCCCCGCTTAGAGCGACCGCTCTAAGTCTCAGCCACCTCACCTGGTCTATTGGTCTTTCTACAACTGCCTTCAGAACTTGTCATCAGACCACCTCCTTTCCGGTGTAGTCGCAGACTAATACGAAACCGAATGCCGCGTCAATCGGGGGAATCAGGAGTATCAGGCAATCATGCGTCTGCGAAAGGCACGCTCGTGGGCTTACCAAATGGCACGCTCGCTGCGCTCGCGGACCAATGGGTCCGCCCCTACACAGGCTAGGGCAGACCAAAAGCATAAAGTGCGCTGCCTGCGGCGATTGCGAGGTATTCCTTACCGTCGATGGCGAATGCGATGGGCGGAGCGTAGACCGCGCCTCCCATCTGGAAATGCCAGAGCGGCTTCAGATTGGAAGCATCGAAGGCGATGAAGTTTCCCTCGGCATCGCCGGTGAAGACCAGGCCTCCGGCGGTGGAGAGAACTCCGGACCACGTGGGAGAGGTGTGCTGAAATTTGCCTTTGATCTCACCGGTTGCCGGATCGATTCCCTTTAAAAATCCGAGATAAGGCTCCGCCTCTTCGGAGGGGAAGTAAGCGCTGCCGTAGAAGGCGTGTCCTGGTTCGTAGGGCTGAGGAGCGGTGCTGAAGATGTCGCACTGGTCGCGCGCGGTTACATAGAACGTGCGGGTCTGCGGGCTGTATGAGGGGGCCAGAAAGTTGGTTGAGCCCAGGGCGCCGGGACAGACGGTGTGGCCGGTGAGTGTTGGGGAGGCGTCTTTCTTGGCGATGGGTCGTCCTTCGCTATCTTTGGAGTCGCTCCAGGTCTGCTTGCCGTAGGCAGTGGCGGAGATCAGCTTACCGGTTGTCCGATCCAGAACGTAGAAGAAGCCATTGCGATTGGCTTGCACGATCAGGTGCTTATCTCCGGCCTCGAGCATCACCGGCACCTGGGTGGCATCCCAGTCATGCTCGTCGTGCTTGGTGAACTGGAAATACCATTTCAATTTTCCGGTATCGGCATCGAGGGCCAGCAGGCAATTGCTGTACAGGTTATCGCCCGCGCGTCCGGCACCGCGATTCGATGGAGAAGGATTTCCTGTGGGCCAGTAGAGCAGGTTCGTCGCGGGATCGTACGTGCCGGTATTCCAGGCCGGAGCGCCACCGACTTTCCAGGAGTCGCCCTGCCAGGTGTCATGGCCTGGCTCGCCCGGACCCGGAACGGTATAGAAGCGCCACTTGCGCTGGCCGGTGGCGGCGTCATACGCGTCGATGAATCCACGGATGCCGTACTCGCCGCCGGAGACTCCGATGATGATCAGGCCCTTCACCGCGAGTGGCGCGACCGTGAAGGTATGCCCGGTGCGATAGTCGGAGGCCGCGACATCCCATATCAGTGCTCCTGTTTTGGCGTCGAGGGCGACCACGTGTGCATCGAGTGTGCCCATAAAAACTTTGCCGCCGAGAATTGCCAGACCGCGGTTCACGCGGCCGCAGCAGGGACGGATGTCGCCCGGGAGTTGCCGCTGGTACAGCCAGAGGGGCCTTCCGGTTCGGGCATCGAGAGCGAAGGCGCGGTCGTCGGGACCGGTGGCATAAAGGACGCCATCCACTTCGAGCGGGGAAGTTTCCATCTTTCCGGTGGAGCCGAGCTGGTATACCCACCTTGGGATCAGGGATGGCGCGCTGGCCGTGTTGATCTGATCGAGTGCACTGAAGCGTTTGCCGGAATAGTCGCCGGAGTAGGTCATCCAGTTCTGCGGCTCTTTGGCGGAGTTGACGAGGCGTTCGGAGGTGACCTGCGCTGAGGCGGTACACGCGAGACAGAGCAGGGACGCAACAGCTACTGGCCATCTGCGATTCATTTCGCCTCCAGGCTGGTCAGGAACGCCACCAGGTCGTGCAGGTCCTTCTCGCTGAGTACGTCGGTGGTGTACTTCGGCATGGCGGACTCGCGCGTTTTCTGAAACGAGCGCAGCTTGTCTTTCTCCAGCAGGTGCAGGTTCTCGCTCATATCCATGATCTGGACGGTGAAGCTGTCCTCGTTGAGTGTGACACCTTTGATCTGCTTGCCGTCGGCCGTGACGACGGTGACGGTCTCATACTCCTGCGGGAATTCTTTGGTCGCTTCGGTAAGGCCCCATGCCAGGCGGCGGCTGGGATTGCGAACGGAATCGATAATCGCCTCGGGAGTGCGCGATCCGGCTACGCCCGTCAGGTCAGGCCCGAGGCGGCCACCTTTGCCTTCTACCATGTGGCACATCGAGCAGTTGGCGTCGCCATAAAACAGTTCCTTGCCATGGGCCGCGTTGCCGAATGAAGCGGCCGAGGACTTCACTTCCTGGCTGCGAAGGTAGGCAATGATTTGCCAGATCTCGCGCTCGGTCATGCCGACGCCTTGCCCGTTAGTCCCATTGGCGGGCATCGCCGTCCCGGGAATTCCGTTGCTGATTACCTGAAACATGTCAGCGTCCGTGTGGGTGTGCTTCTTCACGGCGCGGGTGAGATCGGGCCCACGGCCGCCACCCTTCGCGCCGAGCCCGTGGCAGAGGGCGCAGTTGATGCGGAACTCGTATTCGCCGGCCTTGGCCGCTTTGGGATCACCCGCCAAAGGATTTTTTTGGCCGACGGCTTGGAGCGAGAGCGCCAGAGAGACCGACGCAAACAGAGCTGCTTGCCAGCACTTGAACATGGGTTGAACCTTCCCGAAGAGTTGTCGAATTTTACGCCAGTGAGGTTGAGTTTCGGCGCGGGAATTGCACGTTTCGCGTGCAAGGCGGGGAGAGGCGTCGGAGCCTACACAACGCAGCTGCTACACAGCAGTAACTACCTTATTCCGTTGCGGAGGCTCATAATGTGAAAATGGCCTGTACTTTCTTGAATGAAAATTGGCTTCCGAAGTCCGTCCTGTGCCTGCGAACGTATGATCGTCACAAATTTCTTCTGGATCTGATTGCCGGGATCACGGTGGGGCTGGTCGCGTTGCCGCTGGCCATGGCATTTTCTATCGCTTCGGGCCTCACGCCCCAGGCTGGAATCTACTGCGCTGTCGTGACCGGATTCTTGATCTCCGCCCTGGGAGGATCCAAGACCCAAATCGGCGGTCCAACCGGTGCGTTTGTTGTGGTAGTGGCCGGGATCGTGGCCGTGCATGGTGTGGACGGGCTATTCATGTGCACGGTAATGGCTGGCGTGCTGCTGGTCATTATGGGTGTGACGGGCCTGGGCACGGCAGTGAAATTTATTCCGCGCCCCGTGGTGATCGGCTTCACCAACGGGATTGCGGTGCTCATTGCCAGCACGCAGGTGAAAGATTTTTTTGGGCTGCACCTGGATAAAGTTCCGGGCGTGTTTTCGTTGCGCATGCAGGCGCTGGCGGCAAATTTTCATACGCTCTCGTTCGAAGCGACCGCGCTCGCCGTTTTCACCCTGCTGACCCTGATTATCTGTCGAAGTGTTTCGACGCGCATCCCCGGTCCGATCGTGGCGCTGGTACTGGCTACTTCCGCGGTGTACTTTTTCAAACTGCCGGTGGAGACCATTGGAACAAAGTTCGGTGGAATTCCCGGCGGCCTTCCTCACCTGCAAATTCCGAGATTCCGCGTGGACCTGATTCATGGCCTGTTGGGACCGGCGTTCACGGTGGCGATGCTGGGCGCGATCGAATCGTTGATGTCCGCCGTGGTCTCCGATCGCATGAGCAATGACCGGCACAATCCTAACGTCGAACTGTTCGGGCAGGGTATCGCCAACATTTTTTCGCCCATGTTCGGCGGATTGCCGGCCACCGGAGCCATCGCACGAACTGCCACCAACATTCGATCCGGAGCGCAGTCGCCGATAGCGGGAATAATTCATGCGTTGACGCTGCTCTGCATTCTGATGTTTGCGGCGCCGCTCGTCAGCTACGTGCCCATGGCTGCCCTGGCAGGAATCCTGATGGTAGTGGCCTACAACATGGGCGAGTGGCGCGAAATCCCGCAACTGCTGAAGCTCACGAAAACGGACATCAGCATCTGGCTGGTTACCTTCGCCCTGACAGTTTTCGCCGATCTCACGGTCGCCGTGGAAGCGGGAATGATTCTCGCGGCCTTGCTGTTCATCAGCCGGGTGGCATCGACCACGACGGTATCGCAGGTCACGGATGATTACGTGGAAGATGGGCGGGTTCACATCCTGCAGGACAAAGACATTCCCTATTACGCGACTATTTTCCGAATTCACGGGCCGTTCCTGTTCGGCGCCACCGACAAGATTGCTGCCGTAACCGAAAATGTACATAAGTTGCCCCCGGTGGTCATTCTGCGGCTGCGGAACATGACCGCGCTGGATGCCACAGGTTTATTCGCCATTGAGGAAGTCGCCAAACAACTGCACGCGAGCAAGCGCACGTTGATTCTCTGCGGGGCGAGAGAACAGCCTGCGCAGCTGATTCATCAGGCGGAGTTCGCGGAAGTGATCGGCGAGGAAAATATTTGCGAGAATGTGCAAGAGGCACTGAGACGCGCGGAAGAAGTTTACGAGCGCTTAGAACAGAAATTCGTGGTGGCGAAGGCTTAGTCTTGCTGCGGAGTCTAGTCCCTGAACTCTTAACCCAGCCGGGTAACTCCAGGCAGCCCATCGAAGCCGGTATCGAAACTCAAGATGCGTTCTATTCTGTGTTGCTCCATGATTGCGACATGCACCGCATCGCGGGCCGACAATCGATGATAAGACAGGACGATCTGTTTCGCTCGTTCCGCCGCGCTTCGATCTACCGGCAAGACCTCATCCACGACCCTGAGAACAGCATCGAACGCAATCTGAATGTCCTGACGCCGATTGATGGCTGAATAGCGGTGGAGGATTTCTTGCAGTACTTCGGCGTCGGTAACCAGGCGCTCGTGCTGGATCACAAGCCGTTCGAGAATGCGCTGCGCATCGGTCTTGTGGGGCCCGGGACTGCCGACGAGATACATCGGAATATTTGAGTCGACCAGAATCACGGCCGACCTGCGGTGTATCCACGCTCAATCTCGGCAAGCATCGTTCCGATATCGGAGGTGGGGGACTCGTGCTTGGCGGCGGCACGAATGGCTTCGATCTTCTTCTCCACGTCTCCTTCGGGCTCCTGGCGCCTTGCGTAAGCCAGGGCGCGCCGAACCCACTCCGCAATCGTCATATGCTGTGCATGAGCGGCACGCTGAACCGCACGATATTCTGGGTCTTGTAATATGACCTGCAGCCGTTTAGCCATAACATGAGCTTAAATGACTCATAGATGTGAGTCAATCTAAAACCGAAACAGGTACGACGCCTTCACAAAGAACTGCCGTCCGTCATTGATATACCCGCCTCGAGTGGTCAGGATAAAGTCCGTAACTGGGTCAACGGCCTATCCGCGATTCAGGTTTGTCAGGTTGCTGTTGTATCCGACATAGATCGCCGTTCCCGGATGAACCAGGTAGGTGATCAGGAAATCCGCATTGAAGTTCTTGGTGCGCGGTAAGGCGCTGATCTCCGGGTTGGAGAGCACCGAGGTGTACTGCGCAATGACTCTCGCGGACAGCGCGCGCGTGAACTGGTAATTCCACTTGCTGCGGAAAATGTGGTTGGTGACCGCGCTCAGGCTGGGCTGGTTCTGGCGAATGTGCTCAATCAGGTAAGCGTTATCGATTCGCAGTCGTCCGCGAGCATGAAAAGTCAGAGTGAAGTTTCCCTGGTCTTCATGGCCCATGCTGGGGGCCTGACCCGCCGCCGGATTGTAATTAACCCCCTTGCCTGAAACGAAGAAGGCGGTAAAATCCAGTTCTTTCAGCCAACTCGTGCCTGCCTCCACGCCCCAAAAGGGTTGAGGAAAGGCCGTCACGCGCGAGAGCGTGGCATAGTCGAGAGGACGCAGCCGGACATCGTCGTAGCCGAATGGATGGACATTGATGTAGGTGCCGCGCGCCATATCCGCACGGAAGCCGGGATAGAAGAAGTAATCGAGCGCAGTGCCGCGATGGTCCCAGATGTTGAATTGCTCGAGGGTGGGGCCGTAGGAGATCAGAAATTTCCCTTCCGGACGAAAATAGTAACTGGCGTTGGTCATCTGCTCGCGAATGTCCACGCGATTCACAAAGCCGGTATCGGTGACGAAGCCGGGGCTGTAATCGGCGTAGAGGGACTGCAGGTTGAAGTTGCGTCCGATGCGTTCGAGATCGGCTTTGTAGCCCGGCCCGGCCGAGCGCGTTCCCGAGATTACGTCCAGGGTGGAACTGGTCACCGCTTGCCCTTGCAGACGCCAGTTCTGGGTGAGCTTCAGGTTCGCGTCCACCCCACCGACGCGGTTGTATCCGCCGGCGAACTCGCGGTCGGTATAAGTCGCGCCGATGTTGGATTGCTCGAAAATATCGCGGCTGACCCGGGCAATGGTAAAAGTCGCGCGCTCTCCAGCGTGCGGATCTGTGGGCGGCAGCACCTCGCCGGGAGCGCGGTCGTCGCTCGCCATTAATCCTAGCGCCCAGGGCCCCGTCTTGCCGGTCAGGCGCAGCCCAAACTCCGGGTGGGCAATACGGCGAGTAAAGACCATATTGATTGGCGTGGTGAAGTAGTTGCTGTTTTCCAGGAAAAACGGGCGCTTCTCCGGAAAGTACACTTCAAAACGCTGGTTGACGGTAATCTGCGGCTGGTCGGATTCAATCTGGCTGAAGTCGGGATTTACCGTCGCATCCAGCACGAAGCTGTCGTGCAAAATGAACTTGGCATCCAAGCCGATTTCCGGCTGCACGGTGCGGCTTTCAAAGAAGGGATTTGCGGGATCGCGCTGGTCGATATCGCGGAAGCCGCGAAGCAGGCCGTAAGGAATGAGCTGAATGTTGCGGACACGCGACATGTTGAGTCCGGTGGCGGTGGCCGCCTGGTTGAATCGCCCCTGAACCCGATTGGTGACCCGGGGCCAGAACAGGTTTTCGTTAGTCCGGGGAATGCTGCGGTTGAGAATAATCCTCCACTGCTGCGGGTCGCTGTTGGGAAAGCGGAGACTCTTGAAAGGAATCGATATGAGCAGGAGATATCCCTGCCCAGTGAGCCGTCCTTGGGAGTTCCACACGGTATCAAAGGAGTCGTCAAAGCCGCCGAAGTCATGCGGCCGGCCGTTGCCGATGGAACCCTCAGTCCAGAGGGCGTCCCACTGGATGCCCAGCGGGTTGGCGGCGAAGACGTAGCCACGGCGGGCATCGTCGAAGGTGTCAATCATGATCTCGGCGGAATCGTCGGAGAAAATATCTTCCCGGCGGGTCATGCGGGCGCGGATTTTGTCAGGCTCTTTGTCCCAGCAAACAAAAACGGCGTACAAGTTATGTGCGTCGTAACCCAGGTAGGCATCCGTGTTCTGGGTGGGCTCCGCGCCGTCGGCGGGTTCGCGCGCAATGAAGCCGGTGACCTTCAGCATACTCTCGGCGAGGCGAGAGGCCGGATGCATGCCTTCGAAGTCGTCCAGGGTGGGCGCGGTTTCAACCCGAGGGATGTGAATGACTGGAGGCGCCGCAAAAAGCAGCTGGCTGAGCATCAGCATGGCAGCTATTGCCGCCACTATGAAACTGGTTTTCCGTGAAATCACGAAGGCAAGCAGCATTTTACACGGCGCAAAATATGCCAGGCGGCTGCGTAATGCGTATCGATGCGCTCGTGCGCGAACCATCTTGTTTTAGACGGGCGGCGCCGCGGCAGGATATCGCACCGATGCGGGAGAACTGCCGGAGGCACCTGTCTTGTAACCCCATGGCGCTGACACTCGCTACGCTCGGGGCGGACGAGGCGTCCGCCCCTACACAGGCTTCTGGTGTCTTTGCTTTGTTCGCTTTATAGTCTCTTGAGGGCTCGCGCCTTTCGATGATCATCAACTTCGCAGAACGCGCGCATAACCACAACTGGGAACTCGATCCGGTGATCCGTTCTTTGCTGGATACGGATTTTTACAAGCTGCTGATGCTGCAGTTCATCTGGAAGCATTTCCCAAAGACGCGCGTGACCTTCTCGTTGTTCAACCGGCACCCCGCCGTGCGCGTGGCGGACCTGATCCACATCGATGAATTGAAAATGCAATTGCAGCATGTGCGGGGGCTGAGTTTCCGCAAATCCGAGCTGGTATGGCTGGCGGGCAATACGTTTTATGGACGCCGTGGAATTTTCGAACCGGGATTCCTGGAATGGCTGGAACGGGATTTCCGGCTCTCGGATTACGATCTGCGCGTGCGCGACGGGCAAATACACCTGAGCTTCGAGGGCACGTGGGTTGAGACCACCATGTGGGAACTCTATTCTCTGGCGATTCTCGACGAGCTGAAAACCAGGGCGCAACTGAAAACGCTTAGCGAATTTGGCCTCGACATTCTTTACGCGCGCGCCAAGACCAAATTGTGGAGCAAAATTGTGCGGCTACGCGGCGTTCCGGACTTGAGTGTGGGCGATTTCGGGACCCGGCGCCGGCATAGCTTCCTTTGGCAGGAATATGTGGTTGAAGCCATGGCCGCCAACTTGGGAACTAACTTCGTTGGAACCTCGAACACGTTCCTAGCCTACAAGCACGACCTGGAGGCGATCGGAACCAACGCACACGAAATCCCGATGGTGATGGCTGCACTTGCAAACGACAATGAAGAACTGAAAGCCTCGCAGTATCGCGTGCTGGAACTCTGGCAACAGACCTATGAAGGGGCGTTGCTGGTGATGCTTCCCGACACTTTTGGAACGACCCAGTTCCTGGCAGGCGCGCCCGACTGGGTCGCCGATTGGACCGGCCAGCGGGTAGACAGCAAGGATCCATATGTTGCGGGCGATGAATACATTAACTGGCTGAAGGAACGGGGAAGGGATCCCCACGAGAAGCTCTTGATCGCCTCGGACACGCTGGATGTGGACATCATTCTTGGCCTGCACGCGTACTTTGGCGGAAAGCTCGGAAAAGGCGCGCGCCCCAGCGACTTTCACAGCGCCACGGATTTTTACGAAGCGAGCAAGTGGACTCCGGGACGCCGGATTCGTTTCAGCGCCGGATGGGGAACGCTGCTCACCAACGATTTCCGCGGCTGCAATCCCAACGATGGGGGCGGCTTCGATCCCATCAGCCTGATCTGCAAGGTGTCCAGCGCGGAGGGCAGGCCGGCGGTAAAGCTTTCCGATAATTTTGCCAAAGCTCTGGGCCCGGAGGACGAGATTGAGCGCTACCGACGAGTCTTCGGAACCGTTGGGGTCGCGAATGCCCCCGTGCTGGCCTAGAAAGTTCCGGCCGCCATTATGCCTCGGCACACAATCGAGTTTTTCTGTGTCACAGTAGAAGTTCATGCCTTCTCACGACGACGCCAGGGCCGGACGCGCCGCCTTTACTCATCCCGGATTCGTGCTCTTCCAGGTTGCCCGGTTTCTCATCGTGTCAGCCGTCGAAATGCAGGCTGTCGCGGTGGGCTGGCAGGTTTACGAAATCACCAAGCGGCCCCTTGATCTGGGATACGTCGGTTTGGCGCAATTCCTGCCGGGAATTCTGCTGTTTCCCATCTCTGGGCATGCCTCGGATCGCTTTGAACGCAGCAAAGTCCTTTCGGTGTGTTATGCGGGCTACGCGGTTTGCTTCGCTCTGCTGCTGTGGCTCACCGAGCGAGGCGTGCCCTCGATGCGATCGATTTATGTGGTTCTGGTGCTGATCGGAGTTGTACGCTCGTTTAACAGTACGGCCAGCCGCTCGATTCTGCCGCAGCTGGTTCCGCAAAAGCACTTTCCCAACGCGGTGGCATGGAATGCCAGTATTTTCCAGGCGGCGACGATCCTTGGCCCATCGTTCGGCGGCATTGTTTATGCGGCATTCCACGGGCCTTCGGCGGTGTACCTGATCGCAATGATCACCGGCATCGGGGCCACGATCTCATCGTTCCGCATCAAGCCGGAAGTGAAGGCGCGGCCGCGCGAGCCCATGACAATGAAGACGGTTTTCGCCGGCCTGCGCTACATCTGGAACAAGAAGCTCATTCTGGGCGCCATTTCGCTGGACCTTTTTGCCGTGCTCCTGGGAGGCGCGGTAGCGCTGCTTCCGGTCTATGCCCGCGAGATTCTCCATACCGGGCCTTGGGGGCTCGGATTGTTGCGTACGGCACCCGGAGTCGGTGCGGCGGTCATGGCCGTTCTGCTCGCACACCGGCCACTGCGCGGAAAATCCGGCCCAACCTTGCTCTGGGCGGTGGCGGGCTTCGGAGTTTTCACCATCATTTTCGGGATTTCGCACAGTCTCACTCTCTCTCTTGTTGCCCTATTTCTGCTCGGCGCCAGCGACATGATCAGTGTGATTATCCGGGCGACGCTCACCCAGCTCGCGACGCCCGACGAAATGCGCGGGCGCGTCACCGCCGTGGACATGATCTTCATTGGGACCTCCAATGAATTCGGCCAGTTCGAATCCGGAATCACCGCGCAATGGTTTGGCACGGTCCCGGCAGTGATCCTCGGCGGGGTCGGCACACTGGTTGTGATTGCGCTGTGGGCATGGTGGTTTCCTGAGCTGCGCCACGCCGGAGATCTGCACACCGTCACACCGGAAACGTTACAACCCACCGGTCTTTGATTCACGGCGCAAACCCAGGTGTTGTCTGGGAACCAGATGAGCTGGGAATAAATTGCGAACGTCAGTGCTCTGGGTTGACTGTTTCGCCGACTCGAGACTCGTTCCGTTCGATTCGACTCTCAGTGCGGCAACTCATTGAACCCACGCCCACTCAGGATCATTGGCACGCACTTTTCCGCCCGCGCTGCTCTGGTTTGTGCCTGCTTCGCAGATGAGATGTGGAAGATGTATGACTTCCTCCGGCCTGGCGTGAGCGTTGCGAATGCCGACCTGAGAACCGCGTCGGCATCCAGTTTCTTCTGCAACTCCTCAGGAATTGGGTAGTCTGAAGCTTTCTTAAGAACAACCTTCTTCCCGGACTTCTCCAGTTCAATGGCTTCGCAGAGGTAGTCCTTCAAGGTTGATCGCACGGCCGCGATCTCTCTGACCGAAGTAAACTTAATCCATCGACCGGCCTGCATCTGCCCGATCCGTTGAAGAAGGTGCTTCGGATCTTTGAGCAGTGCGCCCTTAAAGAATGAGAGCGCGCACGACTCCTTGAGCGGGATCACGATCGCCACGTTTTTCTTCCCAAAGGTGAAGCACGGTTTGCCCCACTTGAGTTCTTCGGTCAGGTCGCAGTCGAGGGCGATCTGACGTAGCTTATCTGTTTCTTTCTGCCACTTTTCCGCATAGGGAACTTTCATCGTTCCAGCCTCTTTCCAAAATTGCTGAATTTATTCAATTGTGCCAGAAAAATACAGCAGGCTTGCCCCGCTGCTGCCGTAGAATACTCGCTCTCACTCAGACAAGGACCCCGCTTGATCGAGCGTTTCTTCCGCCTCAAAGAAAACCAGACCAGCGTCCGCAGCGAACTGCTGGGCGGGTTGACCACCTTCATCACGATGGCCTACATCGTGGTGGTGAATCCGCAGATTCTTTCGCAGGCGGGAGTCCCCATCGATGGCGTAGTGTTCGCGACCTGCATCTCGTCGGCGGCGGCAACGCTGGTCATGGGATTGTATGCGAACTATCCCATCGCGCTGGCTCCCGGCATGTCGCTGAACGCGTACTTCACCTACGTCGT
>DASVAE010000045.1:0-72938 GCA_036376495.1 Candidatus Sulfotelmatobacter sp. | reverse complement strand
GCCACCCCGAAGACGTATGTTCTGTAACGCTTGAATCGCAGCGGTAAACCGCTGCGCCACCCCAAAGACGCATGTTCTGTAACGCTCGAACCGCAGCGGTAAACCGAGCGGCACCACAAAGACGTATGTTCTGTAACGCTTGAATCGCAGCGGTAAACCGCTGCGCCACCCCAAGACGGATGTTCTGCAGCGCTTCAATCGCAGCGGTAAACCCGCTGTAGCACCCCGATGACGCAATCGTCTGGTACCCCGTCAAGCCACCCTGCCCCCCTCACGCCGAGCAGGCGTCCGCCCGAGCGGGAACGAACAGCAGACGTGGCACACACGCTCGTTTCGCGAGCGGGGCGGACGAAGCGTCGGCCTACACTTGCTGGCGGGCTTCGCCTAGGGAGACGGTTACATCCATTTTTCTCTTGCCGCGATAGATCGTGACTTTTACCGAATCTCCGGCACGATGATTGTTCATAATTTGGGCGAGGTCCTGCTCATCTTCGATTTTCTGGTCATCGATAGCCACGATCAGGTCGCCCCCTAACGAAATCGGGGTGTTTCCGAGGTAGGCGCGTTCGGTACCGCCACGGAGTCCCGCCTGATCAGCAGCGCTGCCGGGGGTCACCTGAATGATTAGCAATCCGTGATCGGCCGGGAGTCCCATCTCATCGGCAAGTTCGGGAGTGATGGCGATGGTGCGCACTCCGAGCGCGGGGCGGCGCACGCGCCCCAGAGTCATGAGGTCATTCAAAACAGCTTTGGCGGTGTTGATGGGAATGGCAAAACCGATGCCGGCGCTCTGGCTGACGCTGGACAGGATCATGGTGTTGATGCCAATCACTTCGCCGTGCCAGTTGATGAGCGGGCCGCCTGAATTACCTGGGTTGATGGAGGCATCCGTCTGAATTGCCTCGTCAATGGTGGCACCGTTAGGTTCGCGCACCGGGCGAATGGAACTCACAATCCCACGGGTCATGGTTCCGGCGAGGCCGAAAGGATTCCCGATGGCATAGACCTTCTGCCCTACCTGCAAATTGCGCGAGTCACCCAGCACTGCGGGAACGAGATCGGGCGCCTTGATCTGAATCACGGCGAGATCGTGAGCCGGGTCTGTGCCCACGACAGTAGCGCGGTATTTCTTGCGGTTATGCAAGGTGACTTCGACCTGGCGGGCGTCGGCGATAACGTGATAGTTGGTGAGAATGTGGCCGTCTTTGTCGATAATAAATCCGGATCCCTGCCCCTCCTGCGGTACCAGTCCATAGAAGAAATCGAACGTCACGGCGCGCGAGGTGACGTTCACAATGGAAGGAATGTTCCTCTTATAGACCGAGATATTGTTCTGTTCTTCGCCGTCGAGCGAGTCGTTAGGCGCGGCTTCGGTGATTTCGACTTGCGCCGGATGCGAAAACCAGTTGGTGGGATGAAATTCTTCTTTGGAGTTCGAGCGCCAGGTCGTGAAGTAAAAGAATGCGCCGGCAATGGCCATCGCCAGGATTAACGGCCGGATCAGTTTCATAGTTCGACCATCCGATATGGACTACGAATATAAGTACGATGTCTGGGAGTAGAAAGGTCCCAGGTTCATTCTAAATGGTGGAGGGAGTGGCAAGGGACAGCCCTGGGATCTTCGTTCAGGAGGTGGTGGAACGTGCTTCCGACTGCAGTTTTTTCCAAATCTCGGTCACCTGTTCGCTAGTTGTTGCGAGGGAGCCGGAGTTGTCGATCACGTAATCGGCAGCTTCGACCTTCTCCTCGTCGGAGAGTTGGGCTGCCATGCGGCGCTGCACCTCCCTGGTCGCGCTCTCGACATCGATTTTCTGACGGGCGGCGAAACGTGCAACTCGCTGTTCCGGGGCGCAGGTGACCACGATCAGGCGATCGAACCGCTTCCCCATGCCGGCTTCTAAAATGAGAGCTGCTTCCACGATGGCAACTGCATGTCGGTCTTGAACACCAACCGCCTGCATCCAGTCTTCCTGGCTGCGGATCACGGCAGGATGGACAATTCGGTTTAGCTCAGCCACGCGGGAGCCACGCTGGTCCTGGGGAAGATCAGGGGATCCGAAGGCAAGCTCGGCCAATTTGGGGCGATTGATGCTTCCGTCCGGATTCAGGATCTCGCGCCCGAAGTGCCGGACTACCTGGTTGTACACCGGTTCTCCGGGATCCATGAGTTCATGGGCGAGGCGGTCCGCCTGGACCAGGTGCGCGCCCAGTGCAACAAACATCTCTCCAACCACGGATTTTCCCGAGGCGATTCCCCCGGTCAAGCCGACTTTCAGCATGAGATGCCCCTGACTTCAGCCGGGGAATGCGGCTTCATTTCATGCACGGGACAGTTCCGGCACTCGGTTTCCTCTGCGCATCCTGGCTGCTTTGACGGTATTAAACATCAGCATGGCAATCGTCAATGGGCCGACGCCGCCTGGGACGGGAGTCATAGCGCCGGCGATCTGAGCTACTTCGGGGTGGACATCGCCAATCAGAGTTGAACCTTTTTTGCGGAAAGTATCTTCACGTTTGGCATTGCCGGCAAAGAAGCGGTGGAGCTCCGCGGGATCGGTGAGGCTGTTCATCCCAACGTCAATGACGGTGGCCCCGGGCTTCACGAAGTCGCGCGTGATCATGCCAGCGCGTCCGATGGCGGCGACCAGTATGTCGGCACGACGGCAGACTGCCGGCAGATCGTGGGTCTTGGAGTGACAGACGGTTACGGTCGCATTGGAATTGATCAGCAGCATGGCTGCTGGCTTGCCCACGATATCGCTGCGTCCGACCACCACTGCTTCGCGTCCGGCAATGGGGATGCTGCTACGCTGCAGGATTTCCAGAACGCCTGCCGGGGTACAGGGCACCAGGCCAGGCCGCTGGGTGGAGAGAAATCCGACGTTCATGGGATGGAAGCCGTCGACGTCTTTGGCGGGATCCACCGCCAACAAGACTTTCTTAGAATCGACGTGGCGCGGTAGCGGCAGCTGGACGAGAATCCCGTCAATCTCGTCGCGGCGGTTCAGGTCCTCGATCGCTGCCAGCAGGTCAGATGTTGAGGCCGACTCCGGGGGAGTGAGCTTTTCGCTGTAAATTCCGACCTCCTCGCAGGCTTTGACTTTGCCGCGTACGTAAATTTCTGAGGCCGGATTGTGTCCCACCAGCACGACCGCGAGCCCGGGATGCACTCCTGCGGCGGCCATGGTTTTGACTTCGGCGGCAACTTCGCTGCGAATTTCCTGTGCGATTTTGGTTCCGTCAAGAATGAGTGCAGGCATGATTGGGTTCCACTTTGAAAATCTTACACCGGCGCGAGGTGATTTCGGCTTTGGGCCGGTGTGCGCGTGGTCACTGCTTGTGTCGTACAATGCACGGCATGATTCCCAAGGATTTGCTGGAAATCCTGGTCTGCCCGGCCTGTAAGCAGGCTCTGGAGTACCGTCAGAACCCGGAAAGCCTGAAATGTGTTCAATGCCATCGGGTTTATCCGGTGAAGGACGATATTCCGATTATGCTGGTGGATGAGGCGAAGGTCGAGCCTTAGCTGGCGCAAACGAGCCGCGGCACCCGGATCCAGGAGAGGACGGTCAGCCGTGGCGACCCAATGCTTCTACTGCCATCAGTGTCATAGGAAATATCCCACTCATCAGACGCTATTCGACACCCTGTACGAGTTCTCTAGAACATCCCGGCAGAATTGCCCTGGTTGCGGGGGTACGCGAGAGCTGCGAGTAAGTGTCGATTTCCAGCTCGGGGGCGGCGATGGAGAGTTCAAGGTGGTATCGGCATTCCTTCCTGACAAGCTGGAGTCCTGGCTGGGTGAAGAGGAACAAGAGGTGACGCTGTATCCCTTCCTGGTGGTGCTACAGAACGGAGAAGGCAAGCAGTTCTGCTGGATGCCGTATTGGCACGTCACCGGGAAAGAGGCCCGGTACGGACAGCATGCCGTGTGCCTGGAGAGCAGGCAATTCGACAGCTTGATGGCGCAGTTTGGGGAACGGATGCTCGAACCGGTTTAGAAGCTTCCAAATGTCCTCGGCCGTGAAGAAAGAATGATCCCGGGGAACACAGAGGGATTCAAAAGCGAGACGTAGCACGCTACGTTTCTACAGTGGTGGAGGCCAGATACAGAATGCCGCTGGTTGAGATTCAGCTATTCAAAACGACACATTGTGTCATTTTCGTGATTACCGTGAGGTACTAAGGGTATCCCGGGGTGCCTCCGATCGCTCATGTGAAAGCCCGCAACTTTCGATCAACTCAGGGGTTAAAGCAAATAGCGGGGTTTCAGGGTAGGGCTCGAAACTTTAGGGTAAAGACGGCAGTTCAATTGCATGCAACTAGAGCAACTGCCGATGAGTCTAATGGGGTAAATGGGTCGGAATCGGAGGTGATGACGGCCATGATGAACGACAAAGACAGATTCACGATGACGGAGCTGGCTGCGCTGAGGAACGATCTGCTGCAGGGTGGCATGATCGATTCTTATGAGGCTGCCGAGTTGCTTCAAGTTTTCTTGATGGGCCGTGGCTATGGGGTTTCTCAGACGGCAGCATTGGACGCTGCGGGCCGTGTCGAAATGGCTGGCTGCGCTCTTCCAGTCTTGCAGTACGAACTGGAGAATCTCGCGATGGTGATGTGAGCCGTCCGGTACCGACCTGGCTAGCTATGTCGGTACGAAAAGGTATCGGAGCGTAACAAAGACATTCTCGGTTCACTGATCGAAAACAGGGTCAATGAACCAAGTTCCACAGTAGAGAGCCGGGCCAACCAGCCCGGCTTTGTGGTTTTCTAGGGGCCAGAAGAAGCGGTTCCGGCGGAGTTCCGGCCGGAGTTATTCGTAGCGCAGGCTTTCTACCGGGTCCAACTGGGAGGCGCGGGAAGCGGGAACGGTTCCGAAGATGATCCCGACGATGGAAGAGATCAGAATGGCGATGATCGCCGATAAGCCCGAGATGGGCACCCGATAGTCGGTAAAGAAGCGCAGGGAGTAGGGCAGGGCAAGACCGGTCACGATGCCCGCGATTCCTCCGGTGAGAGAGATAAGTATCGCTTCGGCAAGGAACTGAAAGCGAATTTCACGGTTGGTGGCACCAATGGCCTTGCGGATGCCGATCTCGCGGATACGGGAACTCACCGTGGCCAACATGATGTTCATGATCCCGATTCCACTTACCAGCAGTGTGACCAGGGCGACTAACATTAAAACCAGGGTGAGCGCGTCGGCGATTCGCCCAGCGACCGCGAGCAACTGGGTCAAGTTCTGAACGCTGTAAACCGACTCAGGACGATGGCGCGCTTGCAGAACGCGCTTGATGGCTGCCGTAGCGGGACCGACATCCTGTGGGCTCGCTGCCGAGAAATAGATCTGGTAGACAGCGCCCGTCGGGGTGAAGAAGCGGCTGACGGTGTACGGGATCAGCATGGTGTCTTCCTGAATCTCGGACTGTCCGAAGGTGTCCACACTCTCCTTGAAGACGCCGACCACAGTAAAGGGAAGGCCACCGCTCAACTTAATGATTTGTCCAATCGATGCACCGGGGGAGCCGAACAGCTTGGCGGCCAATTTGTCAGTGATCACCCCAACCTTGTTGCGGCCGGACACATCTTGCTGATCGAAGAAACGTCCGGCAAGGACCACGAGGTTGCGGACCCGCCTGTACTCGGCAGACACGCCCAATACGAGGATGTCGCTCTGCCTGCCGCCGCCCACGCTGATTCGGTCATTGAGTGCGATCGTCGGTGAGGCCGCCACGACTGCGGGTACCTGCTGTCGAACCGCATCGACATCTTCGACCGTCATAGGATCGGGGGTGGAATCGATGCGCTGGGAGCCACCTTGATAATCAGCGTAAATCATGTTTGCGCCAATGGATTGAATTTGGCGCAAGATGTACTGTTTGCCGGTGAGTCCGATCGTGACCACCAAAATCACCGAGGCCGTTCCCACCGCCATCGCCAGCGAGGTCAGCATGAACTGCAACTTGTTGCTGCAGAAAGCGTCGTAGGCGAAGTTAAGGATCTCGCTGAACCCAATCGTGAAGCGTCTGGGAACTGTGACCGAGGAAGAGGTCGCGATGGGCATCTGGGTGATTAGATGTTAAACGGCTCCTGGAGACGCGGCAATCGGCTTCTGCTGCGGTGCTCTGAATCCTACAATGGCGACGGCGGCGAGTACCACGATGAGCGGGTCGACCGGCCGGAAGTAATATGTTTCAGGATGAGTGATGTAGTACGTGAGCGGGAAAAAGAACAGAACCATCGCGAACTGGGTTCCCAGGCCGGAGTCGCGCTTATAGAGCCGGGCTAAACCAACCAATCCGAGAACGGTTAGCGTGGTATTCACGAGTATGTTGGGCGGGTCGAGTGGCTCGTCTTTTAAGTAATTGCGATCGAAACTCCAGTAGCCGGTCCACATGTAAACCATGCGGCGAAAGGTCATCCAGGCAAACCAGGCGGGATGGCTGCGAATGTAGTCTTTGGCCTGCCGGAGTTTGTGGTCCATGTAGGCCATCTCACCTATGCGCTCGTATTCCGACAACTCAGCGTCGCTGTGGTTCGGGTGCAGGCTGCTGTTGACCCAACGCTCGGAGTATCCGTTGTTGCCGATGTAGAGTTCCAGGCCGAAGCCGCTACGGACGGGAATGAAGCGATGAAAGTGCTCGTAGTTGCGGACAAGCCATGGACTCATCACGGCCAGCGCTGCCAGAGCCGAGCCGAACAGGGGCAGTTTCCACGAGAGCCTTAGACGGTACCTGCGATAGAGGGTCCAAAGCCCGAGCAAAGGTACAACCGAGAGAGTGACTGGCTCGGTCAGAGCGGCGAAGCCTCCCAAGACTCCGAATAGAACCCAGTCACGCGTGCGGGTGGAGTTCTCCAGTTTCCAGGCGAAGAAGAAGAGGCAAGCAAGTTCCAAGGTGACCAGGCATGTAGACCACGCCCAAGCGGCGCCGTAGTAGATTCCATACGGGGAAAAGGTCCAACCCCATCCTGCCAATTTTGCCACCCGCTCACCTAGAGCTTGTTTCGCGAGCATATAGACCGGAATGCAGGTCAAAGCGGAAAACAAACTATTCAAGGAAAGCGCAGCGAGAACCGAGTTCTTGGTTTCGATTCCGAAAACTTTGAAAATGCCGGCTAACAGATACGAATAAACCGGAGGCAGCAGAGCGGATGCGCCCGTATCGGCAAACGGGCTTCCGAAGCCGTGTCCAGAGGCGATGGAACGGGCGATGAGACCGAAGGCCCAGTGCTCGAGCACGAAGGGATCCATCCAATCGCGATAAACGAACGGGACCACTGCCAGGCGAACCACCAGCGCGACCAAGGCCATCCATACATAGGGCCGAGTGGTGACGGAAACACGTTTTGCGGGCTGGGTCACCGTAACCGGCACACCTTCACATCCTGGTTTGCGTATGGGCAGATCATAAGCGCGCTGTCCGGGTTTGAGAATTGGCGATCGGCGCGGGACAGAAGAATCCAATTGACCCCAAACGCATTACGCAGGCGCTGGAAATCCGAAGACTGAAAGGCGCGCCAGCCGTTCAGCGCGCTTACTTCTCGCAGCCAGCGCGGAGCGAGACTGGGGACGCGGGCCGCCATGCCGGCATCCTTCTCGTAATCGGCGAGGGCGCTGCGCTCTGCCAGGGCGCGAAATCCATGGTGGTCCTCTCCGGGCAGAGTTTCATAGTGGGGGTCGAGAGCGAAATAGCTATCCACAGGTGTGTTCTGACGAACCCAATCGAACGCCCGCAGCCAGGGGCTTGCTGGCGAGACAAACGGCAATTCGAGGTGAGGCGATGCGGAGTACATCTGGCGCTGGGCATAGAACATACCCATACCTAACGGCACGAACAGCAGCAGCCAGCGGTAACAGCGCCGATCGAGGTATGCCCCACAGAGTCCGCCAGCGATGAGGAAAAAAAGGAGGTATAACAGATGCAGGTAGCGCATGGGCTCGAAAGGGCGCAGACGGGCAAAAGCGGGCGGCAACATGATGAGCAGGCCGGCGCACATCTGAAAAACTGCGAAGTAAACCGTGCTCAGAATGAACGGCCGCAGAACGGAACCCGCGAGGGGCAGGGTCCGGCGCCTCAGCAGCGCACCAAAGGCGAGCAGCAGGAGCAATGGCGCAACTACGCCCAACCATTCGTACCAATGCCAGCTACCGAGAAAGTAGAAGCCGCGGGTGGCTGCGGCCTGCCGCCAGGCCTCCGAAGCTGGCTCAAACAGCCAGCCCAGAGGTAGTAACAGGAAAGCAGACGAACCGATAGCGAACACGGGCCGATGAAGGGTCCAGGCTAGCAATAGGCAAAAAGAAATTCCGAAAGAAGCCGCAATCGCATGGATCGAGAGGGCCAGAAATAAAAAGATACCCGATATCCACGGCTTACGGTCGATCACTGCGACGATCGCAGCCAGGATAAGTGCGGTGGCGAGGGTGCGAGGATGAAGATATTGATCTCCGAGCAGGATGGCAATGCCGGGCAGCGGCATGCTTAGCAATACGGCAAGGAGCGAGAGTGAAGCCCACTGCACCTCGGGAGGGGTAAAGCACCGGCACGCGATCCGGTAAGAGCCCAACAACAGCAGAAAAACGGCGGCAAATTGCCAGAGCAGGATCGTCCAGGACAAGGGCAAATGCAGCAGCCTGACGGAGAGCGCAACGATGTTATCGAAAACCGTTGCCTGGAACTGTACCCGGAAGAAATCAGAGTCGTGGGGAAACAAAGCTGGGTTGAGATGATGCTTAATGGCCGCGAGATAAAAAGAGTCATCCTCAAGGCCGGGGTGATAACCCATCACGAGAATGGCAGTCACCGTGAGGCCTGCGACAATGAGCAGGCTTCGGGAAGAAAGATCGCTGCTCCCCGATCGTTCGCTGGGCTGACATGGTGCAGATTGCGGCATCAGGACAGGGCGATGCTATACAGGTCCCGCGGTCTCGCCGCGTGAAGCGTAGTAAATCTCCCGCTCGTACTCGAGCTTGCGTCCGTTCGGACTAAAGCGCGGCAAGTGGATGAGCCCCCATTTCTGCAGGGCGAATTGCAGAGTGGTGGCCAGCACACCGAAGCCGTACTTGACACTGCGCCGGAAATTAATGGACGACGCTTCCTCAAAGTATTTCGTGGGACAGGAAACTTCGCCGATATCAAAGCCGAAATGCACGCACTGAGCGAGCATTTGATTGTCAAAGACAAAATCGTCCGAGTCTTCGAGCAGAGGCAGATCCGTCAACACCTTGCGGCTAAATGCACGGTAGCCGGTATGATATTCGGATAATTTCACGCCCAAAAATATATTCTCGAAAGCAGTCAACAGGCGGTTGGCGACGTACTTGTACAGCGGCATACCGCCGAGCAGCGCGCGTCCGCCGATGATGCGCGAGGCCAGCACCACGTCGTACACGCCATAAGCGACCATGCTGGCCATCGCGGTAATGAGCAGTGGTGTGTACTGATAATCGGGATGCAACATGATCACGACGTTGGCACCCGCCGCCAAAGCCTCGCGATAGCAGGTCTGCTGGTTGCGTCCATAGCCGTAATTGCGATCATGCTGAAAGACGAGCAGGCCTAAACGTCGCGCCACTTCGACCGTGTCATCGCGGCTGTGGTCGTCCACGAGAATGCGGATATCGACCAGTTCGGGCACTTCCGCCACCGTTGCTGCAAGCGTCTTGCCCGCATTGTAAGCGGGCATGACAACCGCGATGCGTTTGCCATTAACCATGAAGGGATTCGCCGAGACTAGTGTAACCGAGGAAGGCGGCGCAGATACTGCTGGAACCAGCAACTGCGCAGCAGGTTCTCCAGAAAGGTAATAGTCTCGCTTCTGCCCTATCTCATATTGTCGAGGATGGAACCCACTATGCCTCCCACCACCCCGCCTTCGACTGCTTGCCGGGGAGCTTCCCGTGGAATGTATTTCTCGATGGCATGGGCGAGCTTCGAGACGGGCAGAGTCTGCAGCCAGATTCTTCCCGGCCCGGTGAGCGAGGCGAGAAAGATTCCATCACCTCCGAAGATCATGTTCTTAATACCGGGAACGATAGTGATCTGGAAAGAGACGCTCGATTGAAAGGCGCCGACATGGCCGGGATGAACCCGCAAAGTCTCTCCAGGTTGTAGATCGCGGACGACCAGTTCGCCGGAGAGTTCCAGCCAGGCAGTTCCCTGTCCAGTCAGGCGCTGTAGCAGGAAGCCTTCTCCTCCGAAGATTCCGGCGCCCAGAGATTGCTGAAAGGCGACCCCAATTTGAATTTGGGATGTGGAGCAAAGAAAACCGTGGCGGTGAATCATGTACTCGTGGCCGGGCGAGACCTCGACGGGAACAATGTGGCCGGGCAGTTTGGTGGCGAATGCCAACTCGCCGGGCGCGCCGGTGGCGCGGTACTCGGTCATGAAAATCGATCCGCCGCCAGCCACGCGCTTCAAGACGCCGAACAGGCCTCCGCCACCTGCGAATTGCGTGTGCGTTGTCATTTGGATGGAGGCGCCCATCCAGGAGAGTTCTCCGGCTTCGGAGATGACGGTCTCGTTCGGTTCAAGAACAAATTCCAGGACCGGCATGGTGGTGCCAGTGATGCGGCTTTGCATTGAAGTCTCCTAGATGCTTGCTACGTAGAATGAAGGATTTTGTTCCGCGCTGCGTTTCTACGGGATCGCTGACGTCGTGCGCTTCTCAAAACCAGCAGAAGCTCTAATTCTTCGCTACGTCTGTTTCCGTAAATTATAGCGAGGAGAAAGCGAAGAAAGGAACGCGCCGAAGTGTACGTTGGGGGGATCCGCTTACTTGTGCTGGTTGTTTCTGGCCACAACGTGAGGCGCGATTCACGCATCGAAGTGCAGGATGAAATGGCGCGCTTGCTACCCGATTGTTCTGCTTCTGGCAGCAATTCTGTTGACTTCCGATAGCACGGCGTATTCCGTTCTTACCCACCAAGAGCTGATCGACCTGGCATGGAACGATTCGATCCGTCCTCTGCTGCTCGCCAAGTTTCCGAAATCCACGGATGCTGAACTGGTCGTTGCGCACTCTTTTGCATATGGCGGCTCGGCCGTGCAGGACATGGGTTATTATCCGTTTGGAAAAGTCTTTTTCAGCGAGCTTACCCATTACGTCCGCAGTGGCGATTTCGTGATGCGCCTGTTGAGCGACGCCCGCACGCTCAACGAGTATGCCTTCGCTATTGGCGCGTTATCTCATTACCTAGGCGACTCCATCGGACATTCCGAAGCAGTGAACCCGGCGACCGCGCTAGCCTTCCCCAAATTGAAGGACAAGTACGGAGAGAGCGTGACTTATGGTGAGAGCCCGCACTCGCACATCCGGACGGAATTCGCCTTTGACGTGAAGGAACTAAGCGACAGGGCTTTCGCGCCGGCGGCTTACCTGGAGCGCGTGGGGTTCAGGGTCCCGAGGAAATTCCTGCGCGACGTCTTCATTGCTACCTACGGAATCGATATTGCTGAAGTGCTGGGAAGGGCGCGGCCGGACCTGAAGAGCTATCGAACTTCGGTTCGAAGCTTCATCCCAGCGTTTGCGGAAGCCGAGGTCGTGCTTCACAAGAAGAAGTTTTTGCCACCGCCGGACACCAAGGCATACCGCATTTTTGCAGAAAGGGTCGCGCACACGAATTATGAGCGCCGATGGAGGCACACCTACAAGGGGCCCGGATTCAAAGCTCATCTTCTAGCGATCCTGGTCTTTATCGTGCCCAAAATTGGCGCGGCCTCCGATCTGGCGATCAAAATTCCCACGCAGGAGACTGAGGAGTGGTATCTGAGCAGTGTGAATCGCACGGTCGACCAGTTTCGCGCGATTCTACAAAACCTTCTAAGCGAGAAAAGTCCGGCTCGACTTGCCAACCTCGATCTTGATACTGGCCAACGAGCCAGGTTGGGCGACTACGCACTGGCCGATAAGACTTACACAAAACTGCTGGCACGGCTCACATCGAAGCCCCGGCTGGGAGTACCTGGCGATCTGAAGCGGAACTTGCTTGATTACTATGAGGGCTCGCTCGCCATCACGGAGCTCAACGACCCCAGGACCGCGCAATTGGAAGCATTGAAAGCGATGGGCAGCAGGCGACGTGCCGATGGTGGCTCGTCAGAATAGGGTCTATAACTTCATCCATTCATCTACTGCCGCAAGCAGGGCGAAGACCGTAGCCCGCACACATTTCCGGGACGATGAAGCGGCATTCCAAGTTCACTGCCGTTAATAGTTGATGTGCGCCCAGCAGGAAAACGGTTGATGGCCGCCTCAGAGCCTGTCATTAGCTAGCCGGCAAAATTTCAGCACGGGAAGAGAAGACTTGATTCAATGCAAAGTGGTGCCGGGAGGGGGAGTCGAACCCCCAAGGTACCAAGTACCGGCGGATTTTGAGGGCTTCGGTGACCACGCTAAAACCCGCCATTTTCCTGCCTTTTCTTACGGATGCATCGCAGCCCACTACTACCAAACGATGCCGTGCAATACCGATACAGCCCCTATTCGGCCCCTACCTCACTTCTGAAAAAGCATTTTGAGTGTAACCGCGATGTTACGCCAACGACGGCGCGAACAGGATGAAAGGGGTGGTTCGTTCAATGGTGGTACATCGCGTACACGAGGATTCCGACGACGATTGCGACAGATATACACACGTAGAGTACGGCATCTCTGAGCGGAATCTTCGTTGGCGACCGCGCACCTCCTGCGACGGCGGACGCAACAAGTGCCGCAGGAAGGCCGACGAAGAATATGGCCACAGCCCCGAACTTCACAGACGCGATCAGAATCGCCCAACCAGCCAACGCGATAATAGCTGGGTGTCGCACTTTTCGGGCTGGTTCGGAGACAACGCTGGGAGCGTCGGGCGAAAGAACGCTGGGAGCGTCGGGCAAAACAACGCTGGGAGCGTCGGGCGAAACCTGCCCCAATCCGAAGAAGCGTTTGTAGGTTACCAGTGACACGCTAACGAAAAAACTGAGAAGGGCAGCCAGACTGCAACAGGCGAACGTAACACCAAACGCGACGCCAAACACCATTCCCCAATCCTTCTGGCTCCCTGATCCGTGCTGCCAATGCATTGCGACCGCAGTCGCAAAGAGGAAGGCGACAGAGGTTCCGCTGAAGACAACACCGAGGACGGCGGCCTTTTTTGCTGTCCATTCGCTCATGGAGATATGGTACGGCAGGATGGATGGCCGGCGCTAACATAGCCATAGCGCTCAAAACCCCGCCGGGGGGCGTTTTAAGTGAAATAGAGATTTTTCGCCAACTGATGATTCAGGCTCGCGTTAGAATGGCTCCAAAAGGGCCGGAGCTTTCCCATGAGTAGCGGAAAGAGCACTTATCCATCTCTGATCTTCAACGCCCGGAACTTGACCGAGCACCTGAACAAAGCGGGAGCGGATTTTCTAAGACTCGACGTCGAAATCGGGCTAACGTTTTCTGGCATCGCGCTACAAGCACAAGACTCCGAAAAGCGAGCACGTAACCTGCGTGCGGCCCGTAGAGCCTATGATACGGTTCTAAGATTGACAGACAGAGTAACGCTTACCAAAGACGGTGCCCAGTCTCTTGCGCGAAGTCTTTGCCGCCTAAAATGCGACCTTGTAAGGCTAGGCGAAATTTTCTAGATGAAAATCAGCTGTTGCCCCCGCGTCCTTTTGTAGGAGCTTACACGAACACGCTTCAATCGAGATCGCTGTTACGCTGCTGGATTGTTTCGCACATGAGTCTCCGTGCCTGACGCCTCTGCCGCCAATGGAATCGACACGGTTATGGCCGTACCGTTCCCACTTGATTGAATTTCAAAGCTTCCGCCCAAATCGCTGACACGCTCTCGCATTCCGGTAAGGCCGACACCGTAATGGCGTCCGCTTGTCGGAGATCGTTGAACCAACTCAGCAGGAATCCCGTGTCCAAAATCTCTTACCGTGAACACAATTTGATTCCTGTTTGTCTTGAGCTGGAGTTCAACTGAGGAGCTACCCGAGTGACGATGAACATTTGTAAGGCTCTCTTGCAAGATGCGGAACAGCGCAATTTCTGCCAATTCTGATAGCCGATCAGCACTCTCTGGCAAATCCAGCTTCACTTTGATGCCGCTGCGTTTCGCAAATTCCTCCGTATATAACCGAGCTGCGGAGATAAATCCTGCCTCGTCCAATAGCGGTGGATGCAAAAGGAAGGACAGGGTACGAGTTTCAGCGATACTCTGGTCAACCGCTTCCAATGCTTTGGACAATACTTCGGCCCTGTTCGGAGTCTCTGAGCGACTTAGCAAGTCCAAACTCATTTTCACGCTCGCCAAATATTGCCCCAAACTGTCGTGAAGATTACGCGCCATTTTCTTGTGCTCCTCATCCTTCACGCGCATGAGTTGTGCGGAGAGGTGGCGGAGGGCGGAAGTACGACGCTCAACTTCTGATTCGAGGCGTTCATTTGCAAGTTTTGCAGATTTTATGGACTGAAGCGTTTGGTAAGCCGCCGACGCGAAAGTGCCCAAATTTGTCATCACACGCAGGTCTTCCGTGTCGAAGCGGCGACTCTGGTCGTGGACGATGACCCAGAGCGTACCGACGGCTTTCGCCCCGACATGAAAGGGAATCAACAGCACCTCTTCAATCCACGGTGTGACCGCCGCGAAGTACGTGTAGTGTCGTTCAGGGTGACACATAAGTTGCGCGGCATTGCGGTCGAGTACAGTACCGCAAGGACTAAATGAGCGTGGCATACTGCCCCCCACGTGAGAAGCCCAGACACCTGCGAGGGCTGGCCAGTAAAAACGCTCGCCGTCAGGCTGCAAGAGGCTGATCCCGGCTGTCTGCGCGTGGCAGAGGGTTAAGGCTGTCTCCGCAAGCTTCTGCAGAACGTCGTCTGGCGAAGCGGCCAATTTCTCTGCCAAAGAAATCAAGGCATCGTTCTCGGCAACATGGTTGGGAGCGCGGGACGGTCTCGCTGTCAACACAGGCGTAGAGATAATGGAATCCAGCCCAACTGTGCTCTGGTTCTCTAAGACACTCCCAGAGTTACTCATATTTTATCCTCGATTAAGCAATCGCTCTTGCAACGCGGTAGAGTCCGTTTGGAAGGAGCAAGCCTACGCTGCAAGCTTCGAACCGCGAAACCAACGTGTGGAATACGACTGACAGTCTTGTGTGGTAAGGTCTTGAACACTCGGCCCGGTTCGAAACCCCACAAGGCCATTGTACTCTTCCGAGTTTGCTATGCCACATTCCAACAAAAATCGCGTTGAACGTCTTACGATGCGATGGCTTTGTGAACGAACCATAAAGTGGTGTTCGATGGTTGACGCTATCAGGCCATTACACTCAAAATAGTACTACTTGGGCCGTCCGAACCTGTCGGCAACATGCCTGCACGGCCTTTTATTGTCCGAAACAGACTGTCTGGCAGTCGCTAGGCGATGAGTTTAGGCACCGAGCCAGCCCACAGCACCCCAAAAAATGGTGCGATAGGTGAGATGCCCGTTCTTGGCTGGGCAACGTGATGGTAGTAAAGTTAAAGCTATCCGCACATGAGTAACGAGGTTGCTGCACCCGTTGAAACCGCTGCCGCTGCCACCACAGCAACGCCCCACATTCCGTGGACTATTCTTCGTCCGGGGTTTTGGCGCTGCTGGCTTACCATCCGGAGGTTTAAGCTTTTTCAGAACCTCATCCTGCATCATGAGAACTGGGCTGGTCGTGTCGATACCGCGCCACCACTGGCCAAGCTGATCGGCAAGAAAGCAGCCAAGCAGAACCCCGTGTTGGCCATGGAAATGAAACTCAACAAACTTACTCTACCCGTGATCTACGGTATGAACGCCATTGCTATGCCGCATCAAGTCACGGTGAAGTTGCCCAGCGGCAGAGAACAAAAGATGAGCCTTGTCGGCGACTTCTTGTTGTTTCCGGACGAGTGGCACCACACAAAGTACAAGATCCTCATCCAGCGGCTGGATGCAACCATTGGTATTTACGAACACCGCATGCGACAGGCTGTGCGTGACTGGTTTAACCCGCTGTATTGGCTAGGTTGCGCCGTGCGCGTGCCAGAAACAATTCTTGAGCACGCGGGTATGTTACGCACGGCACAAGAGCGTGAGCGCTTTTTGCACGGTTACGCATGGGTGGTGCGCATTCTGTACCTTGCAGCATTGGTAATTGCGCTGGCTTGGCTGGCTGCCAAGCTGGGACTTAAATTACCGTGGGAACTGTTGACAAAACTACTGGCCTGAGTCGCAGGCCGCTGAATACCTGCAGCCCGCAGGCTACTCAGCGGCCCCATCGCACACGCCTGTGCTAAGGGGCCTTCTCCGGCTACCGGGCTGCTTTCCCCCGTGCGCCGGGCCAAGGTTGCTTGTGCAGTGGCGGTCATGCTTCACCTCCACGACCCATCAACCGCAGGCGGTCGGCAATTTGTCCGGCCAGCGCCTTTATCACTACGCTCTTACTAACTTCACCGCTTGCCGAGCCCGACGCGCTGCCATCCGTGCTGGTTTCCCCACGTGCGTGCCGCGTGTAACTGCCCGCCTGCGATCCGCTGGCACTGCCACTGGCGGAAGCACTTGCACTGCCGCTGCGGCCTTGCTCTGCCAACCGAGCCTTGGTAAGTGCCACGGCCCGGTTGAGCAGTGGTGCCGCCTGCTGCAGTCGCTTCACGGCGGCCACCACTTCCGGGTTGACTCTTTTAATCAGGCCTTGTGCACGTGCGGACTGCTGGTAGCCATCCCGGTATACGGCGGCACCCTGCACCAGTTGGCGTACTTTCTCATCAAACAGCGTTGCGTCCAACAAGACTTCATCCATCTTGCTGTCGTCTTGGTCTTGCTGCGATGTGTCGCCCGACATGCAGCCAAGCGCATCAACGCGGGTGGGAGTGTCGTGCCCGGTTGCGTAAGCGTCCGTGGCCTTAGCTAAGGGCACGTTGGGGTGCCAATCCTTCATCACGGCACGCGCTGTCGCTGGGCTGGCTGTGGTGCGGGTGCTGTCAATCACTTCGCCGCGCTTAATCAATTCACGGAACAGATTGGGACCGTCCATAACCTTTCACCTCGTAACCAGATTTGTAAGACTGCCGTAAAAATCGGGCCGCACGGGTGACGTCGCTCACCCACGCGGCCCAGTTCGCAGACAACCGGGAACGTAGCCCGGAGCAGCCCACGTGCGCTTTGAGGAACAGGTGCGTGGGCAAACCTGTGGGCGCATTTAGCCGTGTCGCTCATGTAGCCGACATCTCCACCAGCAAGCAGCGACGACACGGCAACCGTTGCAATCCCGTTTACGGTATGAAAAAACTGCTGCCGCTGGTGAACTTGTGCAACCATCAAAATCCCTGCCGGGTCACAATGTTGCTGTCACGTCGCCAATCCGGGTTGGCGGCCCGGTAATTGGCCTGTGCTATACGCTCATTGGCTACACGTTGTGCTTCGTGCCGCTTGCGCGTACGCTCACGCAGTTGGTTGGCCAGCTTGCCGTGCTCCTGTTCCTCCAACAGAAGCGCGTCCTGCAACTGCGCAACGCGGTGCTTGCTGGTTGCCACCGCACGTTCAAGGCGCTGTATGTCCTCGTCCTCAACGGCCTGTGACAATCCAGCGCTGGCCGCCACGTATTCCGCTTCGGGCGCTACGCGCAGCCGCTGCTGCTCATCCACCAGTTTCTGCAGCCCACGCACCTGCGCGGCAGCTTGTTCTGCGGCTGCACGGGCCTGCTGCCAGTCAAGGTCAGCACCGGGCTGGCCCGTGGCCATGGCTTGTTCAGCGGCCTGCATACGCTGCTGCGCCGCTGCCGCGCTGGTTTCCGCAGTGGCACACTTAGTCCGCAACGCGGCCAACTTGTCATCAATCTGCTGCAGCCGTTTGCGGCAGGCTTCCACCTGCTTGCTGGCTGCAATAACTTCCGCACTGCTGTGTCCGTTAGAACTGGTCATTTAATTGCTCCCGTGAAAAGGTTTCCGCCCACTGCCGCGCTTCTGTAGGTTGCTGCAGGTATTGGCCCAGCAGGTTATGCAGTTCAACAAACTCGGCACTGGTGCTGCTATCTACCAAGGCGTACACATGGGCCAACAGGCGACAGGTGCGGCGACGCACGCGGCGCGATACTTGCTTTAATTGTGGGGAAGGGTACTGCCGTGGGTGGACTTCGACTGCTACGATCTGCGCGCTCATGCCTTAACTCCTCAGCCATGAATTGTGCATCCGGCAAGGTGGCTATCCAAGCCGAAGCGCGTGGCGGCAGTTGGCGAACTGCCGTGTCACGCTATATACGGCAAACAGGGGTGTAGAACGATGCGGGCGTTTAAGTTACAATCTGGGCGACGATTCTGTACTCCTATACGGTCCCACCCACCTAAACTTACCCCTAAGTGGCATAAGTGTAAGTAGCTGGCATACACGATTGCAACACTTATTTCGCGTGACTACGTTACATAGTGTTTATGCGTCTTTTCTGTTAGTACTTAAACTGTTTCTTTACCGATAACCCAAGAAAAGCAGGTCCCTTGGTGTGCTTGTCTAACTCACGGGTAAAGCCACGTGCTTCCAAGTCGCTGCCGAACGTCCGCTTGTTCCGGACGCTTAACTCGCCGTTGCTTTCACACCAACTGGCATAGCTTAGGTACAGTTCACCTAGTCCGGTGCGGCCTTCACGGTCACACATTTCGCCAAGCCAGTTGCCCAGCGCATCCTCACGTTGTAAGTACTCATCAGTAGCGACCTGCACCACCTTGGGCACCACCAAGCCCTGCTCACGGTACTTGCGGTATCCGGTTATCATCCATTGCAAAATGCCCGGCCACTCACGGCGCAGCTTGTGGGTACGCATTTCTGCGTCTAAGTGGCCCAGTTCCTTTTCTATGTCCACGTTAAAGGGCAGCAGCAGAAAGCGACGGCGAATGGCCTTGTCCACGCTGCGCAGTCGTGGCTTGTTGTTGCTGGTAATTACCAGCTTGAACTGGGGCGTGTAGCTGAAGGTGTCCTGCCGCATAAAGTGGGCCGCGATCTGGCCGCCACCCGTTACCAGCTTCAACAGTTCCTCGTTCCACTGGCCTTCGGGCACTTCGTTGGTCAGCACCAGCCGCGCACCACGCAGCCGGGCCAGCGCTTCCGGGTGCTGCGGATGGTGCGTCCGCATAAACGCTTCGGGTGGCGCGGTGCAGGCGTAGCTGCTGCCCGTTTCGCTGTTAATGCCCAGCGGCCCGGTAAGGTTATCCATCAAGGTGCCCTTGCCGTTGCCGCCACCACCGCACAGGAAGAACAGCTTGTCCAGTGGCGCTTCACCCAGCAGAAAGTACCCGGCCATACACTGCAGGAAGTCTATGTACGCGGCATCGCCAGCAGTTATCAGCTTAAGGTGGCTGTGCCACAGGGGAGTGCGCAGCTTGGGGTCAGGCGCTACGGCTGTAATGCGTGTTAACAGGTGTTCAGGACGGTGCGGCAGCATGGTGCCGCTATCAAGGTCGTAAGTGCCAGCGGGTGTGTTGAGCAGGTGCGCGTGCGTGTCCAACTGGTCCATACTGGTGGCTACGCTTTCATGGGCTGCGGCCACGCGCACAACTGCGTTGATCGTCTTTACCGACTGTATGCGACCACGGCCTTGCGTGCGCGTGGCACCCACCTGCACGGCGAACTTACGAGCAAGGTTCCACGCCTGCAAAATGCTATCCTCCTGCCAGTGCGTGCCGTTGTACACGTACCATGCGCCGTGCTTATCTACATAGCGCAAGTCCGGATGCGCGGTTACAAACATCTGTCCCAGGTCAGTTTCACTCAGTACGCCCAACTGGCTCAGCTTTAGCAGGGGAGCGCCCGGTTGCGGTTCATAGGTGCCAATACTTTCGGCAATCTTGTCCACTTCAGCGGCATCCAGCGGCGGATCGCAGTGCTCACAGTTCAGCACCTGCAACGCGGCTTTTATGGCTTCCGTACTAAGGCCACGGTTGCGCATGGCTCCGGCTTCGGCGGCCAGCGTGCTGTTCCGTTCACCTGCGGGTATGCGTTCCGGCATGCCTGCGGCTGGGCCAGCGGTACGCTTAGCCTGCTGCGCGTGTTGGGCCAGCACGGCGCTGTGCTTGCCGTCGCCATTGGGTGGCAGCCAAGACTGTAAAGGCGCACCGTGGTTGTGCCAGCGGTACACGTGGCCGCTGGGATGCACGCTGGGGGGAGCCACAACGTAGCCGCCTTCACCGCGCACGTCTATGCCCGTAGCCACGTGCCCGGCGCTGTTTCGTATGCCTTTGCTGGGATACTGTAAATAGTGATGCACGCCACGACTGGTTACAACCTGCAGCGTACTTTCTAAGGCTTGGCAGCGCAGCTTCTTATAACTGGTGCTCCCGGCACTGCCATCGCGGTCCAGCACGTACAATCCGCTCAGCTTGCCCGTGGCGATACCGATGTTGGCCGTTGGGTGTTGCTGCCACCACTGCTGCACTTGGGCCGCGTTGGTAGTGGCCACCTTTTGCCACTGCTTAATCAGGGGCTTTTTGCCGCGTGGCTGCAGCGGGAAAACCCGGTAACCCTGCTGGGCCAGTTGCAGCGCTGCCGCTGCTAAGTTAGTGGGACTCGTGATTGGTGGTCTGCTGTTGCTGCGTACACGTACTGCCACACTGGTAGCCAAGGCGCATTATGCCCCCTATGTTAGCTATTCCCGTCCACGGTGGGTTAAGCCGTGGGCTGAATGCACCGCACCGCGTGCCACTGGGCACACTGGTGGCGGGTAAATGCTCCTTGTTTTTTGTACGTGATTATCTGTTTCGGCAGGTGAAACAGGTCACGAGCAACGGCAGCCTAGCAAAAGAGGTTAGGGATTGCAACTACAAACGCGCAATTTCACAGTGTAAGTGAGGACGTCAGGCTGCCACCTGTTGGTTGCTCGTGACCTTGAGGTGGCAGCCTAGGGAAACAATGCTTGGTATTTAAGGATGGTAAGTTGGGCACCAAGCAATCCCGGAATGTCAGGGTAATTGTAACATGGGGGAGCAAGCCGGGATGGTTACTCACTTCTAAGTACTCGGTACTCAGGGCAAAGGCGCATAAACAGCGGCTTGCGGGTGTTGCGGGTAACTTGCTGCTTTGGGCTTGGCCCAATAAACATGCAGGTTCCGCTTGGTTTTAATGAGTGTCATTTAGTGATCTTGCGGGCGATGCGGGCCAGCACCCGATTACTACTTATACGTCATAAGGCACTCGCATATGAGCCTATATCGGTTGGCTACCCGCATCACCCGCAAGTCTCAGATCTTAGGGCTGGTTTTACCCTCAGTTAGCGGCTACACTTATGCCGTGCCCAGCAAACGCAAACAGTTAGTAGAAGCCGTGGTGACTGCCTCGCGCAAAAAGAAGCGCCCCCGTGGCCGCCACGATCATGCCGCGTGGGAAGCACAAAAGTTTAAGCCCGGCCACAGCGGCAATCCAGGGGGGCGGCATAAGATTTTTCAAACTTTTGAAGCGATGGTGCGGCAGCGACTTATGCAGCCGTGTCCCACATTAGTCATGCAACAGTTGGGCCTGCGTCGTGGCGCTACGTTGTACGATGCCGTGGTAGCCGCGCAGGTGTTAAACGCAGCCAATGGTGACGATCAATCATTTATGAACCTGCACGACATTATTGAGGGTCGGTTGCCGCAAAAGAATTTCAACCTGACTGTGGCCGCTGAAACGTTTTTACAGGACGCTGGTTTTCGTCAGTTCCTAGCCCAGCAACACGGAGTTTACCTTGGACAAGACACAGGAAGCATTGTTGGCGAAGCTATACCAGCGTTACCAGCAGCAGAAACAGACCAAGAACCTTGAGCAACTGGAGCGCCACCTGTTCCACGGTGTGCTACGTGGCGTGCCTGCGCCCGATCTTGCGCCTGCGCCGTGGCCCGATGAGACAACGCTTATCAAATTTCTTCGCACACTGCCCGTATGTGTACAGGAACTCTATGGACTGACCCCTGTCTACGAGGATCGGCCCCTACTCGGCCCTTGCGTTCGCGTAAATCTACACCAATAGCGCGTTCCCAATGGCGCGGCGGAGTAATAAACCGCTGGTACCCCAAGGAGCGTGCCTACAACCCCCATTTGTTTTTCTCGCCCTCAGCCTGTGCGCGGGCAGTGGCCATCGCTGCTGCCCGCTGCTGCTGCTTGACAATCATGCTCTGGGGATAATATTGGTCCAGCAGTTTTTCCCATTCGCCCGGAATATAAGTACTAATGTTCCTGCTCTGTTCTTTGAACACAATTGCTCCCCGATAGCACACAACTAGTATTCCAAAGTCTCCCGTGGTATCACAACTTCCCTGAATTGTAATAACGCCATCATCAAAACTTGGGAGTTCTGGCACTCCAGGTCCATATTGGAATTGCTTTGGGACGCCAAGAAAGCCAGCAATCGCATACGCCTTCTCTGCAAGTTTCTTTTCCCGCGCTTCCTGCTTTCGCGTCCAGATCATGTGTTCAAGTTCTTTTACACGGGCGCTATCTTGTTGTTCTTTTTCTTCGGACGTCATTGCCTCGCTCGGCTTTGGACCTTTTACATCGGCAAAGACAATGGCGAGCGTTCCTACAACTATTCCAACAATTAATCCTTCTTGTGTATACGCAAGCCAGGGAGAGAGCTCGTGGTCGGATGGACGCAGGTGCTCCAGACGCACCCAGCACCCAACAACACCCCCAACTAGCCAGCCTATAGTTGCAAAACGAAAAACTCTGTGCAGCATGCATTATGCGTACCACAGTGCAAGAGATACGACCGTGATCCGCCTCACAGATCGTGGTCCATGTTTGTTCAACCCTTAGATCGCAAGTACGCGACCACCGAGATCCGGGTACCCACCAGTGGCGCAACATTCCCGTGCTGTTCCTGCATGTCCGCGATTAGCACGTCACCCGGTCGTAACTCGAACGCCACACGAAGCCGTGGAAAGCACAATGCGCCGCCCGCCCAGCGCCCAAATGCGGCAAGACAGCTAAACCCGCTTACATTCTTCCCATCGGTGTGGCAGGGGCATATCACGCTATCGTTGATGGTGACGGTGGAAAACAGCAATTCCGAAATCATCTCAGCTGTGAATGGCTGTTCGCTGCCATCTTCCCTGATCACGCGGATACCTGGGTCACCAACTAACGTTCGCAATCCTGCGCCGATCAGATATGGGCCGTTCATTGCGGCTCGCTTCACCTGTTGTTGCCAGTAACCGGGCAGGTATTCGTCGCAACTGGCAATCAGATCCCCGAATGCAAAGCACAAGTCGTGGATGACTCCACTGTAGGCCAAAGGGAACCGCTCTGTGGGCCGCGTGCGCCGTGGTTGTGGGCTGGGCAGGTAGCCCATCACCATCTCACCGCCGTAACATCGCCGAAATGCGAGCCTGTGAGAATTGCGCACGTTAGCGAACCGCAATCTGCCGAGCGTTCGCCATCCCTGTTCAACTGCTTCGCTTGAGAGCGCACCGCGGAGAAACAGGAACTTGGTTTCTCCTTCGACCTTGCCGATGGTGTTGCGCTCTATCAAGTAATCGTAGTCAGCCCGGGTGAGGAACTTGCCCGCGTATCGTTTGGCTTGCGCAGGGCTCAGAACCGGGCCTATAGAAACTAGTGGTAACCTCAATTGACCATTCTCCTGCGTCGCTTTGTTCCAACGGAACGGACTGGCTTCTTGCTGTTCACTGGCCGCTCTTCGTGCTCGGCTCGATTAATTACGGCATTGAATACTAGCTGGCTGGCCTTATCCTCACCGATAGCCGCTTTCAGGTTGTCCCAAGCGGCTAAGAATTTTGTCTCTTGCTCGTCATCCAGCAGCAATTGGAACGAAACCGGACTCGCGCCATTGTGATCCACGGGGTCGGAGCGACTCTCATCTCTTTTGGTCATTTGACCAGAAGTGTGGGGTTTCTTTAGGTTGTGTGCAATGGCCCATTCATCCGCCCAACGGTTGGCCGTTTTCCGCGATATCCCGAGATTCTTGTCTATCCAATTGCAGAATCCTTCCCCCGAATGACTGCCTTGCTTCTTCAATTCCTTGCGAAGGTAGTACAACAGAGGAGCCATCTCATCCTTCACTGCTCTCTCGAATCGTAGCCAACACTGCTTCAGCCGCGACTGCAGTTCTCCCAGAGATAGACCACTGAAATGATTCGTCGCGACGGATGTTGTCTTCCCTATGCCTTGGGCAAGCATTTAATCCTCCACTTACTCCGCATGAACGCTAGCAGTCGCGATTGTTCTAGTCAAAACATAGCTCGCTGGGCATTACATGGTTGCATTCCGTAATATTTGAGTCATACAATGCGTTCGTCCGTTCGGGAACCTACGGCGTGGTTATTTTGATTGGAAGAGACGTAGGTGACGATGGCGCTGCGGCGACCGACACCCCGAATAGTCGTGGGCAAAGGAATTCTGTTGGTCTAGTCAAGGCGAGGATAGACTTGGGCGCTACGACAAAGACCATCGCAGTATGGCAGTAGGGACGATCCGGGCAGCGGATCATCCATCTCCTTACTACCGAAGAGTTCCAATGCGCTACGTCTCCCAACTTATAGGGAAGATCACACGGAGAAGTGTGCTCCCATGAGTTCGAAGACAGTAGATCGTCGCAAGCAGTCACAAGCCCCCGCCAAAACAGCTACTCCTCGTAAGAACGCAGCCGTTGACAACCCTGCTCTGTACATCACCCGAAAGCAGGCGGCTCAGATTCTCCAAAGCACAACGCAGTTCGTAGACAAACTCATGCGCTGTGGAATTTTGACCGCCTACCGAATGGGTTTCGGCACTCGGAAGCAGATTCGCATCCGCCGCGATGAACTGCTGCACTGGATGGACCGGAACGCCGTCCGCTGAATACCGAGCCTGTTCGCGCGGACTGGCGTGCAGAGTGCGCCGGTCCGCGCAGACGGCACATCTCATTTTCTTAGCCTAAGGGGTGAGAATACTATATTGACTGGCATCAATATACGTTGCCAAGGGAGGAAAAATGAAATTTGTCGATAGGAAGGGACTATGAGCCGCGCACGGGGAACGGGCAGCCTGTTCCGTCGTGCAGGTTGCTTCACTTGGACAATGCAGTATTACGTCGATGGGCGACGCATTCGCGAGAAATGTGAGACCACTGACTACGCCGTCGCTCAGCGAATGCTCACCCGTAAGCTTTATCAGATCTCGCAGGGGGAACTGGTTGACCGTGAGCGCCGTCCCGCCCGCGTTGAGGAGCTATGGCTGGCTATGGTCAATCGCTACAAGGCCGACGGCCGGCAGAGAACGGTGCGCGATCTGGGCACGCCCCTGATAAACGTTCCAGGTCAACCCGTGCCGGAGAAACATCCCCCACAAGGCCGCTGGACTCATATTGGCCCGGAGTTCGGACAAATGCAGGCAAGGCGGATCACCACCGCCATGGTAACGGCCTACCAGCAGAAGCGCCGGGAGCAGGGGGCCAGGCCTGCGAGCATTAACCGCGAAGTTGGCGCCCTAAAACACTGCCTGAAGCTGGCCACGCAGGAAACACCACCGAGACTGACGGTGGTGCCACACATGCCAAAGCTGAAGGAGAACAACACCCGTACGGGCTTTGTTGAACTGGATTCGTACATGCGGCTTTACGCCGCTGCCGAGTTCAGTGGCGAAGCATGGCTGCCCGCCTTCCTAGAAGTGGCATTTACCTATGGGTGGCGGCACGGAGAACTGCTGGGCCTACGGCTCCGCAACGTGGACCTCAAGCGGGGCACCTTGCGGCTGGAACCGGGAACCACAAAAAACGGCCAGGGCCGACAGGTGGCCATGACACAGCGCGTCCGGAACCTGTTGACCGCATGCTGTTGCGGGAAGCGGCCGGAACAGTTCGTCTTCACTCGCGCCAACGGACAGCCTGTGCGTGATTTCCGTTGGACATGGCGTTTGTTGTGCGTGCAGTGTGGGCTGGGCACGCTCACTTGCTGCGACTGCGGTGTCAACAGCACTGAGCTGGGCAAGTGCAAAGCGTGCAAGAGCCGGAAGCGCTTCAAATACTCGGGGCTGATTATCCACGACTTCCGGCGCAGTGCGGCAAAGGCATGGCGCGAAGCCGGGACCCCCGAGAGCGTGATTATGAAAATGGCGGGCTGGGAAACCGACAGCATGTTTCGCCGCTACGCCATTGTGGGTGAGCGTGACCGGGAGCAGGCGGTGCAACAGCTAGAAGCGGCACGGGCCGCGCAGCTGGAAGCGGCCAAAGCGGACGCCTAGGCCGATTCAGCCCCTATTTCGGCCCCTATTGAGCAGACTGGGGCCGCGAAAGCGGTGCAGCCACGCACCAGCAAGCTTCAATAGTGTGCAGTGTTCATGCGGGTTTTAGAATGGTGCCGGGAACAGGAATCGAACCTGCAAGGTACCAAGTACCGGCGGATTTTGAGTCCGCTGCGTCTGCCAGTTCCGCCATCCCGGCACTTCGTGGAAGTGCTTGTTATACAGCTTATTTCACATTCTATGTCTTGTCATCCAACACAACGATTGTGAAACTGTGAATACTTCCACATTTACTTGTGCGAAGTGCTTTGCGGCTCTTCTCGGGCACGATGTCCACCCAGCGAAACAATATCGAGGACATCCGTAGGGAATCTTACCACCCAAGCCAGTCATAGCCCCACCTCTAAGTGATGACACGCATTTATTCGCGGACGTTCGCGCCCGAGGACCTTTTCCGAAGTCATTGCGGGCGCTGCAGCGGTCAGCACATCTTTTCCTCGCAGTTTTTCGAGCATTAGGAAAGCATTGGGGATGCTTTTGCCCGTGAAGATATCCAAATCTTGCCATTTTCGATTTTCATAGATTGAGACGATAGCGCGGAACGCTATTCTCGACGATAAGAAGGTGGACGTGGGCAATGCTACGAACAATCCGCAGCCTGTGAACTCATGCCCCTCAAATCCGTTGCAGCATCGGCGCTACGGAGGTTCATGCCCTTCCCCGATCCATTTCTGCACGGGCACAAATGAGGTCAGTCGTTTTTCGATTTCATGCCAGGGACTAGAGTCTATCCAAAAAGTGGCGCAGGATGCGGGCAAAATCTTCCGGCTGTTCCCAGGGGGAATAGTGTCCTGCTTTCGGGATTACTCGCAATTGGCTGCCTGCGATGTGCTGGTGCATTAGTTCCGCTTCCTTCGCTCCTGTCATTGGATCTTCATTGCCGGTGACCAGCAGGGTGGAGACGTTGATCGTTTTGAGTGTCTGGACTGAGTCGGGGCGGTCGGCCATGCCGCGCTGCACCTGGGCGACGTCTTCCGGGGACATCTTCTTCATCATTTGTATTGCTCCGTCAACCAGGTCGGGGCGGGATTCACGGGTGGTGTTCGAGAGAACCTTCGCAATCATGGATTCGAAGAAAGGCTCGGTGCCGCGATCAAGAACGTCATTCGCGGCCTGCAGGCGTGCGGCGCGGGCTTCGGCGTTATCCGCGGGAGCTTTGGTATTGCAGAGTCCGAGGGCGGCGACGCGACTGCGATATTTCCGCCAGAATTCGAAGAGCAGATATCCGCCAATCGAGACTCCAATCAGAGGCGCGCGGCCGACATCGGCATCGTCCATTACCGCGCGGACGTCGGCGGCATGTTTCTCCATGGTGGCCGGCCCCTCGCCCACGCCGGAGTCGCCGTGGCCGCGGAGATCGGGCAAGATCAGGCGATGGCGCGAAACCATGGTCCCGGCTACAGGTAGCCAGAATTCGTGGTGAACGGGGAAGGGATGCAGAAGGACGACAGGTGGACCGTCGCCGAGAGTCCAGTAAAAGATGTCCGCGTCGCCACTTCTTACGCGCTGCCCAGACAGCGGTTCCATGCAGGAATTAAAACACAAAATTGGTAGACGGCACCCGGACAGCCAAGGAGGGCTGTTGCCACGGATGTCCATACGGAGATGGCAGGTGCCCTAGCCGAAAGGACAACGAGTTCCACCGGGAACCGCACAGGCCGAAGTCCTGCAGTCTTTGGCTGCTTACGAGCGTGTTGCCTGCGGCGTTCCTGCGGGCACAGGCAACAGCGGAGGCTCTTCCGGCATGATGATCCAGGCGATCGGATACGACAGGAATCCGATCACGGTCATGAATGCCACGATCAGCCACACGACTCGAACCAGGGTAACATCGATATCGAAGTACTCGGAGAATCCCATGCAGACGCCGGCGATCTTGCGTCCCACGCGCGGGCGCATCAGTCTTCTGCGTGCCAAGCACGATCCGATGCGCACACCGCAGTAGGCACACACGGCAGCATCGTCCTGAATAACCTTTCCACAATGGTTGCAATACATATTTCTGCCCTCACTGAACAATACGGAAATGTGTTGCCCGAAGTTCCCTGTTATTCCCGGTAAGCTTCGCGAATGTAGCGGCGCGCCTGGTCTGCGGGGCCGGTGTTGGCATTGCCAGCCAGCACCGTCTCATATCGTTTCATGGCCAGGTCTCGCTTCTGCATGAGATCGTACATCTCACCGGCTGCAAGGTTGGCCTTTTGCAGGATGTCGGGATCGGGATCGGGAGCCTGATTGACCAGTTCGTAAGCTGCCGCGGCGGCGGGCAAATCTTTTTTGCTGCGCAGTAACTCGCCCAAACCCCAGGCAGCCAGCTCGTAGTGTAGCGTGCCGTACTTCCCTTCCCGCCCGTTTTGCCAGACTCTCCGGTAGGTGGCCTCAGCTGCCGGCAGGTCTCCCGAGGCCCGTTGCAGGTTCGCGATCTCGGTAGGAAAAAGATGATTCTTAGGAAATTTTGCAGTGAGATCCTGCATGTATCCCAAGGCCTCGTCGTAGTGGTGTTCGCGGCGCAGAAATAGTGTGAGGACCACTTTGGCATCGACCGAATTCTCGCCGTCGCTCTTCGCTACTTCGCGCAGATAAGTGAGTCCCTTGTCTTTGGATCCGCTCAGGCCGGCGATTGCCGCCGCGACTTTTACGCTCCACGGCAGGTTTCCGACAACATAGTTGTGCGTGCCTACGACCAGCTTCGCATCGGTGTAGGCAGGATCGAGTTCGAGGACACGCTCGTGATCATGGCGGGCGCCAACTGCATTGCGCAGGGCCGAAAACCAGGCACGTTCCACCAATCCGGTATAAACCGCGAACTGTGCCCGCGTGACCCCACGGCAATAGAGCGCATTGATGTCGTTCGGATTGTTCTTGAGCTGCTGCTCCTCCAGAGTCTGGGCGCGCTTGACCAATTCCTTGATTCGATCCTTGATCTTCTGATCGGTGGGCCGGGGAGTGCGCCCGATGAAGCTGTCGTTGGCATAATCGCCGGTGTTCATCGCCCCGGTGTCATAGAGGTCGTGCATCAAGATGACGGTGAGGAGGTGGTTCACGGCGAAGGGATCGTCAGGATGCTTTTCAACCAGCTTCTCGAATTCCTGCGTGGCGCGGTCGTACTCCATGTTGTAGAAGTGCTCGAAGGCCAAATCCGTGAAGGTATCCTTGGGAGCCCCATGGAGTGTTTTTGGAGTTGGGGCTGACTGGGCATTGGCGCACGCACTCAGGACGAGAGCAATACAAAGCAGGGCACAGAAGTTTGAGAGAGATCTGAGAGACGGCACAGATTTCATGGGAAAGGAATCACCAACCCTGTGTAGCTAGTCTAAACGAAGTGTCGCTTCGTGTAGAGGAGCGCCGCTTCATTTGCGGGTCTCGGTCGCCCCACGCTCGCTCCGCTCGCCGGGCGGACGAAGTGTCCACCCTACACTCGTCGAACCAAGAGGGTCAGGATCGTACTTCATCTGCCAACTGCGGGTGAGGAGTGCCCTGGCTTATAGTTTCGTCGGAGCAGCGTGTCCCTGCGTGTGCAATAAAGTTCTATTTACCCGGTCAGACACGTAATTATTGCCCGTTGGTTGTAGGACAGGACGGATCCGAGTCGGGGTTTGTCATTATTAGACAAAGACTTAGGCGTGACCGATTTTTGGACATTGGAATGCGAGTAGAGTTCCAAAGCTCTCCCCCAGTTAGGAAACGAGAATGGCAGAACTAGCGCAAGGTACACAGCCAGAGTTCTGGCGGCCGCCGGTTCCGAGTGTCGAGAAAGAATTGGCAATTCAGGAAACCGCGACCAGCATGGCGCAAGTGTGCCCGGGCTGCGGGACGGAGTACCTGCTGGGATCGCGGTTCTGCCACTCCTGCGGCGGAAGGCGTCCAGCGGGCGTAGATTCCACGATAAAATCCGATGCCGGCCTGATGCTTCGGCTTCGAGAGCAGCTGATGGAAGCGGCGCGAACGACTGCCTCGGTGTTTTCCCTGCCCGACATCAATATTCCGTCCTGGGTGCACTATCTTTCTTTCCATGAAATCAAGATGCGTGTCGGCCTTCCGACGGCGTCCTTGATCGCCTTCTTCATCGGAATTGGGTGCGTGGTGGGAGCGCTGCTGGTGGGATTGCTGACAGCCAAGACTTTGGTGGACTGGCAAGCGATCCAGTTCTACCGGGCGGAGTGGCTGCTGGCGGCGACAGCCTCATTCGCCGCTGGGATCCTGCTCAAGAAGCCGTCAGACACGAACCGCTAAATCTACTCTCCGCTGGTGCTTGTCCCCCTGCGTTGCTGAGTCATGCGATACAGATGATGGACGGGGCCCTTGCCTTTGCCCAGTGTTTGCGCGTTCGCAATGGCGGCGCCGACGTAGGTCTTCGAAAGCAGAGTGGCCTCGGCGAGTCCGCGATCCAGTGCTAGGTGGCACGCCATTGAGGTCGCGAAGGCGCAACCGGTGCCGTGAGTTGAAGTAGATCGTTGCCGCTCGGCCTTAAATACCTCCTGCTGGGTACCCTTGCTACTGCGATAACTCAGCAGATCAATCGCCTTCTCCAGATCTCCGCCCGTAATCACGACCGCCGAGGCTCCCATCAGATGCAGCTTGGCGGCGGCCTCCCTCATCGTATCCAAGTCATTGACTCTCAATCCAGTTAGGACAGCGGTCTCGTCGGTGTTGGGAGTGATGACATCGGCCAAGGGGATAAGGCGTTCCGCCAACAGCTTGATGCCCGCAGAATCGAGCAGGTCGGCGCCGGAGGATGACTTCAGAATTGGATCCAAAACGATATTGGAGAGGCGCGCCGGGCGACGTTTGGCCGACGTATTCCCGCTCTTATCTGCCACCTCAAGGAAGTCAGCTACCGCTCTCACTACTTTGGCCGATCCCAGCATACCGAGGTGAACGGCCGCGATGTCCAAGTCGGCGTCCAGTTCTTCCAAAGTGTCTCGAATCAAAGCGGGATCAACAGGCTCAACCCGCCGGACCCCGGAGGTTGACTGGACAGTCAGGGCACTAATGCACGCCACTCCGTAGCAGCCGTGGGCGGCTATGGTCTTGATGTCGGCAGTGATTCCGGCGCCAGAGGATGGATCGAAACCCGCAATGGTAAGGATTACTGGAGGTTTTTCGGCCATGGGCTGGGATGATAGTACCCCGTTTTGCGCCTGGGTTCACGTGCGGTTTCCAGAGGGAGGTTACCCGCGGAGGGAGAGGCCGAGGGACTCATTTAGCTTTGGCGGCTCTGCAGTTCTAGGGTAAATACATGATTCCATGTAGGTTGCTGTGATGGCACGGGTAAGTCATTGATTCCGACTGCCTTGTAAATTCTACCTTGCAGCTTCCAACGGGCCATTTACCATTTCACAAATAGGTAAGCTCCGTGAAACAAAGGTCGTTATCCGCATGTCGTTATATTTTAAGCCGGTTACTTTGATTTCTATTACTAGGAGGTCATCAAAAAACGCGGGCTTTCGCCTTGACACCCCTTTGGCACGCCGATAGCATCTGGGAACTGCAGGAAACAGCCTTAAGGCCAAAGTAACTTTTGAGTATGCGAGGAGAACTGAATGCAACGACGTATAGCTCGAGGACTGGCGATTGCTGGGTTGATCGTCGGGCTGGGAGCGGCTCAGGGACCGAACATCTCGCAGGCGAAACCGGCTCCAGTGAGTTCCGTTCAAGTTAAACAAGTCGTTCAGCAGGTAAAGCCGAAGCCGTATCAAGTTGGGACGGCATCGTGGTATGGGGATACGTTTCAAGGTAAGCCCACGGCCAGCGGCGAGCCTTATGAGATGTACGACATGACGGCCGCCCACCTGAAGCTGCCCATGGGAAGCTATGTCAAGGTCACGAACCTGCGCAATGGCAAGGCCGTGATTGTGCGGGTAAACGACCGCGGTCCGGTGGTTCCGGGCAGGATCATAGACCTATCCTACGGAGCCGCACAGGCGCTCCAATTCCGGCACCGTGGCCTGCAACGCGTCCGTCTGGACCTGGTGGACCCCCATCAGGTTGCATCAAAGATCCAGGTGGTCGCCTATAATCATCCCCCCGTAGCGCAACTTCCGTAAAAACTGTAAAGTTAGCGGGATGTCGGCTGCACTGCCCAACCGCATCCCGAGCGATAGCATGAGCTATCGAGGTGATGAGCTTCATCCCGGCGATCCGCGCCACAAGCTCATCGTTGCGCTCGACGTCTCCAGCGCGGCCGCCGCCCAGAAGATCGTGGCGGCGGTCGGCGATTCTGCCTTCACCTACAAGGTCGGCATGCAGCTCTACACGGCCGAAGGCCCCTATGTGGTGCGGGACCTGGTCGCTGCGGGACGGCGCGTATTTCTCGATCTGAAATATCACGACATTCCCAATACCGTGGGCGCAGCTGTGTCCGAAGCCGCGAAGCTCGGAGTCAGCATGCTGACGGTTCACGCCTCGGGTGGTGACAAGATGCTGCGCGCCGCCGCAGATGCTGCAAAAGCCACACCCAAGCTGATGGTGCTGGCGGTAACGGTGTTGACCAGCCTGGGCGGCAGCGACCTGGAAAAGGTTGGAGTGCGCGGATCGGTGGAAGACATCGTGGTGCGCCTGGCGACGGTCGCTTTGGGCAGTGGGTGCCAGGGAGTGGTGGCATCGGCGCGGGAGGCCTCGAGCCTGCGCGCGGAGCTGGGTGACAAGTTCGCGATCGTCACGCCCGGGGTGCGGCGGGCCGGAAGTCATGCCGCGGATCAAGTCCGGGTTGTAACTCCCGCCGAAGCGATAGCGTCGGGAGCCAGCTACATCGTTGTAGGAAGGCCCATTACTGAGGCTGCCGATCCGGCGGCTGAGGCTCGCGCCATTCTGAGCCAGATCGGCTCCTAAGCTTTCTCACTCTCTGGCACCACCACTCAGGCCGAAGTCAGACTTGATCGTGGCACCCTGTCAGCAGGAACTCAAAAATTCGCAGAATGAAATCTGGCTGTCTCCAATCAGCACATGGGAAGCACTGACCTCAACGCCAATGGAAGAATTCAACTGCCAGCAGATTTGGCGGAGTGGGTAAGAAGGGCGACATCCCCGCTACGCGAGGCGCAGATCACGCATGAGATCGCTTTGCTGGCGCGGCAACTCGTGCTGCCGCACAACGATGCCGCCGATCACTTCTTAGCTTGCCCAAAGCCGCAGCCTTCTTCCCGCCGCGGCTCACAACCCGAAACTCGAAACTGCGTTCTACAGCTTCTCAAAAAATTCACAACCCGAGCAGGAAATGTAAATCCCGCCGGGGACGCCGCGCTCGCGGTCTTTCACGCGCTTAACGATGCGCGTGGGCTTGCCGCACTTGGGGCAATCCGTGCTCTTGGTGGTGTCCATGACCTTCTTGCGGTCGGCTGTCTTAGCGATTTTCGCGCCTACTGCCATAGATGAGTTCTCCTGATGGATCGATGTTCGCGCAGCAGTCCGCGCATTTACCGCGGCCATGGTGGATTGATTTGATTTGAAGTCTTCGACCCGGAGCTTGACTCTGCGAAACCGGGGATCCACTGGAAGAGGTCGAGGCTGCGTCTAACGCTCTTCCGTCATTTCCAATTTTACCGTAAGGTTGTGCTGGCTGTCTTGCGAGGGCAGTGGAGGGCTCAATGAGGCGTCCCTTCTGGCCGGTGTTCAACACGATTCTCTTCACAATCCTCGTGCCCGGTACGGTAGCCGTCCTGATACCGCTGTGGCTGGTTGGTGACATGCGTTGGCATGCGAATGCTCCGGCAACCTGGATGGGAGCCGTGGTCGCTGTGACGGGTGCCGCGATCTACTTGCGCTGCGCGTGGGAGTTCGCTGTGATTGGGCTCGGCACTCCCGCCCCGATCGCTCCCACAAAGTTTCTGGTAACCACTGCGCTGCACCGCTACGTGAGGAACCCAATGTACATCGGAGTTGCGCTCCTCATTCTTGGGGAGAGTGTGATATTCCGCTCGCTCCATCTGTTTTTGTACGCGGCCGCGATGGTGGCAATTGCCCACCTCTTCGTCATTCTCTACGAAGAACCCACGCTGCGCCGCCAATTTGGTGAGTCCTACGAAGAGTACCTTCGAACGGTACCGCGCTGGGTTCCGAAACTCTAAAACTGGATTCTGTTTCGGTCCCTAGCCGAGGAGCGAATCTGAAAAGATGAGACGCATTTCATTTCCAGCATTCGGACGAAAAAAGTTAGGGTACAATAACTGCCGCTCGGTGACGGAAGCTCTTCACGATCGCCGTCATCGGGCGCGGGCCACGGGAATGACGATCCAGACGTCGCCCGGAGCAGGTGCTGAGTCTCCGCTCGCATCCGCTGATGTGGCCAATCTCCTGGGGAATTTCAACGGGCGGGCGTTCGCCGAGTAGAAATTCAGTACCTGGAGAGCACATGAAATTGTTCAGTTGTGGAATCACCATGATCGCGGTTCTTATAGCTACTCAGTTCGCCAGCGCGCAGCGTCGCCTCACGCCACTTCCTCACCCGATCGGCTATCCGCAACATGCTCCGGCGCGCACAGCGGGGCCGCTATCTTCCGGTGCGTCCCGCTGGACGCCGCTGAGCAATCAACCAACTTTCCTTGCGGATGGGAGTTCCAATCCCATTCTGCTGATGGATGGGTCAGTGCTGGTGCAAGACGCGGGGTTTCCTGACTGGTGGAAGTTGACTCCCGACGAGAGCGGCAACTACGTGAACGGGACATGGACCCAGGTTGCGTCACTGCCTCCGGGGTATAGTCCTCTCTATCACTCTTCAGCCGTGTTGCCGGATGGGCGTTTGATCGTTGAAGGTGGCGAATACATCTGCAGCATGACCGCCTGCGATGCTGTGTGGACGAACCTGGGGGCCATCTACGATCCTGTGGCGGACATGTGGACTTCAGTCGACCCGCCCGACGGTTGGTCTACGATCGGCGATGCTCAAAGCGTCGTCCTCCCCAATGGCACCTACATGCAGGCAAATTGCTGCACCACCGAAGCCGCTCTGCTTGATCCCAAGACCCTGACCTGGACACCAACTGGAACGGGCAAGTTCGACCCCAATGATGAAGAAGGCTGGGTTCTGCTGCCGAACGGGAAAGTTGTGTCTGTCGATGCATATGTCCCAATTCGTCCATTTCCTTATATTCCCGGTGGCAAGAACTTCGAACTCTACAATCCGAGATCGGGAAGTTGGCATGTTGCGGGGACCACGCCCGTGCAGCTTTGGGATTCATGGCTCACGTGCGGAGAGAAACATCCATCATTTGAATTGGGTCCTGGCGTCCTTCGGCCTGACGGAACTGTTTTCTGGGCCGGCGCGAACTCTTGTCGGGGAGCTTCGGGTGCGACCGCCATCTACAACTCGTATACGAATCGATGGAAAGCCGGGCCATATTTTCCAAATGGAAATGATATCGCGGACGGTCCGGCCGCACTGGAACCGGACGGCAAGGTGCTGATGATGGCCAGCCCCGGCTTCGGAAATGCGCCGGTCACGTTTTTCGAGTGGGATGGCCACCATCTCAACACCGTGCCCGGGACGCCCAATGCCCCTTACGACTCGTCCTTCTACGGCAACATGCTGGTGCTGCCGACCGGGCAAATCCTGCTCACCGATTTTTCCAACGATATCGAGGTCTACACCCCGTCAGGACGTCCTGCATTGGGGACGGTCCCGATCGTTCTCGCTGCGCCTGACTCGGTGCGCCCAGGCAGGTCCTATCAAGCCTTCGGCTTCCGCTTCAATGGAATCTCGCAAGGCGCGTTCTACGGAGATGATGCGCAAGCAGCCACGAATTTCCCGCTGGTACGAATCACGAATCTCCAAACTGGTCACGTGCAATACAGTCGAGCGCACAACCCCAGCACGATGGCCGTTGCTTCCAACCAGATCAATTGGGTTTGGTTCGATGTCCCATCCAACCAGGAGATAGGTCTGAGCAAACTTCAGATCGTCGCCAACGGAGTGGCTTCCGCTCCCGTCTTCATCAACGTCACATATAGAGAAAGGGAAGACTAGAGATCGCCAGATAGTTCTATCCGGCGAAACCCTTCAGAGGCGCCGGGCGGGTCAGCATTGGACTCGCTGCGGCGCCTCGTTTGACCCCGCCGCTCCGCCCCTGCTACCGTCATATGTTTGCCCTCCGGCGTGGGAGCTGTTCTGCTTACGGCAAACCTGTCTGGCAATCGCCTGAAATCTGGCTCAGCTTCGGAGAAACGTCATGCCTGCCATCAAATTTCGCGGTGTCGATTTCATACAGTACGATTCGCTGCTCACTGACGAGGAAAGGCTCGTCCGCGATACTACCCGGCAATTCATCGAAGACAATCTGATTCCCATCATCGAGGAATGCAACCGGGCGGGCCGCTTCCCTCGCGAACTGGTGAAACCGATGGGCGAACTGGGATTCTTTGGCGCATCCCTGAAGGGCTACGGCTGCGCGGGAATGGGGAACGTCGAGTATGGGCTGATGACCCAGGAACTGGAACGTGGAGATTCCGGCGTGCGCAGCTTCGTCAGCGTGCAGTCCGGGCTGGTAATGTATCCGATTTACGAATTTGGCAGCGACGAACAGAAAGATACATGGCTGCCCGCGATGCAAAAAGGCGAAAAGCTGGGATGCTTCGGGCTGACGGAGCCCGACTTTGGATCCAACCCCGGCGGGATGCGCACTCGCGCGCGCAAGGTCGGCAATGAATACGTGATTAACGGCGAGAAAATGTGGATCACTTCGGGCACCATCGCCGATGTAGCCGTAATTTGGGCAAAGGTGGAGAACGAAAACGATCGGGTTCGCGGATTCCTGGTGGAGACCGATCGCCCCGGTTTCAAGGCCGACGATATTCATGGCAAGTGGTCGCTGCGCGCATCGGTGACATCAGGGCTCTCGCTGCAAGATGTGCACGTGCCCGAGTCGAACTTGCTGCCCAAGAGCGGTGGGCTGCGTTCTCCGCTAATGTGCCTGAACCAGGCGCGCTACGGAATCGCATGGGGAGCGGTGGGCGCCGCGATGGCGTGCTACGACTGCGCGCTGCAATATTCCTTACTGCGCAAACAGTGGCGCGATCAGCCCATTGCGTCTCATCAACTGGTGCAGGACAAGCTCACCTGGATGATCAGCGAGATCACGAAGGCGCAACTTCTGGTGCTGCAAGTGGGGCGCTTGAAGGATGCGGGCAAGATCGAGCCGCAACATATTTCGATGGCTAAGCGAAACAATGTGTGGATGGCGCTGGAGTGCGCCCGCTTATCGCGCGACATTCTGGGAGCGAACGGGGTGGCCGACGATTATCCGATCATGCGCCACCTGATGAATCTGGAATCGGTGAAAACGTACGAGGGCACGCACGACGTGCATTCGCTGATCATCGGGCAAAGTGTGACGGGAATTGACGCGTTCTGAGCCATGAGATTGTGCCTGCGCTGAATCAGCAAAAAAGTCGGCGGGTCGCCACCGCGATCGGATTTGTTTCCGGCGTTCTGGCCTGCCTCGATGCTGTGCGGGATACGCGAGTCTTATGGCCCCCGGATGCGCTGTGGCACATGCTCCGTCCTCCGCAGCGACTGGAATTGGGAGCGGGAATCGCCTTAGTGCTGGTGACCTTGATTACCACGGCGATGCGCGCGCGAAGCTGAGTCTGGTGACGGCTGCGAATTCAATCGCCCGCACTGAAAGTTCACGAGTACAGTTCTGCCAGCAGTTCATAGGCGCGGCGCAGATGTGGGACTACAATGCTGCCGCCCACCATAAGCGCGACGTTAAGCGCCTCTTCCTGTTCGACCCGGGGCACGCCTAAACGGTAAGACTGAATGGCATGGTAGAAAATGCAATCGTCGCAGCGCAAAGATGCGGATGCGACCAGGCCCATCAACTCTTTGGTTTTCGCCGGCAGAGCGCCTTCCAGATAGGTGTTGTGATCAATATTATAGAAGCGCTTGAGTAGAAAATTATTCGCCTTGTCGATGTTCGCATTGAGGCGTTCCCGAGTATCCAGGAACTTGCGGGCGAGTTCGCTTTTGTCCGAGACATATTTTTCCGTGAACAGGTAAGTGGGTTCTTTTCGTTCGGGACGCTCCGCGACGGTCTTTTCCACCTGGGGTGGCTGTTCGGTAGTTGTACTCATGAGGCAAATACTAGCAGAGAACGGCCGGTGCTGGAGCACAGCGCAGCAGGTGCGAGCAGAATCCTTTGCGAACAAAATCGATTGGGTGAATCCTGTATTTTCATTCTTCGAAGCCATGCGTTATAGTCTCAACCCGGCGCATCACATTTTCGTGCCCGGGAGAAAGACATGGCTACGCAGACTCGTCCGGAAGGCAAAGCCCGCACCTACGGGGAAAATATTGAAAGCGATCTGGCTTCGCGCTTTTTGCGCGTGGTGGAGGTGGCGGCGATCGCTTCCGCCCGGACGATGGGGCAAGGCGAGCGCAAACTCAGTGACGAAGTCGCTACCGAGGCGATGCGCAAGACCATGGACTCGATCCCGATGCGCGGCACTATCGTGATTGGCGAAGGCGAACGCGACGAAGCCCCCATGCTCTACATCGGGGAGAAAGTGGGAGCTGAATTTCCCGACGGGACTGAAGTTCCAGAAGTCGACATTGCCGTCGATCCCCTGGAAGGAACCAACCTCTGCGCCACCGGCGCGCCGGGATCCATCACAGTGCTCGCCGCCTCCGAACGCGGTGGCCTGCTCAATGCTCCCGACTGCTACATGGAGAAAATCGTGGTGGGCCCTTCCTGCAAAGATGCGGTGTATATCGACGCGCCGGTTTCACACAACCTCAAAAACATCGCGCGGCGATTGGATCGCGACGTCGAAGACTTAGTCGTGATGGTGCTGGACCGTCCGCGTCACGAGAAGTTGATTGCCGACATCCGTGCGGCCGGGGCTCGTATTCGGCTGATCGGCGATGGTGATCTGTCTGCCGGAATCGCAGCAGCCGTGATTGGTACCGGTGTGCATGCGGTGATGGGATCAGGGGGAGCGCCCGAAGGAGTGATTACCGCCGCCGCGGTGCGCTGCCTCAACGGCTACATGCTGGGCCGTCTCGTGGTAAAGCCAGAGCAAGAAGAGCGTTTGGAACGAATGGGCATCAAAGATAAGAATCGCATTTACGAAGCGGAAGACTTGGCTCCGGGGAAGCAGTTAATCTTCGCCGCCACCGGAGTGACCGACGGCGCCTTGATGAAAGGCGTTCGTTTCTTCGGCGAGGGAACGCGCACCTCGTCGGTCATCATGACACTCCGCACGGGCAAAGTAAGATTCGTGGACAGCATTCATCTCGAGAAGAACCCGGATTTCAAAGTCAGGTTCTCGTAATGCGAGCGCGAAGATGTTCGCATCCAGGAACAATCTAGCGCTTCCCTATTTCACCGCGGGTGTAGGGGCCGGAGGACTTCACGTGCTGAAGCCTGCTCATCAGGGCATCTACGGCGTCTCCGGCTTGCGACGCATATCGCTCGAGCCACTCACAGAAGGCCGCATTTAGAGTCTTGTGGCGCGACTGCGCGACGAGCGAGCCTGATCAATCGGACTTTCCTCTACACTAAAAGTGATCTTCTTCATTGCGAATCCAGAGTGCACTCATTCAGTGCACCTGGCAGCCTAAACTCCTACTTCAGATATTCCGAATCCTTCTTCAACTCTTCGGGAATGGGCGGAAAAGGCGGCCATTCCTGCGAAAATCCCTTGAGCAGCGGAGTCGCGACTTCGGACCGTAAGGTACCGTCATGGACGACAAACTTGTGCGGGTGCCCGGCCGAATACCCTTCCCATAGACTCACTCCGGCATAAGCCCCGTCCTTGCGAAGAATGTAATACGTCATATCCATGAAGCGAAGTTTATTCATATCGCCGTTGTAATTGCGGACAATGCGTTTCAGGGCGTCCACACCGGCTTCCTGCGGAGACATTCCATGACGCATGTTCTCAACAATCGTGTGAGCGCCGGCGACTTTGATGTTCTCTTCTCCGCTGCCGGTCGCCCCGGCGGAGCCAACATCCTGATCCGTGTAGCACCCCGCGCCGATAATCGGGGAGTCGCCTACACGCCCCGGGAGTTTGAAGGCCAGCCCGCTCGTCGTGGTAATTCCGGACACGGCCCCGTTTTCATTGAGCACCGAGCAGTGAATCGTTCCTGTCGGCGGAAACAGGACGCGGCGCACCGCCGCAAGTTGAAATTCCGGCTCAATACCGAGATCTGCAGCGCGCTGCTGCAATTGCTGCATGCGATTACGCCACAATTCCGACTGCGGATTTGAGTCTGGTGCGGGAGGATGCCAGTGCGGGTCGGCCGTTCCCGGCCCCCACCAGTCGCGGTCGGAACTGAATTGCTTCCAAAGCATCCAGATTTTTCGCGAGCGATCGGTCAGCAAATTCTCGCGCGGGAACCCCATATCTACCGCGAAGCGTTCGGCGCCTTCTCCCACTAGCATTACGTGGCCGGTGTGTTGCATGACGGCTTTGGCTACCATCGAAACGTTCTTGATATTGCGCACGCCGCCTACAGCCCCAGCGCGGCGAGTCGGACCGTGCATGCAGCACGAATCCAGTTCCACCACGCCTTCTTCGTTCGGCAAGCCACCGAAGCCGACGGAATCGTCGTTGGGATCGTTCTCCGGGCCTTTCACCACCTGAATGGCGGCATCCAAGGTATCTGCGCCGCCTTTCAAAGCTGCGTAGGCAGCTTCGACGTACGCCAAGCCGTTGTTCGCGCAAATGATAATCGGGCGTTTGCCAGCGTCCTTCTGCGACGCGTGTCCCTGGCCGGATTCGCCCAATGCATGGGGGAGAACAGAAGTGGCTCCGACTCCGGCGGCCACGCTTCCTATCACCGACGTCTTCACGAAGTCACGGCGCGAGAGGGTCACAGGTCCTCCTGAACAATCAGGGTTGGTTTAACAGAAGTTTGTGTTGCCTCTGTATCTCACTTACGATCAGAACCACCAACCACAGGGGACACAGGGGAACACAGGAAGGCGGAAGGATATCACGAGCAGTCGGGCGAGTTCAGGTGCGCGAAGCTTGGTTTACCTTTGCTGAAATGGCTGCTCGGCGCGGGGCGGAGCAGCCATTTAGTCGCAGAACGGCTATTTTTCCCTACCGTCGCGCATAGCGCCGCAGCCGTCCGGGATACTCGGCTCCGGCTTTCTCCAGATCTTCGGCAGCAGACATGCTGATGGGTTGCACTTTCTCTGAACGGAAGCGCAGCAGGGCGGCGATGTTTCCCACCTTATCGAACTCCGGATCGTCCTTCACGTAGAAAGTTTCGATATCACGACGGACCACCCAAGGCAGGATTGCCTCGCCGACATCCACGATTTCTTGCGTGGCGTGACCGCAGACCGGACAAAAACTCACCAGGTGAGCGTCGATGTGACCGCAACGAGTGCACTCCACGGCATGCCCCTGAAGGTTTTCGCCAACCAGCAGGGTTTGCACTTCTCCCAACTCCAGAGATCGGAGAACCCGCCGCAATCCGGTGACACCGCGCCCGTTGCTGCGAGCTTGGCTCAATGTCTGCTTCATCACGTCTTGACGGCGCTCATCCTGCCAACCATCGAGAATCTGCTGTGCGTGGGTGCGAATCTCATCGGGGCTGACGCGTCCCAGATCCGCATTGAAATGCCCAATTAATGCCTGGCTGACGTAGGGATGCAGCTGCGATTCAAAGATCGGGCGGTGCGCATCCTGGCAGGCAAGAATCCATTTTTCGAAGATGCCCTTTTCCTGCAAATCTTTCAGTGCGCCCGCGACGTTCTTGAAATGATGGCGGACTTCATCTTCCACGCGTCGTTGCGCGTGCCCGCCATCGTAGCCGGCGAAACCATCGCTTCTTCCTCGCCGCGAGAGCGGGTGAAATAGATCGTCGCGTTCCGCGAGTTCTCCCAAACGTAGATCGAAAATCCTGGCGCGGTGCTTGTCTACAAGAACGACCGCCAGCAGAGGAGAGGCTCCGAGCAGACGAGCGAGAGGCTTGAGACGAAAGTGACGATCTATGACGATCTGGGTGCTGCCGAGCTCAGCCGGGACATCGAATTCACGCCAGATATTCTTATCCGCACAGGCGAAGACGGCCTTGCCGTGAGTGCCATTCGTACGAAGTTCAGTGGAGAGCCGCACTACCCGCTCAATGTCCTGGCGGGCGCAGTCTCGTTTTGCTTTGTCCTCCAGACGGCGGAGGCTTTCCCGCGCCAGGTCTTTAATCAGAATGATGTCTTCTTTGTGGGCTTTGTTACGGGGTGCCGAGGGTTGATAGTAGAAACTGACAGCACATGAATTCTCGTCCTGAAGTTCAGCCAGTTCACGTATTTGTTCGCGAGAAATACTCATAGATGATCTCCCCAATGATTACCAACTCTGGTATTTAAGCGGCGCCGGTTGGAGCGAACCGGCCCTGGAACTGCCTGGCCAGCCCGGGCGCCTTGCGCAGGTGATCGCGCGCGGCAGAAACAAAGGCGAGCACCCGTTCGGCAGGTTGAGCCGTGATCGCCACAATCTCTTCAACACTGAAACCTTCTATCGCATAAAGGATGAATGCTTCGCGCGGGCCCGAACCGAGGTCGCGCAGGGCGGAAGCTACCAGGCGCAGCAATTCGTCCGATGCCATGATCTGTTCAGGAGTCGCCACGCGGGCATCGGCAATCACCGAAGCTTCGGTGATGGACTCGTCGGGCTGGTGAAACTGTAGTTCGGCTTCGTCGCTGCCGCGGACATTGCGCTGGCGCGCGGAATCTTCCAGATGGACGGCGCTGCCATTGCTCTCGTCCTCGCGAGAAACTTCCGCCAAGGCACGTAAGGCCTGCCGGTATAACCAGGGCTCGAGCGCGAGTTTCTCCGGCTTCTCCTGGTTGTCGCTGAGAGCGGCCGCGATCGCCTCATCGATCACTTCTTCCTTCGATACCGCGCCCGGGGGAAGCGTGCCCTGCGCCTCGCGCACATAAATCTCGCGTTCCACAAAGCGAGAGAGGCGCGCTAAGTTCGCATTCACATAAGAACGAACATCATCGGCCGAGATGGTCGGGGGAAACACCGCCGCCAAGGTCTGTTCAAATGGGACTTCACGCACGGGCGCACCGCGGCGGGTATTGTCGCCGCGCCGTCCGCGCTGCCACTTGTGCGAAGCTCGTAACAGGTCCTTGTGTTTGTTCACTTGCTGCAGCAACTCTTCGAAGGCCGCCTTTACCGCAGTCGTCGCGGTGGGAGCTGCCTTCTGAACCGCCATTTGGCCAGAGGGCAAGCGTAGGTTGAGAGACACACTGGTTCCCTCGCGCGGGGACACTTCTTCCACCATTCCTTTCAGGTGGACTAGATCCGGGCGGAACACCTGCAGGCGCTTCTCCAGCTTTTCGATCTGATGCTGAACATCTTTCTCAATGGCGGGATGTTTGGGAAGACGATAACTGACGTGAACGTTCATGAGCGCCTCGGCCTTGCTAACGAAGTCGCGCAACCAAGTGCTTTCTAAGCGAATTGTACACCCGCTTCAACAAGGCAAAACTAGAAATCGAGTGTAGGAAATTAGACTCCATTCATGTTGTGGATACAGAGATACTTCGAAGTTTGCAGCCTTTCGGCGCGGCAGTTTATGATCGCCAGCCATGACTCCATTCCGGGTTCTACCGCTCGTGTTGATTGCAGCTCTTGCCTGTGCCCAGAGTTCATTGCCAAAGGAAGTTGACAGCGTTTATCCCGACGCGCACTCACTGTACCTGGATCTGCACGAGCATCCCGAGTTGTCGGGGCATGAAACAGAAACAGCCGCCAAGCTGGCCGGGAAATTGAAAGCTGCAGGATACGAGGTCACAGAACCAGTCGGCGGCACGGGAGTTGTGGCGGTGCTGAAGAATGGGACAGGGCCAACGATAATGCTGCGCACCGAACTCGACGCCCTGCCGGTCGAGGAACGTACAGGACTTCCCTACGCCAGCAAAGTGCATGCGAAAGATGATGCCGGGCGCGATGTAGCGGTGATGCATGCCTGCGGCCACGATGCGCATATGGCATCACTGCTGGGAACGGCGGAAATCATGGCGCGCAGCAAGAACACCTGGCATGGCACTCTGATTCTGATCGGTCAACCCGCGGAAGAGACCATCGGGGGCGCGGAGGGGATGATCAAAGCCGGCCTGTTCAGTCGTTTTCCTAAGCCCGACGCCATTGTAGCTCTGCACGTAGGCAACGAACTCCCCGCAGGCACAGTTTCGATAACGCCGGGGATTTACAACACCAATTCCGATTCGGTTCGCATCACGATTTACGGCAAGGGAGGGCACGGGGCAGCGCCGCACACGACGGTCGATCCGATTGTCATTGCTGCCCGGACCATTCTTTCCCTGCAGACGATTGCATCGCGGGAGGTAAAGCCCGGCGAGTTGGCCATTGTAACCGTCGGCTATATCCGCGCGGGCACGAAAAACAACATCATTCCCGAGCAAGCGGAGATGGGACTGACGATACGAACTTACAAACAGGAGATCCGCAAGCAGGTGCTGTCTGCGATCTCGCGCATCGCCAAAGCAGAAGCAGATGCTGCGGGTGCGCCGCGCGAACCGTTAGTGGAACACTACGAACAAACGGATGCGGTTTATAACGAGCCCGCGTTGGCAGAACGGCTGCGCGCTCCACTGGAGGCGGCACTCGGCAAGGATCACGTCGAGATTACCGGCCCGATTACGCCATCGGAAGACTTCTCCTACTTCGTCGAACAGGGTGTGCCCGGTTTTTACTTCAGCCTGGGCGGCGCCGATCCGCAGAAGTTTGCCGAGGCGAAAGCCAAAGGAGAACACCTGCCGTCAAACCACTCATCCCTGTTCGCACCGGATGTCGATCCGGCGCTGCACACCGGAATTGCTGCTGAAGTGGCGGTGTTGCGCAACCTGCTGAACGCATCGCCGACTGAACTGCACGAACTCGCCACCAGCCCCAAGCGGTAAACATCAAGAGCCGCGCCTTGCAGCGCGGCTCCGATTTTATCCGTCGAAGACCCTGTGGGTTATGGGGATTTCGGGCCTTCTCCGGAAATTCAGGAGAGACGCTGCCAGCAACGTCTCTACATGCCGCCGCTGGTCGTCGCGGAGAGCATCAGAACTTCGCTTTCTTGCAAGTCCTCTTGCACGGCGGGCATATGCACACTCAGGCCTGCGATTTCCCCCTGGCGCCAGACCTTCGAAAGATAGACGCGGTCTCCATTGCGCAGGAAAACCAGCCGGGGCAGAACGTGGGTGTTGCGATCGTTCTCCACTCCGGTTGCAACCGCGACGTAAAGCTTGCGTTGGTAGTCGTGCACGATGAGAACACCAGCCTGATCAGTGCTCTTCGGAGATCCCGTGGCCATCTCAAAGACATAGTTCCCGGCCGGCAACGTACGATGGCCCACGACGAACTCGTAGGGAACCGAAGCTTGTAACGCAACCTTGCGGTGAGTTTGGGCCTGAGCAGCAATATTTGTAAGTGCGATCATCGCGATAGATAAAACGAATGCAGGGAGGGCTTTTCTAATCATGAAATGTTCTCCTTATTTGAATGGCATTTGATAAAGCACGGCGTCTGCCAAAGCTCGCGCCGATAGGGGATACGGTAACTGTGGTGAGGAGAATTACTTGGGCGTGTTAAGAAATTTAATGGCCGGAGTGCCACATGCCATGTGCCAGCATTCTGAACAGCGGCGCCATGTTTCTGGCATGAACTTCCGAGTGGAATCATTGACTAGTTACACGGCCTCGTAGAGGCGTCGCTAGCTAGTTCTACACATAGAATTTTTTAGCGCGTGCGGGAATTGATTCCTAGCTTCTTCATTCGCAACTGGAGAGTGGATCGCTTTAATCCGAGGAGGGCCGCCGCACCGTTGGGTCCAGCCACAATTCCGCGCGATTGCTCCAAAGCAGCCAGAATCTGCTTACGTTCGACTTCTTCCAGCACGCTGCGCATGGGCTGCGTTTCTTCGCCGACCTTCACGGGTTTGTGCTGAGACGCGGGCCTGGAAGGCCGGATGGCCAGATCCGACAGAGGAACTTTCAGCGTCGGCCCATTTGAAATCAATACCGCACGCTCAATCACATTCTGCAGCTCACGAATGTTTCCCGGCCAGGAGTAATCGACTAGCGCATTCATGGTTTCTGTGGCCACGGTTTCGATCTTCTTGTTTACGCGATGGGCAAACAATTGCGTGAAATGGCTCACCAACATCGGAATATCTTCGCGGCGTTCGCGCAACGATGGAATGAAGATGGGAAACACATTCAGGCGGTAAAACAAATCCAGCCGGAACTTCTTTTCATCTACCATGCCCTGCAGATCGCAATTACTGGCGGTAATGACGCGGGCATCGGTGTGCAAGGTGCGCGAACTACCCAGGCGTTCGAACTCCCTTTCCTGCAACACACGCAACAGCTTGGGTTGCAGTTCGAGCGGAATCTCGCCGATCTCGTCTAGAAAGATGGTTCCCCCGTGTGCCAGTTCAAAGCGCCCGGTTCGCTGTGCGACCGCGCCGGTAAACGCGCCCTTCTCGTGGCCGAACATTTCACTTTCCAGCAATCCCATGGGAATGGCGGCACAGTTGATCTTCACGAAGGCATGATTTCTCCGCTTGCTACGCTCGTGGATGGCTCGGGCCATTAGTTCCTTGCCGGTTCCCGTTTCGCCGAGGAGCAACACCGTGGAGTCGCTGGGCGCTACAGTTTCGACCTGGCGCAGCACAGAGCGTATGTTCGGGCTATTGCCGACGATCTCGGCAAAGTTCATCTCACTGCGAATCTCCGACTCCAGATAGAGTTTCTCCTGGGCTAGTTCGTTCTTGAGATCGGCAATCTGCCCGTAAGCGAGCGCGTTATCAACGGCGATGGCGACCTGATTGGCAATTTGGCTGAGGAAATCTACCTCGTCATCGCTGAATGCGGCCTGGCGTGCCCGGCCCAGATCCAGTGATCCCAGAATCTGTCCGCGGCTGATTAAGGGTAACGAGCACGCCTCTTTCATTCCGAACTGCCGGAATTCGTCGGTCTCCAGTGGCAGCTTTGCGATCGAGGCGGCATGCAAGACAACCGGCTGGCCCGTCCGAAAAGCAGTCACCGGACCGGAATGTTCGTGCAGAAGCAGTGGAGAAGGAGGCTCGCCTGCGCCTTCGGCGGATTCGTAGGCGTATCCGCGCAAACCTCCCGAGTTTGAATCTGGAAGGGCCACGCCTACGAAGTCGGCCTGCATCACGCGGCGAACATTGGCCGAGATGGCTACCAGTAAATCCCGCAGTTCCAGATTCGCGGCGATGCTGTTATTGACGTCGAGCAGCAACTGCAGGCGTTGATTCCTTTGCTCCAGTTCCGACTGGGTTTTCTGCAGCGCCTGCGAATGCAACGCGTCATCAATGGCTACCGCGATCTGGTCTGCCACCAGAGCGAGAAAGCGAACGTCTTCGTCGGAGTATGCGCCCACTTGATCACTGCCGACAGCGAAAGTGCCCAAGCGTCCGTGCGCGGTGGTGAGAGGAAAGGTCAAATGGGAGCGGATGCCGTACTCCTTGAGGATTCCGTGCAGGCGCGGGAAACGCGATTCCTGGTCAACATCCTGAATCACGAGCGCCTGCTGGCGTTCGTAAACCCAGCCGACTGCCGTTCCTTCGGGAGGAAATTCGCTGAACGCCTCCATAGACTGCCCGGGCGCTTCGCTGACGTGCAGGCGCATGAGCCGCGTGCCTTCGTCGTACAGAAAGACGCGCAGGAAGACGAACTTCACCACCGGACGAAGTTCATCCGCCAGGCTGCGGAACAAGTTTTTGACGTCGCGATGGGCGGCAATGGCGCGGGAAACGCGACGTAGAGCCTCGTAGCCGGCCTCGGGCAGAGGCGCACCTGCGGCGGATTGGAGTGCGGCATGCATCGTGCCTAAGAGTAACGACACGTCCCTGCTCCCCAATGCGAGTGGCGAACTAATTTTTGTACACATCCGTGGCATTAACACAACGACCGACCTCAAGGTCGGTCGCATTTGCAGTTTGGATGTTTGTATCGGAGCACAAGATGTCCACCGGAAGGACATGCGCGGCATCCGTTCACCATCGCCGGTGCAGATCAGGGATGATACAAGGTTCCAGGCGAATTGCGACAGAAAAAATCTAGACTGCTACGGTGACGGAGGTCTCGGTTCGCGTGACCGGCCGGTAAAGCGTATCCCGCTCGATGGGCTCACGCCCGGCAGCGCGGATCAGGCGCTCCAACTCCTCGCGGCGCATACCCTGGGGAGTGGTCGCGCCGGCATCGTGGTAAATCTTCTCTTCAATCACGGTGCCATCCATATCGTCTGCGCCGAAGCGCAGCGAGATTTGCGCGATTTTCGCCGTCATCATCTGCCAATACGATTTGATATGGGGGAAATTGTCGAGCACCAGGCGGCTCACGGCGATTTGCTTGATGTCGAGCATGCCGGTGGTCTTCGGTAGATGCTGCAGTGGAGTGTTGTCGGGATGGAAGGCCAGTGGGATAAAGGTTTGGAAGCCACCGGTCTCATCCTGGAGTGCGCGTAATTTCATCAGGTGGTCGACGCGATCTTCGTCATTCTCCACGTGGCCGTAAAGCATAGTTGCGTTCGACTTCAGACCAATCTGGTGGGCGAGCTTGGCGGTTTCCAGCCACTGGTCGCCGTCGATCTTATGGTCACAGATAATGTGGCGCACGCGATCGGCGAAAATTTCGGCACCGCCGCCGGGCAGAGAATCAACGCCGGAAGCTTTCAACTGCTCCAGGGTTTCGCGAATGGAAAGCTTTGCGCGACGGGCCAGATATGCGACTTCGACCATGGTGAAAGCTTTCAGATGCACCTGCGGAAAGCGCTGCTTCAGGCCCGAGCAGAGATCGAGGAAATACTGGAACGGCAGGTCGGGATGCAATCCGCCGACAATATGAAATTCGGTGACCGCCTCGGAGTACCCGGAGGCCGCGGTCTCAAACGCTTCGTCCAGCGCCATGGTATAAGCGCCGGGTGCATCCTTCTTGCGGCCAAACGCGCATAAGCGGCATGCCGCCACGCACACATTGGTTGGATTGATATGGCGGTTGACGTTGAAGTAGGTCTTGTCGCCGTGCATGCGCTCGCGCACCAGATTGGCCATCCAGCCGACGGCAAGAATGTCTCCGCTACGGTACAGAGTGAGCGCGTCAGCAGAGTCAAGCCGTTCGCCGTTGGTGACTCTGTCGTGGATAGGCACAAGGCGCGGATCGTCTGTCTGAAAGGCGTGGATATGAAAAGCGTGGGATGCGTACGCACTAGCCATTTTTCGATGATATCGCAGGACCATCCCGCTCGGCCATTGCGGCCGGGGCTACTGGTTGATTACAACGCGGTCCTGAATCTGGCTGTATTCGTCTTCGGTCAAGATACGTCGGGTTACCAATTGATGGGTATTGGCGTAAGGACGCTCGGCAATTATGCGCTCGGCCTGATGCGCATTGACCCCTGGCAGCGACTCCAGGTCCTGCCGGGAAGCTTTGTTCAGATCGATGGAGCGCTTGTTGCTAAGGCCCTCTTTGAGGCCTTGGGCGATGGCTTTCGTGTCACGTTTGACGGCGGCCGTCTCCTCCGCCGTTTTTTGGCGGATCTGGTCGGGATTCTGGTTGGTGCACGCGATGCATGCAGCAAGCCCGCAAACCGTCAAAGCAGACAAGAAGGCACGTCCCAGCATGCTATTCCGATGCCTCTGCCCTGCGCACGGTTGGCACGCGGACAACTTCGGCACCCACTTTCCTGTTGAAAATTGCATCTATCGTTGGATGCAGGTGGGATGTAGTTGCGCCCTTCGCCAGCTAAAGTGGAAGGAGAACGGTTCAATGAAGAATGTTTTCAAAGCCACAGGATTTATGGCTCTCATGTGTGGAGTCGCACTGGCGCAAAGCGCCAGTCCGTCGCCAAACTCGGGAACTCCCCAGCCGCAGACGCAATCGAGCACGCCGCAAAACTCCGCGCAGGCGGCGACGCCAGGACAGCATCCGACTCGCGTCGCCCCCGGCAGTGTGATCCCCGTGCAACTCACGAAAACGGTAGATGCCAAGAAGGCGAAGACCGGTGATGAAGTGGTGGCTAAAGTAACCATGGACATGAAGACGCAGAGCGGAGACGTCCTGGTACCTAAGGACACCAAGGTGATTGGGCACGTAACGGAAGCGCAAAAGCGGGAGAAGGACCAAAAGCAATCCGAGTTGGGGCTCGCTTTCGATCGCGCGGTGACCAAAGACGGCAATACCATGCAGATGCCCATGTCGATTCAAGCGGTAATCGGGCAGCAGCAGCCAAACCAGCAGAGTGAATCGAATACTCCAGCAGGAAGAGAGCAAGCAGCCGGAGTGCCTTCCGGGGCAGCGCCAACCGGCGCGGCGACAACCGGCACCGCCGGAGGAAAATCGTCAGGTACGACGCCGCCCGCTCCAAGCCCCTCGGCATCCGGCGCTGGTGCCGGTACTGATACGGGCGACAACCAGGCGGCGAATGGCGGACGTCCGCCCATCACCGCGCAGACTCAAGGTGTCATCGGGATTTCGAATCTGACTCTTGCTCCGGGGTCGAACGCAACGCAAGGTACCGTGATGACTTCAGATAAGAACAACGTGAAGTTGGAAAGCGGGACCATGCTGCTGTTGAAGGTCAACCAGTAGCGCGTAGGGATTGAAGAGCTGGCGTCTGGCTCGTTCAGGCGCCAGCGGCAATAACAGATTGAACCGGCAGGTTTCCTGTTCAGATGCCCGACCGCGACATCCTATTCCACAGGATGATTGAGCGCACGATCGTCGCTACCTGGGACGATGCTCTACTTGTGCCGAAGCACATCCGCCGCCACAAAGAGGAAGAACAGCACGGAAATGAAGCCGTTCATAGTGAAGAATGCGGCATTGAGATTAGAAAGGTCGTTAGCGTGGACCAGGGAGTGCTCGTAAATCAGGAGCACGATCACGGCCAGCACACCAACTCCGGCCCACATCCCCAAACCGAACGAAATCTGCAAGGCAACCAGCAAAAGAACCATGATCAAGTGGAAGGCGCGCGCGACCCATAGCGCCGCTGGAATGCCGAAATAGCGCGGCACTGAATACAATCCCGCCTGGCAGTCGAAGTCAAAATCCTGACAGGCGTAGAGCACGTCAAAACCGCCAACCCAGAATGTAACGGCGGCGGTCAGCAGAAGAATGCGAGGATCGAGCGTCCCGCGCACCGCAATCCACGAGGCCGCAGGAGCAATCCCCAACGCGAATCCCAGTACCAGATGGGACCAGCGGGTGACGCGCTTGGTGTACGAGTAGAGCAGGAGTACGGCGAGAGCGACCGGAGAAAGCAGCAGCGTGAGCCGATTCAACTGGCTGGCCGCCAGAATGAAAATCCCACTGGAGACCACGACAAAAGTAACGACAAAGGCCGCCGACAAGTTTCCCGCAGGCAAGGCCCGTGAACTGGTGCGGGGGTTCGCAGCGTCAATGGCTGCATCGGCCCACCGGTTGAAGGCCATGGCGGCGGAGCGCGCCGCGATCATGGCCACAATGATCCACAACAATTGGTGAGGAGAAGGAAAACCTCCGGCCGCCAGCATCGCGCCGCAGAGCGCAAAGGGGAGCGCAAAGATCGAGTGCTCCCACTTGATCATCTCCAGCGTAGTGCGCAGATTGTGCAGGACAGGCACCATTCAATTGTAATTTAAAGAGGAACACGCAGATAAGCGCAAGTAATTCGTGTAGCTCGGGGCGTCTTGTCCGGGGTTGCGCGAGGCGCAATTGGACCCAATCTGACTCAGCAAGCAACTTCATGCATTTGGCTGTGAGAAGAATTCCGCCTCCTCACGCTGCGCTCGCGCAGGGGACGAGCCGTAAGCCCCTACATGGGCTCGTCCGAGATCAGCGGCACAAACCTGCACAACTCGCGCAGGCTGGTGCGCGGTTGACCGTTTCGCTTTTCAATCAACTGCAGTTGCTGCGAATCGTCCCAGCCAATCGGGATGATGAGCCGTCCACCTTCCGCCAGCTGCTCCATTAATTCGTGCGGCAACTGCGGGGCTGCAGCCGAGACGATGATGGCATCGTAAGGTGCGGCTGCAGCGAATCCGCGACTGCCATCGCCAACTTCGACGCTGACGTTCCGATAGCCTAGCCGTGAAAGCACCGCGCTGGCCGAATCGGCCAGCGCGGGGGAACGCTCAATCGCGATCACCTCTGCCGTGAGCTGAGCCAGCAAGGCGGTCACGTAACCCGAGCCGGTCCCCACTTCAAGAACGCGGTCGGAAGGCATCAAAGAAAGAGCTTCGAGCATAATGGCGACGATATAAGGCTGCGAGATAGTCTGCCCTTCACCAATCGGCAGAGGATGATCCTCATACGCCTGATCGCGATAGCGCTGGGGCGCAAATTCGTGTCGGGGTACGCGCGCCATGGCTTCGAGAACGCGCTCGTCCCTGATTCCGCGCGCCCGCAAATGCTCATCCACCATGCGTTGGCGCAAGATCCCGTAAATAGGAGAATCTGCAGCTGAGGCCATCAGAGTGAATCCTGGAGTGCCAGCGAAGCTCTATTTCTTGCGCCGCCGAATTCGCACGTCGAAGCTGACCACGCCGTTCTGGTCGCGCGTCCCCACCACCGAGAGGTTGCGATTGAAATAGTATTCACCCTCAATGATCTGCTGCGAACTTTGCGACACGTTTGTGCTGTAGGTAAGAGAGAGATTGTTGGCGAACTGTTGCTCGATGGTTACCTGGGGGCCCCGCGCCGTGGGGTTGGTCTCAGTGGTCAATCCCTGGGGATCGATCTTGATGCGGCTTACCCCGAATAACCTTTGTATGCGGTTGCCCATCGCCTGATTAATGGCTTGGTTAATGATAAGGTTCGTCGCCTGATCGGTGAACAGCGTCTGACCGGATTGCTGCTGCAACTGTTCCGATTCTTCGCTGGTGCGGCCCAAGGCCAGCAGCGCGATGATGTCAGATTTGGGAAGAGGTGGCTCGGAGCGGTAGTTCACATTCAGCCGGTCTGGCGTACCTGTGACGGTAACATCCAGATCGTAATTGCGGACATGCGTGGTCGCCTGCAAGTTGACCTGAGGCTCAATGGCCACCGGGTTGGCAAAGGTGACATCACCGCGTTCGAGGCGGAATTTGATGCCGTTAAAGGTGGCATCCCCTTCCAGAATGTCAGCTCTGCCCAGCACGCTAGGCCGTGCCAAAGATCCGCGGAGGCGCAAGTCGGCATCCCCCGAGAGTCGCGCCACGGCCGTCTTCATCTGAAGTTCCGGCGCAGTCTGCACCGCGATATCGAGCTTGACGTTGTAGAGCGGTGAATTTGCCGGAGTGATTGATGCCGATTGGCGGCTCTTTTCCAGATAAGATCCGAAATCAAACCCGGGGGTGACCGACAGCTTGTTTACCATGATGTCCCCGGAAATCATCGATGCCGAGCGGCTACCCCGCCAATGCAGTTCGGCATTTGCGGTAGAGCTCACACCCGGCGGGTAACGCAGCCGCACGTCCTTCCCGACTGCCGTGAGATCGAAATTGAATTGCTGCTTGTAATTGGTGAGATCACCCTTAACGTCGAGATTGCCGCCTCCGCTGCGGGCGGTAAGCTGGTCGATGTGTATGCGATCGCGGGTGAAGGTCAGCGATCCGTTGATGTCGCTCAAACCGCTGGGCAGCCCCCCATAAGTGGCTGCGCCGTTTCTAATTTGAATGGTCCCTTGTGGCAGTGGGTCGTGGAGCGTACCGGTCACGCTCAGGTGCATGGTGGTCAGGCCTGAGGTAGTGAGATTGGGATCGAGCACTCCGAGAAGCCTCAAGTCCGCTTGTCCAGTGGCGGCGAGCTCCAGTTCTTTGGATCCGGCGAAGTGAATCGATCCCTGTCCCGTAAGATCAGTTCCTTCGCCGATCAAGTGCGCAGGCGCAATTTCCAGCCTCTGCCCGGCATAGGCGAAGCTCACCGGACCCTGGTTGTGCAACTTGGTATATTCCACGTCGATGGCAACATCGGACAGATCGCCTTCTATAGCCCATCGCGAGGGAAAGCGGAGCGGACCCTCCATGGTCACGGTTCCACCGACTGCCGAATGCCCAGTAAGCTGCTGGCCCAGGTAAGCCCGCCACAAAGGATCGACATCGAGGTTGTCAGTTCGAGCGGAGATTTTCGCCGGAAAGTCGCCGCGCATACCGACAGTTCCTTCCATCAGCAAGCTGCCGTGGGGAAACTGGGAGCTTGCCTTCAAGTGCATTTGGCCGTTGCTGGTAGTTGCCTCAAGGTTCATGGCACCGGCCAGTTCACCGGCGAAGACAATGTCGCGAGCTCGCACATGAGCGTTGATGACGGGGGCGTCCAAGGTGCCGTTGCCTTGCAGCGTAAAATCCGCGCGTCCCTCGACGGGAAGGCGCGACAGCTGGATCTGACGAATACGCGAAACATCAAAATTCTTTCCCACCAAGTCCAGACGGAAAGCTCGCCCTGGGGGCGAGTAAGCGGCGCTGCCCGTCACCTCACCACCCTCATGCGTCAGGTTGATATTCGTGAGAGATGTTTCCTCTGTCCCCAGTTGCAAGTCTGCGTCGAACCTTTCAATGGGTTCACCGTAGGCCGAGGCATTCGCCGCATGGATGTGTCCGTGTCCCTGCGGGTGCGCCCGCGTTCCGGCAAGCTGCAAACCAACCTCCGCCGTACCTGCGACGGGGTAATCAAAACCTGCCAACGCAGCGGTTGAGGCCACATCCACATTGTGCAGATTTACTTTCGCGGTATAGGGACTGGTGGGTGTGAACTGTCCCTTATCCAGAGAAGCGTTGAATTCGAAATCTGCACTGGTGTCACCTCGCCGGAGCGATCCGCCCCGCAGCGAAACCTGTCGTGAAGAAAACTGAAAATTGGCGGCTAATGAGTCCCAATGCACTTCCTTCTGGGGAGTGCGCGAGGTCGCCGGAACGGTAAATTCAAAATCCTGTGCGACGACCGTGCCGCTCAGAACTGGCGAAGTGAAGTTTCCGCCCGCGACACCGTTGAACGTAGCATCGCCATCCACGCGGAAAGGAAGATCCGTAGGTCCGCCCAGAGCTGTGATCAGGGGACGCCACTCCTCCAGGTTCGAAGTCGATACGGAGACTCGCACCGTTGAAGACGACGCCAGTGTGCCAGAGGCCTCGATCTTGGAATCAGGCGTGGTCAGGTTGAACTTGGACAATTCCAGGGAGTCATTCGCAGCTCTGTACCTGCCTTGGGCATGGGCGGTGATGGGCAACTCGCGGCGGGCGATCCGAGGAGGCGGGATTGCGTCGAAATCGAAGCCGACCTCGGCATTGGCCGGAGACCCCTTCCAAGACGCCTCGAGATTACCTGCGGCTACTCCGGCGGGAAAGAAATCTCTCAGGCGGTGCGCAGGCAAGTCGAGGCTGCGCGCTGCCTCGCCCACCGAGACATCGCGCAAGTGCAGTCGAACTACTCCCGTTTGCACCCCGGCCAGTTTGGGCTTCTCGGCTTTCTTGGCCGGGGGCTTGGCAGCCGAAATCACCGGTACGTCTTCAGATCGAGCTTTTGTATTCTTTGGTAACGGGACGCTATGAAGCCAATTGTCCAGTTGTACGTCGCCGGTGAAAGTACCGCCGAGGATTTTGCCCTGAAGTTTCATCAGCCTGATCTGCTGATCCGTGAGCACGTAATCAGCATTGGCGCCAAGCTTCTTTAGCGCGATCTGATCGTTCTGCCAACCGACTTCACGTATAGCCGCCGCACCCGAAGCCTTGAATTCAGTCAAGGACCAATGGCCGTCGCCTTTGAGTTCTGCAACGCCCTCTCGCAAGTCGTTCCGGCGGCTGATGGCGGCCGCTTCCTGCAGATTGATTTCCGCCTCGTAAGTTCCCTGCAGTTGCGGGCTGCGAAAATCACTGATGCGCCCGCTCGCTTTCAGGGAGGATCGTCCCGAGTTCCATTGCAGCGATTTGATATCGGCAAAACTTGGACCCAGGACGAACTGGACGGTCGTCATCCAGGAAAATGGCCGAAAATCCTGGAACGCAGTATCCACCTTGTCCACGGAAAGCGCGCCCTCGTAGCGGTTGCGCAAGTACTCGTAATCCATCTGCAAGTTGGCACCGTGCACGGCAAAGTCCAGAGGAATCCTGCGGTCCCCCCATAGCAATTCACCGTTATGCACCGCGAGATGGTCGATGGAGAGCGCAAACAGCTGTTGCACCGCTGCATTGGCGCTACCGCCCTGTTGCACTTTCAATGCGGGAACGTTGGCGATCACGCCGTCCGCTCCAATGGCGACATGGATCACAGGATGGTCGAGGACCAGAGAAGTGAATCCAAACTCGGTTCGCAGGAACGAAACTACTTTCATCTGCGCCAGCATGCTGGAGGCATGAACCAGCGGAACATCGTCTGGGCCCGCTCTGCCATGCACCGTAATGTCCCGCACTTCGACCTGAAGGTGAAAGGGTACGACATGGAAACTGCCGATTTCGGCGCGGCCGCCGGTGATCCGTTCCACTTCTTCCACCAAGCGGCGGCGTACATAAGCTTGAAACGATTTTGTAGTTGTGTACCAGAGTCCCGCGAGTGCAGCGACGAAAAGGGCGGCCGCTGTGATCAGGATGTATTTCCACCAGCGGCGAGGTCTGGCGGACTTTTCGTTCACCGCGTTTGCACTCCCTGATCGGGAGACTCGCTTATCGAGGGCAGTGTGACTTTGCTTTCGGCACGCAGAGACTGCAGCCAGGAAGCCATTAATTCGCTGACTTTCTCCTGCGTCAGAATTTCACGGATTTGTCCAGACACGTCAGCCAGCGGCACGTCTCCTGAGCCGGTTTGCCTTAATTGCGGGACAAATTTGTCGCGGTAATAGGCTTCAATGCTTTTGGAATCGATCTGTACAGCCGGACGCAGATGTGCGTCGACCAGCCGCATGAGATCAATCTGTTGCTCAACGTGATCTGCCAGCGATTTCTCAGTGACTCCATACCGGGCGAGCAATGCCTGCCAGCGTTCGGCCGTTGCTGCTTCGGGATGCAACTTGCGGGCCTCGGCTATCTCTGCGGCTGCGTCCTCTTCAGAGGCGTGCTTGAAGGAAGCCGACTTCATCTGCTCCGCCAACAATTCCTGATCGATCAAGCGATCCAGCACGGCGCGGCGGTCTTCGTCGGTGAAGAAGCTCAGAGCGTGCCCACTGAGCAATGCCTCGTAAGACAGCGCCTCGTCCCAGTCGCTCTGCAGAATAATGCGTCCGTTCACGGTCGCCACGATGCGGTCGATCACTTCTCCGGCCCGGGCTGGAGGTGCCGTGACCGTGCCGGCCATAAATCCAGCGAGGAGTGCCGCCACGACCGTGTAGAGACGAAAGCGATTCATTAAAATGGCTGACCTATGCTGAAGAAGACGTTGAAATGACGCAAGTGCTGTGCTTCAAAAGTCGTGGTCTGTAATCCGCTGACCGGGTCTTTCTTTGTGACGTTCTGGAAGAATCTGGTTGGATTCAGATTGTATCCGAAGTCAAATCGCAACGGCCCAATAGGAGTCTTATATCGTACCCCCACTCCCACCGCATGCGAGGTGTAATCATATCCACTGTTGCTGAAGGCGGTACAGTCCGAAGAGGCCGGTGTCCCACTGGACAGACACCTTTGGGTACTTGGCTGGTGCCAGCGCATAAGCCCTTTAAGCATGTCATGCTGGGCGGTGAAAACGTTACCCATATCGTGAAACACGGCAAACCCGAAACCTTCCCCGACATACGGCAACGATACCTGGGGAAATCGCAACTCCAGATTGTTGACGAATAGCGCGGTGCCTCCCACGGGGAAGCCCGAGTAGGGATCCCGCGGTCCTGCCTGATTCAACCCGAAACCGCGGTGGGAGTTGCCGCCGCCGGCAAAAAACTGTTCGGGTAGAGGAATGGTCGCAGTGGCGGCACAGGTTGGCTCCCCTAAAGCGTTGGCAGGACATGAGCCCGGAGGCAAGACCTTCGTTCCTTTAAACGGCTGCTCCAGCCCAATGGTGGTAGAGCGGGCGAAAACAAACTGGCGTCCCTGTTTTCCTTTGCCGCCGAAGGCCTGGTAGGTGGAGTTCTGGGCCACAGCACGGGCGAAGTTTGTTGGAACGTATCCCGCTGACGTGGTTTCGGCTCGCGAGCCAAGAAAGCTGGGCGCCGCAAAACCGTCCAGCGTGAAGTAATTCCCTTTCGTACTCTCCAGCGGGTTATCTCGTTTGTCGCGAATGAAGGTGAATCCAGGGCCGCCGACGGTGGCCGGCAGCGAAAGCAGCGCGACCTGCGCCGGGGAGAAATCTTTGGCAAAATGGCTGGCCTTGACCCGGCGAAAATCGAACCGGTAAGTGATCGAACTTGGCCCAGGACGCGTCCCCGGCTCTACTCCCGAATTCCCAATCTGTTGGCGCAGGTCTACCTTGCCTTCCAATCGCTGGGAGGTGAAGGTGGCTACATCCAGGCTGTTGTCGTAGAAGATTGTGTAGATCAGCTTCCACCTGTCGCTATCCAACATTTTCGGAACCGTGTAGCTGATAAGGCCGCGCTGCTGCAGTCGCCCCACGTGGGACTGGAAAGCCAAGCTCTGGTTGCGGCCTCCCACGTTCAAGCGGGTGACATCGAACTCCACACGGGGACTGACTCCAGTCATGCCCTGCGGAGCTGTGGTTCCCGCCGGCTGTCCCGTCTGGAACTCCATGCCGACGCCGTAGGTGAAGGTGTAGCGCTTGGCTTCGCGCAATTGCACCAAAACGTTTTTCTTGGGATCGCTCCCCTCTGGATTCTGCACTGCGGTATCCACCTGGCCGAAAATTCCAAGGTCATAGAGACGCGTCTGCGTATTCAGCAGGTCCTGCTGGCTTAGCGAATCGCCTGGGCTGACCTGAAGTTCGCGATTCACAACATAGCTTCGCGTGTGCTCCGTTCCCGAAACCATGACCTGGTCGACGGTGAAACGCTGGCCTTCCTGAATCGTGAAACTTACATCCTCGCGATTGGCCTCGCTGGTGGAGGGCTTGGTCGCGATTTCGAGCGAGGCATTGGGAAAGCCGTGATTATAGTAATAGGAGAGGACTCGCTCGCGGTCGTTGGCCAGTTCCTCCTCGGAGTAGGGCTGCCCCGACTGCGTGCTCAATTCCGGTAAGTCAGTGGTCGGCACTTTTTCGTTGCCCGAGATCGTCACCTGCCCTGCCCTGGTCCTCACGCCCTCTTCGATGTCAATGAACACCGCAAGTTTGTTGGGTGAACCTTCGTAATTATCATCCACCCTGGTCTTGATCTGGACCTGGTGAAAGCCGTTGGAGTGATATAGGTTTTCAAGAGTTGTGACGTCGTTCTTGAGCATCGTCTCGCTGAATTTGCCGTGGCTTAAGAAGCGGTGTGCGGATTGAATCTGCAGGTAGCTTCGCAGCTTGGCGGTATCCAGGAAATTCTTGTTACCAGTAATATCGATGCGGACCAGCTTGTGCAAGCGACCGGGATCTATGTCGTAGATGATGTGCATTACCTTGGGATCGGTTTTCTTCCTGATCTCAACCTTGGCATCAAACCGGCCCTGTGTCTGCAGGTAGTTCAGAAGGTTAGTTCGGCCTTCATTCAGCAGGTCATCGTCGACGGCATTTTCTTCGTAGACCGGAATCTCCTGCTTCAGCTTTCCGTGACTGATGTGGTATCCCTCCGCCGAGATCAGAACAACCGGCCCGGGATCAATCTGATACGTGAAATCGAGCGTGTTGTTCTCCGGGTGGTAGAACTGCTCCGCAATGGAAACCTGAGCCAGCGCGCGATTTTGCTTCTGGAACTTCCTGCGCAGGCGCTGTAAAGATCCGCTTACGCGAGAAGCAGTCACACGGTCTCCGGGCTGCATGTGCGCGATCTGCTTCACTTCCTCCAGCGTAAGATTGGAAGTTCCCGTGAGCTTCACTTCTCCGACATGAGCCTGCGAACCTGGGCTGACGTGGAACAGAATGTCCGCCTGTTGGGTCTCTGCATTTCGCTTCTCTTCCGCAGTCGTACGCGCGCGGTGGTAGCCGTTTTCCTCCAGCAACTGCCGTATGTTCTCCAAGCCGCGGTTTAATTTCTCTGGCGTAAAAAGTTCTCCGAGCTGCAGTTTCGAGGCATTTACGATCTGGTTTGAGGTGGGGCGCGAGGAGGCCCCCTGAACTTCGATGCTTCCCACAAAGAAATTGGGCGAGGTGACGAACTTAAGCTGGACGCCTTGGGCGACGGGGTTAACGTCCGCCTCAATATCGGCGAACCGACCCGTACCGTAGAGCACGCGAATGCTCTCCCGAACCTGATCGCGCCGCAGAACAGAGCCGGACTTTTGCGGAAGCAAGTCGAGCAGGTGCTGGCGATCCGATGGACTTACTCCCTCAATATCGACGGATTGAACCAACTGGCCGTCGTAGGCGGGCGCTCCAGACGGGGTCACCTGCTGCGCATTTGCCGGCAGCGACAGCACCGCGATCCACTGCATCAGGAGAGCGGCCAGAAGTGTCGCGAACGGTTTAGGCAAAGGTTTCCCTGATCAGGCGCCCTGATTTGCATGGAGCGCGCCCAATCTGTCGTTGCATTACTGACGGCGAGCCTTCGGGTGACCTGCCGAAGGAATGTCTACTCGACTCAGCCCCTTATAATAAAGGTTTTGCAACGCAATACTGGTGACCTCTTTGGCACAAAAACCAGCCGCCGACGCCAATTCTATAGTCGACCGTTATTCCCGGCAGATGCTGTTCCGCGGCATCGGACCAGCAGGCCAGCAGAAATTGGCAGAGGCCAAGGTCGCCATCGTTGGCTGTGGTGCGACGGGGTCCGCGGCTGCAGCCTTGTTGGCGCGAGCCGGGGCCGGCACCTTGCGCATCATCGACCGCGACTACGTCGAGCCCAGCAATCTGCAACGGCAGTCCTTGTTCGACGAAGCCGATGCAGCGGAGTCTTTGCCTAAGGCCCTCGCCGCAGCGCGAAAAATTGCCGCTTTTAATTCCCAAATCGTAGTCGAGCCCAAAGTCGACGATCTCATTCCCGCAAACATCGAATCCTTGCTGCAGGGGATGGATTTGATCCTCGACGGAACCGATAATTTCGAGACTCGCTACTTGGTCAACGACTACGCTATCGCGCACACCAGGGCTTGGATTTACTGCGCGGCAGTGGGCAGCTACGCGGTCACGCTGAATGTGGTGCCCGGGCAAAGCGCCTGCCTGGCGTGCATCTTCCCTGATTCTCCGCGCGGGATGGTGGAAACCTGCGAGACCTCGGGCATCCTCAACTCCGCAGTGAATCTTGTTGCGTCCATTGCCGTCACAGAAGCGCTGAAGTTGCTCGTTGCCGGACCGCAGGCGCCAGAACTGCGACGGACTTTGCTGTCGTTCGATCTGTGGAGCAACGAGCACGCCGAAATCTCAGCAGCCAAACCGCGTCCCGGTTGCCGCGCTTGCGGAGAGCGCGACTTCGTCCACCTCGCCGGCGAAGGGCGACCGCACATCACGCTCTGTGGCAGAAACTCCGTGCAAATTCATGAGCGGCAACGTCCCGTCGACTTCGCCGAGATGGATCGACGGTTGCAAGCCCACGGCACGGTGCGCCACAATGACTTTGTCCTCAAGTTCTGGCGCGATCCCTACGAGATGACGTTGTTCCCTGATGGCCGCGCCATCATCAAAGGTACCACTGATACCTCCGTAGCCCGCAGCCTGTACGCCCGTTTCGTAGGCAGCTAGAACAGGTGGGGACGGACCTATTGGTCCGTCCGTCGAGCGAAGCGAACACCGAGCATGCCATCTCTTCGAACGCCCTGGCCAAAACCCGTCCGGACGAGATGCGTCCGGGCCTGCGTAAGCTGCTTCGTTCGCTAATTCACCGTCAGCGTTAACACGCTGCTTTTTCCTCCACTGGTACAGCCGAGCTCCCCAGTATTGCCAGCAGGAGTGTCCACTGCCACCTTAATCTCTCCTGGCCCGGAGATCACGCCCGTGTTCACTTTCACGGTCAATTTCTTCGGGTTGACCACGGTTGCGCTGATGGGCTTGGAACCAATCAGGACCTGGGTGGATGCCACGAAGTTGCTCCCGGTAATCGTCAGCGTGGTTCCGTTTTGCACTTGCGTAAAGGGCACCGTGGCCGGCGAGATCGACCCAATCACGGGCGCCGGTCGCGCGCTCGCACACAGTGGGTTAAACGTGTTATTGCAGCCGACGATCGCAAGGGTGAGAGCGACAGCGGCAACCAAGCAGCTAAACGGCAAAGCGCTACTGCGGAAACGCATGGGAGACACTCCTCGGATGGAAATTCCCCAGGCTGGCTAGCAACTCAGCCTCGTGCAGGGGCCGAAACGTTGTTGCTGGTAGATTGCAGCCCGAGTACCGTTCGGCTGGCGGCATGTAATCGCAGTGTTGTCTGCGGGTTGGAGTAGCATGGCAAAGCTTTTGAACAAGCCCCGATTCAGCTCTGGTGGCCGATTTCAGCCATCCTGGTGCTTCTTGGGCAGCGAGTGCTAAGCGCGGACCGGTCCGCCCTGGTCTGTCCACGGCAGAAGCTAGGAGCGGAAGCGCCCTTCTGCTACTCTTCTCCGTCGTCAATTCCCAGAGTTCACTCCTGCTCGGAAAAGAGCGCTGATGCAAGACACCACTCGTCCTGAGCCCGGGCGGTTTTACCGATGGCTGGTCCTGATCTTTGTCAGCCTGGCCATGTTCGGCAGCTACTACGCCTACGACGCGCTTAGCCCGATCGCTGACATCCTGAAACAGCAACTGGGTTTCACCGATCTCGACATCGGCTTCCTCCAGGCGATCTACAGCTTCCCTAACATCTTTACCGTTCTGGTAGGCGGCTTCATCATTGACCGCATTGGCCTGCGCAAGTCGCTGATGATCTTTGGCGTGCTTTGCTTCATTGGACCCGCGATTACCGCGGCCTCTGGACATCTCTCCGTCATGGCGAGCGGGCGGCTCCTTTTTGGCATGGGGGCCGAATCCTTGAATGTTGCGGTCACCACCGCATTAGCCCGGTGGTTCCGCGGCAAGGAATTAAGTTTTGCCTTTGGGCTGAATCTGACAGCCTCGCGCCTGGGAACCTTTGCAGCCCTGAATTCTCCCACCTGGGCGCGTTGGGCTTATCACAGCTGGCGCCCGGCATTTTTGATTTCACTCGCTTTTTCAGCCCTTTGCATCATCGGAGCGGCCGTGTATTGGGCCATGGAAGTCTATGCGGAAAAGAACTACCACCTGGGCGAGGTCTCAACCGACAAGGTCGTCATATCGGATATCTGGAAGTTTGGGGTGAGCTACCGGCTGATTGTGGCGCTATGCATCGTGTTCTACTCCGCCATTTTCCCCTTCCAGACCTTCGCGGTGAAGTTCTTCATGGAGGCTCACGGCACGTCGCGCGAATTCGGTGGCTTTTTGTCCAGCATGCTTACGCTGTTTGCGATGATTGCCACTCCGCTTTTCGGGTTGTGGGTGGATCGCATCGGCAAGCGGGCCCTGCTGATGATGTTCGGTTCCCTGCTGCTGATCCCGGTGTACCTGATGATGGCCTATACCCAGATCAATCTCTACATTCCGATGGCGATGATGGGAGTTGCCTTTTCGCTGATTCCGGCCGTCATGTGGCCAGCGGTGGCCTACATCGTTGAGCAATCGAAACTAGGAACGGCGTACGGCCTGATGACCATGATCCAGAATATCGGTCTATTCGGCCTCAACATTCTGGTGGGCTGGGCAAACAACTACGCTCACGCGGACGCTTCCAACCCTGCGGGCTATCACCTTGGGATGTGGATCTTTTCCGTCCTGGGCCTGCTCGGGGTGCTGTTCGCGCTCCTTCTTCATGAGCAGGAAACGGGTCCGCACGGGCATGGCCTGGAGACGATCACCACCGCAAATGCTCCCAAGTAGGTGACACGAAATTTACCAATTTCTGAATAATGCGACTCTAAATTTGGGATAGGGTTATAACCGGGGGAGCCGAGTGTTTCAACAGCCCGCAGGCAAAGGATTTCCCGCGTCGTCGCATCGAATCACCGAATCCAAAGAACTGTAGGACTGCTCTGAAATTTAAAATAGAGGCATTACTGTAGTTTTTCCCCAGCTACCCGCAACCTATACAACGTAAAGATATTTAGCCGCATCTCACGGGGTGCGGCCGGAAAAGGCAACTTGACCGACGCACAACAGAAACTGCCCGGTGACGCACTCGAGGCCGGACTGATCGAAAGGGCGAAACAAGGCGACGCCCAGGCGTTCCAAGCCCTCTACGATAAGCACAAGCGGCGGGTTTATTCCCTCTGCTTACGCATGACCTCGAACACGGCCGAGGCCGAAGATCTGACCCAGGAAGCGTTCCTGCAGCTCTACCGCAAGATTGGAACGTTTCGCGGGGAATCGGCCTTCTCCACATGGCTGCATCGGCTGTCTGTGAACGTGGTGCTGATGCACCTGAGAAAGAAAACCCTGCCCGTTGTTTCGCTGGAAGAAACGACGCAGGTGAGCGAGGAAGACACTCCGAAGAAGGATTTCGGGGCGGAAGATTTGGCGTTGGCTGGATCCATTGACCGCCTGCAGTTGCAGAAAGCAGTGGACGACCTCCCTCCCGGCTATCGTACGATCTTTGTGCTTCACGACGTGGAAGGCTACGAACATAATGAGATCGCGGCTATCGTGGGCTGCTCGATAGGCAACAGCAAGTCCCAATTGCATAAAGCCCGTATGAAATTGCGCGATCTGCTCAGAATGAAGCGTACCGAAAAAGCGCAGAAATCCTGAGACGCAATACATGCAACCAAGTAAGTGACGATAAGAAAATCAGGAAGCCAGCCAGCGCAGACTGGCGGCGAAGCTCGGCCGAAAGTCAGATTGTAAGACTTTGAAGTGGCGGCAGTGAAGAAACAGAGGCTTGGGGAGAGCCGTATGACGTGTGTTGAGTTGCAGGAGAGCCTGATCGAAAACGATACCGGCAGCACAGCTGCGCAGCGGGCTCATCTGAAAGATTGTCCGCACTGCGCGGACCTGGTGGCTGATCTACTGGTGATTGCCTGCGCGGCCGGCGATTTGCGCGCCGCACATGAGCCCGGTCCTCATGTTTGGAATTCAATCGAAAGTACTCTGAGGCGCGAGGGAATCATCAAGCCATTCGCGCACCGTTCCCTGCTGCCTTCTCTGATTGGATCCTGGGGCTGGGCAAGTTGGGCGCTCCCCGTCGCGGCCATCGTGCTAATCTCTGTCGGGATCCTCGTGCGTCCGCATGCTCTTTCACCGGATTTCCGTACCGACAGTGTAACTTCTCGGCCAGCCTCCGACGCTGCATGGGACGCTTCTATCGCTGGCCTGAATGACAACGATTTGCTGGCTGAATTGGCAGAGCAGGCGCCCACCTTACAGGCACAGTACACCGAGAATTTGCGCAATGTGAATGATTACATTCGCGATGCCAAGCGCAGTCTCGAGGCCAACCCCGACGATGATGAAGCACGTCGCGCTTTGATGGACGCGTACCAGGAAAAAGCCATGCTTTTTGAGTTGGCGCTGGATCGTTCTCTGCCATAATGAATGCCATTTTGACCGGCGGCTTGCTGCTGGCTGAAGTTTCTTGAGGAGTTCGAGGAATCTATGGGCGGGCGTTTAATCGATGTGGGAGTATGTAGCGCAGTGCTGGCTGTCACAATGACGGCGGGCATAGCCTCGGCCGAAACACATAAGGAACTTCGTTTCAACGTGGCTCCCAAAGCGGCCTTGTCGGTGAATAATCCCTACGGCTCCGTCTCTGTGAAGCCTGCCACCGGGAATTCCGTTGTAGTCAATGCTGTGTTGTGGTCGGACAGGGTTGAAGTGGACAATAACTTTGCCGGCAATCGCGTTGATCTGCAATCTCATCTGCTCCCGGGCGCCGATGCTCAGTCCGGCCGCGTCGATTACGAGATTCTGGTTCCACCAGACACCAGCCTGGCATTGCATTCCAGTTCCGGAGCTCTTCGCGCTGAAAAAATTCATGGCGATGTCACTCTGGAGGGTGCGGCGGCAACCGTTGAACTACGCGATATCAGCGACGCTCATGTACACGTAAAGACTCTCAATGGACCCGTCACTCTTACTAACGTGCAGAGTGGCTATGTGGAAGTCGATTCTCTGAGCGGCAACGTCACTCTGAACGGTGTGAACGGTCCGCTGGTACAAGTAATTTCTACCAGCGGCGGAATCAGCTATCTTGGGGATTTTGGGGACCACGGTGAGTACCGCCTGACCAGCCACAGCGGAAACATTGAAGCTGTCGTTCCAGATTCCACCTCTGCCGACGTGAGCGCTCGCTCGGTACGCGGCGAAGTCCACGACGATATTCCTTTGCAGCCGAAGCAGCACACGTCCTTCGTCCTTAAGGAAGGAAGTGCCTTCTGGGGTACTATGGGGCGGGCCGCGGTCTCTTCTACCGTGGTGCTGCGTAGCTTCAATGGTAAAATCCACCTCAGAAAACGCTCGGCAAAATAACACTGACAGTACCTGGACCGTTTGAATAAGCGTGCTACGAAAGCAGCGAGCGCAACCCCGCGTGTGCGGACCGGCTCTCCGGAGCGGTTGCGTGGTTCCGCCCCCGAGGCCGTGTTCCTGGTCGGCTTTATGGGTGCCGGCAAGAGCAGTGTAGGCGCGGTGTTAGGGCGGCGGCTGAATTGGATTTTTGAAGATCTGGACGATCGCATTGAGCGCCGCGAACGGCGCACTGTCGCCCAGATATTCCGCGAGTCCGGTGAGCCAGCTTTCCGGCGCGCCGAACGCAGCGCGCTGCAAGACGTGCTCGAGGGAATTCATAACCAGGCGCGGGTAGTCGCGCTGGGAGGCGGCGCCTTTGTCCAGACCAGCAATGCTGAACTGCTTAAGTCTTCAGGCGTGCCGATAATTTTCCTGGACGCACCCGTGGAAGTGCTGTGGGAGCGTTGCTGCAAGCAAGCGAGCGAAGCTGTGGCCGAGCGGCCACTCCTCCGCAGCCTGGATCAGTTTCGTGACTTGCATGAGAAGCGGCGTCCCCGCTACTGCGAAGCGTCGCTGACCATTCAAACCGGCGGCCGCACGATAGACCAGATCGCAGACGAGATCGCCACCAAGCTCGGGCTGAAGATGCTCGAGGCGCGCAGCCAAGAAGGAGATGTCGAGTGAAGTCCCACGATACCGTACGGGAGCAAGCCTCTGGAATAGCGGTAGCAAGTGGCCGCCTGCTTATCATATGCCTGGTGATCGCGTCCGTGGCCTCATTGCCGGCTCGGGCCGGGAACAAAAAAGAAAAAGAGAAGGCCGCGCCCCTGCAGGCCATTGATTCGGGCTCTTTCGGCATTTTCATCAAGGGCCAGCGCGTAGCTACGGAAAGCTTCACGATTCATCAGCAGAACGCGACCAGTTCCATCCAATCCGAGCTTAAGGAAGAGCACGGTCCCGCCACGCAGAAATCTGATCTGGAAATCACCTCAAGCGGACAAATATTGCATTACGAGTGGAGCCAGGGGACCGCGGGTTCGTTGACCGTAATGCCTAATAACGAATTCCTGATCGAAAAGATTATGTCGACTGGCTTCACTAAACCGGCCGAGCAGTCCTTCCTGATGCCCAACACGTCGGTGATCCTGGACAATAACTTTTTTGTCCATCGCGAGGTTCTGGCCTGGCGCTATCTGGCATCTGATTGCAAGCAGGATGGCGCAGCTTTCAAGTGTCAGCGCGTGCCGGGCGACTTCGGGGTGCTGGTGCCGCAGGACCGCACATCCTTGCACATTCGCATGGAACTGGTGGGGGCTGAGAAGGTTAATATCCGGGGCTCCGAACGCGAGTTGCTGCGGCTGAACCTGAAAGGCGACAATGTGGACTGGGCCTTGTGGGTGGATGATCACGACCAGTTCAAGCTGATGAAGGTGGCGATTCCTGCCGATAACACGGAAGTAGTCCGGGACTGAAATCCGGGCGGCAGAACCGAGACCACCCTGGAAAACTTATTGTCACTGGCTGACTCACGCACGGCACGGGTTCTGGTCACGGTGCTGCTGTTCGCGCTGGTACTGGGCTTTTTGTATGTCGCGCGCGCGACGCTGATCGCCTTCCTGTTTGCCATCTTTTTCGCGTACCTGATGAGTCCGCTGGTGGCACAACTGGAGCGCGTGCTCAAGGGACGCGGCCGGGCCATTGCCGTCATCTACACGCTGCTGCTTACGCTCGTGATCGTCTTCTTCGTTTTGGTAGGCCCTAAGATCACCCACGAGGGAGCACGGCTGGGACAGTCGCTTCCCACCCTGATCTCAAAACTGAGTTCGGGAGAACTCGCGCGGCAAATCGGCGCTGATCATGGTTGGAGTAAAGCTTCGACGGATTTTGTCCAGTCGTTTCTGATCAGCCATCAAGATGACATTACGCAGTTCGCGCAACGTCTCGGACTCCGGCTCGCCGACGTCGCCAAACAAGCCTGGCTGTTCTTCATCGTTCCCCTGCTCTCGATTTTCTTTCTTAAAGATGGGCGCCTGTTCAGCGAGTTCCTGCTTTCGGCGGTCCAATCGCGTCCGCAGCGGGAATTTCTGCAGAATGTCCTCAATGATCTCAACCAGATGCTGGCGCACTTTATTCGGGCTCAGCTAACGCTTGCCGCTCTGACCATGGTCGTCTACACGGCTTTTTTTGAGGCGATGCGCGTTCCCAACCCCGTCGCCCTCGGCGTCATTGGCGGAAGCCTGGAATTCATACCGGTCGTCGGGCCGCTCGTCGCGGCACTCGTGATCATGACTGTGGCCTTGGTGCTCAGTTATTCCCATTGGCTGATTCTGCTGATTTTTCTCGGCATCTGGCGCTTGATTCAGGACTATGTCTCCTCGCCGCGCATTATGGGCGATAGCATGGAACTGCATCCCCTGGCCGCAATCTTCGGAGTGATGGCGGGAGGAGAAGTCGCGGGAATCCTAGGCGTATATCTCTCCATTCCCGTGATGGCCGCCCTGCGCATCGTGTTCCGCCGCTGGCGCATTTATACCGAGAAGAAAAAATTTGGACCGCTCAGCGAATACCCTTTCCGCCAGGAAACTCACAGGACTTAGTTGAGTATGCGGGGGCTCCTGTCCTTAGTAACCGCCCACAGCGCTCCGCTCACTGGCACCAAACCTCGCTTGTTATAAAATCCAAGTACCCATGAAAAAGATTCCTGTAGGAATCCTGGGCGCCACCGGCGTCGTAGGACAAAGATTCATTCAAATGCTGGAGCATCATCCGTGGTTTGAAGTGGCGTGGCTCGCCGCCTCGGATCGCTCCGAAGGCAAGGCGTACGGGGAAGCCGCACGCTGGCGCCTGAAAACTGCCATTCCCGCGGGTGTGTCGAAGATGCGGGTGTCCCCTGCGAGTCCGGACGGCGCTCCAAGAGTCATTTTCGCCGCTCTGGATTCGGGAATCGCGGCGGAACTCGAGCCGCGCTTCGCGGATGCCGGTTGCGCCGTGGTTTCCAACTCCAGCGCGCTCCGTATGCAAAAAGATGTCCCTCTGGTGATACCGGAAGTGAACGCGGGCCATATCAAGCTCATCGATATCCAGGGCTGGCGTAAGAAGAGTGGCGGCTATGTCGTCACGAATCCAAATTGCTCGGCAATCGGACTGGTTCTCGCTCTCGCGCCCATCCATCAGCGCTTCGAGCTTGATACCGTCATGGCCGTAACCATGCAAGCCATCAGCGGCGCGGGGTATCCCGGGGTCGCCTCCCTCGACATCCTGGGCAACGTCATTCCCTTTATTAAGAACGAAGAAGAAAAGATGGAGGAAGAGACCAAGAAACTTCTGGGTCAGGTGAACGGGTCGAAAGTTATACCCGGCGCCTTTGCCATGAGCGCGCAATGCAACCGCGTTGCCGTGGAAGACGGGCACACTGAGTCCATTTCGATCCGCCTGAAGAAGAAAGCCAAGCCGGAAGAGATCATAGAATCCTGGAAGGCGTATCGCGCCGAACCGCAGGAACTCAAGCTGCCGAGCGCGCCCGAACGTCCGGTGGTCTATCTCGAGGCCAATGACCGTCCGCAGCCCAGATTTGACATTGATATGGGAGCAGGTATGACCACGGTCGTAGGCCGCCTGCGCCCGTGCAGCGTGCTCGATTGGAAGTTCACGGTTTTATCGCACAACACCATCCGCGGCGCAGCCGGGGCAGCGCTGCTGAATGCAGAACTGCTGAAGGCCAAAGGCTACCTGGGATGAACGATCGCGCAACGTCCGCGCGACTTGCACGGGGCATGGCTCGCGTTATTTGTAGCCGGATCGAGAGTTTCCACCCGGAGCCCTGCCGATGATCGTGATGAAGTTCGGTGGTACGTCCGTCGAAGATGCCAAAGCGATCGACCGCGTAGCCGCAATCGTCCAGGGTCGTCAAGCTCAGCGCCCAGTGGTCGTAGTCAGCGCCATGGCGAAAGTGACCGACACTCTGCTCACCATGGCCAAAGCCGCGGGAAATGGCGAGCGCAAAACCGCGCTGAAACTTTGCCGTTCGTTGCAAGAACGCCATTACAACTGCGCCAGCGAACTGCTGGGGACCGCTCGCTTCACGGAATTCCACTCCGAATTGGGCTCGGATTTCGAAAACCTTGACGAACTGCTGCGCGGCATCTCCGCTGTCGGCGAGATCACGCCCCGCACCACCGACAACGTGGCCGCGTACGGCGAAATGCTGTCCAGCAAAATCGTGGCCGCAGCATTCGAAGCCCGGGGCCTCAAAGGGATGCATGTGGATTCTCGCGACGTGCTGGTCACCGATAGCGCTTACATGCAAGCCGTGCCGCAATACGAAGAGACGAATCTCCGGCTGAAAGAAAAGCTTGAACCGCTGTTGAACGCGGGGCAGGTCCCAGTCATGGGCGGGTTTATTGGCTCGAATCGTTCCGGAATCACGACTACGATCGGCCGCGGCGGCTCAGATTTTTCCGCCGCTATCTTCGGCGCGGGGTTGGGCGCGGAACGCATTGAAATCTGGACCGATGTTGACGGCATTCTCACGACCGATCCCCGCGTCTGCCCTGACGCGCGTCGCATCAAGGTCATCAGCTTCGATGAAGCGGCCGAACTCGCCTATTTCGGCGCCAAGGTGCTGCATCCGGCAACCGTGCTGCCCGCAATTCAGAAGAATATCCCAGTGTATGTCCTGAACTCACGCAATCCCGGGTGCGAAGGCACTCGCATCACCACCCGCGCGCCACATAGCAACAACATTTTCAAGGCGATCGCGGCCAAGAAGCGCATCACCATTGTGGATGTCGCCGCCCCGCGCATGTTGTTAGCCCACGGATTCCTGAGATCGATCTTCGAAGCGTTCGATCGCCACCAGGTCGCAGTCGATGTTGTTTCTACATCCGAAGTCAGTGTTTCGCTGACGGTGGATTCGAATCAGGCCATCCCCGCTTTAGCCGCAGATCTGGCCAAGCTGGCTGACGTGAAGTATGAAGGTCGAAAGGCGATCGTGTGCCTGGTGGGAGAGAATTTGCGCGAGACCCCGGGCATCGCGGCCCTGGTATTCCGGGAACTGGCCGACAAAAAAATTCGCATGATCTCGCAGGGGGCCTCAGAGATTAACCTGACCTTTGTCATCGAGGAAGACGAAGTCCCGGAAATAATCCAGCGCCTGCACAGAACCTTTTTCGCGGAACTGGACGCCGAAGTGTTTGCCTGAACACACTTTCCGTTTTCATTTCACTCAGGGCGGACCATTGGGTCCGCCCCTACGTGTTCAGAAACTAGACCGATAACAGGCGGTCAAAGAACGACCGATACCGCTGCAGCGCGACGCGCAAATCCTCAGTGGAGACATTATCGCCGCGATCCCATTGCTGCTCCAATCCGGATCGCTCCTGCGCAAACACCTCGGCCAGCCGTTTCATAGCGGACGCGACCAAGCCATCGGCCTGCTCCACCGCTTTTCGCGGCTCATCCACGAACCCGGTCTGAATATCTTTCCACCGTGTTCTGAGGTCTTGCAACTCATTGGACGGAAACAGCTGCGTGCTGCCGTCGTTTTGCTCTGTTTGGCTGCCGCTCATCGTGACCGGCTGGGGACGCATTTCATGCGTGTTTGCCGGACGCTTGCCCTGCGCCAGATCGGCAGTAGTGATTTCCTCGTTGTCAAACTGCGGCTCATCTTTTCTCAACGGCTGTGCCATCTCTATGCTCCCTTCCTGTACGGTTTTTCTTCTCCGAGCAATTCCTCGAACAAGACGCGGTAGTGCATCATGGCTTGGCGCAAGTCTTCGGTGCTGGCTTGTCCGGAGCTGTGTCGCATCGAGATCTCGTGTCCCGCCCGGTAGTTGTCCACGATCGTGGGATAGTCCACGGAGAGGTCGGCGGCTCGCTCTTCGAACTGCCCGATGGGATATCCGCGGGCCTGCATGACATCGGTCACCAGGCTATCGGCGACCGTGACAGCTCCGTGAGGATCATCCACAAAGCGCGCCTGCACTTCTCGCCATCGCGTGTTGAAGCTTTGGCGGTCGGCCGCCGATAGTGCGCGTATCTTGAATTTGTCTCTTCGCTTCTCGCGAAATTCCAGGACTCCCTCGGCTTTCCGCGGGTCGCCTTCCTGCTTCAGCACGCGTTCGTACTCGGGGCCAAAGTGCTCGCGCAATTTCCGGCTGCGGCGCTTGCGTGAGCTTACATACCCAATTGCCGCAATCACAATGATCGCGATGATCACCACGACGACTAATATTGTTATCTGGTTCTGATCCATGAACCCTCCTCCGCGGCGCTGCTATGGGATGCGGCCAAAATGACCACTGTTGTCAGATCATCAA
>DASVAE010000044.1:0-64172 GCA_036376495.1 Candidatus Sulfotelmatobacter sp. | reverse complement strand
AGCGTGAGTACGGAAACCGCGGTAAATCCCGGGCTTCTGCGCAACAAGCGCAGGCTGTGCCGCAAGTCTTGAAGCATCGTTCCCATAAGCACCTCGAACACGTCGGAGCGCGTCAGAATCAAACGAATCTCCCGAATCGGCGGCCACAGCATAACGCAAAGTGGCGAGGAGTCGCAGAGTTCGTGGAGTACCGCCAGGCTGCCGAAGCAAACGCCATGCCATTCCCCAAGCGCGGTAAGCCGTTGCCGCTTAAGGCTAAATGAGATTTTGGTGTCTGTGACGCGAATGCGCCTCTGAACAGCGGCGGACTGGCGTGTGCGAAATCGGACAGTCTATCGATCAGCAAGGAGCTTAAGTACAGCGGTGCGATATCGCTCGGTAGCAGCGGATGAAGGTTCTAACGACAGCCGCACGGTCAAGGCCTGCAAGAGGTAGTTGTGGTTCTGGTAACGGGCGAGTGATTCCGGCGTCGTGTTTGTCCATACATTGCGGTCTTCATTCTGGACTGCGGCGAGCCAAGCATCGAAAGAGTGCGTATCGAAGTCTTTGCGGCGAATCACGGAGACGACTGCGGCCGCTAAACGATCCTGCTCTCCTTGTGTGTACACCTGAGGAGCGGCGGAGAGCCTGGCTGCAATGGCGCGCAGAATAGAGGAAGCTTCATCTTTGGTAAGCATGGGGCTGTCGGCTAATGCTCCAAGGAGATCAGCCGTGTGGGCGGAGGCGTGAATCCAATGCAAACTGCCGTCGTAGCCGCGGAGGTCGCGTTCGGCTTGCAGGTATTCGATTCCTTCGGCGACAAGGTCGTGGTAGCGGCGGGCCCCCATGAACGGCGACTTGGCTTCGCGCTTCGCCATTTCGGACAGGCAAAGCGCCGAGAACGACCGCTTGAGCACCGAATTGTTTCCTGCCTCCCCAATTCCGCTCTTCAGGTTGGACTTCCACTCGTCGGTCAGGGAAATCAAAATCGGAGTGGAAAGTTGGTTGTGATGGATCCACGTGCCGAGGATGGAGTAAGCCAGATCGTCACGCAGTTCAGGATCTGGCGATCCCAGCAGGGCGCTTAACTCGGGTGCGAGGGCATCGGCAGATTCGGATGCTGGAACTGCATATTCATTTTTCGCGAGCGAGCGCCAAAATTCGCGATCATGTCTCTGGCCTGCGGCTACGGAGCTGCAAACCAGAACGTTCAAGAGCAGGATGCTGAAGGATCGTTTCATAACATTGTCAACGCAAAGCGGTCTACGCAAGGCCTGCACACAGAATGACGAAAAAGCATCGCAGCCGTGATCAAGGCTTCATCTTTTCAATGGTAGCTGCACAGTGTATAGTTTTCCGACGTTTTGAGGCTTGGGGGCTTCGATGACCACTTCGTCACTGCCGCTGCCGCGGATCTCACGCGCGCGCGGCAAATATGCAGTATTCGCGCTGATCGCGATGATGCTGGCGTACGTTGGGGTGCACAACGAGAGCTATCTTATCCACCGGCAGGATCCCTTCTGGCAGCACATTCAGCCTTTCAAGTGGTACATGTTCGCGCATGGTGTCGCGGGGGCGTGCGCGTTGCTGCTGGCGCCCATGCAGTTTTCCGACCGGCTGCGCCGCAAGTATGTCCAAGTGCACCGCGTCGTCGGATACATCTATGTGACGGGCACGGCGATCGCGGCGCCTTTTGGATTCTACATTCAATACTTTCATGAGCGTATGGGATCGCCGCGATCTTTCAGCTTTGCCGCGGCAACCCAGGCCACCAGTTGGATCGTGACCACGACAATTGCGCTGGTCATGATCTTGCGCGGAAACACCGAGGCGCATCGCAAGTGGATGACGCGCAGCTTCGCGGTTTGCCTCGTTTTTCTCGAAGTACGCGCTGTCGAAGGTGTGACCGGCTGGGACACGCTGGGCGTGAGTGTGGATGAAACCGTGGTGTGGGCCTGCAACGTCTTTACTTTGCTGGCAGTGGATTTGATACTGCAGGCGCAGGAGTTGCTGCGCTCGCGCACGGTGCGGAAGAGTGCTAAGTCAGTGGATTTTAGAGGGACTCCGCACGAGGCGGAGCTTGTGCCAATGCAGCCGGAGTAGCCGAACCTGGTTGAAGCGCCAGACGATTGGCTCCGCGCCTTCGACCAGCTCAGGACCAGCTTCGCTCGGGCAGCCCAGAGATTATCGCTCTCGAATAAGGCTTAGTTTTCCTCAAGCGTCCACAAGGAAGTCTCGTCCTCCACAGCTTGTTCACAAACAGCGGCTCTTTTTATATTGCCCCGAGCTATCCACCTGGATGAGAGTGTGTGCAGCGAAACGTGAGAGTTCCTGAGCTTGCTGGATGATTGCGGCAGGCCAGTGGCAGCCGGTGATTCTCGAAAGCGAATTGCCGGTGGGAAACCTTCCAGAAACTGCGCGCGAGCGCGAAACTGGTTGCCCGGGCGTTGCGGCCTCCTCCCCCTACTTGCTTTACGAAGCAGGAAGGGCCGCTGGCCACGCAGCAGTTGCGGATTCGTGGTCGAAAGAGCACGCACCGCAGCGGTTTCGGCAAACATGCGGCACTCGTTGCGAGGGCTGTCTGGCTGAAGCAGTCACGGCGCCGCTTCCGCGGTGACTCAGGCAAAGCGCAGGAATCCACGTCTGATGCGGTCCGGGGTGGCTGGCCCTGGACCGCATTCTATTTTTAGTTCTCAGTTCTCAGTTCTCAGTTGTCAGTTCTCAGTTGTCAGTTCTCAGCTGAGAACGGATTCCTTGCCGCACTTTGGTCATCTGGCTACGACTTCGCGCGAGCGTAGCATCGGGTCATGCGAGCAATCCCACGGAGCGTACAGCTGGGATTTGTCGCCGCTTCTTTTGCGGCGGTCGTAATTTTCTCGGCCATTCTCATTATCGAACGCTATGTGCAGCACGCGAGACATCCGGCGGATGTGGCCGCTTCCAGCGGAATGTACGCTTTTGGCGATCTGCTGTTGGAGGTGTTCATTGCGGGCGCATTGCTCGTGCCCACGTTTCTGCTGGTACTGGTGATTCGGAAATCCGAAGCAGCGTACACGGTGTATTCGAAAGTGCTTCTCGTGCTCAGCCTGAGCGCCCCGCTCTCGTTGGGTCTGCTCTGCATTCCGGAAGTGAGTTCCGGGCCGGGCTGGCTGGGCTTCGTTTGCTTATACCGATTGGAAGTCTCGCCGTTCACGCTCGCGGCAGCAGGGTTCAGCCGGATCGCCGCCCACTTTCAAGCGCCCAAGCGACTCACGTTATACGCGCTGCTGGCCGAAGGCGTGACCCTGGTCGCGCTCGTCTCCGTGTTGGTGTTCTCGGTATGGAGTCATCATGGCTGACGCTCTGCACTCCCGCTAGTCTGACCTCGCGATAAACGGACGGTCACTGAACCTGTTTCCGGTCCGAGATATCCTTTCCGGAAAACGCGGGGACAGCCAAATCGCCCCCTTGAGCCTTTCACTTGGCGGGAGCCGCATTTCGTTCCAATTGCCTGATCTTCGCCATGTTTGCGGCAATGCGCTTTGTGTCGCCGCGTCTACCCGAGCGATTGCGGCGCTTGGGCTTGGTGCTGTAGTGATTTTTTGCCATCGAAGGCTCCTGAGAATGGTTTTCTTTGTTCAGTGCTGATACATGAGCTTACAGGAAATTGCCCGCGTAGCGGCAGACGATATCATCAGGTCAGCTCAGCAACATGCTTGATGTTCGTGTTTTATTCGCCTAAACTGAAAAACGTTCGCAAGTCAACTTAGAAATACTCCGATTCGGCTGAGTTTTCCTAGGATGACGCACTCGCATTCACAAGCAGCGAGAGAGTATGTTCAGGGCTCCGCGATCGAAAATTCCTGAGAGAAGAATCCTTGGCCACTTCTGATTACACCATCAGCACGCTTCCCGCGAATGTAGAAGCGGAGCGCTCGATCCTGGGCGCGATCCTGCTGGACAACTTTGCTTACAACCAGGCAGCTGAGCACCTGAAGGTCGAAGACTTTTCGCTGGATTCGCACCGCCGGATTTATTCGCGGATGATGGATTTGGCGGAATCCTCGCGCCCCATCGACATGATTACGTTGATCGAGGAGCTCGACCGGCACAAGGATCTGCAGCCGATCGGCGACGTGGCGTATGTGTCGAGCCTGGTGGAGGGGGTGCCGGAGCGCCCCAGCATCGAGCACTACGTCAAGATCGTACGGGACAAGGCGCTGTTGCGAGGCGTGATTTCAGTTTCGAGCACGGCCATAGCCCGGGCCAGCGACCAGTCGGATTCTGCCGAAGACGTATTGAGCGATACCGAGGCGGCCATCTTCCAGCTCTCCGAGAAGCGGATTGGGCGCGGCTTCATGGGCGTGCAGGAGATCGTGCGCGAGACCTTCGGATCCGTCGATGCGCTACTGCAGCGCGGGCAGCGAATTACCGGGCTGGCGACGCATTACACCGACCTCGACGAAATGACCTCGGGGCTCCAGAGGTCCGACCTGGTGATCATTGCGGCGCGCCCCTCGATGGGCAAAACGGCCTTTGTGATGAACATCGCCGAGAATGCGGCGATTGAAGACCAGCAGGTAGTGGGAGTCTTCTCGTTAGAAATGTCGCGGGAGGCGCTGCTGATGCGCTTGCTGTGTTCGCAGGCGCGAGTGGACGCGCACAAGATGCGTACCGGGTCGCTGTGGCAGGACGATACGAAAAAGGTCGTGCGGGCCATGGAGCAACTGGCGCACGCGCCAATCTTTATCGACGATACCCCTGGCATTTCGCTGAGCGAGATGCGCGCCAAGGCGCGGCGGCTGAAACAATCGCAGGGTCGGCTGGACTTGATCATCGTGGATTACCTGCAGCTCATGTCCGGCGGGGGAAAGCGGTTTGAGAATCGAACCCAGGAAGTATCCGCCATTTCGCGCGGGCTGAAGGCGTTAGCGAAAGAGTTAACTGTTCCGGTGATCGCACTGTCGCAGTTAAGCCGTGCTCCGGAGAGTCGCGGCGGAGATCATCGCCCGCAACTGGCCGACCTGCGCGAGTCGGGCTCGATCGAGCAGGACGCGGACCTCGTCATGTTCATCTTCCGCGAAGAGGTCTATAAGCAGGACGACCCCGAACTGCAGGGGCGGGCAGAAATCATTATTGCCAAACAGCGCAACGGTCCCATCGGCCGGGTCAAGATGGCCTTCCTAAAACATTGCACCAGATTCGAGTCGCTCGCGGAGGGCGGAATTGCCTCTGAAGAATGATGCTACGGGGTTACGGTAAATCCTGTACTTGCACTCTCAGGTAAGTACTGTAGGAGCTTAGGTTTGCGAAGCTTCTTCGCAGACACCACCAGCCTGTGGAAAAGCTTGTGGATCGAAAGGCGGCAGTTTCGATTTCGCAGCAGAAAGACCGAGTGGTCGGTTGCGCTCCCAGGCTTTTACTGCCTTTAAACCCATCAGGAGTAGCCAGTTAGGCCATTCATCTGGTGTTAATACAAGAGTGTACGGCAGATGAAGTTATAACTTAGGAAATTGAGATTTGCACATTTTGAGGTTCTAGCACTTTCGTTTTTCGGCCCAATTGGCGGGATGTTTGACAGGTCTGTACGGGCATTTGAAGCATGTGGAATGGGAAGGCTGAATGAAGCAGATACGGGTTATTAGCAAGGATTTTGGCCTTCATCTCTGAGCTTTTGAGAAGCATTCCGCCTCGTTACGCTCGCTTCGCGAGCGGGGCGGACGAGGCGTCCGCCCCTACACGAGCTAGGAGTTGGAGCGCATGTCGCTGGAGGTGCCGCCGGCGGCAGGGACGTAGCACTTCGAGGTGTAATCCATGACCATGCGGTCGGCGTTGAAACGCCAGCCCAGGGTGCGGATGGTGCGCTTCATGCGTTTAATCCAGCCCCGGGGCAAACCGTCGCGATCGCGGTGGTAATACAACGGAATCACTTCGTCCTGCAGAGCCCGGAGAAGATCCTCGCCGTCGCGGGAGTCGTGAACGCCCATGTCGGAGTGAGTTCGCCCGGTGCCAATGGCGAAGCCATTGACTCCATCAAAAGCTTCCGCCCACCAGCCGTCCAGGATGGAAAGATTCAAGCCGCCGTTCAAGACGACTTTCTGCCCGCTTGTGCCTGACGCTTCCAGCGGACGGCGTGGATTGTTAAGCCAGACATCAACTCCCTGGACAAAATGGCGGCCGACGTTAATGTCATAGTCCTCGACGAAGACGAACTTGTCGCGGAATGTGGGATCGCGCATCAACTCGGCCACCTGCTGCAGAACGCGCTTGCCGGGTTCATCGAGGGGATGGGCCTTGCCGGCAAATACGAATTGAACCGGACGATTGGGATCGTTGACCATGGAGGCGAGCCGCTCCATGTCAGTGAGAATCAGATTGGCGCGCTTATAGGTGGCAAAACGGCGGGCAAAACCGATCGTGAGGGCGTCGGGGCTGAGCACGCGCTCAAAGCGTTGCAGTACTTCGCGTGGTTCACCGCGGCGCTTGGCCTGATCCACCGCTCTCTTTCTGACGAACTCGATGAGTTGGGATTTGAGATTGAGGTGCGTTTCCCAAAGCTCACCGTCATCCACATCTTCGATTCCCAACCACGTGTGGGCCTCACTGCTGTGTCCGAGCCAGTCTGTGCCTAGATGGCGGTCGTAGAGCCGGAACATTTGCGGCGCCAGCCACGTGGGTACGTGCACCCCGTTGGTGATGTGCCCGATGGGAACTTCGTCCTCGGGCTTGCCTTTGTAGAGGCCGGTCCACATATTGCGGGAGACCTCGCCGTGAAGAGCGGAAACGGCATTGGCGCGCCGAGAAAGGCGCAGGGCAAGCACCGTCATGCAAAAGGACTCGTCGGAGTTGTTCGGCTTCTCGCGACCCAATCCCAGGAGGCTCTGCTCGGTAAGGCCGAGAGCTTCGCGAAGAGGGCCGATGTGTTCTTCGACCAAGCCTGCGTCGAAACGGTCGTGGCCGGCGGGAACGGGTGTATGGGTGGTGAACACGACTTCACGGGAGACTCGCGGAACGGCGGCATCAAAACCGATGCCTTCCTCCTCCATGCGCATGCGAATGGCTTCCAGTACGGCGAAGGCGCTGTGGCCTTCGTTCAAGTGAAAGACGCCTGGGGAGATTCCAAGTGCTTTGAGGGCGCGCAAGCCACCGACGCCTAACAGCAGTTCCTGGCGAATACGGATGCGCAGATCGCCGCCGTAGAGACGCGAGGTAAGCTGGCGATCCTCCGGGGCGTTGCCTTCCACGTCGGAGTCGAGCAGCAGAAGATCGCGGCGGCCGACTTTTACGCGCCATACTTTGGCGCGGATGCGTCCGCTGCGGGTTTCGATTTCAACGCTGACGGGTCTTCCGTCCTGGCCGATGGCGACTTCCATGGGCAATTGGTTGACGTCGGTTTCCAGATATTCTTCGCGCTGCCAGCCATTGATATCCAGACGCTGACGGAAGTATCCCTGGCCGTAGAAGAGGCCGATGCCGACGAGGGGAATGTCGAGATCGGAGGCGCTTTTGATGTGATCGCCCGCGAGCACTCCCAGACCGCCGGAATAGACGGGAAGAGATTCGTGCAAGCCGAACTCGGCGGAGAAATAGGCCACAGGATGAGGACGCAGCACGCCGGCATGGCGGGTGCCCCAGGTTCGATCGGCTTCCAGATACTCGCGCATTCGCCGGTAGGCGTAATTGACGCGGCTGTGAAGCATCAACTCGGCCGCGCGGGTTTCCAGCCTGCCCAAGGGAATTTCGCTCAAAAGCGCAACCGGGTTATGGTTCAGTTCGCTCCAGCGGGTCGGATCGAGATCAAGAAACAGGCTGGCCGAGTTGTGGTCCCAACTCCACCAGAGATTGCGGGCCAAGGCCCAGAGACGTTCCTGGAGGGGAGCAATGAAGCGATCGAGCGTGCGGGCCTCGCTCACGACTGGCGCGACCTGGCTTGCCGCCTCGGTCAGCTTGCGGATGTCCTCGGCAGTGAAAACGCGCGGTTCGATCGTCTGAACCACCAGAACGCCCTGCAAAATGCCACGATCGATGAGGGGAACACCGAGAAAAGACTGGTAAGCATCCTCGCCGGAATCGCGGAAATACTTGAAGCGTGGATGATTTTTAACCTGGCTGACAGCGACCGGTTGGACTTGCTCGGCGACCAGGCCGGTGAGTCCTTCCTGAACAGCCATGCGGAGATTGCCGACGCACTCGCGGCGAAGTCCGACGGTAGCGGCCAGTACAAGGTTGGCGCGATCTGGTTCCAGCAGGTAAGCCGAGCAAACATCGGTATGAAAGCGTTTGGCAATAAGAGCAACAACGTTCATCAGCGTCTCGGCGGACTGGCCCCCTTCCGCCGCGAGATGCGAAATCTCTTCCAGCGTCAGGACGTTGTCAACATGTTCGGTACGCAAAGCGTGTTCCATATCCCCAGCGACTTCTAAATGATCCAATTGGTTTCGCTACGCCTCCCAATTTCAGAAACTGAACCCCATCATTCATGATGTCACATCGAGAAGGGTTGGCACCATTGTACGGGCAAAAAGTGCAATTCCCGGCTGACGCGGCCACGAATTTTCAGGTTTCATCCATCTGAGGCACGCGAGCAGACAGGGTGGCGGACTTTGCCGAGGCGGGCTAAAATCTTTGCTCGCAAGCTGAAGAAACATGTAGAATTGCGCCCAATCCAGCCGCTGATGAAGAGTGCGTGTGTTCTCTTTCGGTGCGATCGAAATACGCAATTAGAAGAACTACCGAGTGGCAAACAGCCGGGGGATTGGTGCGGCTTATGCTCGAAGGACTTTTTTGGAACGATAGGGTGAATTCCGCCCTGCGATTCAATATCGGGGAGCAGTGGAGTCGAGAATGAGAAACGGCACTACCACGCGTGTTTCCGGATTTTCTGCAGGGTTGGTGGTTCTGGTGGCTTCGGGATGGTTTCTGACGGGACAGGCGGCACGGCCTGTGGAACAGGGATATCCGACGGACTGGAGTCATCATCACGTAGTGTTCTCGCAACCCGCAAACTCGCGAGCCGCGGCGCGTGTGGCGCGCGACGCGCGGTATTGGCAGCAATTTGCCCGACGCAATGTGCCCCGTATTTTGTCGGAAGACGGCTATGCGCCGTTGCGAGTGCATTCGATACGTCACAGGAAATCAGGGGGCGGCAGCGCGACCAAAATCAGTCGTGACTGGTCCGTGAACATGGGTAGTGGGGCCTCGATGGGAGCGGACAACTACGCGGCGAAATATACGTTCTCGACCACCACCGCGACGTGCGGGAGCGCGGCGGCTCCTGATTTCGTGGTTCTTAACACCGGCCTCACTGGCTCATCAACGCAGGCTAGCATTGTCGCTTACGACAATCTGTATTCGGGGTGCAGCGGCACCGTGCCGCAGACTTTCTGGGCCTACAACACTAGCGGAAAGATACTAACTTCGGTGACGTTCTCGCAGGATGGAACCCAAGTCGCATTTGCACAGAGTTCAGCCGGGCAAGGACAAGTCGTGCTGCTGAAGTGGAAGGCGTCGAATGGAACCACCGGCACTCCGGTAGCGCCAACAAATGTCACGAATTCCCTATATCGAGGTTGCACAGCGCCCTGCATGACAACCATTGTCTTGCGATCCGCGGCTAACGTTGCCGTTGACGACCAGGCGTCGTCCGTGTTCCCGGATTATCAAGGTGACACGCTCTACGTAGGTGGAGCGCTTGGATGGCTGCACAAGATTACCGGCGTGTTCGTCGGATCAAATCCCCAAGAAGTTCATGCAGGCGGGTTTCCGGTTCAAGTAAATCCGAGCAATACGAACACTTTGTATAGTCCGGTGTTTGATGGCACCAGCGTTTTCGTGGGCGACGCGGGCGGGTTCTTCTATCGCGTGAACGCCAGCACTGGAGCAGTTGTGCAATCGGCTCAATTGGACCATGGAACGGGCATTGTTTCTGGACCTTATCTGGACGGCTCGGCCGGTCTTGTGTACGTCTTTGCCTCCAGTGATGGCACGGCAAATTGCGCGGGGAACCCCTGTAGCGCCGTCTACGTTCTGAGCAGTGGCTTCGCTGCGAACGCAACGGGCACAAAGGTAACGGTTGGGTCTGCGGGGACAGCCCTCACTCCCAATGTGTTGTACGCCGGCGATTTCGACAGCACATATCAGAACTCCACCAACGCAACAGGAAATCTGTACGTGTGTGGAAATACTGGCGGAAGCCCGACGTTATATCAGATCCCGATCGCGGCTGGCGTACCGGGAACAGCGGCGACCGGACCGGTGCTGGCAAGCGCGACAACGGGCTGTTCCCCAATAACGGATGTTTACAACCCAGGTACAGGATCCGCCACGGAGTGGATCTTCCTGAGTGTTCAAAACAGCGGAAAGGGGAGCAACTGCGGCTCGGGAGGCTGTGTCTTCAGCTTCATAAATACCCCTCGGCTATCTTCCCACGTTTATGCCCAAGGCCAAGTGGTGCTGGACAGCAATTTTCAAGTCCAAGTCGTGGCTACCGCTGGGACTTCGGGTGCGGCGGCGCCGACGTGGTCAACTAGTTCGGGGGGGACAACCACCGACGGAACCGTGCAGTGGTTCAACCAGGGTGCCTATAACACTTCCCTCGCACCGTGGGCTGCGAATACTGCCTACGCGGTGGGAGATGAGGTGATCGATAATACTGGCCAAGTTGAACAGTGCACAAAGGCCGGAACCTCCAACAGCACCCAGCCCTCTTGGACGGGGGGACTGGGCGGCAAGACGGCCGAGACCGGCAACGGCCCACACTGGACCAGCGTAGGCGCGCCGGCGATCTCGAACGCTTTCGCGGCGGGAGGCACGAGCGGGATCATCCTGGACAATACGGTACCTTCAACTACGCTCCAGGGAGCGTCCCAAATTTATTTCTCCACCCAGTCGAATCAGAATTGCACGACCTCAGGGAGTACCGGGGGCTGTGCCATACAGGCGTCACAATCAGCTTTAAAATAAGGCGGGTGCAGACCCAAAAATATGGCGACGAATCATCCTTCCAACGATAAAAGCGCTCATAGGGAACAAAAGAAGAAGCCCTACGAAAAGCCTTCCTTTCGCCATGAAAAGGTGTTCGTGACTACTGCCCTGGCGTGCGGAAAATTCAGCCCTACTCAGAGGAGTTGCAAGGGCAATCGCAAAGTCTCATGACTGGGACCGGGTCGTATGTGCAGGAGCACTCGCTGAAATGCGAACTGTTGTGCGATTCTCTCCGTTGTTTCGGAACCCTTCGGCTGAAGGTGAACGGATGGAGCATGTTGCCCACTGTCTGGCCCGGAGAAACTATCATTGTTAGCTCAACGAATTTCAGTCAGATTACCCCTGGGCAGATTGCGCTGTTCCGGCGCGGGGATCGCTTTTTTGTTCACCGCGTGCTTTCTAAAGACGACCTCAAGAAAGAGATTTTGAGTCGAGGCGATGCTATGCGTCGAACTGACCCGCCGTTCGTGAGTAGCGAGTTGCTAGGTGAAGTTCGGTTCATCGTTCGAAACGGCAAGCAGGTGGAAGCATCGCGAAAGATGAGCTGGGGGCGTCGGGCATTCGCGGGATTGATGCAGCGCTCGACGTCGGCCGCGCGTGTGGCGGTAATGACTCATCACTTGTACCAGAGTTGCAGGCCGAGGGAGTTCAGTCACCCGTGCCAGTCTTAAGCACCGAAGCGGATGAGGTCAGTGTGGTGATTGATGTGGGGCGAGTGCCGATCCGCATAAACAGCACGCATCCAGGGTTCCTCGGTATTCTGCGCGATCGCTATACCGGGTTTGTGAGTGCTTCGGGTGAACCTGCGATCGAGTTCAATGTGGAACTTGTGGAGCCGCTCACAGACGATCCGGATGCGGATGTGGAAGTGGCTTACAGCGGAAGGCGGTGGAATATCCGGAGGGGAGACTTCCGGGCAGAATGGGATCCTGGGACCCGGCGTGGGTGGATCCGTCAGACGGCCAGCCCGTATGCGATCGATTCTGTACTACGAATCGTGCATTCACTGGTGCTGGCGCAGCAAGGAGGATTTCTGCTGCACTCCGCCAGCGCGATTCGCAACGGGAAGGCACTTTTGTTTATGGGAGTGTCCGGAGCCGGGAAGACAACAATTTCGTCGTTGGCACCGGCGAATGTGGCGCTCCTCACTGACGAGATCTCTTACGTGCGCCCGCAAAACGGACAATATATTGCCTTCGGCACGCCGTTCACGGGCGAACTAGCCAAGTTGGGCGAGAATATTTCGGCGCCGATTGCGGCAGCGTATCTTCTGTGTAAGGGACCGGAAAACCGCATCGACCCGGTCGAGCGGGGTGAGGCGGCACGAGCGCTCTTGGCGAACACACTATTCTTCGCCAACGATCAGCAACTGGTGCAGGCCGTATTCGATTCTGCATTGCATTTCGTCGAAAAAGTATCGGTTTCCAAGCTCACTTTTGTGCCCGATGCACGAGTCTGGGAGTTCCTTCCATGAGTAGTCTATACATTGCCCGGAGTCCGCGCGTCGCGGCTCGCGACATGGATGGCGAGATGATGATCATGTCGGGACGAGATTCGACGCTGTTCACCCTTAACTCGACGGCGACGATTCTCTGGCATTCGGCCGATGGGGTTACGCCTCTGGAGCGAATTGTCGAGGAACGGATTTGTGGCGAGTTTGAAGTGCACCCCGACGAGGCTCTGCAAGACGCCGAGGTTCTTGCGCGCGAACTAGCGGAGCACGGAATTCTGCTTGTTTCCCAAGAGCCGATCCTGCAATCAACCCCTCCGATCGGAGATCGCTAGATGAGCGATCTGATGCAGGAGGTCACCTCAAGAGCTCTTCGGCTCAAGGTTCCCTTAAACGTACAACTCGACGTGACTTACCGCTGCAACGAACGATGCGTGCATTGTTATTTGGACCATCGCGATCACGGTGAGATGACGACCGCTGAGATCAAGCACCTGCTGGAGGACATGGCTGGTGCCGGCGTGTTTATCTTGACGCTGAGCGGCGGAGAGATCTTTGTGCGAAAAGATATCTTCGAGATCATCGAGCATGCTCGCCAATTGATGTTCTGCGTGAGATTGAAGACCAACGCAACCCTGATAGGAGAGCACGAGGCGAGGCGCCTTCGGGATCTGGCGATTGAGTCCATTCAGGTCAGCATCTATTCCCATCGCGCCGACGTGCATGACGCTGTTACGCTTCTTCCCGGCTCCCTGGAACGATCTCTCGATGCCATACGCTTCCTCAAGGCGCATGACTTGAAGGTCATCATGGCCAATGTCTTGATGACATACAACGCGGGGGATTATGCCAAGGTTCGAAGCTTAGCAGCTGATTTGGGTGTGGAATGTACTTTGGATCCGACCATTACGCCAATGATGGACGGCGATCGATCGGTCCTGCGTTTAGGGGTCGATCATGATGCCTTGCGGAAGGTTTTTCGGGACGAAGAGTTGGTGGGCGATGCAGAAAGCTTCTGTGCGATCCCCCCTGAAGTTGGCGAGGATGACCTCGAATCCACACCGTGCAGCGCGGGACATACCGCCTGTTACGTTTCCCCTTACGGCGATGTTTTCCCATGCGTGCAGTTCCCGCTTCCGACTGGAAACGTACGTCGCGAGCGCTTTGTTGACATCTGGCGCCATTCCACACAGATGAATGAAGTGCGCTCGATCCGGGTCAAGGACTTGCCCACCTGCTCGTCATGCACTCACGCATCATCCTGCTCCCGTTGTCCGGGGCTGGCTTACATGGAAGGAAATATGCGCGGGCCCTCGTCGCAGGATTGCGAGAAGTCTTTTGCCCGTACGGGCATTCCTTCCGCAAACATGTTGAACAAGAAACGAGCCGGGGCAAATCTGGTGCAGATTCTGCCTGTGGCTGCGCCGGAGAATAGTCCTGCTGCCGGCGCGATTGCGTGAGCGCGCCGCCATCCCTTGATTCAAGGCAGGATAGCCCCGTCCTCATTTCATCGCCGGATGCCGAATGGGCATTTTTGTGGGCGACGGTATCGGGCGAAAGCTCCGACCGGCTGCGCTTGTTAGCGGCGCGCGTGCGCTGGAGAGCTTTGTTTGATCTGGCTGAGCGGCACGGCGTCCAGCCTCTTGTCTACCGAGCGTTGTCTCGATCAGAAGGCATGATTCCTGTGCCAGAGATGCGGATGCTGGCGCAGTTGCATGAGACGAACGTGCACAGGACCATGCTGCTCGCACGCGCATTGATCCATTTGGTCGATCGTCTCGCAAGCAAGGGGATTGAAGTTCTGCCCTATAAAGGCCTGGCGCTGGCCGAGTCTTTGTACGGCGACATGGCACTTCGGCAGACGGGGGATATCGACTTACTGATTCATGCGGGTGAGCTGGCAAAAATTCGGGAGGCGGTGCGGGAACTGGGGTATGTGCCGCACTCCAGCCTATCTGCCGCGCAGCAACGGGCTTCCCTGAAATCGGGATACGAATGCGTGTTCGATTCACAAGCCGGACGAAACCTGCTGGAGGTGCAGTGGGCGATTCTGCCCAGTTTCTACGCCATTGACTTTAACCAGGAGCATCTATTCCGCCGTGCCGTTTCGGTTAAGGTGGCAGGCTACTGGATGAAGACACCTTCTGCGGAAGACTTGTTCCTTGTTCTTTGCGTGCATGCAGCCAAGCACGTCTGGGGACGCCTTATTTGGTTGTGCGATCTGGCAAGAATGATGGTTCTGCCGCAGTTAGATTGGGCGTGGATCGCAGAACAGGCGAGAGAGCTGGGTATCATTCGAATCGTGGGGGTGAGCCTGCTGTTGACTAGCCGGCTTTTGCGTGTCGATATCCCGGTCAGTGCGAACCTTCATCTGGGATCCGACCCGGAGACAGAGTCACTCGCGAATGAGGTTGAGGGTTACATCACCGCCGCAGCGGAGTTCAACGTCGAATCAGTCGCCTATTTCGGCTTAATGATGCGGCTGCGCGAAAACAAGGGAGACCGGGCGCGGTTCCTTAGTCGACTCATACTGACCCCGGGCCCAGGCGAATGGGCGGCGCTTCGACTTCCTGATGCCTTGTTCCCGCTGTACCGTCTCGTGCGGTTGTGGCGCCTGGGTAGAAAGCTGGTGGGCCGCCAAAGAAAGCGGCATCATGAACTTACGTCCGGTACCGCAGGGCTGAAATGATCCCAGGGTTGCAGATACAAAACGTACATCAGCGCGCATCCCAGGAGGGGCACAAACAATCCAGCCTTCAGCGTGCCGAATCCGTCGGAGGTGACTCCGACGATCCAGGGAAATAATCCGCCTCCGACATTCGAGAGCACGAACATACATGAACCGATGCGGGAGGAGGTGCCCGCGAAGTCCCTGGATAGGATTGAGATCGTGATGGGATACACGGCTGAGAGGCCTAGTCCAGCGGCGGAAGCGCTGGCGACGACCCCCAACAATTGGTGAGAGAAGATCATCCCGGCCATGCCGGCGCAAGCCAAGATCAGCCCCGCTTGCGCCAGTCTGATTTCAGAAAACGAGCGAAGCAGGAACGGAGCTAGCATTCTGCCCAACATGAGGGCTACATAGAAAAACGACGGCGTCATGAGCGCCAGGGTCGCAGTCAGGCTGCCTAGGCTCTTGGCAAAAGAGGCAACCCAAAAGCCAAATCCGTTTTCTGTACCCACGTAGACGAAGAAAAGCGCGGCGAGCATGAGGAATGGCGACAGCTTGCGTCGTATGACACCGAGGGTGCCGCCATGGGGAGTGGCGACCGCCCGGGGCTCGACAGCTGGCGCGAGCGTAAACAGAACTGCGATCACAAGCGCGGATGCCCCAACCATCATCAGAAGGGACGGAACGTGATGGGCTTTGGCAGCACCAGCCACGAGAAAAGGACACGCGACTGCACCAGCGCTCCAACAAAAATTCAACCAATTCAACGTTGCGCTGCGACGTCCGGAGTTCAGTTCAGCCACCATTAAGTTGGCGGCAGGAACGGCCACTCCGTTTCCTGCTCCGGACGCGGCGATACAGATCACGGCCAACCACCGCGGTCCAAGCATGAGTAATCCAAGGCCGAGGGCGACCAGCAGGAGTCCTGTCTGAATGGCGAACCGGAATCCAAAGCGGGATACGAGGACGCCGGAAAGCGCGACCGCAACCGTCGAGGCGACGTACTGCACGGGGAACAGAGCCCCAGCCTGGGCGTAATTGAGGGACCATCGTGCCGAGAGGATGGGAAGCATGGGTCCGAGCAGCACGGTGGCAACACCGACGGGAACAAATGAGACATAAGCGGCCAGGGTGAGCAACCGGGCCGATGCCGGACTTGTCTCTGTCGAGGAGGGCATGGATGAGGTGCGGCATCGACATGCCGCCACGCAGCCTACGATGCTAGCAGGAGCCGGGTGCCTGTGCCGTTGATTCGCGGACTACGAGTTCAGGTTCGATGGCAATCTCGCCTGGGTATTCTTTCGTGCCTTCGATTCGCTCCAGCAAGGTCTGCGCGGCCACTTCCCCCATACGGTTCAGAGGCTGGCGAACGGTGGTGAGACTGGGGGTATGAAATGCGGCGCCGGGAATGTCATCGAACCCGAGGACAGAAATATCCTGGGGCACGCGAAGCCCGCGCTCCTGAATGGCTCTGATTGCCCCGATGGCCGAGATGTCGTTGTAGGCAAAGATCGCGGTAAATGGCTTTCCTTTGGCCAGCAGTTGCTTGGCAAAGGGATAGCCGAGCATGGGCGTGGGATCATCAGTATCGATCTGCACAGTGAGGTCCGGATCAATCTTGATGCCGATCTGGCCGGCGACCTCGCAGATGGCGTCCCAGCGATCTTTCGCATCCGAACTGATGGGATTCCCTTTCATGAAAGCGATGCGCTCGTGCTGGAGATCTTTCAGATGATTCAACGCCAGCACTGCTGCCTGATTGTGATCGAGCACGATGTTGGTCACGCCCTTGACCTTCTTGTGTCCGGCAATGGCGACCGTTGGAAGCGCAGGAGCTTCCTGCACGGTAGTATCCACGGTGATGATGCCCTCGACACCGCGTTCGGATAACAACTGCGCGTAGCGGCTCAGGAGAGCCTGATCATGGCGATGCACAACGGTCAAGAAGAAGTAATCGCGCTGGCGCAGATACTGCTCCAGGCCGCTGATGATGGGTGAACTGTAGGAATCGCCAATTTCTTCGGCAATCACGCCGATGGTGTAGGTGCGTTTATTGCGTAACGTGCGCGCAAAGAAATTCGGGCGGTAATTCAGTTCCTGCGCAGCGGCACGGATTCGATTTTTGGTCTCCTCGGGTATGGAGCGCGCCGATGGGGAATCGTTGAGCACGGCGGAGACGGTTCCTGGCGTGAGTCCAAGGTGCTGCGCCACTGCTTTGAGTGTGACCACTTGCGGTTTTTGCCCCGGCTTTTTTACCAGCACCATGCTTTGTTCCCAGTCGCGGATCGTAACTCAAATGTGACGTAGTAAAGATCATACACAATAACGATTTTGTCAGTGATCCCGCACACAGAGAGTGAATCCGCTATGTGAGGTGTATCTTGCTCGATTTAATCAAACTTTGGCGTAACGCTCGCTGTTCGGCTTCGAACCACTGATTGCGAAAAACAGAATGTACACATAGCAGATCACGGGCAAAAAGAAAGCATGATGGATGCCAATGTGGTCGGCAATCCATCCCTGGGCGACGGGAATGATGGCCCCACCGACAATGGCCATGATCATGATCCCGGAGCCATCTCCGGTCAGCGGACCAAGTTCTGCGACGCCGAGTGTGAAGATACTGGGGAACATAATGGAGTTGAACAGGCCGACCAGGATGATGCTGTACATGGCGAAGTGGCCGGAGGTCAGCATGGAGATTGCGACCAGGCCAGCGGCACAGATTGCGCAGATCCCGAGGAGGCCACCTGTCTTCATTTTTTGCAGCAAGGCAGAACCGATGAAGCGTCCCACCATGGCCCCGCCCCAGTAGAACGCGACGAAGCTGGCAGCAACTTTTTCGGTAAGACCGCCGATTTCGGGCTGAGCGAAGTAATTGACCAAAAAACTTCCAATCGAAACTTCCGCACCTACATAGACGAAGATCGCGATTGCCCCAAAAATCAGGTTGGGATGCCTCCAGATGGAGTCGTTCACCTTCTCGCCGACTTTGTGCTGGGCGTGCTCGATCTTGGGCAATTTGAAACTGCCGATCGCGACCGCCAGCAAGACTAGCGCGATGCCCAGTCCGACATAAGGCATTTTCACAGTTGCCGCTTCGTGCAAGCGGTACGCAAGTGCTGCATCTGGAGCCATAGCGCGGATCTGTTCGGCAGTCTTGGGCGCGGAACTCAGAATCAGGAGGCCTCCGAAAAAAGGCGCCAAAAAGGTACCCAGCGAGTTAAACGCCTGCGTGAGGTTCAATCGGCTGGAGGCGGTTTCCGGCTTGCCCAGCACCGTCACATAAGGATTCGCGGCCACCTGCAGGCACGTGATGCCGGCCGCCAACACAATCAATGCCCCAAGAAATAATGGATACGAGGGAACGCTGGCCGCAGGAACGAACAGGAACGCACCCACGCCCATGGTCAGCAAGCCGAGAACCATAGAGCGCTGGTAGCCCATCCAGTCAATGATCTTTGCCGAGGGAATGGAAAAGATGAAGTATGCCCCAAAAAACGCGAACTGAATGAGCATGACCCGGGTGTAATTCAGGTCGAAAATTGCCTTCAGGTGCGGCACCAGGATGTCATTCAGGCAGGTTAGGAAGCCCCACATAAAAAATAGGGTTGTTACCGTGGCCAGAGGAGCGCGGTAGCTTTGTCCGTTTGCTGGTGCCGAGGTCGTGCTTGCCGTCGTATTAGGGGACGCGATGGCCATGATACCTTTACCGCCTTCGAGCGCGATTGGAGTGCAGACGCGGCAATGATACATCGCGAGGGCGCGGTTCCGGGTACTTTTCTTTGCGTCAGAAAGCGTTTCAGGCGCTACAAAATCGTTTCTGTTCACACCTGCCATTGAGAGATCCCGCGGCTTGACCCGTGCAGGAAAGACCCGATTCCTTTCCAGACGAGCGGCGGCTAGAGATAGGGTTTGGCCGCGCCTTCCGCAGCGCCGTCGCAGGTTCCCGGTGGACCGGTGCTACTCCCTCCTCGCCACCGCCGCCGTCGCCTATGGCTTTGGATTCTCGGAATTTGTCTTGTATTGTCAGCCGTTGCTCTGATATGCATTCGGATCGCAATCTCTCGTGCCGAACCAATCCTCCGCACCAGGGTCATTGAAACACTCTCGACCCGCTTCAAAAGCCCGGTAGAACTGGCGGAGCTTCACGTTTCCATTATGGATGGGCTGCATGTAGACGGGAAGGGATTGAAGATATTTGGCGCCCGAGACCCCAATCCCTCGCTTGCTGGGGTGCAGCCGTTGCTGGAAATCCGGGAGTTCCGGTTCAATACTCCGCTCCGGGATCTTTTCCGCGAGCCGATGCGGGTGAATACGATTTTTGTCGACGGCCTCACCATGAACATCCCGCCCAAAGAAGATCGCCGGCAGATAAGCAATATGCGCCGACGAGGGGGCAAGATGTCCATTGCTGTGACTCAGTTTTTGTGCACGGATACCAGGCTGGTCATTAATACGATTAAGCCCGGAAAAATGCCGCTGGTGTTCGATATCGGGGACCTGCAACTTCAGGACATTGGTCCTGCCAAGCCGCTGCAGTTCCAGGCAACACTGCTCAATCCGAAACCTGTCGGGCATATCCGATCGACTGGACTGTTCGGGCCGCTGAATGAGATTAGCCCTCGCGATTCGGCGGTGGTGGGCACGTACTCATTCACCAATGCTGATTTGGGAACCCTGAAAGGAATAGCAGGGATTCTGTCTTCGACGGGGCAGTACGGCGGCACGTTAGGCCGGATCGAAGTGAATGGGCAGACCGACACTCCCGATTTCCGGATCAACATCAGCGGTCATCCAGTTCCTCTTCATACGGATTTTCACGCCATTGTCGACGGCACGGACGGTGACACGTATCTAGAACCGGTGAAGGCGCGCTTTCTGCATTCATCATTTACAGCGAGCGGCAAGGTGGAACATCTGGCAAACGCGCCCGGACATGACATTCTCTTGCATGTTCACATGCCGCGGGCCGCTATTGAAGACCTGCTAAGACTGGGGGTCAGAACTGACCCGCCAATTATGTCAGGGACGGTGTCGATGAACACTGAACTGCACCTGCCGCCGGGAGCGGGCGATATTTCCGACCGCTTAGAACTCAGGGGCAAGTTTCATGTTTCCGGCGGGCATTTCAGCAATGACAAATTGCAGAAGCGAATTGACGATTTCAGTTTGCGCGGAATGGGCGAGGCCAAGCTGATCAAGAACTCGCCCGAGATCGTTGTACCCACGGATTTGCGAGGCATTTTCGTGCTCAACAACAGCCTGCTATCTTTCTCGTCACTGCAGTTTCAGATTCCCGGCACCCACGCCGACATGACGGGGGAATACAGTCTCGACGGGAACAAGTTCGACTTCCATGGAAAGCTCCGGATGGATGCGAAGCTGTCGCAAACGACGACAGGATGGAAATCGATTCTTCTGAAACCCCTGGACCCGTTCTTTCACAAGAACGGAGCTGGAACCGAACTCCCCTTCAAAATCACAGGCACACGCAGTGAACCTCATTTCGGTCTTGATTTCGGCCACAAAGAAGAATCCGAGTCCACGCAGGGGGCCTCCCCGAAATAGCTAATAGAGAGGCCTAAAACTCGGTACAGCATCTGGGGTATTGTTTGCAGCCAATGAGGAAACTTACTTTTCAGAATAGAGACCAGTGAAGGGCGGCCGCTCACCTGGAACTGAGTAACGGGAGGAACAGAATGGCCAACGATGAAATGAGAGAGTTATACGTCGCGGAACTACGGGATTTATACAATGCCGAGACGCAGCTAACGAAAGCCCTACCCAAAATGGCGAAAGCTGCCTCGAGCCCCGAGTTGCGGCAGGCCTTTGAGGAACATCTGCGGCAGACCTCGGAGCAGGTTTCGCGGCTGGAGCAGATTTTCGAGATGCTCGACGAGAAACCGACAGGCAAGAAGTGCCTGGGGATGGAAGGCCTGGTGAAAGAAGGCGCTGAAACCATGAAGGAGGACTACGAAGGACACGTCATGGATGCAGCCATTATCGGCGCTGCCCAACGGGTCGAGCACTATGAAATTGCCGGGTATGGGACCGTCCGTGAATTTGCGGAGTTGCTGGGCGAGGACGAGCACGTTCCCTTACTCGAGCAGACTCTTGAAGAAGAGAAGGAGACTGACGAGAAACTGACCCAGCTAGCTGAGCAGATCAACTCGCAAGCGCAAGAAGCGGCGGAGGGCGAGGAAGAAGGCGAAGGTGGGGAGGAGACGACGAGGCGCAGAGCCAGTGGCAACCGCGGTCGCCGGGCAGCCTGAGACAATCCCGCGTGGAAGGGCGCGCCTGTGCCCTTCCACCATCACTTCCCGCCTAAACGAAGGCTGTGCAAAATACCGCGATCACCCGATGCCGACGCTAGGTGACTCGGGTTACGCTGCCTACCTGTAAACATGCAGAGCGAGCCTGCTTGAAAAAAAGGATCGAACCCATGAAGAAGCCTGCCTCGGAGAACTCCGACTCTGCTCTGGCTTGGCACAGACTTTACCAAGCGGCCTTGTTCGAGAGTGACCGGGAGAAGATTCCGGCCAAGATTGATGCCGCCGAAAAAGCGATCCTTGACCGCGTAAAACAGCTGTTCGTGCTGAAAAGCGACCACATTGAGGAAGACCAGGTGCTCGACGACGCATTGTATGCGCTGCGGGCGCTCCGGAACTGTGTTGTCCCAGACGTGAATGCCGCAGCTTAGGCTGGCATGAAATCCAAGTCCCTGACAGAGCAGGCGGGTTTTTTGACTCTCCAGTACGCGTCCACGAAAGATCGTGACTTCCCTATGATAGCCAAGGCTTTGGAAACAGAGCAGGTTGTTCTCAAAGATTTGCGGCGTTGTTTTGAAGATGCCGTACGCGACATTCACAGTGCGGAGCTGAAAGGAACGGTTTCCCAGCGCAGGACGCCAATCGCGCACCGGGTCCTATGCGAGAGCGAGTCAGCCATAGGCGCCGAAAAGCGCGCCCTGTCGGACGCTGCAAGAGCCTTGTCAGCTCTGTGGAAGCTGGCGCCTAATTCCGGCCGCTGAGTTCCTCAGCTGCGAGATTACAGTGGATGGATGCAGCGGTGGGGGCGCTGGAGCATTTCGCTTACGGAGGCCAGCCAAGGTCAGGACAACAAAGATCGCTATCAACAGTACGATAGCGAAGGTTGCAAGCCTTCTCCCGTTTTTGGGGTTCCCAGCAAGCATGTCGGCAACTAAGATGCACCAGGTTCCGAGGTGAGACTAGGGGAAAACCCTAGCATCCACGCAAAGATTCCAAAGCCCACCTTGAGACAGGCAGGCTTTGGCAGAGCTTCTGTTGCGTTAAACGGCTTTTCTCAGAGTCGTAGCACTCTCACTTCCGCGCTTGGTCGCGCTCAGATCCGAGCAGGTTTGACAGCGGGTGACGACTTCGTTGCGGCGCTCGCGCAGGCGGCTTTGGAACGTGTCCCAGCGGCCACCGATGCCGTTAGCGCTGTTGTCGATCACGACGGAATCGGTTCCCGCCGGTACAACTCTTTCGGTAGGAGTACGGGAAGCGTCCAGATCCGCGCGGCTGGTGTTCGTGGACTGCGGCATTCTGGGCGGCGTATATCCCCGCACAGCAGCTTCAGCGCGCTCTGAATTTAGATTGCCCGTTTGCTGGTAGGTGGTGGGGGTAATGTTGCGGTCGGTTTCCGCCCGATGCTGGACGGGGCTGCTCACCCACTTCGCGCGATACCGATCCTCGTAATCAGCCCACTTGTCTTCTGAATCCAGATCTGACTGGTTGTAAGGAGGGAAGCTCTCGATCTGTTCCTTGCTGAGATTCGCCTCAAAGTCATCCTCGTGCTTGGCAGAAGCACGCAGCCTGTCAGCAGGTACCAGAAATTTCTTGCTGTGAAGCCAGCCGCCTGTGTCGACCACAGCGTAACGAATGTCACCTGTCGAGTGATCGAAAATGACATCATCAATCTTGCCAAGCTTGTCATCATTCAATCCGTATACGTGAGCTCCGCGAATGTCCTCGTTCGCCTCGAAGATCGGGGCGTCCTGGAGCGTGCCGTAATGTGCCATGAGTCCTCCTTTTGATTTGGCCTTCTAGCCCGGAAATGCGATGGCAGAACGGGCATTCCCTGAAGATCAACGTCGTGCATCTCCATGAGTATTGATGCTCGGTATATTGCCGACAATCGGCGGTTCTCTGTAGCCGCAGGCGAGATCTGAAACGCAACCAGAGTCAGATTTGATTCGGGTCGTCTGGCTCAGGCTCGCGCACTGGAACATCTGGATTTTCGGGAGGATCGATCGGATCCTGGACGGGGGTTGGAGAGGGCTCCACGGGAGCTCGAAGCGTGTATGGAAGCATGGGGAATCTCCTAGCCAGGCTGAGATGCGAAAAATAATCCCGGGGCGGGAGAAAAAAAGACGGGCCAAGTTGGCCCGCTCTAATCTGACAAGTTGCAACTCCTTAATGAGGAGTGCTGGTGTCGTTAGTCGAAGAAGATGATGAGCTGCCATGGGGAGTCGTTGAAGGTTGCGAGCTACCCGGGGCCGTGCGTTGTGGCGGAGTCGATCCAGGGGTCGTTGTTGTGTTCGGTGTCCCATTGGGCGAAGTCGATCCCGGAGTCGTCGTGTTCGGAGTGCCGTTCGGGGAAGTCGAGCCCGGCTGCGTCGTATTCGGAGTTGTGGAGCCTGGGGTCGTCGTATTGGGCGTGCCGTTTGGCGATGTCGCGCCGGGAGTGGTCGCATCTGGCGACGTCGAGCCAGGGGTTGTGGATCCGGGCGTTGCGGGGCTAGGCGCCCCGTTGGGGGAACTGGAGCCCGGGCTAGTTGCATTCGGAGAGGTCCCATTTGGGGATGCCGAACCGGGAGCACTCTGAGTTGTGCCTGCCGGAGGTGTGGCGGTGCTTCCCGGTGCGGTTGTGCTGCCCGGGGTTGAACTTTGTCCCGCTGTGCCAGAACTGCCCGAGGGGGCAGTGCTTCCGCCAGATGGTGAGCTCTGGGCGGCTACCCACGCGCCGCAACATAGAATTACTGCAAGCAATGTAAGTTTCCTGATCAACTTCATAGTTACCTCACAACCCATGGTCCTAGATTTCGCGTTCTCAACCGTCGCTAACATGTTGGTGGCGACAACAAGCTTGAGTATGGGGGCGGGCCTGAGGACAGAATATCCGGAGGATTGAGTACTTTGGGATGGGGGAATATTCAGGTGTATCCCGCAACACAGCCTTGCTTTCTGCGCGGACCCTCGCTTCGCGAAGGGCGGACGAGACGTCCGCCCCGACACAAGATGCGCCTAAGTCTCGGGGGTGACGGAGCGAACCAGAATAGTGTGGCCGCTGAGGCTCCCAACGACACGCGCCCGTTCTCCCGCGAATAGCTTAAGAAGCTGGGAGTCACCTTGCAGAACGTACGATGAGTCGGCGCTCACGAGCGCGAAAGCGGCTCCGCCATGTACGCAAACTCGAACGCAAACGGTTGCCGGCCGTTGCATTGCAGGAGAGTGCCTCGCACCACAGCGGGAGCACGTCACCATTCCGTCGAAGGCCTGTTCAGCCGGGTGGGCATTTTGCGCTGCCGTAGGCGCCGCCTGAAGTGCATGGTTGCCAGCTTCGGGGATGCCTGCGGCCGCACCGATGCTGGCGAGCAAGAGCGCGAGCCCGACAGAAATTGCGCTGCCCACCACAACGATCTCGATCCAGATCCGCCGTGTTTTCATTTAGCCTCCTGCACCCTCGCGGATGCTGCGCAGCGCTACTATCAGAGTACTTGCATGTACCCTGCCAGGTTTGACGATAATGAGACAAATGATTGGTTTTCAGTCACTTGGAGACAAGATCAAATTCCAACTGCGACGCGATGGAGGGAAAATCTTATACGTCTGCCAGACGGCTATGCGGCTGCGGCGACGGCGGCGGCCTTGGCCGGCCCCAGGGTAGAGGCCTCGCGGGGACCCAGATTCTGGAGCACTTGGATAGCGGTCTCCGCCTTCGCGCTCTCGGAGCAAGGGATGTAGACCAGCGCTCCAAAATCCGACAGCTCGCGGCCCAACCGCTTGGCTTCTTCCTGGGGAAAACCAAGATTGAGCAAGGTCTTTGAACCGCGAGACAAACTCGGAAAGCTCTGCTCCATTGAGGAGGGTGGGAAGAAGGCTTGGGAGCGAATGAAGAAGCCCACCGTGGGAATGAAAACGGCGCCCAACTCCGAAAACCAAGCGATCATGCGTGCGCTGGAGGCTGCTTCGCTGTCGAACACACTAGCATCGGGGTGGGCGGGAGAGAGCACCATGCAGATATCTTCATTATTGATACCAGCCCGATTTAACGCATAAACCACCTTCGGAAGAGCAACACTGCGGGGGTACATCGCGTAGGCGGCGGTTTTGTTTGTGCGCATACTGATTTCTCCAACCTACGTCGCGGGGGAAGGGGAGATCCTTCAGCAGCACGAAGTGGGGTAGCTGTGAGCTAAAGGTATGCGAACTGGTGCGATGGGGCACTCAGGTAAATCTTGTACGACTGACCGCCCAGCTGTGGAATTCCGCCATTCGCCTGGGTTTGGGCGCAGCTCGACGAGATTTCCGGAGTCTCGACGGTACTGATGGGCAACAAACATCCGATAACCGCAGGGGACTCAGCGCTGCTGTGCTTTGGTGGAGGGCTGGGAACTCCGCCGATTGGAGGCTCGATATGCAACGAATTCGATCAGCGCTTCTGTTCTTGGGGTTAGCTGGTTGCGCCGTCGGAGCAGTGGCCCAGCAAACACCCTCAACGAATACACCCAGTGGGGAAGCCGATTCCATCCCACACGATCGGGCCACCGAACCGGCAAGCGCGTTGCCATCGGCGCGCAGTTTTGATGGGACGATTGTGAAACTAGGAAACCAATTCATTCTCCGGAATCTAATCGCCCACACTTCATACAGGCTGGATGATCAAAAAAAAGCCGGGCGTTACGAAGGCAAGAGAGTAAAGGTAACGGCGACCATGGACGCTGTTTCGAACATTCTTCACGTGATAGACATTTCGGATTTCAGTCGCAGACACTGACGTCCCGCCGACAAGAAAAGCCTGCCGCGTCCGGGGCAGGCTTATCAGGCAATTCTGAGTGAACCGCTAAGAGAGCAGCTCTATTTTCAGAACGTGAATGGTGTTGCTGCCAGTCTCGAGTTTGCCAGTTACGCGCACATTTTGATTCTCGAAGCGCTGCAACTCGCTCTGCTCATCGAGATGATACGTGGTGTTGCCGGCCGCTCTCAGGACGTATTCAGCGCCATCCTTAACGATCTTGCCGGTGAAAGAGTCAGCAGGCGACGGCTCGGTTTGAGAATTGCCGGGCGCCTTTGCCTCTTGATCGGGTTGCTCGCCGGGCTGAGGAATTGGGGTATCTCGCGGCGGCAGGGGCTGCGGAGCAGGTTGAGGTTTTTGCAGGCTTGACCAGGCGATCAGCTCGCGCGTCTGGAATGCATCTTCCGGCGTCTGTGGCTTAGCGGAGGGCTGCTGGGCGAGCGCACACGTCACGGCCGCAAAGAAGAACGCGAAAAGGTTCGTCAGTCGACCCATATACGATACTCCCGAAAGACGAAGCCATGGCAATGTACGACGCGAACTTCATCAAATCTGGCTCAGAGCAAGTCGCGATCTTTCGGCCAGCGGCACGCTCTTTTGCAAGCTCTGTACACTTTTTACTGCCGGGGCGGAAAGGGGTCCATCAAGTGATTTCTGTACGGGAGCGGGCGTAAGTCCTAAGAAACAGGCGGCGCCGCGCATTGTGTCGGCAGCCGTGGCCAGTGTCTTTGGCATCGAAGTGCTACTGAGAGGGGCTATCGCCATGAGCCATTCCCAGGCGCGCCGCCAAGTCCATTCCGCTGGTCAATTGCATGAGACTGCTTAGCGCCAGGCTCATCGTCGCGTTGATCGTGGGAGTGATCCTGGTATCACTTTGCTCGTCCGAGTATGAAGTTCTCTGGAACAAGCGAAACTTAAGACGCGATCTGCAGCGGCGTGCGGAGGTCCTTGGTGAAAGCTTGGCCGGCAATGTCGAGCGCGACCTTGAGCGGGGCGCAACCCAGACCCTGCGGAAGACGGTGCAGCGCTTCGCCAATCGGGAGAACCTCATCGGTCTGGCCGTGTACGACCCGCAGGGAAATGTCGTTGCGATGACGAATGATCTGGGGCCGAGGCTCCAGAGTGCTCCAGTTGTCGTGCAGCAGAGCCTGCACGAAGGCCGGGAGATCGAGGCATTCCAGAAGCTCGGCGATCAGCACGTTCACATCTCGGCAGTGCCGCTGCGTTCTCCCGATAAATTTCTGGGCACCCTGGCCGTAGTTCACGATGCAGAGTACATCCGGACGCAGGGGCTGCGCATCTGGCGCGAAACATTCTTGAGTGGCCTTGCCTATGTTGTCCTGATAGCACTTATTACATTGCTGATCGTTCGTTGGAGCATCGAAGGTCCGATCGCGCGAACCGCGCACTGGATGTGGGCTCTGCGTACGGGGCGCATGCCGTCATCGCGAATCGGGGTTCCCGATGTCGAGCTGTTTCGGCCACTGGCCAAGGAAGTCGCAACTTTTGCGGAAAGCCTGAACACGGCGCGCAATGCCGCGCAACGGGAAGCGCGGCTGCGAGTGGAAGGCCAGTCGCAATGGACTCGGGAGAGGCTGGCAGCCGATGTGCGCGCACGCCTAGGCGTCGGCCGCCTGTTTGTGGTGTCGAACCGCGAGCCCTACATGCACGTGCGAAACGGACGGTCGGTGGAAGTCGTCGTGCCCCCGAGCGGGCTGGTGACTGCGCTGGAGCCAGTGCTCTGTGCGTGCGATGGCACCTGGGTCGCGCACGGGAGCGGAACAGCCGATCGAGAGATAGCAGATCGCAATGGCCGTCTGCCGGTCCCCCCCGACGATCCGCGTTACGTTCTGCGCCGCGTGTGGCTCAGCAAGAAAGAGGAAGAAGGTTACTACTACGGATTTTCCAATGAAGGCCTGTGGCCGCTCTGCCACATCGCGCATACCCGGCCCATCTTCCGGGACCAAGATTGGAAGCAATATCAGGAGGTCAACCAGAAATTCGCCGAGGCGGTGCTGGGAGAGATGCGCGGCGTTGAAAGTCCTATCGTCCTGGTGCAGGACTATCATTTCGCGCTACTGCCGAGACTGATCAAACAAAGAAGGCCTGACGCTCACGTGGCGATTTTCTGGCATATCCCCTGGCCCAATCCCGAGACATTTGGGATCTGCCCCAGGCAGCGCGAGTTACTGGACGGTTTGCTAGGCGCCGATCTGGTCGCATTTCACCTGCAGTCGCATTGCAATAACTTTCTTGAGACTGCCGACCGGGTGGTGGAATCGAGAATCGATTGGGAGCACTTCTCCGTGCAGCGACTGGGGCACTGCACCACCACACGGCCCTTTCCTATCAGCGTGGATATCACGTCCGAGAGCAATGCAGAACAGTCCCCGGCAGAGACCCGGACTGCTTTACTGAAGACTCTGGATCTCGATGCTCTGTTCCTAGCCGTAGGCGTGGATCGCGTCGATTACACCAAGGGGATCCTCGAACGCTTTCTCGCCGTGGAGCGTTTTCTGGAAAAATATCCGCGGTACCAGGGACAGTTCACGCTCATTCAAATTGGAGCGCCCAGCCGCAGCCACCTCAAGCGCTACCACGACCTTAATGCGGAAATCGAAGTCGAAGCGGGAAGAATCAATTGGCGCTTTCAGAGGGATAAGTGGAAACCAATCGTTTTGCTCAACCGGCAGCACAGCCATAAAGAGATTCGACCGTACTACAAGGCCGCGGATGTATGCATGGTGACTTCTCTGCACGACGGAATGAATCTGGTGGCCAAGGAGTTCGTGGCCGCCCGCGGGGACGAAAGTGGAGTTTTGATCCTGAGCATCTTCACGGGCGCCGCGCACGAACTGCGCGACGGGTTGCAAGTCAATCCTTACAATATCGACCAGATGGCCGAGGCCATTCGCGCGGGGCTGGAGATGGATCCCGAACAAAAGCAGATGCGCATGCGCAACATGCGTCACACTATCGAGGAGTACAACGTGTACAGGTGGGCCGCCAGTCTAATAACGGCCTTGAGCGAAATCGATGTGCAGCATCGGGAAAATGTGCCCAAGGCATCGTTGCCGCGAAGCTCTGCCGCCTGACAATCCAAGGGCAATGACCGGTCAGAGAAGAGGATCGCGAAGACTTCCAGACGGCTGCGCAGTCTTGGAGAAGCGCACCAGCGCAATATCCCAGGCCAGCAAGGCGGCTCCAACTGCGCCCAGGATTTCAAACATGTCGATCTGATGAACAATCAGGCTCAGCACAGCGAACACCAATAAAAAAGCGCCAACAGGTCGAACCATACTTAACCTCCTTAGCGAACTAGATGTGGCGAAACCTTCCACAGCGCGGCGAGCGCGCGGGCTGCATCGGTGAGAGCGCGTTTTTCCATTTGTTGTTCTGTGTGCTGCCCGGCGATGGGCTGTGTGCGGGCGGCTATGCGGCGGCTACGGCTCCCACGTTCTGTGACCACCGAGAGCGCACTCTCGAACATTTGCTGCGGGTTGCTGATGGAAGCGGCTTGCAAGGGCTTGGTAGCCATTGTCTTTTTGTCTCCTCGTGATGAACCTATTTAAGCCTTGTGGTATGCGGGAGAACATACAGTGGGCTAGGGATCACGAGGAGAACTAACACCTGTTCCCGATGCGGAGTTTTTTTAAGGAGGGATTGCGGAAGTTCATGTAGAACAGCTTGATGTCGGCTGCCGAGACCCGCCTGACGGCCCGGCAGCCGAGGTTCACAGACTAGCCGGTGCGCCTTGTGTCACCTGAGTTCCGCTCGTCCTCGTTCACGTTTTCCGAGGGCTTGGCGGGAGATTGGGATCGATCTGCCGCGTCTTTCGCAGCATCCTTGCCCTTGCCCCAAGCGTTTTGGACCTTGCCCTCCGCCTGTTTTGCCGCGCCCTTCACTTGCTGTTCAGGGCTATCGGACCACTCACCTGCCTGGCGTTGCACGCGCCCGGCGATATCTTTCACTTTGCCTTCCACTTGATCCTTGTTCATCGTGTCTCCTCCTCTCAAATTAAGAGCAATTGCGACGCGGGTGGACCGTGGTGGCATGCGGAGGTCTGCGCATCACTTCCCGCAGGGATGAGATGTCTGCGCGAGGGGAATGTTTGGCCTACTTTTGCGTGGATCTGGAGCGAATCCCGCTCCTAGACAGGACTTCTACCCTGAATAATGCGAACGAGTACGGCAATCACCGCAAGCACAAGCAGGATGTGGATGAATCCGCCCAAGGTGTAGGAACTGACCATTCCAAGGAGCCACAAGATTAATAGCACGACCGCGATCGTCCAGAGCATAGTTGTCGTTTCTCCGCTTTGGATGGCTTGGCCTTGCAGGCTGGCGTGGGCGCATTCCGGGGTCAGCGTAAGCAGAACATTCACGCCCGTCTATCCAGCGTACGCTGTAGACACGAACAATCTAGCACGCGGATAACTCAGAACACCTGCACGATGCCATTGCGCACGGCATATCGGGTCAAGTCGGCAACCGAGTGCAGACCAAGTTTCCGCATAAGGTTGGTGCGATGAGTTTCGGCAGTCTTGACGCTGAGGTTGAGGGCGACGGCCACTTCTTTGCTGGTTTTTCCCTCGGCCAGCAACTGAATGACTTCGCGCTCCCGCGAGGTCAACACCTCTGTGGAATCATCCCGCTTGATGCTGTGGCCGGTCTTTTCGCGATCGAGAAAACCGTCGAGCACCATCTGGCTGACGCGAGTGGTGAAAAATGTGCGCTGGCTTTGAAGGGCTTCAACGGCGGCGACGAGATCACGCCCGGCATCGGACTTGAGCAGATAGCCCCGAGCACCGGCGCGCAGTACTTCACGGACCACGTTGTCTGAGTCGTGCATGGTCAGAATCAGGATGGCTACATCGGGGGCGGTAGCAAGAATCTGGCGAGCTGCCTCGAGCCCGTTGAGATTGGGCATCCCAATATCGAGCAAGACCAGGTCAGGCTTAGTGGCAGCCGCAAGGTCGACCGATTCACGGCCATCTTTAGCCTCACCACAGACTTCCCAGCCAGGGTGGCTTTCGAGCACGGCCCGAATTCCGCGCCTGGCGACCTCGTGATCGTCAGCAATGAGAATACGAAGCATTTCTTCCTCCGGGTGCTCAAAAGGACTCACACTACTTCTTTCGATTCTTGCGAAAGCAAAAACCATGCCAAACCCGTACCTGCCTTCGTATAAACAACTTCGCGGGAGGCCCTTGCTCGCGGCTCGTGTAAGTTTTTCCGGAAGCCGCGGAGAGCGCGCTAAAGACAAGGAATAGAGCGATGGTTTGGCCTACATGGATATCCCGAGAGTGTCAGGGAACGCCCTAGCTGGGCCGCTGGCGGCGGCTTCTTTTGAGTAGGCGCTTTTGCCGGTATCGGCATCAAACCCTGTTCACGGAGGACCCATGTCCCTGGGCAGCACCCCAAATCTCCGCTTTGCTATCAGGCTGATGATGATCGCCGCCGTAGCTGTTGTTTTGCGCTTGCCATTGCGAGCGCAGGACAATCCAATGGATCTCCCTCCACGCACCGCGCCACCTCCGCCCTCGGTGCAGCAAAAAACTCCAGAGGAACCGCCGGCCAATGGTCAGTCGACGAGTCCGTCCATCACGCCCGAATCGCCCAGCGGCGAGGACAACAGCCGGTTTGTTTTCAAGAAGCAAGTGCAGGAAGTATTTTTGCACGCGACCGTAGTGGATGAGATGGGACGCCCAGTCACGACCTTGACCCGCGATGACTTCCAGATTTTTCAAAATGGACAGCCTGAGGCCATCACCTCGTTCGAACGGGAAGACGTGCCGGTTGCAATCGGGATCGTGATCGACAACTCGGGTTCTATGCGGGACAAGCGGGCCCGGGTCAATGAAGCGGTTATGAATCTCATTAAGGCGAGCAATCCGCAGGATGAAGTATTCGTGGTGAACTTCGGCCAGACGCCATATCTGGACCAGGACTTTACCTCCGATCCGCATTTACTGGAGGCGGCGCTACACCAGACTTCGAGCCGGGGGAGTACGGCGCTCTACGATGCGGTGGTGGCTTCCAGCGTACATTTGCGAAACAATCCGCGGCTGAACAAGAAAGTCCTCATCGTGATCACCGACGGGCAGGACAATATGAGCCGGGAAACGCTGCAGGACGCGATGCGAAAACTGCAGTCCAACAAAGGTGCGACCGTGTACGCGATCGGATTAACCGAAGAAGGTATGACCCGCTCGGGGCGCCAGGCATTGCAGGATCTCGCAACGAGTACCGGTGGGGTGGCGTTCTTCCCGCAAAATGCGGATGAGGTGAATGAGATCAGCCGAAACGTGGCTCGCGACATTCGCAGCCAGTACACGATTGCCTACAATCCTGGTCCGAACATTGGAAAGGGATATCAGGCAATTCACGTGGACGCCCATGCCCCAGGACACACGCATCTGACGGTGCGCACGCGTAACGGGTACTACCCCGGGGAGACGGTGCGGTAGCTGCGGGGATGTTGAATCAGATCTCTACGCCGCCGTAGGCCCCGCGGGTGTCTTCGGCGGCGGCAATTCAATCTGGATCAAATTGTTCTTAATAGCATAGACCACCAGGTCGCGGATGGAGTGGAAGCTCAGTTTCCGCATGATGTTGCTGCGGTGCGTTTCGACCGTCTTGGTGCTGAGATTCAGCAGGGACGCGACTTCCTTGGAACTGTTCCCTTCCGCCAGCAATTGAGTAATCTCGCGCTCGCGGGCAGTCAAAGTGGGCAGCTTGGGAGTTTCATTGCGTGCCACGGTCTGCCCCTTCTCCAGAAAGCCGGCAAGGACAAGGTCATTGACTCGCGGGGTGAAGAACATGCGCTTATTCTGCAAAGCCTCAACGGCGGAGACCAAGTCGCGCGCTGCATCCGACTTCAAGACGAAGCCGCGGGCGCCTGCGTCCAGTGCTTCCCGGATCACCTGATCCGAATCGGTGATCGTCAGGACGATTACCTTGAAGTGAGGATCGTGCTGAAGCAGCTGGCGAGTCGTGTCCAAGCCGTTCAGGTTGGGCATCCCGACGTCGACGATGATGACATCCGGATTCAGCTGCAAGGCCTTGTCAATCGCTTCACGGCCATCGCTTGCCTCGCCGCAGACCTCCCAACCCTCATGCTTTTCAAGAAGTGCGCGCAAGCCGCGGCGCACGATTTCGTGGTCGTCTGCTAACAGGATCCTTAGTCTCATGATCGCCCTCTCCAGAGCAAAATGCTCTAACAACTTAGGTCAGTTCCGGGACTGTGCGGCCGTGCAAGGCCGTAAAGACTCGGTGCTGGCTTACAGCTTCGACAGCGGCGAGCAGATCCCGCGCGGCATTCGATTTCACGACGTAGCCGCGCGCGCCCGCATCCAAAGCCTCCCGCATCATTTGCGGAGAGTCGTGCTGAGTCACGAACAATATTTCCAAACCAGGAGCCTGACGCCGTAAGAGACGACATGCCTCCAGGCCATTCATTCGCGGCATAGTGACATCGAGAACCATGACATCCGGATGAAGATCTTTGGCTTTCTCGATGGCCTCCGCCCCATCCGAGGCCTCGCCAATGACTTCCCACTCTGAATGTCCCTCTAACAGGGTTTTCAGCCCCTGCCTAACAATGGGGTGGTCGTCCACCAGAAGTATGCGAATTGTCATTCTGTTTCAGTTCCTTCGGGGGAAACCGACCAGACGATTCGCCACATGTTATCCTGAACAGATGTGACAGCCTGACCAATAACCGGGGATTTCCTCACACACCGACCAGCCGAGAGGTCCGCGCCCCTAGGCCAAAAGAGAGGCTAACCTCTTGAATCCACAGGTCCAATACAGGGAATCCTGTATTTCCGGGAAAGCATCGTTGGAGCAGCAGAAAAAGACCCTTTTCAGGCCGAAGGCGTTGCGGAATTCATCGGAAAATAGGTCTTATCGTGCAAAAGCAGATCCACTGCCTCGACCACGGAACCTATATCCTGTTTGGCACAGGCGCCCCGAACGCCTGCCTCCCGGGCGGCTTCTGTGAGCTGAGTGGATAAATGTAGAGTTACCATGAGTATGGGGAGCCTGGGGAACATCTCCGCAATCTGACGGGCAACGTCCACACCGTTCAAATCGGGCATTTGATAGTCGAGCACGACGAGGTCGGGAGGAGCCTCCAGCACCTCATGCAAAGCTTCTGCCCCGGTTCGGGCCTCACCACAGACTTTCCAGGAATCCTGCTGCTCGAGAATTGCCCGCAAATAGCGGCGGACGGCGGGGTTGTCATCGACGATCAAGATGCGGGTCACAGATATGCTCCTAATGTCGATCTGGCTTGCAATAGACGCATGATCACCCGGAACTGAGGCGAGGAGGGTTAGCCTTCGCTCCGAACCAGGTTCATCAACAAACGTCTGACCTGACCTTAAGTGGCGACAAGGGGCGCGGCAATCCGGAGAACCGGGTAGTACCTTTTGTGGGAAGCCCTACATTCCCACCGTCTCGACTACCAAATGCCTTTGTCGCTGCCGGTCAGCTTTTGCTCCAAAGCGGCCGCCGTAGCCAGTCCTGGCAAGAGACTCAGCCGCAGACTATTGCGCAGCTCACCATTCATCAGCAGAGTCTTGAGTTCGCCTGCGTATAAGTGGATCGACTGGGGCAAGATGGGAACCCGCAGGAATTGACGGCGGAAACGGACCTTGGCAGCGCCGAACTTTGCGGATCCGGTTACCAGCGAGGGCAGCGGAACCCCGTATCCTCGGTAGGCCTCCATGTACTCGGAGATGATATTCAGGTACGTCGCAATGCCGTCCCAAAGACCGGCCGAGGCGCCCAGGGAGTGGAGGTATTCGAAGTCGACAAGATGCTGGTCCAGGAGCGCCGCATTGTCGACTATGTCGCACAGGCGAATGTAGAAGTGGCGGTACATGCGCTGAAGAGTGCTGATGAGGATGCGATCTTCTGGCGCAGGCACGTTGAATGCGAAATGGCCGATGGCTTTGCTTCGCGTGCGCGCGGACAAAGAACGTGTGACGGCAATCTGTTCTCCCGTTTGTCCCAGGCGTCCAACATGAATTTCCACCAGCTCGGGCAGCCCGGGCACCACGAAGTTCCATTTATTTGCCAGGCGATCACCCCAACTGCGGTTGTCCACTTTCGCACGGAACGTCGAGGTCATCACCTGAACAACACGCTCGGGTTCCGCATCGCTGTAGAGATCGAGATCACTGCCCAAGTCGGGCCAATGGTCCAAAGATTTGATCACGGTGACCGAGCATCCGCTCTGTTGCATAGCCAAGCAGATTTCACTCAAAAATCCCAGCGCATGCTGAATTCGCGATCGTTCTTCTTCAGCCGCGACATGGACCCATTCGGCGGCTTGAAGGTTTCCTTCCACATCGAGGATGGGGCCGAGCGAATCGAAGGCACGGATGAGGACGTGATTGGAAGCTGCCAGTGCCCTGAGTTCCTCGAGATCCTCCTGCCGTAGAACGGCGGTGAGCTCTGCCAGCCGAGGCGAAGGAGTCGGAGTCGTTCTGATGGCGACGCCCCGGGACGTGCTCGAAGCCGCGACGTTATTGCAGACGAGTTCGGAAAGTAACTGGATGCTCTTGCTCGACTCCTGCACAGGCTCCATCGCTAGGACTCCCTGTTGATTTTCTGGAATGCTGAAAAGCCGTCCCCTTGGATGTCACGGTGAGGCTTGAGGTTGCAGGCCAGACTTCACTCAGCGCCTGCAGCGGACGGAACATTCTGGCCGCACTTGGCAAAGTTTAGGCGCTCGATCGCGGTGCCTTCCTCGTAGTCGTTCCACGTTTCGATCATGACGAAGGGCAACGGATGAGCCGCATCGAAATAGCGGGTGTACAGGTGTAGCGTGTCTTCGAAGGTCTGTCCGCAGCGCGCTTGCATGTGGCGGTTCAGTCCCCATTTCGCGCCTGAATCGTCAAAGCCGGGCCAGGCGGCCCCCACGGCGATCTTGTCCGGATGCTTGTTGCGCATGTTTTTGTAGAAGTCATCCAGGTACTGCTGGCCCCAATTGCTTCCGTCGGGCGTCCAGCCCTTGGCGCCGGGCTGTACCCAGGCATAAAGGCCAGCAAAATCGCCGAGATACTTTTGTTGAGGCTCGTCTTTATAGAAGAAGTAGGGCGACGCCTCCCACGACTGGCAGTGTTGAACAATGCGGTCCCAGTCGATATGGCCATGCTTTGGGAAAATGAAGATCACGGGATGGCCGTTATAGGTCAAGTATGCATTGCGATGCGGAGCTTGGGGCCCGATGTAAGCGCTGTAAGCTTTGTCCATAGCGGTCATGGCGTCATCGGTGGCTTGGGCATCTTCGTCGGCGGATTCGTTATAGAGAAGGGCGACCTGGAAATGACTCTGGTCGGCAGCCTCCTGCATGAGGGCGAAATTGTGATCGGAAAAGGGCTGGCTCTCTCCGTACCAGTCGACCACGAAGGCGGAGATGCCCATGTGGCGCGCCTGCTCGATCTGATGACGAAGCACGTTGGGGTCGTAACTGACGTAGCCGACATCCATGTGCACGCGATTTCCAAACCAGGGCATATAGACAGCCAGCAGTTTGGGCCAGGCATTCGGCGCCTGCAAGTTCTGATGCGGCACGAGGCGCGCTCCGGGCGAGGTACAGCCTGTCCCCACCATGAAGCACACAATCGCGATGGCCAGCAGTTTTTTAGACAAAACTAGACTCCACTCCACTCGTCCGCATGAATTGAATTAGATGCCACCCGATGAGAGGGTGGTTGGCGTCTGGCGGGGTCCCTCAAAAGTGTTGAACGGCCTGGAGTTGCCGCACAACCCAGCGATCGGCGCCGGGCGTCATCAGCACAACGTAGTGCACAACGGCGTGCTCGCTATGGATGGATTTGCTCCCATCCAGGATTTGATAGTCGTATTCGGCGGTGTCGTGGAGTTCGATTACATCGCCTTCGGGGGCGTAGAAGACGGCGAATACCTTGTGGCTTTGGTTTGAATAACGGGAGGAGAGGCCGCTCTGTCGCTGCGCGCTCACTTTGTCCTTGAGCGCGGTATTAGCGTTGCCTGCAAAAAGTCCGTTCAGCGATTCAGTAGAATTCGACTCCAGCGCCTGCGCCAGATTCGCCCATGCAAACTTGTAGTCGCGAAGCAAGGCGCGCTGCGTGAGTGGTTCGACGGTTCGTGGCGCGGCTTTGGTCACGTTCAACGTAACCTGAGGCGAGGCGTCCGCCGCTTTTAGGTTGCCGGCAGTGAGAGCCAGTGTCACACAAAGCATCGCGATTCGTATTCGCATCATAGACATGTCCCTCGCCTACTGCCCGCTTACACGGATCTCATTGCCCATCACCACACCGGACGCAGCGGAGATGACGATGGGACCTTTCGCTGCGATTCGAGCCCGCGCCACATCCTGCTTGATGGGGGCATCGACGGTGCTGATTTGATCGCCGTTTTTCGCGGTAAACGTGACAATCGTGCCGTCGGGGACGGGATTTCCGGAGCAGTCGCGCACGGGTTCGGTCTGGACCTCGACGCCCTTTGGGGTGCGCTGGGCTTTGATCTGCAGGCGGCAGGGATCGGAAGCGACCTGCTGCACGACCCGTCTCGCCTGCACATCATTGAGTGACGCGATCACCTGGACCGCTCCAGCAGACTTGCCCGAACTAGTGCGAAACCAAGCGACGCCATTCTGCGTTTCAACACTGTGCGACGCCAGCTTTGATTCTTTGGAGCTGATCTGGAACTGGACTGTCTCTGGCGTAAAGATCAGGTTGCCGAATTCATCGAAGGGGAACGCGACACCGCTAATCATGTCGGGCTGGCCGATGGGCGCGCGCGAAGGGTGCACCAGGAAGGTAAGGCTGGAAGGTTTTTCTGCCGCGACAAAGAAGACCGAACTGCTGCAGCTGCCGGCGCAGATGGTGGCGACATATCGCCCCGCACCTTCAATTTCACGGGCGCTCAGCTGAATCTGCTGGCCGAGCCGCACGTCGCGCTTTAAGGCGATGCTGGGCCCCGCGAGATAGAACGTGGCCGATCCGCTCCCGGTGGTGGCGATGGAAGCTGGCTGCCCCGCGACTGCTCCAGACGGTACACGCACTTCGATGTCCTGCGACCAGCTTACAGCCGAGACAGACAGGAGCGCCGTGAACAGGTACCGCAAAACCCTAGGACTTCTGCAGGCTGTATTGATTGACCACGACATGAAAGTTCTGAACCTTCCCTGCGACAGATTTCGGAACTTCTACAGCGAACGGCTGAGTCGATTGCGGAAGCAGCGCCTGCTGCACATAGCCATCGGAAACCCAGATTACCTTCCCATTGTTGTCGTAGAAACTGGCGATGACGTGCGGAATATTCACGGTCTCGCCTGTCTGATTCAACAACTCTCCATGCAGCACGGAGCGGCCCTGCGCGTCCTGTTCCAGCTTCTGATTCATGACTCCAATCACAGGATCAGAAGACGCTGGCACCAGCGTGGCTTTCACATCCATACGAACATTTTTCACTTTTGCCAGGCTGACTTTTGGGAAGTCGATGCGATAGGGCGACACTTGCTTGGGCAGCAGAATGTGCAGAATCTTGTCGAAGCTGCTCTCGTCGTCAATGGCATTGCCGGATGCATCCACCAGAGTGGAGTTGACGTTCACGAATGCCGGAACCGTATCTTCGTTCACCACCTCGCCCATGACTACGGTGCCTTCCGCCGAGTCGATCGCATTCATGGACACGATGCGCACGTGGGGTGAATCGACGTTGTGCGATCCCCACTGTTCACTGGATGTGCCGCTAACCAAATCCCAGCGCAGGTAGTTGACAGAAACGATCTGGGCGGGAACATTGGGCGGAGGAGTCTGATTCCAGACGACCTTCCATTCGTCGCCGCGATGGGCCAACTGGAAGTCCCGCACGTCTTCCACCGGGCCAACCGGAGTCGTCCACTGCATGCGGACTCGGATCTGAGCTTCGGAATTGGTGGCGTGCAGCGGCCGGGCCTCATACTTTTCGAGACTCGAGAATGAACGGAGACCGCCGTTGGTTCCAGTCCAGTCCTGGATGAAGTCGAACTTGTTGGCTGCGTCACTGGTCCGCTCCACACTGGCGAAGGCACGATCCCAATTGCGGCGCTGGATGTCCTGCAGGAAATTCGAGAGAGCCTGCTCCGGAGTGGAGGCATGCTCGCTGAAACCGGGCAAAGCGGAGCCGGACGCAATGCCGACCGTGCCGCTGGAGCGGCCGAAGGTCATCCCAAGAAATATCAATAAAACTGTGACCACGACCAAGACAATGACAATGGGCAGAGCACGTTTCATTTGTCTTCCTCGGTTATTCAGGCTACGTAGTGTCGTTCCGGTTCTTCCATACGAATCGGCGGCTCAATGGCTCTTCGTGCCCGCCGGGAAGGCAGCAGCACGACCAGGAAAATCGCCAGTATGCTCACCCCGATCGGGAGCGTGCCCCACATCAGCCCCATCCAGGCGGGGGGAACGGCGTCGGACTGGATGCGGTGGGCCGGGGGAACGTCATCTTTTGACCATTCAGTGATTTCCCCGTTATTGAAAGTTTCCGTCTTGCGATAGCCGATAAAGGTCAAAAGCGGCTCGTAATAAGCATCGTGAACGAAGATATATTTCAGACCGTAACGGTTGGCGTGTTCGAGCATGGCGCGGAGAGAAGCCATGCCGGCTGAGCCGTAGAACTTCGCGTTGGTCAACTGCGCCGAGCCGTAGTGGGTCATTTCGGGCAGCAGGCGCGCAGAGTTGTAATCGCCGTCTACGCTACTCGCGTCGGTGTAGGTTGAGACTTTCGCCAAGTCACTCCCGAAGCCCAGCGTCAGATAGCGGTACGAATCGTGGCCATCCCGATTGAGAAATGCAACTACCGGCTGCACGTTGATCGTGCCCGCGGGGCGGTAAGGATTAGCGTTCAACCACCACAAAGCTGCACCGATGGTAACCACGGCTGCCAGGGCCAGGCCGACCGCAGCTTTGGCTCGAAAGCGCTCGAGCAGTTGGATCGACAGCAGACCGACAATCGGCATCGCCATCAGCGTGGCCCAGAAGGTAAAGCGCTCAAAGGTCAAAATCTCGTAGGCGCGGCCCAGCAGCCATCTCGGTAACGGAGTCGTGCCACCTAGCCCGAAAATCATCGTGAGCCAGAACCCGAATAGCAGAGGACGCAGCCGGCGAACGGATGCCCCACGCCAGAAGATGAAAGGCAGCGCAAGGAGCAACGCGCCGTAGGGAATCAGGAAGTAGTTAATGCCCGTCGTCGAGTTCAACAGGAAATTGTTGCGGCTGTCGTGGGGAATGGGGATCTGGTGAATGGGGTGTTGAATGAGCGTCATCCAATACGGCAGGAGCACCACCCCGACTCCGATTGCGACCACCACGGCGAAAGCGATAGCTCGCCCGGCGACTGTTCCGGTAGCGCCTCGGGTGCGTCCATCACGGGCATCCAGCAAGGCGACCCAGAGCACGGGTACGGCGAACAGCACTGTGCCAAAAATCAAAGTGACATGGTGAGCCGCGGCGGCGGCCAGGCTTACGAAGATTCCTTTGAAAAATGCACGGCCAGATCCTTCCTCCGACCATTCGAAGAAATACGGCAGCGCATTCAGGTACAGGGCCGCGGAGGCCACAGTTGCTAACTGGCCGGCCTGGTAAACGAGAAAGGATAGCGCTCCCAGGAAGATTGTGCCAAGTGCGGCGTAGGAAGCGGAACGCTCATCCACCCAGATCTTGGCAAAGCGAAAGACGCCCACCGGCAGCAGCAAAACTGCGACCAGTTGCACGAGCATGTAGGCCATCTTGAGGCCGGCCACGCTGGACACGATCGCGATCCACTGGTGCGTCAGTGGGGGATATGTAGTCTGCGAAAAGCCGGCGAACCATTTCTCGTTCCAGGGATTAAACCAGTGATGTGCGTAGTGGGACGCGAGAAAGATATGGAAGTTCGCGTCAAAGGAGCCGGACGGCAATTGCATCAGCAACAAAGGTCCATGGACAGCCAAGGCCACCAGAACAATCGCCAACAGCGGAATTGGACGAGAGTAACTTTGGTTGGGCGTCATGCGGCGCACACTCCTGTACTTAGGCAGCCACATTGGATGGCAGAATCACCCTACAAGGTTTACGGCATTCGCCTGGAGGGGAGCAGGAGAGAAGCAAACCTAGCCCTTAAGGTGGCATCTGAAATGAACCGCAGGAGTTGGGTTGTATGCGGGAGGCCGCCGTGCGCGGTCTTCTAAGTCTCTTTACAGAGTGTGGTGACTACGTGAAAAGCCGGCTTCCGCTCACGAGCTTTTGCCTTGTCATGATCCTCAGCTGGTCAGGCCGGGGGACTTGCCAGACTTTCGACGTCAATGGGCAATCTCCGTCCAATTCCAAGCAATCCGGAAACACACAGGGCAGTTCCAGCCAAAGCAATGATTTCAGTTGGGGTTCGGGCATACAGGTGGCGCGGCAGGCTCGCGCTGCCCAGGATGCCCTAAAGCGGAATGACTTCGCGGGCGCTGTTACTTATGCCGAGCAGGCCGCCAAGTCAGCTCCGCAGAATCCGGAGCTGTGGTTTCTGCTGGGCTACGCCGCCCGGCTGAACGAAAAGTATCCGCTATCGGTCGACGCATTTAACCGCGGTCTGAAGCTCCAACCCAATTCGGCGCGTGGCCTTGCGGGGCTGGCGCAGACCTATGCCAAGATGGGCCGGACGCAGGAAGCGCAACAGCTTTTGCAGAAGGTAGTCGCTGCGAATCCCAGAGACGCCAACAGCCTGCAGCTCGCCGGGGAATTGACGCTAAACACCGACCCGAAAGCGGCTCTACCTCTGCTGCAGCGAGCTGACGCTCTGCAACCCACCGCGCATACCGAACTGTTGATGGCTCACGCCTATTCACGGCTCGGACAGCAAGATCAGTTCACAAAGTATTTGGATCTCGCCAAGAGTCGAGGTCCGCGAGATCCCGAAGTATTACGGGCAGTCGCCGGCCAGTATCGGGACGAAGGCAAGTACGACGAGGCCATCGCGACGTTGCAGGCGCTGCCGGCAAAGAACGCCGATGCACAGGCGGAACTTGCTTATACGTATCAGCTGGCGGGAAGACCACAGGAAGCTGCGGCACTTTATTCGCGCCTGGCACGAGCCTCAAAGAGCAGTATCGGTCTGAGCCTTAGCGCCGCCCAGGCATGGATCAATGCCGGCCGTCCGGACGATGCCAAGGAGTTTTTGGATGCCGCGCGTCGCATCGATGCCAATAATTACCGTCTGCATGCCATTCTGGCGGCCCAGGCTCAATCCGAGGACCGCTTGCCCGAGGCCGAGCAGGAGTACAAGCTCGCACTGAATAATCTGCCAGCGACGGTGCCCGAGGGGCCGCTGTACCCGATCGAGTTACGCCTGAATCTCTACGAAATTTACGGGCGGGAAGACGACGACGCCCATGCCAAAGAGCAATTGCAGGCAGCATCGAGTGAGATTCAGCAGGTAAAAGTCAGCGATGAGCAGCGGCCGGAGATGCTGCGCCTGCGCGCCGCCGTGGAATCTGCCTCTGGAGATCTTCAGTCCGCAGACCGTGACTTGAAAGAAGCCCTGACATTGGCCCCCAACAATGTGAATTCACTGATGAACTTTGGCACGCTGCTTTGGAAGATGGGACAGAAGGATTCTGCCAGGCAGACGTTTAATCACGTTCTGGAACTCGACAAGAACAACCGGCAGGCTCTCTCCGAACTCGGCTATCTGGCGCGGGATGCTGGAGACAACAAGCTTGCCGAGTCCTACTTCCAGCGCGCCATTGCGGCACATCCAAAAGACTACGTGTCCTATCTGGCGCTCGGAGACCTCTATACCGCGGAGCGGAATTTCGGCAGCGCCGAAAAGAATTACCAGTCGGCTTACCAGCTGATGCCGACCAATCCGTTGATCATCTCCGGAGCTGCGAACGCGGCGCTGGAATCGCACAACCTCAATCTGGCGCAACAATGGCTGCAACGCGCGAATGCCAAGATGAACACCAGCGCGCAGGTACAGCGGGAGCGCGAGCGATATCTGTTCTTCAAGGGCGATTATGCTGAGTCTGCGAAACTCGGGGAAAGCGTGTTGAGCAAGCTGCCCAGCGACCGCGAGGGCGTGGTGTACCTCGCGTACGACCTGTATTACCTCGGCCGCTACGACGAAGCTCTGGCTTTGGTCACGAAGTATGAGCCCATTCTGAAGAACGACAAAGATCTCCCGCTTATTGCCGGAAACGTCTATGCACACAACGGGGAATTGCAACCGGCGCTGAAGAATTTCAGCCTGGCGCTGGAACGCGATCCAAAGATGGCCACCGGTTACGTGAATCGCGGATTTGTACTGAACGACCTGAAGGATCCTCGTAAGTCATCGGACGATTTCAAGACGGCATTGAAGCTACAACCTGGGTACGGCGAAGCGCACCTTGGTTTAGCCTTCGCGGATCTGCAATTGCATCGTCCACGTCCGGCGCTGCACGAACTGGATGCCGCCCAGAAGATCCTGGGCAAATCACACGCCTGGCACCTGGCTCGCGCGGAAGCATTTCGTCAAGGCCAGGATTATCCGCACGCAGCCACCGAGTATCGAACTGCGCTGGCCGAAGATCCCAAGGATGCGACTACGGAACTGGCGTATGCCGATGTTCTGTACCGGATGCGCCATTACTCTGATTCGATCGCGGCGCTGCAGAGAGCTGTTCAGCTTTCCCCGTCCGATCCTTCGATCTACGCTCTGATGGCGCAGGTCCATGCCAAGCAAGGGGACCGTCAAAATGCGCTGCAGGACATCAACTCGGCGGAGCGACTGGGAAGCAACCGGGTAGAAATCCTCACCGCCACGGGAGATGCATTTCTTACGTTAGGGGATAGGAATGCGGCCATGCAGAGGTTCTCGCGCGCGCTTGAAGTTCCTGCTGGAGACCGCATCGGAATTCGCCTGGCGATCGCGCAGATCTTCATCCGGCAGGGGGATTTCGATGATGCCCGCCGCGAGATCGCGCTGGGATTCGCCGAGTCGCGTCTGTTCCCCGATTCGCCAGTTAAGGCGGAGGATTTCACGGACGCCGCGAATCTTTTCCTCTCGATGCACGACTTTGATCTGGCGGAGAATTACTACACTAAGGCGCAATTGGCGGGCGCGAATAATCGCAGCGTAGCTATCGGATTGACCAATACCTACTTAGCGGAGGGCGACACGCGAAAGGCTGAGAAAGCTTTGGCGAGTCTCGGCCCGGCGAGGGACTATCGCGACGATTACGACTACATGATGGCCTCAGCCAATCTGTACCGGCAGCGGCAAGATCCTCTGCACTCCCTGGCTGCTTATGCTCAGGCATCGACGGTCGCCGGGGCGGACGATCGCGGGACGGCCGAAATGTCGCAGTACACCGAAGGCGAACAGGCGGGACGGCCGGTGAACGGCGCTCTCAGCCTAGTGCCCGAGGCGAACTTCGCCCCGGCTCTGGAAGACGTCAATGTATATGCGCTGGACGCGAAGATCCTCAGGGTGAGCAATCCGGCCCTGCTGCCGCCACCGCGCCATTCGTATCAAAGCCTCGCCGAATCGCATTACCGGGTAAAGCTTTGGGATCTTCCGGTGATTTCTGGCTTCGTAGGCGAGAGCATGACGGCCGGCCGGTTGCTGTTTCCCAGCGTGGGAGTGATTCAGAACAGAAACACCTATGACACCATGGTGAATGGGGGAATCAATCCTATCCTGCACTTGGGGTCGGATTCGATCACCTTCAACGGTGGGCTGCAGTTCACGGTTCGCAGGGACAAGATTTCGCCTCGGTTCATGAACCAGGATCTGTTCCGGCAATTCCTGTACGTGTACACGAGCTCCTTCTTCAACTGGATTTCTTTCACCGGAACAGCGCAGCGCGAAGCCGGGCCATTTACGGAGCAGAGCCTTCACTCGCGCGACTTGTTCGGAAACATTGAGTTCACGGTGGGACGACCATGGGGCAGCACTTCTCTGATCGCGGGATACACCGCTCGCGACCTGCTGTTCCGCCCATTTGTGGAAGAGTATTTCAGCACGTCGACCTATGGCGGCCTGCAACACAAATTCGGCAAACGACTGACGGTAGCCGGACTCGCCGAGCATCTGCGCTCCTGGCGCGTACAAAACACACAATACGCGATCGCCCAAGCGCTTCTGCCAGGAGGACGTTTCGATTTGCGCGCGACACGGCATTGGGATGTGCAGGGGTCATTTGTGCTGTCGCGAGGGATGGGGTATCACTTTTACGACAATGCCCAGAGCGAACTCCTGGTGTCGTACACGCGAGGCTGGCGAGGCAACGTCAAAGACGGGGATATCAATGTCCCGGTGTCCTTTCCCATGCGCTTTTCTGTAGGCGTGCAGCAGCAGACGTTCTACAACTTCCCCGGATCTACCAGCAACAACAAGAGCATTATCTTGCCGGTTGTGCACTTCACGTTGTTCTAGTTCCAACCGCCGAATGGCCGAGATCAAGCAAACCCGACTCAGCGATTCGTCGCGAGCGCCCGGCCCGTCGCAGCGCCGGACCAAGGCACTTCGCCAAAAACTTCTGGGCGGCAGCCTTACACTCCTGGCGGGCTCCGGGCTGGTGGGGGTCACCAACCTTATCTACAACGTGGTCACGGCGCGCATGCTTGGCCCTACGGGTTTCGCCCATGCGACGGCGGTCTATACGTTGTTGATGCTCGCTTCCGCCATCACACTTTCCTTTCAGGTGGTGTGCGCCAAATACGTAGCCAGCCGCGAAACTGAAGCAGAAAAGGGGGCCGTCTTCGCGCGGCTTCACCTGCAGGCCTGGATGGCCGGCATCGCCATCGGGGTCCTCCTATTCCTGTTCAACCACGGGCTAAACCACTACCTGAACCTTCCGACGCCGGCTTTGATCACCTTACTGGCGCTGGGAACAGCGTTTTACATTCCTTTGGGGGTGCGACGCGGGTATATCCAGGGAATCCACGCGTTCGGTCAATTGGCGCTGAACTTCATGCTCGAGGGCCTGACTCGGCTGGGCGGCGCCTACTTGCTGATGTCTCTGGGCCTGGGGGTGAGAGGGGCAGTGTGGGCAAGCGTCATCGCCGTCATAGTCTCCTATTTGCTGGCTAAGCCCAGTCCAGGATTGCAACTTCGCGCGCGCCGGATTGCGATGCCGTTCGGCGAGGGTGTGCAAGCGATTGTTTTCTTTTCCGGCCAGGTGGTCATCAACAACTTCGACATCGTGCTGGTCAAGCATTTTTTCGATTCGAAAGAAGCGGGCATCTATGCGGCCGTCTCTCTGGTGGGGCGACTGGTGAATATGTGCGCATGGTCGGTGGTCAACACCATGTTTCCAGTTTCGGCCGGAGCTCGTTCCAGCGATCGCGAAGCGCGGCCGGTTCTTTTCATGTCGCTGATTCTGGTGTTCCTGATTCTTTCTGTCCTGACTCTGGGCCTGTGGGTGATCCCCAGCTTTCTTTGGAGGACGCTGTTTGGTTCTCATTTTGAACTCGCCAATTTCGGCGGCTTGGCGCCGTTGTTGATTTTGTACGCAATTACGACGGGCATTTACTCGCTGAGTTCGGTCATGATCACCTACGAGATGTCCCGCAAGATCGCGAACACCAGCTGGATCCAGCTCGCCTTCAGCGGTGCGCTCGTGCTTGGCATCTGCGGTTTTCATCAGAATCTGCGGCAGGTCATCTTCGTGCAGCTGGTGCTGATGATTGTTCTGTTCGTCATGGTGGCGCTGCCTCTGTTGCGCAAGGAAATTGCGGTTCCGGAGGACGTTCGCAGCTATCCCGCTCTCGCCGTTGCGCGCTCCCTAAGCGAGCATGAGGTGATTGCGGAATTCCTGCGCAGCGAGTTCCATCATCCTGAGTTCGAGGAATACCGGTCCGATTTTGAGAATCTAGTAGTCCGTCCTGACCTGAACAGCCATCGAGAGAATGCGCTGCGGCGCGCGCTCCTATTTCTGCGCCGGGGAGCCATGTGGCGCGAATTGCCCGAGGACACGCATTGGTTTCAGGTGAAGCTGAATGGAAAGGATCTTGAGCGCATCCGCTTTTTCCCCCGAGCGCAATGGCGCCGGGTGGCGGAAGGAAGCTTCTATCTGACGGATATGATCGAGTGCCTGCGCATGAAATGGCAGGAGTCGCCACACGACGAGTTCTTCCAGAAGCTGCGCCGGATCAGCGATCCTGTGCGGCAAGGGTCCGTGAATCCAACCGTTTTATTGATCGGGGTGGATGAGCGTAGTCCTCTGACGATTCTGGATGGAAATCACCGCATGGCGGCGGCCATGCTGGCGCAGCCTCCCGCCGCACTCGACACGTTGCAGTTTATCTGCGGCCTGTCGCCCTCGATGACGCGGTGCTGCTGGTACAAAACCAACGTGAACACCCTGTCCCGATATCTGACCAATATCCTGCGGCATATCTTCTACGATCCCGAGTCCGATATTGGCCGCTTCATGGAAAAGAGCGGATCCTAGATCAATTTCTTAGGCCACTCCTCAGGGCTGCTGTTCCGGCTGAGCGCTGGGCGTGGAGGTGTTTGGCGTCTGAGCAGGCTCCTCTACGATGCTGTTATCGCGACGACGCAACGCAACCGGCTCGTTTTGTCTCTGCAGGGTCTGGCGCTCCTGGGACACGCGCGTATCGACTCGTGACGTATTATCTTCCGCCACGGCGAACAGCTTCTTTCCCTCTGCGGTACGCCGGCTGGCAACACCGACCACGGCGTTCGCGTCCATGGATTGGCGCGCGTGTTCGTAGTAGAACTGGGCGGTTTCCTGGTCGCCTTCGAGCTCAGACACATACCCAATATTATTCAGCGTGAACGCATTGTTGGGGTCAAGAGCGTACGCTTTGCGGAAATCTGCATCCGCCGTACGTAGATCGTTGCGATTCACGGCGGATACGCCGCGCAAGTTCAACTCTGCAACCTGTTCACGGAGATCCTGGGCATGCGCCAGATGTTGCCGCAATAGCGTGGCATTCTCTTGCGCCATCTGAGACACAGGACGGCCGCGCCAGCTGCTGTTTGTGGTGACCACTGCCGTTGCATTCGGCTGGGCCGCTGACGCCGCTTCGTCGTAGTATTTCAGCGCTTCTTGGTTCTCGCCCTCCATCTCCTTTGCTACACCCATATTGTTCAGGGTGTAGATGTTGCGAGGGTCGCTCTTGAGCGCTTGCTGTAAGGCCAGATCGGCTTCGGGTGCGCGTCCTTGCGAGAGCAGCCGGACCGCCTCTACGTTGGCATGGTTGATCTGCAGCGGCGCGTTGGTCAGGGCCACAGCTTCCTTCATGGGACGGCCTTTGATCTGGGGCGCGCTGGCCAGATCGATGACAGCGTCGCTCGATTGCTCGGCCGCAAGCTGGTAGTAGCGCTGCGCGCGCTCGATTTGCCCTTGCAATTCGGAGACGTATCCCAGGTTATTGAGGGTGAAGGCGTCGCCGGGATCATACAAATATGCTTTGTAGAACAACTTCTCTGCCTTGGAGAATTTGTGCTTCCGGATTGCTTCTACCCCCTCGCGGTTCAGGCGCTGAACCGGGGTGAGCTTGCTTCGACGCGGGATATTGATCTTTATATCCTTGATTTCCCCGGCGTGAGCGAAGAGCGATCCTGATGCTGCCAAAGCAATCATGCAAAGACCACGGGAACACCGGCGTTTCCAGGACATGAATTCTTTCACCTTCCCAGGAAAAATTTGCAATGAAGCTTCTATTGGATGCCGGAGTCAGTCATTTGTTTGCTGGGCCCGGTTCTGCCAGCTAACCAATTGTCGATTCGAGACTACCTTCTGGGCGCGCAGCAGCATCCAAAATGACCGTGAAAACCTGTATAAGTCGAACCTTGCTCAAGATCGCGGTTGGCTGTGCATTTTTCACGATCTTGGGCTTCGCTCAAAGCTCGAGCGAGCCGGGCGCGGCAATGGTGTCTCCGCCGGCCGTGAACATCCAACCGGTGGCCATCGAGCCGGGCGCCGCCTCTCCCGACCAGAAAACTGAAGAGAGTGCAATCGTAGCCGACCCGGCAAGCTTAATACCGGATCTACCTCCGGTACCGCGCAAGGACGCCACCCTGATAGGCGGTGTCCTCGAGAAACTGGACCGGGTGCGAGACCAGGTGACGGTTCGCGTTTTCGGCGGCGGCCAGATGAGCGTCCTGTTCGACCCCCGAACCCACGTCTATCGCGGCCAAAAAGAAGTCACAATCGCTGATCTCAAGCAGGGCGAAAGAATTTACGTCGATACCATTCTCGATGGCAATCAAGTGTTCGCTCGCAATATTCGGCTCAGGCCCGAGGCCGCGGCGGGTCAGAGCCAGGGCATCGTGCTGAAGTACACGTCGGACCAATTAACTCTGCGAGATGGGCTTTCCCCCTCCGCCGTGAAAATCCGCCTATCGTCCTCGACGAAAGTTCTGCGGGACGGGCGGACTGTCGCGGCCAACATCTTGGTTCCCGGGTCGCTGGTCTCGGTGGATTTCGATTCGCGCGGTAAAGGCAACGACGTGGCGCGCCAGATCTCAATTTTGGCGCTCCCCGGAACCCGTTACATCTTTGTGGGGCAGGTCGTGCACCTGGATTTGCGGGCCGGGCTGCTGGTGCTGAATTCCTCCATCGATCACAAGACTTACGAAATTCATCTCAATCCGCAAGCCATCCCCGACGATAATCTGCAGGCTGGCGCAAATGTCACCATCACTGCGAACTTCGAGAATTCGCAGTATGTCGCCCGCAGCGTAGCGGTCACGCCCGAAAGCAAATAGGACAGAGGTTCCGACGCCGCGCAAAAGGGCCTCGAAATGTGGCAGTGGTTGTGAAGAGCAGGACTTCACATGTTGGGGACACATACTGAGTGGTACGTATAGAGCCTTTGCGGTCGATTAGGCGGCTTTCAATTGCGTTTGGATTTCCTTCTTCTTGACGGCCAGTTCCGCGGCTTTCTTGTCTTCGTTTTCGATCACCCAATTCACTTCTCCACCCACCAGAATGGCGAAGCCTGTGAGATAGAGCCATACCAGCAAAATTACCAGGGCTCCGAGAGATCCATAGGTGGCGCTGTAACTGTTGAAGAAGTGCAGGTAAACGCGGAATCCCACGGAAGCGATCAGCCAGAGTACTACTCCCGTCGCCGACCCGGGAGTGACCCAGAACCACCTCCGTTCTTTCACATCGGGCGCGAAATAGTAGACCATTGAGAACGAGAGGAACATCGCGGCGAATGAAACCGGCCATTGCAATACCTTCCAGGCAATGTCGAAAACCTTTCCCATCCCGACCTGTGAAGCCACGAACTCGCCAATCTTTCCGCCATAGAGGACGAGCACCAACGCAAAGATAATCAATGCCGCAAGCGCCAGCGTCAGGCCGATGATCGTGGCCTTCTGCTTCCACCATGGCCTCGTCTCGGCAGTTCGATAAATCACGTTCAGCGAGGTAACGACGGCGCTCATGCCTCCCGAAGCAGCCCATAATGCGCCCAGAATGCCCGCCGCAAGTTTGATCCCACTGCTGTGTTTGAAAGTCTGATCTATGACGGAACGAATCAAGGTTGAAGCTGATCCCGGAGCTAGCCGGCCGATCGATGCCACGATGGTGTCGCGCATCTGCGAACCAGGCCCCGCGACCACCGCGACCAGCGAGACCAGGAATAGAAGCATAGGGAATAGAGCGAGCAGAAAGTAATAGGAGAGCGCAGCCGAGCGTGTCGACAGCTCGTCCTCTCCAATCTTCTTGACGGAGACCTTGATGAGCTTGAGCGGAGTGAGCCCGCCAAACTTCCACAGCGAGGGCAGCGGACTCTTCACGCCGTGATGTTCCGCGACGGATGGCATAAATCAGGCTGCTCTCGAGCGTTCCTTTCTTCCGCTGGAACGTCCAGGATATTGCGTCAGTTCGCTGCCGATGGTGATCAAGGCTCCCTGCGCGATGAAAAACTTCTTCTGCGGCTCGTCCTTGAAGGCGAAGAATTCCGGCATGGTCGCAACCATCGCCGCCAGGCCAAGGTCGATCTCGCGACGCGCATGAGGACTGATTACTTTGCGAACGCCACCAGGACTATCGCTCAGCAAAGTGACTGCCAGCTTCGCGCCTCCGCAAAGCAACGCTGCCACCGCCGCACGTTTGTTATGGCGCCAGAACCAACTTGCCGTCCCCAGGAAAGAGCCTACGAGAAGGTAATCGAAAATGGCTTGCGTCTTTGGCGAGATAACTCGGGGTAATGGTTTGGCCACTACTTTGGCGATACTGTTGATGGTTGGCATGGTGTTCTCCTCAGTTTCAGTGGTGCGGGAGAGGCGTCAGCGCCGCGTAAACATTCCGCCAACTCCGTATCCCACGAGCAGAGCAAGTGCGCCGGCTGCGGCGGCGACTCCGGCGAAGTGTTCCCGCACGTTTCTCGCGGGATCGAGTTGCTCGCGGGTCTCGGCGATCTTTCCCTTCAACTCGGAGGTTGTCTGGTGCAGGCGATTGCGCTGCTCGACGGCGCGCACTTCGAGATTCTCTACCGGTTCGGCGCTCATATCTGCTTGACCTCGGACTGAATCCACATCTTGTCTTCCTTCAGCACTTCCACAGTTCTTTTCGGCAGAAGACCTTTGACTTCCAGTTCCCGCTTTGCCATGTAGGCTGCAATGCCGCCCAGAATCAGCCACAGCACCCCAATGGCGGCGAAGGCGATCGCCCAGCGATAGGAGTTGTCGGGCAGGAAGGCGAATACCAGGGATACCAACGCCAAGGTAAACAGCAGATATGCAGTCAGCAATAGCACAGCTCCGATTACCGCGAGCGGCGCGGCAGCTTTCATCACCCGGACTTTTTCCTGCAGCTCGACCTTAAACATGGTGACGCGCGTCTGCACGAAATCCTGTAGCTCCTGCTTCATCTCCGCAAAGAGAGCGGCGACGCTTTTACCGTTGTTGATATTGACTTCGTTGTTCACAGCTCTGTTCATAACTATGCATCCCGTTTTGTTCCAATTAGCGTAGTAGCTCGGAAAATGGGAAACGATAAGGCATTTCGGGTAGGTTTTGAGCGGGAGATTCGTGTAGGGACGGAATCATGCTAAAGCCTGCCGCTAGATTCCTTATTGCTTCTCATTGCGCATTTCGCGCGCAACCCCGGACAAGGCGTCCGGGGCTACACAACCGCGCCTTGCCGCATGCGCCAGCACTGTGAAAAACTAGTTCATTCCAAAAAATATGGCACGGACATTATTCGAGAAGATTTGGGAGGCGCACCTGGTGGCGCAGCCTGCCGGACGCTCTTCTATTCTTTATATCGATTTGCACCTGGTCCATGAGGTGACTTCGCCGCAGGCCTTCGACGGTTTGCGGGCTGCGGGACGGCGTGTACGGCAGCCTTCACGCACCGTGGCCACCGTGGATCACAACATTCCTACCGAGCCCCGCGGCACCCCGATCACCGATCTGATTGCAGCGAAGCAGATTTCAGCGCTGCAGGCCAACTGCAAGGAATTCGGTGTCCGGCTGTTCGATATGGATTCCGCGGAGCAGGGCATCGTGCACGTGATCGGTCCGGAACTGGGGCTAACGCAGCCGGGAATGACGATTGTCTGCGGCGACAGCCACACCAGCACTCACGGCGCTTTTGGCAGCCTGGCATTTGGGATTGGCACTTCGGAAGTCGAGCACGTGTTGGCCACGCAGTGCCTGGCGCAGCAAAAGCCGAAGACCATGCAGATCGACGTGCGCGGACAACTTCCGGATGGAGTTGGCGCGAAGGATCTGGCGCTGGGGATCATCGGGGAGATTGGGACCGATGGCGCGACCGGACACGTCATCGAGTACGCCGGAGCGGCAGTACGCGCGCTTTCGATGGAAGGGCGCATGACGCTTTGCAACATGAGTATCGAGGCGGGAGCGCGCGCTGGCATGGTGGCGCCGGACGAAACCACGATTGCCTACGTGAAAGGGCGCCGCTTTGCTCCGACTGGCGCGGAGTGGGAAAAGGCAGTCACCCGCTGGCGGAACTTGCCCTCCGACTCAGATTCCAAGTTCGACAAAGTCATCCAGATCGATGCGGCGCAGTTGTGTCCGTTTGTGACCTGGGGGACCAACCCCGGCATGGTCGCTCCTGTGACGGGACGGGTGCCGGAAGTGAAGGGGCTGGAGGAAAGTGATCGCCGAGCTGCGGAATTGGCGTTGCAGTATATGGCTCTGGAACCGGGCAAGCGGATTGAGGATATCGCCGTGGATCGCGTCTTCATCGGGTCGTGTACGAATTCGCGGCTCGAAGATCTTCGGGCTGCCGCGAGGGTGGCCAAGGGACATCGCGTGAGTTCCAAAGTGCGGGCTATGGTGGTGCCGGGATCGCAGGCGGTCAAGCGCGCGGCGGAGCAGGAAGGATTGCACCGGATTTTCCAGGACGCGGGCTTTGAGTGGCGAGAGTCGGGATGCTCGATGTGCCTGGGAATGAATCCGGACATTCTGCAGCCGGGAGAGCGCTGTGCCTCGACTAGCAACCGCAATTTTGAAGGTCGGCAGGGACGCGGAGGCAGGACGCACCTGGTAAGCCCGATGATGGCGGCCGCGGCGGCTATCGCGGGGCATTTTACGGATATTCGGAATTGGAAATTTGAGTGAACGGGTGTGCCTCTTGCAAGTCAAAACCCCCACTCTAGCCGCACAGAACGGGGCCAGAATGGCGCACCCTCGGGAGTGAAACTCTGGATGAAACCATTTACTGTGCATCGCGGGCGCGTGGCGCCGTTGGATCGGTTGAACGTCGATACCGACCAGATTATTCCCAAGCAGTTTTTGAAGCGGATCGAGAAGACCGGTTTTGGGCAATTTCTCTTTTACGACTGGCGGTTCGGAGCGGATGGGAAGAAGAACCCGGATTTTATTTTGCATGAGCCGCGATACGAAGGCGCGACCATCCTGGTGGCAGGCAAGAACTTTGGTTGCGGATCGTCGCGCGAGCATGCGGTGTGGGCGCTCGCGGATTTTGGATTTCGGGCGGTGATCTCGTCGTCGTTCGCCGACATCTTTGCGAATAACAGTACCAAGAATGGATTTCTGACGGTGCGCTTGAGCGATGACGAAGTCGCGACGTTGATGAAGCGCGCGGAGGAGATCGATCAGTATCAGGTCACGATCGATCTGGAAAAGCGCGAGGTGCGAGACGAGCAGGGCTTTCACGCTGAGTTTGCCATCGATGAATTCGTGCGGCATTGTTTGTTAAACGGGCTGGATGATATTGGGTTGACGCTCCAGTACGAGAAGGACATCGCAGCCTATGAGGCGCAGCATCCAGCATCGCCGGCGCTAGCATAGGCGATGCGTATTGCGGAGCACGGGTCAACAATCCGTCAAAGCGCGTAAAAGTATGTAAAACTCAATGACTTGGCCTTGACCCGCCTCGGTGCGGAGGTTGATCCTAATGGGGGCGGTTCTGCCACAGCAACTGCACGCGTGGTTCGACCTGGCCTATTTCGCGGGAGATCTCCGGGACGAGAATAATCCTGCCTGCCAACCAGGGTTGCCGCAAACCGAGCCTGCAATTTTACGTCTAATAACGAAATCTCCTGCCGAGCTCGGGTCAAGCGACGGCAAACGGACTAATCAACGAATATGAGCGAGTGTTATGCAACAAAGAGCTGGGAGGAAGGGCGTCTCCGGCTGGCGGTCGTTTGCACCCTGGCGGCAGTTTGCGCGTTGTTCATGAGCTGCACCGGAGGCGATTCCAAACCGCAGAAGGCGCAGGCGGCTGCGGGGCCGCGCGCAGTTTCGGTAGCTGTGGCTCCGGTAGTCAAGCAGGATGTACCCGTGTATCTGAGCGGGCTGGGATCGGTCACGGCATTCAATACGGCAAACATCAAGAGCCGGGTGGACGGCCAGATCATGAAGGTCCACGTCCGTGAGGGCCAGGAAGTGCATGAGGGCGACCTGCTGATTGAAATTGATTCGCGGCCCTATCACGTGCAACTGGAGCAGATGCAGGCGCAGTTGTTCAAAGATCAGGCGACGTTGCGCGACGCCAAGCTGAACTTGGAGCGCTACGTCTCGCTGATTCCTTCGGGCAGCATTGCGCAGCAGCAGGTGGATACGCAGAAGTCGCTGGTAGATCAGCTCGATGGGACGGTTCGAAACGACCAGGCGCAGATCGATAGCGCGAAACTGAACATTGCGTACTGCCACATTACGGCGCCCTTCGATGGACGCGTGGGATTGCGGCAGGTGGATCCTGGCAACATCGTGCACGCGTCCGATGCAAACCCGATGTTGATTCTGACGCAATTGCACCCCATCGCAGTCATCTTCACACTTCCTGAAGATGTGCTGCCCAGGGTTGCGGGCCAGATGAGACGCGGCACTCTGGAAGTGGATGCTTTCAGCCGGGATGATCAGACGAAGCTGGCAAGCGGCAAATTGCTGACCATCGACAACCAGATCGATCCCACAACCGGCACGGCGAAACTCAAGGCGGTTTTCAGCAACCAAGACAACAAGCTATGGCCGAATCAATTTGTGAATACCGATCTTCTGGTGGAAACGCGGAAGAACAGTACCGTCGTTCCGACTGCGGCAATTTTGCGGGGCCCACAGGGGACCTACGTGTACTCGGTGAATCCTGACAAAACGGTCGAGGATAAGGGGGTCACGGTGGCGCTCACGCAGGGCGACACTACGGTGGTCTCCAGCGGAATAAATCCCGGCGAAACGGTGGTTACCGATGGGCAGGACAAATTGCAAAGGGGCAGCCGGATTGAGCCGCGCGCCGGTACTCCGAGCCACGGGACCAGTACTGGCCCGGTCACAGGATCGGTCAGCCGTCCGGCGCAACCGATGCACGCGCGCGGCGGTTCCTCTACCGGGGCAGCGACAACAGGACATCCAGGTTCATGAGTCCTTCACGGTTATTCATTCTCCGGCCGGTAGCCACGACGCTGCTAATGGCCGGAGTCTTGCTGGTGGGCTGGGTTGCATTTATGCAACTGCCGGTCTCAGCCTTGCCCGAAGTTGATTACCCGACAATCCAAGTTGTGACGTTTTATCCGGGAGCCGATCCGGAGGTGATGGCCTCATCGGTTACTTCGCCATTGGAGCGGCAGTTCGGGCAGGTGCCCGGATTGAGCCAGATGACATCGACCAGTTCTTATGGCAGCTCGATCATCACGCTGCAGTTCGGGCTCGATGAGAACATCGATGTGGAAGAGCAACAGGTACAGGCCTCCATCAATTCCGCGTCGACTTACCTCCCACAGGATCTGCCCAATCCTCCCATCTACAACAAGGTAAACCCGGCGGACGCGCCGATTCTGACGTTGGCACTCAGTTCGGACTCGCTGCCGCTGCCCAAGGTCGAGGATATTGCCGACACTACGCTGGCGCAGAAGATTGCTCAATTGCCAGGAGTGGGATTGGTCTCGATCAGCGGCGGGCAGAAGCCGGCGGTGCGCATCCAAGCCAATCCGACAGCGCTGGCCTCTTATGGACTGAGTCTCGAGGACCTGCGGGCCGCGCTGGTGCAGGCCAATGTCGATCAAGCCAAGGGCGTGATCGATGGGCAACGGCAGTCGTACACGATTGGGGCCAACGATCAGCTGTTCTCCAGCGAGCAGTACAAACCGATCGTGATCGCGTATCGCAACGGCGCTCCCGTGCGCTTGAGCGATGTGGCCAACGTAATCGATGGAACGGAGAACGATCAACTGGCGGCCTGGATGAATTTGACTCCCGCCGTGATCATGAACATACAGCGGCAGCCGGGAGCCAACATCATCAGCGTGGTGGACCGGATCAAGAAGCTGCTGCCGCAACTGCAGGCTTCGTTACCGAGCGCAGTCAAAGTGCAAATCCTGACCGACCGCACCACCACCATCCGAGCTTCGGTGAAGGATGTGGAGTTCGAGTTGATGCTGGCCATCGCGCTAGTGGTAATGGTGGTGTTCCTGTTCCTGCGGAACTTCTCAGCCACCACCATTCCCAGTGTTGCCGTACCCCTGTCGCTGATTGGAACCTTCGGCGTGATGTACCTGTTGGGGTACAGCTTGAACAATCTGACGCTGATGGCGTTGACGATATCTACCGGTTTCGTGGTGGACGACGCCATCGTGATGATCGAGAACATCGACCGATTCCTGGAGGCCGGAGATTCGCCGCTGGATGCGGCATTGAAAGGCTCGGCCCAGATCGGATTCACCATCATCTCGCTGACAGTGTCGCTGATTGCGGTGCTGATCCCGCTGCTGTTTATGGGAGATATTGTTGGGCGGCTGTTCCGTGAATTTGCAATTACGCTGGCGGTGACCATCCTGGTGTCGGCGGCGGTGTCATTGAGCCTGACGCCGATGATGTCGGCCAAGCTGCTGAAGCACCGAAAGAAGGGCGAGCAAGGACGCTTTTACGAGGTCACGGAGGATTACTACAACCGGGTCATCGCGTTCTACGGCCGGACGGTGAAGTGGGTGCTGAAACATCAGACGGCGACGCTGCTGGTGACCGCAGGCACCCTTGTCCTGACACTGTTTCTGTATGTGATCGTGCCCAAGGGGTTCTTCCCGGTGCAGGACACGGGCGTGATCCTGGGCATCTCGGAAGCGCCGGACTACGTTTCGTTCGAATCGATGGCGCAGCGGCAGCAGGAATTGGCGAAAGTCATCCTGCAAGATCCGGCGGTGGATAGCCTTTCGTCGTTCATCGGAGTGGATGGGACGAATGTCACGCCGAACGAGGGGCGCATCCAGATCACCTTGAAGCCGCGCGATCAGCGAAAAGAGGATGCCTCGGCGATTATCCGGCGCTTGCAGCCGCAACTCGCGAAAGTGGAAGGCATCTTGTTGTACATGCAGCCGGTCCAGGACTTGACCGTGGAAGATCGCGTGAGTCGCACGCAATTTCAATATTCGATTGAGGACGCGGACGCGAATGAACTCGCGCAATGGACTCCGAAGCTGGTGGCCAAGCTGCAAACCTTGCCGGAATTGCGCGACGTAGCCAGCGACCAGCTCACGGGAGGACTCCGGACCAACATCACCATCGATCGGGATACGGCGTCGCGCTTAGGAATTTTTCCCCAAGCGATCGACAACACGTTATACGACGCTTTTGGACAGCGCCAAGTTTCGACCATCTTCACGCAGTTGAACCAGTATCACGTGGTGCTGGAAGTGCTGCCGAATTTTGCAGTGTCGCCGGAAAACTTGAGAGACATCTATATTCGTCCGAGCACGGTCACGCAAAATGCCGGGGCTCCCAGCGCGAATGGCGCATCGGTCAGCACCAGTGGAGCACCGGTTCCGATCAGCGCTTTCACGCGCATGCACAACACGAGCGCCTCGCTGGCAGTGAATCACCAGGGACAGTTTCCGGTGGTGACGCTCTCGTTCAACCTGGCGCCGGGTGCCTCGCTGGGACAGGCCACCCAGGCAATCCGGCAGGCAGAAAAAGACATCCAGTTGCCCGCAAGCATTCATGCCTCGTTTCAGGGGACCGCCGCGGCATTTCAGAACTCGCTGGCGTCGGAGCCGTATCTGATCCTGGCGGCGGTGATCACGGTGTATATCGTGCTGGGCGTGTTGTATGAGAGCTATATCCATCCCATCACGATCCTTTCGACGCTGCCGTCCGCGGGCGTGGGAGCGATTCTCGCGCTGATGATCACGGGGAATGACCTGACGGTGGTGGCGCTGATTGGAATCATCCTGCTGATCGGAATTGTGAAGAAGAATGCCATCATGATGATCGACTTCGCGCTCGAGGCGGAGCGCGAGGAGCATAAGGCGCCGGAGGAAGCGATTTATCAGGCGTGTCTGTTGCGCTTCCGGCCGATCATGATGACCACAATGGCGGCATTGCTGGGCGGATTGCCACTGGCTTTGGGCACCGGCACTGGCGCGGAGTTGCGGCGGCCTTTGGGCATCACGATCGTCGGTGGCTTGTTGCTGAGCCAATTGCTCACGTTGTACACGACACCGGTGGTTTACCTGTGGTTTGACCGGCTGGCGCAGAGATTTGCGCGTTACAGGATCGGCAATCCCATTCCACATGAAGGCATGGCGGATTAGGCGATGAGTATCTCGACCCCATTTATACGCCGGCCGATCGGCACGTCACTTTTGGCGGCAGCGCTGTTGCTCTCGGGGATCCTGGCGTTTTTCTTTTTGCCAGTGGCATCCCTGCCGCGGGTGGACTTCCCTGTGATTGGAGTGGGAGCCAGTTTGCCTGGGGCTGATCCGCAGACCATGGCGTCGGCTGTGGCAACGCCGCTGGAGCGGCAGTTCGGGCGCATTTCTGGCGTGAACCAGATGACATCGTCGAGCCAATTGGGCTCGACGGGCATCACGTTGCAGTTCGACCTAAACCGCAATATCGATGCAGCGGCGCGAGATGTGCAGGCTTCCATCAACGCAGCTCGCAGCCAGCTACCCGCAAACCTGCCCAGCAATCCGAGCTATCGCAAGGCGAATCCGGCGGATGCCCCGATCTTCATCATCGCCCTGACCTCGGACACGATGACGGTGCCGCAGATGTACGACGCTGCCGACTCGGTTCTGGCGCAAAAAGTGGCGCAGGTCCAGGGAGTAGGACAAGTATTTGTGTGGGGATCGTCGCAGCCGGCAGTGCGCGTCGAAGTCAACCCTACTTTGCTGAACAAGCTGGGAATCGGGCTGGACACGGTGCGCACCGCCCTGAATGCGGCCAATGCAAATCGCGCCAAAGGTGAAATCTCCGGGCCGCAGAGGGATTACACGATCGATACCACGGATCAACTGTTCACGGCCGATGAATACCGCCCCCTAATCGTCGCATACCATAATGGGGCGGCAGTTCGCTTGCAAGATGTAGGCGAGGTCATCGACGCGACTGCCGACCGTCGACACCTGGGTCTGGCGGATGGAAAGCCCGGCATTCTCGTCGTCGTATTCCGGCAACCCGGCGCCAACATCATCGACACGGTGGATCGAATCCGCGAGCAAATGCCGTATCTGCAGTCCTCGGTGTCTCCCGCCATCAAATTTACAGTGGCGATGGATCGCACGGTCACGGTGCGGGCGTCGGTGAAAGACATCGAGACGACGCTGATCATATCGGTCATTCTGGTCATCCTGGTGGTATTCGCGTTCCTGCGCACGGTGCGGGCGACGATCATTCCCAGTATTGCGGTGCCGCTGTCGCTGGTGGGAACGTTCGGCGGGATGTACCTGCTGGGGTACAGCCTGGACAACTTGTCGCTGATGGCCCTGGCCATCTCGACTGGATTCGTGGTGGACGATGCCATTGTGGTGCTGGAAAACATCATGCGGCACGTAGAGCACGGGATGGCGGTGGTGAAGGCGGCGTTCCAGGGCGCGGCCGAGATTGGCTTCACGGTTTTGTCGATGAGCGTGTCGCTAGTCGCCGTGTTCATACCCTTGCTTATGATGGGTGGCATCGTGGGCCGCCTGTTTCGTGAATTTGCCGTCACACTCAGCATGGCGATCGGGATCTCGCTGGTCATCTCGCTCACGACTACACCGACTATGTGTGCGAAATTCTTACGCCCGGCGAAAAGCGAGAAGCACAATCGCTTCTACCGCACGAGCGAGTGGGTTTTTGAACGGCTGCTGGCTACATATACGCGCGCCCTCAAATGGGTGCTGGCCTATCAGCCGGTGACGCTGACCGTGACCATCCTAGTGGCATGTCTCAGCGTGTATCTCTATGTCATTGTGCCCAAGGGCTTCTTTCCGCAGCAGGACACCGGGCGGATTATGGGCGGCGTAGTCGGGTCGCAGGATATATCGTTCCAGTCCATGAGTAACAAGATGCGGCAATATCTGGCCATCGTGATGAAAGATCCGGCGGTGGAATCGGTAGTGGGCTTCGCGGGCGGTAACACGGCGCAGAACCAAGGAAGGTTCTTCATGATGTTGAAGCCGCTGGAGCAGCGAGGACCGTGCCACAAACAGCATTTCTGGCAAAGCTGCCACTACGTTACCGCGGACGACGTCATTAACCGCCTGCGCGGGAAACTGGCGGTTGTGCCGGGCGCGACACTGATTCTGCAGTCCGCGCAAGATTTGACGATTGGCGGACGCTTCGGCAATGCGCAATACCAATACACGTTGCAGAGCGCGAATTTAGATGACTTAAATAACTGGGCGCCGCGGCTGCTGGCGAAACTGCGAACACTGCCCGAATTGCGAGACCAGAATTCGGATCAGCAAGACAAAGGTCTGCAAGCGAAGCTGGTGATCGACCGCGACACGGCGAGCCGATTGGGAATCACGCCGCAGAGCCTCGACAATGCGCTGTACGACGCCTTCGGACAGCGGCAGGTATCGACCATGTACCGGGCGCTGAACCAGTATCACGTGGTGATGGAAGTGGCGCCGGAATTCCAGCAGACCCCAGAAGCGCTACAGAATATTTATTTGAAATCGTCCAATGGAACACCCATTCCTCTAGCCGCGTTCACCCATTACGAGCCCTCGAACACACCGCTGGCAGTCAACCATCAGGGGCAAATCCCGTCGGTGACGCTCTCGTTCAATCTGGCGCCAGGGGTTTCTTTGGGGCAGGCGACGCAGGCGATTGAGAATGCAGAGCGCAGCATAGGGTTTCCGCCGACGGTTTCGGCCAGTTTTCAAGGCACGGCCGCGGCTTTCAAGGATTCGCTCTCCAGCGAACCGATCCTGATCATTACGGCTCTGATCACGGTATACATCGTGCTCGGGATGCTCTACGAGAGCTACATTCATCCCATCACCATTCTGTCTACGTTGCCATCAGCGGGCGTGGGGGCGTTGCTGGCGCTGCTGCTGACGCACAATGAATTGAACGTGATCGGCACAATCGGGATCATTCTGCTTATCGGGCTGGTAAAGAAAAATGCCATCATGATGATCGATGTCGCGCTTGACGTGGAACGGAACCAGGGCAAGAAGCCGGTGGAAGCGATTTATGAAGCCTGCATCCTGCGGTTCCGTCCCATCATGATGACGACCATGGCGGCGCTGCTGGGTGGATTGCCGCTGGCGCTCGGAACCGGCACGGGATCGGAATTGCAACGGCCGCTGGGCATCACCATCGTAGGCGGACTGATCGTGAGCCAGATGCTGACTTTGTTTACGACACCGGTGGTTTATGTCTATCTGGACCGGCTGCGATTGTTCCTGCGCGGCGGGGCGGATGAAGCGCTGCCGGAAACTTCCGCGCCAGGAACTCCGCATCCGGCGCATTGATGCGCAGGCGAGACCGCGATGCTGCCGGTACAACCTGATCAAGGAAGAGGCGCATCGCAACTACCAGCTATGTAGCTGCGCAAAAGGGCGCCTGTCCCGTATCATAGAGGTCACGTGTAACGCTGCCCGAGAGTAGCCGATCTCAGAAAAACGTGGGGGCAGACCAGCGTTCCGAGTAGGTTTCGACCAATCTCAAGAGGAGTTACGGATGCGAAAGAAAGCAGCGGCCGCGTTGCTGATGTGCGCAAGCATGGCTATGTGGGCGGGATGTGGAAAGACGAGCAACCGGTTCTTGTACGCAGCGACCCCGGCGGCGAATCAAATTGTGATTTTCCGGGAAGATCCGAATGCGGGTGTATTGACGCAACTGGCGGGGAGTCCTATAACAGCCGGGCTGGGAGTGCAATCGCTGGTGCTTCATCCCTCGAAGAAATTCCTCTACGCGGCGAACTCGGGCGCTAACAACATTTCATTGTTCACGATTTCCAGTACCGGAGCGATTACGGAAGTGACCCCGCGTGTTAATGCGGGGACGGCGCCGACCCTGATGGTGATCGACTCGGCGGGGAAATATTTGTACGTTGGGAATTCGGGCTCGTATGACATTTCGGTGTTCTCCATCGATTCGGGAACCGGAGCACTGACGCCGGTTCCTCAGATTTCTAAACAACCTACACTTACGATTGGCATGACACCGTTCAAGATGCAACTAGCCCCTTCGGGCAATATCCTTTATGTGACGGGACAGGCGAACACTGGTGTGGTTCAGGCCTTCTCGGTTACTGCGGGAGTGTTCAGCAACCAGCCGATCGCGGGATCGCCGTACACGACCGGCAACGCCCCTTATGGACTCACGATCGATTCGGGCGGCAAATTCTTGTACACAGCAAACACGATCGACAGCTCGATTTCGGAGTTCAAGATCAACTCCGACGGATCGCTGGCAGCGTTGGCCGGTTCTCCCATCGGCCAGACTGGCGCTGGCCCGACCACCCTCTTCATCGATAATTCGGGAAAGTACATGTACGTCGGGAACACTCAAAATTTGCAAGCATACTCAGTGGGAAGCGATGGATCGTTGACGTTGAATTCCAATTCGCAATTCAGCACGGCGGCGGAGCCCAACACGATTGCCAGCGATCCGAGCGGCAAATATCTATTCGTCGGTTCACCCTCGGCGATTCAATCGCTGAGCTTGAACAGCAGCAACGGGACGCTGACCTCCATTGCAACATACGCCGTATCGACCACGCCTACTTCGATCGTCGTCACACCTTAGTTGAAATTGGAGCAGGAATGAGTACAGCAGTTCAGGTTCAGATTAACCAGGGCAGGGAGCGCTACGCGGAGCGGGTGAATCCGGCGTGGGTGCGGCTTCTCAGCCTGCTTGAAATGAACGTTCGTTACGAGCGCTGCGTGGGAGCGGAGTTGTTCACCTCGGAGGGCAGGCGCATTCTGGATTTCCTTTCTGGATATTGCGTTCACAATATCGGGCACAACCATCCTGATGTGGTGGCGGCCCTGCAAACGGAACTCGGGCGCTGCGGGCCAGCCATGATTCAAACTCATGTGGCGGATCTGGCAGGGGAACTTGCCGAACAACTTTGCGAAAGAGCTGGGGGAAGACTGCAGCGCGCGTTCTTTTGTTCTTCGGGCAGCGAAGGAGTAGAGGCGGCGATCAAGTTTGCGCGGGCGCATACCCGGCGCGCGGGCGTCCTGTCAGCGGAGCATGCGTTTCACGGCTTGACGTGCGGTGCGTTGTCGTTGATGAGCGATTCGTACTGGCGGGACGGGTTCGGCCCGCTGCTGCCAGAGACAAAGACGGTTCCCTTCGGCGATCTCGAACGCCTGGATCGCGAACTCAAGAGCAAGAAGTTTGCCGCATTCATTGTGGAGCCGATCCAGTCGGAGGCGGG
>DASVAE010000043.1:0-15512 GCA_036376495.1 Candidatus Sulfotelmatobacter sp. | reverse complement strand
CGGCATAGGTCCAGCGCTGTAGTGATTTCCACCGCCGCGTGCCCAGACGGCGCAGCGACAGGTCGTTGGAGATCGCGAGCAAGAGCAGAAAAAGCACAGCCGCAACGACTCCGGTATCGTTCCCAAATCCGAACCAGTCATGTCGGATGTGGCCGTGCTCGTCCACGAAATAGAGCCACATGCGACCACGGAGATGCACGTTCAACCCGACAGCAGTATGCAGAAGGGCCATGCTCCCGGCCCATATTCCAATATCGCGTCGAAGATCGAAACTCAGCGGATTAGCGCGGCGCCAAAGGACGTTCCATGGACCCAGAACGACAGCAACCGCAGTGAGAAACAGTGCCGGATATGCTGTCGCAATGCTGATGTGCCCGATAAGATCACGACGAACAGAGAACAATTTCCAAAATGCTGCTGTACAGGCGAACGTCCCAACCGCAATCGTGAAGTGCGTCACAATTCTGCGCTGCCAATACGAAAGTTTTCTCTTAGCTGCGGGTACTACGGGCGGTGCCTCTGACATGAGGAAATAATATCGAAGATTGCCAGCTTACCCTGCAACTCGAAGTTGAAGTCAATTGTCACAATCAGGCGTTATCGGTCATTGATCGATGTGGGGGCTGCGGTGTTCAGCTCTTGCACGATCTTCATAAGGTCCTGATGGTCTAGCTGAAAGACGATCTCGAATGTGTCGCTGATAGACGAAAGAACGTAAGTAGCTGAACTTTTCCGGGTCACGGCGCAGCCGTTGTTGGCTCGAAAATTCATATCCCAGACGGTCTTTACCAGAACGTACTTGGGATCGAGCGGGGAGGCGTGCACAGAATCGAGACGCGAGGACAATAGCCCCGCTGTCTTCATAAATTCCTTGCGTCGAGGCAGGACCTTAACGAAATCGTCTTTCTTTATCGCCTGTACTCCTTGCGGGGTCCCAAACATAAAGGTGTCGGCGTAGAGTTTCGCAATCAATTGCACGTCGAAATCGCGGTTAGCCTGCTCATAGACACCAAAAAACTCTTCGGCTGTTGTGATGCTCATACTCTCATACAAGCACGGAATCGTAGGGAACGCGAGTTGACGCGAGCAATCAATTTATGTAATCGGCGTTAACACTCAAAATCCCCCGACCGCTGGCATTTTGAGTGAAAGGCGAGTAGAGTCGAGAACAGGCGCAATGGACGTTAGCCTCCCGGTGGGTGCTTGACAAGGCTTTCGCCGTGTTCCCTCAATCCGGTTTGGCGTGATCCTTGTTTCCTGTCCCCGCTCATCGAACCCGGACTGGCAGATTTCCCGCATCCGGCTCTCGGAAAAGACTCACGCTTTCGCCCACGAAAGGCTCGCGATACGGTGTGGTAACTGCACCAGACCGTACACCGAGTGCAGAGAGGCTTCCGGAAAACGTTTGTAACCCGGTCGCGGCTCATGGTGTTTGTCGCATAACCACCGACGCAGCCTCCGGCGGGCATGTAAATCGACCGCACTGTAGGCCTTGCTGACGGCGCCGAGACAGAAGTAATTGGCCCAGCCGATCAACATCCGATTGAGCTTTTCGACCATAGTCTGCGGATCCACCCTGACCGTATCTCGTCCGGTCTCATCGCTGATCGCGCGACAGATGCGTTGCACTCGCTTCTTCGATGGCACCGTGCCCAAGTAGACCCGGTTCCTTTTCATCGAGTAGCATCGCCCGAACGTATACCCCAGAAAGTCAAACTTCTCTTCCGGCAAGTAGCAGATTCGCGTCTTCTTCTCATTCACTGTCAGCTTCATCCGCGACATCATCACCCGCATCTCCGTCAGAGCCTGCTGCACCCCAACTCGACAACAAATGACAAGATCATCAGCGTAGTTCACAATGTGAGCTTTCCAACGCTTCTCGTGCCCGAGTTTCTTCCATCCCAGCACGAACCGTCGCATGTACAGGTTGCTGAGCAAAGGGCTGATCGGAGACCCTTGTGGAGTGCCTCGACCTTCGTCCCGATTGCGCGTACTCCGATGTTTGTTCCCACGCTCGTCGCTTTCTTCGATGGGAGCTTCCAGCCACATCTTGATCAGATGCAGCATCGCTCCATCGACGACCCGGCGAGCTACCGACTTCATCAGCTCGGCATGTGGAACGCTGTCAAAGTAACTGCTGAGATCAGCATCAACGATCTGTCCATGTCCGGCATTGATCAGCTTGTGGACGCGTTGTACGGCGTCCAGTGCGCTGCAATCTGCCCGATAGGCATACTGCTCTGGCTGCAGGTCGGCCTCGAAGATAGGCTCCAGGACCAGCACTGCCGCCGTTTGCGCAACCCGATCTCGGATTGTCGGTATGCCTAACGGTCTCTGCTTCCCATCCGGCTTGGGTATATAGACCCGCCGCACGGGTTGCGGTTGATAGGTTCGACTCTTCAGCTCTTGCGCCAGTTCGTCCAGCCATCGTTCTACACCATACTGTTCGATGTCCTCGAAAGTTTGTTGGTCCACTCCCGCCGCTCCACCGTTGGCTTCACAGCGTTCGTATGCGTGGGCCAAAACATCCTTCCGATACACCTTGTCGTACAGCGCATAGAATCGAAAGTTGGGCGATTCCTTCGCTTTTGCGTGCAACGCCGTCTGCAACTTCTGAACACTCGATGGAGTTGTTAGGCTCATCGCCAATCCCTCGGTCCTTTGTTGCTTCTTGCGTTCATCTTTAACTGAGGTCCCTTCCCTCCACCGGAATTACCCGGCTTCCCAGGTACTGCGAACCTCTCCGTCACCCCACACGGCCCGGTGCATCTCTCACGAGTTACCGGTTGATCTACCTGCGATCACCGCTGGGGCTTCCCGTGTTGCGTCTGGTCTCCTATGCCTACATGCCATCGCCATTATCCCGGCAGGGCCGATGGAGCTTGTTCGCTCGTCCATCTCCATCGTCAGCGGCCTTCCCTGTGAAAAAGTGAGGTCGGCTCCTGCGATTGTTGTTTCGGGACCTGCTCAGCGTTTACTCACGTTATGGCCTGCACGCTCGCGGAGTCGCCTAGCGACCCTTTCCATCGAAAGCTCCGACAGCTTCGTTGCCTACGCCGCCGTTTCGATTGCTACCGGGTGGAGCGAACCAGTTCCCGGGCGGGAGTTGCACCCGCTGAAGTCCAGCGCCTTTCACGGCGCACTTTCTCGCCAACTAGATTTCCTCAACCCAGGTGTCTTTGTTGTAAGACGCAAGAGCTGCTGCAATGGCTTCATACAGGGTCTCCTCTATGACATCGATTGGGTGCTGGTGTCTTTCATGTCGGTTACGGGAACCTTTGCACGTTTGCAGCACGGCAGAACCCAAATAGCATATTCGCCTGTTATTAGCTAGCCTGTCGCCCTTTATGGTCCCGACTATGATGGATGTCGGCCTCTCTGGACGCTGCGGCAGTCTGCTTTCATTTCCGAGGCGTAGAAGCTGGCTGGAATCGCCGGGCCGGAGGGCGTTCCGATCCACGTGGCACTTCGGATAATTCAGGCGCCGCTTCACCAATTGCAAAGTCGGTCTGCCCTCAAAGGAGTGTTCCATGAAAAACGTTTGTGCTTGGTTCGCCATCATCGTCGCGGCTGCCGTTTCCATGTCGGCGCAAGCGACCGGGGCAAAGAATGGTTCGCAATCCCCCCGGCGTTACATCAACTTGCCCAAGGTCGTTCAAGCGCCCTTCAGCGATGGCGTGCTGGTCGATAACACGCTTTATCTCTCCGATCAGATCGGTGTTGATTCCAACACAGGTAAGCTGCCTGACGATGTTGAGCAAGAGGCCCGCACCGCCCTGGACCGCGTGAAGTCCATTCTCGCCCAGGCTGGCATGACTATGGACGACCTTGTGTTCGTCCAGGTTTTCTGTACCGACATGTCGCTGTACCCCAAGTTCAACGAGGTATACAAAACCTATTTCGTCAAAGACTACCCGGCACGCACCTTTGTAGCTTCTGGTTCTGGGCCGTCGGGGCGTGGTGCGCACTTCGAGATCAACGGCATCGCCGTCAAGAGAATGGTGACACTAAAGTTGACCACGCGCAGGGTGCGCTGCTACGGCCCGATCAACGCCCCTGCCCCGGTTTATCTCGCAACGTATAAACGAACTGCCGGATTTCGTGGCGCTCGCGATCGATCTGCTGTGCCGATTCCTGCGCCAGTTGGCGATGGATCCGCAACTCCTCTTTTGACTTCTCCACCTCGCCTGCCTGACGGTAGGCCTGGCCCAAACGGAAGTGCGCCTCCTCCAGCCGTGGATCGATCTGTACGGCTTGCTCGTACTCCGCGATTGCCTTCCCATAGTCGCGCTCTTCAGCGTGCATGATTCCAAGTTGCAAGTACGCGGCGGCAAACTTCCGGTTCAGCTGAACGGTGCGCGCCAGCAACGATTCCGCTTGCGTAATTCTAGGGTCATTCGCGTCCTTGCGTGACTTCCAAAGCGCAACTGCATAGTAATAATTCGCCTCCGCACTCTGGGGTCGCAAATTGGCGAAGCGCTGCAGTTTTTCGATCTCCTGCTGCGACGGCTTGTTCCCGGCGTGTAGCATTTTGCCGAGAAAGAGATAGGGCGTCGGATCCACCGGATTCAACTCCGATGCCTCGCATATCCGTTGCACTGCCTCGTCGTTTGCTCCTCGGGCAAACGCCGCGGCACCCAGCCCGATCAACATGCGCGCCGACGTCGGATAGCGAGCGTTCCCCTTGGTGAAAACCTCGATCGCCGGTTCCGGCGCGTGATGGAGCAGAAGTTCCGCGCCCCAATCGAATAGATAAGCCTCGCTGGCGTCGAGTTCCGCCGCACGCTGGTACTGCCGAACCGCTTCCAGCGGATCGCCGCGCTTCTCCTCCGCATCCCCCAGCGCATGATGCACTTCCGCATCTTCAGGCTGAATCTCCGCCGCCCGGCGTAGGTATGGGATGGCCTCCTCTGCCCTGCCGCTCGCGAGCAGCAGCGCCCCCAATCGTTGATTCGCTTCCGCGCTGGCCGGTTCGTGAGCGAGCGCCTCTCTCAAGGATTTCTCGGTGCCTGCCGCATTTCCGCCTGCCTCGGTTTCGGAATGCGTAGGCCCGGACCCATTGGTCCGGGCTAGGTTTTGTGTCTCCTTGGCGAGCGATTCCCGTGTGCGCACCACCGTGTCCGACCCATGCCCGCCAAGATTGGTGGTATCCGTAACGCCAGATACGGTGAACTGCGGCTCGTCATAAAACTGCGGAGCACTTTGCCCGGAACTCGCAGCCGATCCCAACCTCACATCGACAGTCCTGATCTCGTCAGCCCCCAGCGCAATGGACGGAATTTCTGCAGTCCCGCCTGCGCTCACAACCCGCAAGACATAAACCCCATCCCGCAGCTGCTCAAATTTGTAAGACCCCTTCGCGTCGGACGTCGCAGTCCATCGTTGCCCGGAGTCTTTGGCCTGCAGACGCACCTCACACTGCGCCACGACTCTTCCCTGCCCATCGCGCACGGTCCCCTGAACCGAAGCCGAACCCCCGCTCTGCGCCCAGCCGAATCCGGACAGAGTCACGATCAGAAACGCGCGAACCGCGCGCCCCCGTAGTCGATGCCAGCGCCGAAGAGTAGTCAGGTACGAAATGGAAGGGACCACCAGCACAACGTCAATCGAGAATTCTAGCCATCAACCCCGCACCCGGCAATAACTGGCTCAATCAGGGAATGCTCTCGCAACGGGCGGCCTGCAAAGATAACGCCACCCACAATGCCGTACACTAGAAAACAATGGACGCCTTGGGCGATTCTCCATCGCCTAAGCCACTTGTTTGCAATACTTTGCCTGTAACCCCTTTGGATCGAATACTTTGTGAGCTTGAGCCGGGGTGCTAACACGAGAAACCCTTCCTGTTCAATACTTTGCAAAATTAGGTCCGGAAAAATGTGCTGGCTCCTCACTTCCGAACCGAGAGCCAGTTCAGCCCTCCAATAAGGATGGTGATCAGCAGGATGACGCTCCCGCTGAAGTCCACCCCGCTCAGCAGCGCCGCGCAGATCAGCACACCCGCCGCTGCGAACACTGGTCCCGCCGGCAGCCGAAGCCACGCCGCACCCGGCTGCTTCCGCCGCAGCGCGGGCACCGCCGCGCACACCGCCCCGTAATAAACCAGCCGCGCCACCGCCGACAACGTGACGTTCCAGGTAAAACTGCCGGCCAGCGCTAGCACCCAGCACAGCAGCGCAAACGCGACGATCGACACATGCGGCGTCTTGAACCGCGGATGGACCGCTCCAAACACTCGCGGAAAATCTCCCTGCTCCGCAAAAGCGAACGTCATCCGCGGCCCAGTCAAAAAGTTTGCGCTCAGGTATCCATACACCGAAACCAGCGCGCCCACAGCCACCAGCGCCGCCCCGCCGCCTCCCATCACCAGCCGTGCAACATCCGCCAGCGGACGATCCGTGTGCGCCGTCGCCGGCAGCACGCCCACCACCACCCACTGAATCGCCGTGTAGATCAGCGTGATGATGGCCAGCGCCATGAACAGGGCAAACGGCGCGTCCCGCTTGGGATTTCGCGCCTCTCCCAGCGGGTTCATCGCCGCCTCGTACCCGCCGTAAGCGAAGAAGAGCAGCAGCAGCGCATCCCGCCACGTGCGGATTCCGGCATGCGCGACTGGCCACGGCGTCGCCGTGTGCGTCGCGAGAAAGTACCCGCCGGCCAGACACACAATCGCCAGCGGTACCATTTTGCCGATCACGAAAAAGTTGCTGACCAGAGTTCCACTACGCACCCCCGTGTAGTTCACGGCCAGCAAAATTCCCAGAAGCAGCGTCACGATCGCGAACCGCATTGCCGGATGCGCTGCCTGCGGCCAGAACGTGCCCAGGTAAATTACCAGCAGGTTGGCATTGGCCGCGCAAGCCGTGAGCCGGCTCAGCATCATCATCCAGCCGACCTGCAGCCCAGTGAACTGCCCGAACGCGGCGCGGCAGTAAATGTACGTTCCCCCGGTTCCGCTGAACTGCGAGGCGACCTCGCCGTAGCAGGCGATGATCACGGCCATGGCAGCGCCCGCCAGCAGCACGGCCCACGGACTCAGCCGCCCAACTTTATCCGCCACCTGCGAAGGCAGCCCAAAAATGCCGCTCCCCAGAATGGAATTGACCGTCAGTGCGACCAGGCTCCAGCGCCCGATGGCACGAACCAATCCTTCGCTGCTGCTCCCAGGCTGCTCGCTTTGCGGCATCGCGAGTTTGTATCACAAACGCGAGCGACGTGGGCGAGATGCACCACGCGCACCCCAACAGCCGCGTGCGGCATGGCTTTCGCACACCTTCAGCGGACGAAAGTAATGCCCGAATTACGAAAGCGCATGCCCGTGGGACATCTATTCGCTTGCGGGTGCCGATGAGAAGGTTAACTGGCGAACGAAATGGCCTTCGAAGACATGAACGACCTCCATCTCCGAATTGCGCGCGTCACCGAAGACCTGCGAACCATTCAGCAGGAACTGAATTGCGCCGCCATGCAGGCCCCCAGCGACCCCGAACTCATGGAAGCTCTCAACTCGCTCTCCGAAACCGAGCCCATCGAGACGCTGCGCGTGGCACTCGACCAGATGCGCCATTTCCTCTGGTTCTATTCGCAGGTGGTGGGCAGCGAGCCGGAACTGGGCGACCTGCGACAGGCCGCGAAGACTTCCACAGACGAAACTCCCAAAACAGAGAGCAGGTTTCTGGACAAGCTTTCGCGCGCCGACGAACTGGTTTTGTTGCACCACCTGGCCGACTCCAATCGCCGCAAACCGAACTAGCCGACACAGTCAGGGGCTTCCGTGAGGTCCCCTGTCGTGAGTTGCTGCGTTTTTCAGGCCCCCTGTCCGCCCACGATGGTCTTGAGTACATTGCCCTCAGGCGAGAGCACTGCGAAGTCAGCGCGGACACCGGGCTTGAGCGCCCCGTAAAGACCGGTCATCCTCACCGCACTCGCGGGATTGAGAGTCGCCGCCCGCACTGCATCCCGCAGGCTCCAACTCGAGAACTGCGTCACGTTGCGAACGGCACGATCCATGGTCAGCACGCTTCCCGCCAGGCTGTTATTGGCAGTGCACTTTCCGTCTTTCACGTCCACTTCGATCGGGCCCAACTCGTACTTGCCGTCGGGCATTCCGGTGGCGGAGATCGCATCCGTAATCAACACCGCACGCTCGCTCCCTTTGGCCTGCAAGAAGACTTTTACTACCTCAGGGGAGACGTGAACTCCATCGGCGATAACGTCGGCCGTGATTCCATCGTCGCTGAGCACTTCGCCGATAATGCCAGGTGCGCGATGATCGAGCGGTCGCATGGCATTAAACGTATGAGTGGCATGGCGCGCACCGCTGGCGACGGCCTTCCTCGCGACCGGCATGTCGGCATCGGAGTGTCCGATACTGACGCACATTCCGCGGCGCGCCGCTTCCGCAATGACGTCCATGGCTCCCGGAATCTCCGGCGCAATAGTTATCATGCGCGCATGGCCGCGCGAGGCCTGCCAGAGTTCGTCGAAGATTTTCAAAGTCGGTTCGACCAGATACTCCGGAGGATGAACTCCGCGCCGCTTGTGGCTGAGAAACGGCCCTTCCAGATGGATCCCGAGCGGCCGGGCCTCCACTGAACTTCCGTTTGCTGTGTGGGCAGTGTCCGCTGCTTCAATTGCATCTGCCAGGCGCTCCAGCGATTTGTAAGTTGCATCCAGCGGAGCGGCAACCGTAGTCGGGAAGTATCCGGTCACCCCATGCTGAGTGAGAAATTTTCCGAGCCGGGAAAATTCCGATGCGGAGGCGCGCATCACATCGACTCCGGCGCCCCCATGCATGTGAATGTCGAAGAATCCCGGGGTGAGCACGCTGTCGCCGAAGTCAAGTGCTTTGGCCTGAGATGGAAGCGCTGTCTGCGCACGCGAGCCCACTTCAGAAATCTTTGAGTCTTCCACCACCACGAAAGCGTCGTGTATCTCTTCGACAGGCGTAAACAAACGTCGCGCAAGGAATACGGTTTTCATGAGGTTAGCCGCGAAACAGTATCCTATCCGCCTCCAGCGCATTCGCACAACCGCGCCGCATGACCTGACTGGGCCGGCGCACACCGAATGTTATAATCTGACACGAGCAAGCTTCGAGGCGCTTCTCCAGCGCCCATGGCTTACGTCGGGGAGTGGCTCAGCCTGGTAGAGCACCTGGTTCGGGACCAGGGGGTCGGAGGTTCAAATCCTCTCTCCCCGACCATTCTTTTCTATCCAGTCCGGACACGTCCGCAAGCCGCCGGGTGGTATCCTGCTTCGATTATGGAAGCCCAAAGTCTGACTCCGATATTGAACGTCTCCGACATTGCCAGCACATTCTCATGGTTTGAGAAGTGGGGATGGAAGAAATTGTGGGACTGGGGAACGCCTCCATCATTTGGCGCGGTTGGATCGGGCAAGGAAGCTTGCATCTTTCTTTGCCAGGGGGCGCAGGGAGGGCGCGGGCGAGGCGCGAACACCACCACGTTTCAGCAGGACGGAGATGAACAGGGCGACAAGGGCGTGTGGATGTCGGTCTGGGTCGACGACGTCGACGAGATGCACAAGCAGTGCGTCGCCGCCGCGTTGGAGATCACGTTCCCTCCTACAAATATGCCGTGGAACGTGCGCGAGATGCACCTTCGCCATCCGGATGGGCACGTGTTCCGGGTCGGGCACGGTCTCGAATCCAAAGAGTAGAACGTGTAGCCGTACGGGTTGAAGCGCGGATTGCCGCCGTCTACCTTGGTCGGCCGAAGAACAATACGTAGCCGTCAGGGTCGCAAACCTCGAAGCCGCGAAGACCATCGTGAGTGTCCTTGAGCGGCACGCTGAATTCTGCTCCGTGATCGGAAAATTCCGCCGCGAGCGCATCCGGGTCTGGCGCATAGACGAACGCATCCCACCTCATGGAGGGATTACGTTTTGGATTCGGCAGCGGCGACGTGCCTTTATCCGACTTGACGAAGATCTGCGCTCCGTCGCGGCCGATAATGGCGAAGAAAGGATTTCGATCCGGCTGCTGGAATCTGGCCTCAAAGCCAAGCTGGTCGCGGTAAAAGCCGATGGTCTGATCGACATTGCTGACGATGAAGAAGGGCGAAATGGCTTGCGTGGTTGGGCGGGTCATATGCGTCGAGCCCTCTTGTTTTCTCGCTGCCTCACGGAGCGGGCGTCACGGCAGCGGGACGTTCTTTAGTTCCGGCGCGAGCTGGTACGCCCTCTCGAATTCTTGCTGAGCCTGGTCCTTCTTGCCTTCCTGCCGAAATGCGAGCGCGAGATTGTAATGCGCTTCGGCGTATGCCGGCTTCAAACGCGCTGCTTCGGCGAATTCCGCCTGTGCTTTGCGAACGTCTCCGGACTGCAGCAGCACTAATCCTAAATTATTGTGACCCTCGGCAAAATTGGGGTCGCGTCGCAGCAGATCGCGGAAAGTATTGGCAGCGGCGGCAGGGTCGTTGTTCTGGCTGAGAGCCATGCCCAGTTGCACGCGCGCATCGACCGAGTGAGGATCCAGGCTGACTGCGTCCGTTAACTCGCGCACGGCTTCCGGAAAACGCTGCAGTTGAGCGAAGGCCACTCCCAGATTGTAATGCGCTTCGGCCAGATCGGGATCGGACATGACTGCCTGCTGCAATTCCTGCAGGCCGCGGGTTTGATCGCCTGACTTCCACAGAAATAAACCAAAGCTGGCGTGCGCCTGCGCGTAATCCGGTTTCAGTTCAAGCGCCTTTTCATAGGCCGCTTGAGCGCGTGAAGCTTCATTTTTTTGTTCCCAAGCGAGCCCCAGATAGTAATGGCTAGTCGGTAGTTCGGGGGTCAGGTCCGCGGATTTCTGGAACAGGGATAAAGCCTGATCGAGTTTCTGCTGCTTCAAGGCATCGACGCCTTGCACAATCAGAAGCTTCGATTGCGCCAAGCGGGCACGGAGTTCGTGCAGCCCCGAGAGTTCGTCCAGTTCCTTCTTCGCGCTCGAAGCATCGCCCTGGCTGCGCAAAGCCAGGCCGAGATTGTAGTGCGCCTGCTCGAAGTCGGGCTTCAGTTCGATAGCGCGGCGGTACGCGGCAATCGCACCGGCATTATCGCCGTCCGCTTTCAGCTCCCTGCCCAGGTCGTACTGCGACTCGGGATCATTTGGATTCAGGGCCACAGCTTTGCGAAACTCAGCGAGGGCCGGCTTGTGCTCCGATTGCCGGCGCAAAGCGATTCCCAGCATGTGGTGAGCCGCGGCCAAGCCAGGATCGGATCGAATGGCCTGACGAAATTCTGCGATAGCCTCCTGCATCTTGCCGCGTTGTGCTTCTACGACCCCCAATTCAAGATGAGCCGTCGCCATGGGTTTGAGCTTTACCGCCAGTCCCAATTCGCGCTCCGCGTCGGCTAGATTCTGCTGCTGCGAAAAAATTCGGCCTAAAAGGCGATGTACGCTTGCGTTGGAGGGATCGAGCGTAGCAGCTGTATGAAGTTCGTCGAGAGCTGACGCCTGATTCTGCAGTTCGTACCAAACCGCGCCCAGGCCGTAGTGCGCCTCGGCCCATTTTGGCCGGAGTCCCACGGCCGCCTGAAACTCTTTCAGGGCTTCTTTCTGCTCACCCTTACGTTGGAGAGCCAATGCCAGGTCGTAGTGAGTGGGGGCATCCTTAGGATCGAGGGTCAGGGCATGCCGATAACTTGCAATTGCTTCGTCCCAAGCTTTTGATTGTGCCAGCTGGGTCGCGCGTTTGCGATACTCGGCCGCAGTCTGGGCCGTACTTGTGGAAGAGTGCAGCAGTAGCAGAATGTAAACGGCGAATAGTAAGGGCGCGGAGAGGCCACGGACCATCAGGTTAAATCTGAGACTTGGTGCGCTGCCCCGCATGCATACACTTTAGCTGAAATAGAAAAAGAGAGCGGTATGCGCCCCGCTCTCTCGATTGTCAATATTCGGGCCTTGCCATTACTGCTGGATGGGTCCTTCTTACCAAAAGAATTTCGCGCTGACTTGCCCGATGCGTGGAGCTCGAGCATTGGTGACATTGCCAAAGGTGCCGCTGGTGATGTCCCCGCTCGGATTCACGAATTGTGCGTGATTGAATATGTTGAAGAATTCCCCTCGAATTTCGAAAGCCTTCTGTTCGGTGATGGGAATCCGCTTCGTCAAGCCTAAGTCAGTGTTATTGATGCCGGGACCGTGGAAGAAGCGACGGTTGGCGGTGCCGAATGTTCCACATGAGCCGGTCAAAGCAGCTGTCGTGGGAGTGGGGTTAATCAAATTACACTCGTTTAAGGCGAAAGCGCTCTGATCGAAATAGGTGAATGCGCCGGTGCTGGCAGTATCGCGAGGGTTCATGATGTGAATAGGGCCTACCAGATTCGGCATGTCCGTCGACGGGCTGCCTGTCAGCGAGGCATCCCCCTCGCCTTGTGACATTTGGATGGGGAAGCCTGTTGCCAATCGGGTGATTCCCTGCAATTGCCAGCCCTGCGTCAGGCGTTTCGGCAGCCGCCCAAACGCTCGATCGAACGGAATTGCCCAGATATAACTGACCACGAAATTATGTTGCACATCCGAGGATGACAGACCTCGGCTGAGCCTGGGATTGGTGAAATTCACGAGATCGCCAAAACCGGAGGAGTTATCCAAGGACTTGGCGAACGTATATGCCGCCAGCAGTGTCAAGTCACCTGCTTTCCGCTCGACCGTGACTTCCCCAGCGTGGTAGACCGAATTTGCTAAGAGCTTTGTGAAGGTGTTGCCGTAGCCAAAGCAGAGGCCGCCCGACTCGGGACAGTAATTCGGGTTGAGAAGCGCGTCCCGGGTCCCGTAGATCTTATTGCCGTTGAGTAGGAACGTATCCTGCTCGCCATTCGGCCCGCAGCCGTAGGAATTCGTTGTCTGATCGAAGGCCGATTGAGCGGTAAGTTGCATGCAAAACGCCGCACTTCCAGGATTCGCCTCCAGCTGAGTAATAAGCCGGTGGCCTTCAGTGCCTACATACGACAGCGTCAGCACGGTGGACTGGCTGAGTTCACGCTGGATGGATAAATTGAAGTGTTCGGCATAAGGCAGCTTGTTATGGATATCGTATCCGGGAGAATAAGAAATGGGCTCGTACACCGCGAAACTCAGATTTTTATTCGCAGGACTACCCGGCGTTGGGACTGTGAACGGGAAGCGCTGCCCTTGAGAGGAACCGTCTTGCCGATTGCGGAAGGGCTCCTCAAACAGCACGGGGTTGGGACTCGTCCAGTACAGACCAAAGGGGGCATCGGCCACTTCGTAGAACAGGTTCAGGTCCTCGACCGAGGTGTAATACATGCCATAAGAGGCCCGGATACTGCTCTTTCCGGGACCGCCGAAAATCTTTCCAAGTACTCCGTCGTGAAAGCCCGGCGAGTAGGCAAGACCAAGGCGTGGACCGAAATTGTTGTAACGCGTCGGCGCCATGGTTTTGGGAATGCCCGGGTCTCCGGGAAATACCCACCCTTTGGGAGACTTGGGAAACAATACGGACTGCTGTCCCGGATTCCACGTCTCGATTTTGCCCTGCGTGTCATACCAGGGCATGCTCGCCTCCCAGCGCACACCCAAGTTCAACGTAAGATTCGGTTTCACCTTCCATGAATCCTGGACGTACGCACCACCATAACGCGTTCGGGAATCGAGAAGCTGTATGGCGGCCTGTTGATAGCCGCCCTGGGCCGTGGGGGCGCCCAGCAGGTAATCGGCGAAGTCCACGCCGGTCACGCTCCCATCGAAAGAGAACGTTCCATTCGGACCCGCATAATTACGTTCATTGACTTGCAGATATCGGAATTCGCCTCCGAATTTCAGAGAATGCTTCCCCACCACCTTCGAAAGCCCATCCGAGACCGTGTACGTGTTGTTCGGCTGGAACGTGTTTAAGGTCGGCTCCCCGACAAAGAAACTGTTGAAATACATCTGGGGCATATATTGCGGATAATCGGCAGCACCGGCAGGAATAATCCCGAGAGTTCCAGCGCCAGTAACAAAACCCAGCGAGGAGATTTGGGCGAAGCTTCCTTTTGGATTGTCCCTGTGCGTGGCGTTGCGGAAGAAGCTGGCTCGCGCCTCGTTTACTGCCGTTTGTCCGAACGGTTTGGTGTTGCTGATGACGAACTGCTGCGCCCGCGTCGGCGTTTGCGAAGGGAAGCCGGGCACGCTCGCGGCGGGTAGCGAACTGAACACGGTGGAGTCGTCGTAATGATAATAAAATGACCAATTGCCAGTACGCCGGTTGTTAAAATCGACGCGCTCGCCAATCTTGTCATCCCTTACCGTATTCTTGTGGCTATTGTCTGAGTACGTGCCTAATGCCGGATCAAGGTTCGGTGCGGGAATGTAGCCGATGGTTCCAATCGCGGCCGGCGACCAGGCCGATTGCGGAATAACTCCGCCGGGAAACACGCAGTTACTGGTGCTGTTGCACCCAGCAAAGCTATACGGTTCTCCATTCACAACGGTATAGCCTAATCGTTTCGATAATTGCTGAGCCCAGCCGCACGCAGGACAATCCGCCACTGTACCCGCACTGCCGTCCACTGTTCCGGCTAACGCTGCCGGGTCGAAGGTGCCCTGACGCTCCAGGGCGGTGGGCAGGTCCACAATACCGGTTTCGGCTCCGGCCACTTCTCTCGTTCCCTGATAATCGCTGAACCAGAACAGTTTGTCCTTCCAAAACGGACCTCCCATGGCGAAGCCGAACTGATTGCGCCGCAGTTCAGACTTTTGACTCGCAAAGAAATTTCGGGCGTCTATTTTGTCGTTGCGCAGGAACTCGAAAACATCGCCATGAAAGCCGTTCGTACCCGATTTTGTAATGGCGTTCATCACCGCGCCGCTGAACTTTCCGTATTCCGCGTCGAAGCTGTTGGTGATGAGCCGAAACTCTTCGACCGAATCAAGATTGGGCACCAGGCCGGCACCCAAGTTCCGGCCCTCGCTGACATCGCCGCCGTTTACGAGAAAGGCATTTGCTGTCTCGCGCTGGCCGTTTACCGAGACATTGCCCGCATTCTGGATGTAACCGGAGACCGGCCGGTCTCCCCCAATCGTCCCGGCTGTGTCGGGCGCCACGCCGGCCTGCAGTCCCAGCAGGTCGAGGTAGCTGCGCCCGTTCAAGGGAAGGGCCAGCATCTTCTTCGAGTCGATGACGTCGCCCAGTTGCGTGCTCTCGGTTTGGACCTGCACCGCGTCGGCAGCAATGCTGACTTCTTCCTTCACGTTGCCGACTCTCAAGTTGATATCGACGCGCAGCTGGTCATTCACCTTCACGACGATGTCGGTGGCATTGAACTGCTGGAAACCGGGGATCGTGGCATTGATTCGGTAGGTGCCGGCGGGCAATGCCAGAAAGTGGTAGGAACCATCATCACCTGTAACGGCATCCTGGGAGAGATTGGTCTGCGTGTTCGTCACCGTCACGCGTACGCCCTTGACCACGGCTTGCGACGGATCGCGCACCACGCCAAGGATCGAGCCGGTGACGTCGGCGAAGGAAAAGCTCGAGGCGAGAAACAACGCCAGAATG
>DASVAE010000042.1:0-45504 GCA_036376495.1 Candidatus Sulfotelmatobacter sp. | reverse complement strand
AGGATAATTTTCCACTGCACGCTGCAGCGCCGCCAGATCGTTCCACGGCACCACAATCGTGTCATCGAGCGCAGTGCGGTTCAGACCGGAACTGTCGGGAATTTTCACGGGATCGCTGCGCAGCCCCAAAGCGGCGGAGGGCAGGACATTGGAACTCACCAGCAAATCGTCGTGCCAACCGTGGTAATGGCCTTCGAACTTGAGAATCTTAGGGCGCCCGGTCACGCCACGAGCGAGGCGAATGGCGGCCATCATGGCTTCCGTGCCCGTGTTGGCGAAGCGCACTCGCTCGGCATTGGGAACGATCTTCTGAATCATCTCCGCCACTTCGAGCTCAACCGGTGTCGCAGTGGCAAAATGCGCGCCGCTGCTAGCCGCCTGCGTGATCGCCTCGACCACTTCAGGATGCGCGTGGCCTAAGGGCAAGGCGCCGAATGCCATCATCCAGTCGATGTACTGGTTGCCGTCCACGTCGTATATACGAGAGCCGGCCGCGCGCTCCATGAAGATGGGGTATTTGCCAAAATTCGCCGGCCCGCGCGATGACGAACTGCTGGCTTCAATCAGGACGCCTAACGTGCGCTCGTAAATCTGGCGTGATTTTTCGGTGGTAAAGGGCAAACAAGTCTCCCGATGTCCTGCCATGTTACAGGACCTGCCACGACAGGGTACACAGAGGTCCACTGGGCAAACTCGGTGTGACTTGTGCCCTCCGTGCTTCCGGGCTTCCGCTGGTAACCACTGGGCAGGGTACCTCAAATCATCCGCAATTTCGCGCCGGCTGCGCATTCTACATTCAGTGCCGCGTCCCCCGAACATCTCGCGGCAAAAGACGTGCATCCCCAGAGTAGTTGAAGTGAGGATTGAACTATGAAAAAACCGGTTCTCGCATTCGATTCCGCACTCGGTCGCAAGGCCCTGAGATCATCGCTTCTCATTTTTCTCGGCAGCTTCCTGGCCGCATCACTGTCATTGGCGCAAGAGAAAGGTGCGGGGTCTACGCACGCGGCAGGATGGGTAGTTCTACCCATAAACGAATATCGCGTATTGCGGGCCAAGGCATACCCGACTGAGCCTGTCCCCGAACCGCCTCCGCTGGACGCAACCCTGACGCGAGTTGAGTACGACCTGCATGTGCTGGGCGATCTGGCGACCGGAAGCGCGAAACTCACGGTGGACGTATTGAAGGACGGCTGGGTGCGCGTGCCGGTTCCGCCCGGATTGCTGGTGCGCGATGCGCAACTCGAAGGCAAGCCTTTGGCGCTGGTTCCCGGAGACAAGGGCAAAGCTGGAGCCCACGTAGCAGCCTTGTTGTCGCACGCGGGACGCTCGGTGGTGACGCTGGACGTCGATGTGCCGGTGACTTCCTCGACTGGCGAGGAGACGCTCTCGCTGCCATCCACGGACTCCGGTGTGACGCGAGCGGCAGTGCTACTTGCGCGCCAGGGGATCGAACTGCGCGTCGGCGGTGGATTGCTGGCCGAAAAATCCGAAGCGGCGGGGGACACAAAATGGCTGGCTTACGGAAGGGGCAATGAAGCTCTGAACTTCACATGGAGAAAGAAATCGGAAGATCACCACGTGGAGCTTCCCTTGCGGCTGCGAGGATCTCTCACGCAACTGATAAGCCTGGGAGAAGATTCCTCGGCCATATCCGCCGAGGTGGGGCTTCAGGTGTTGCAAGGGGCAGCCCGCCAGGTGCGAGTCCAGCTCCCAGAAAAGATCACGGTGAACCAGGTGGGTGGCGCGATGGTTGCCGATTGGGAAATGAAAAACGGCGAACTCGTCGTCACCTTCCTGGAACCGGCGGAGCATACCGCGCGATTTGTGATCAGCGCAGAAGCGCGGCTGCCGCGCGATGGAGTGATCGACATTCCTATGCTGAGGCTTCTCGGAACCGAGCGAGATACCGGCGGTGTTGCCGTGGAGATTCTCGGCGCCGGGGAGATCAAGGATCAGAAAGCGCAAGGACTCGAGGACGCCGACGCGACAGACCTGGGAACGATGATCGCCAACCGGCAATCGCCTGCGCTCGTCGCGTTCCGGGCTCGCGCGGGGGAAGCCGGCGCGACACGTTCCTTGAGTATCAACGTAGCTCGTTATGACCAGCAGGCCGTTCTCATGGCGAATATCGAGGAGGCGCGCTACGACGTGCTCATCAGCGCCGATGGCAAGGAACTGGTGCAGGCGCGTTACGCGGTGCGCAACAACCAGCGCAACTTTGTGAAGATCACCTTGCCCACGGGTGCCACGGTCTGGAGCGCTTCTCTGGCAGGCAAGTCGGTGCGGCCCGGGCAATCTCCTGATGGTAGCCTCCTATTGCCTCTGGAGAAATCCAGAGGCAGCGAGGATGCGCCAGCGTTCCCAGTGGAGATTTTTTATCTGGTGAAGGCGGCTGCCTGGCAGGACAAAGGGCACGAGCGGGTGACGCTTCCGGCGCTCGATCTTCCAATCTCCCGCACGGGAATGCTGCTGTACTATCCGCCGGCATTCAAATTGAACGCGGAGCCTGGCAGTTTCCACACCCAGGAATATCAAAGTCCGAGTTCTGCCGTTCTGCTTCCCGCAGTCGGGACCGGAACAGCCGGAGGAGTTTTCGCGGTGTCCGGGAGAAGTGCGCTGGCACCGCTCCCGGGGGAAGATCGCCTCGAAGAATTTGGCCAGGCGCAGCGCATGGATGACAAAGAGAAAAAAGACAACACGCTCGCCCTGCTCGACGACTTTCGGGCGAAATCGATGGGAGGCAAGGTAACCGGCATTCTGCCGGTCAGTGTCTCCTTTCCTGCGTTTGGCCCGTCCATGTTCCTGGTTTCCGAACTGACCAGCGAGAACCAGTTTCCGGCCGCGGAATTCAGCTTTCAGCGCGACAAAAAGGGAGGTGTGCGATGAGGTACAAAAATCTGGTACTACCGTTTGCATGCTGCTTCGTGCTTTCGCTTTTCGCCGCGGGACAAGAGACCTCGGCGCTGCCTCTGCCCGATCCGGGCAATGTGACGCTGACGTTGGCAGAATATAACCACTTGATCGAACTCGCGGCCCATCCGCCCAAGAATCCGGAACTGGCGCCGCTTCCCTTCTCCATCCAACATGCGGATTTGAAGCTGCGGGTCGAAAAAGATGCGATCCGCGGAACTGTCGAACTCGACGGTGAAGTTTTGCGCAAAGGCATCAGCAAGGTACCGCTGACCAGCGGCATGACCATTCTGGACGCGCGGCTGAACGGGAAAGCCGTGCCCCTCATTCAGGAGAACGGAACGCATGCCGCGCTCCTGCCCACAGGCGAATTCTCCATTGCACTGGATGCGGGCCTTCCGCTGCGGATCGAAGCGGGACGGGCCTCATTCACGCTTCCGGCTCCTGCCGCAGGCAGCGTGCAGGTGTCGCTGGTCATCCCGGGGGATCACAGCTTTGCTAATGTCACCCCCGGGCTGATCACGGGGCGAAAATCTGAGGACGGGCACACCGTCATCGAAGCAACCCTGGTCCCGGGACAGCCGGCAAATTTCTGGTGGGCGACGCGGGAGGTTGCCGCCCCGGTGGTGCCGCGCGAAACGCGCTTCCTCTGCGATACAAAAACGATGGTTTCGGTGAGCGAAGCCGAAATGCGCGTTGCCGTGCTCGCGGATGTCACGGTCGTGCAGGGTGAACCATCGCAGTTCCAGGTGATGCTACCGGCCGCTTACGAGATCACGGGAGTGACCGGCTCCACGCTCGATGCCAGCGAAACACAATCCGGCGTTTTGACACTCAAGGTCAACGCGCCCAATCAGCGCTCGCATCAATTCCTGATTTCCATGGAACGCTCAATCAACGATGCCAACGCCGAGGCGCCTTTTCTGATCTTTAAAGGAGCGCAGCGCGAAACCGGTGAACTGCTGGTGGAAGGGGCAGGCACAATGGAAATCACCGCCAAAGAAGCAGGCGGGTTAAAGCGCATCGACGTGAAAGAAGCCAACCCATACTTGCGGTCAATGGCGCGGTTCCCGGCGCAGGCAGCATTCCGTTATCATCGCCAGCCCAACGAAACGCCCTCACTGGCGCTCGCCTGGGTTCGATTCCCCGACAGCGCCGTGCTGGCGGCAGTGGCGGAAAGCGCGCAGGTCACGACACTGGTCACATCCGAAGGCAAGTCTCTCACCGAGATCAAGCTGATGATGAAGAACCAGGCCCAGCCGTTCCTCAAAGTCGGACTCGCAGCGGGCGCCAGCATACTTTCGGCGGAGGTCGCAGGAGAACGCGTGAAGCCAGTGCAAGGGGTGGACGGCAGCCGCATTCCGCTGCTGCGTCCGGGGTTCCGTCCCGCGGACTCGTATACGGTCTCTTTCGTCTTCATGCATTCGGGCGCGCCGTTCGCCAAAAAAGGCGGGGCCGAGCTCAGCCTGCCGAGCATGGACATTCCGATTAACCTGCTGAGCTGGGAAGTATTCCTGCCGGAGCAATACAAGGTGAAAGACTTTGGCGGAGATGTGGTCGCGGCGAACCGTGTGCCAGCGCCTTTTCGCGAGGATGAATATGCAATGCGGCAAGGCGAATCCCGCGATCTCGAAGCCAGAATGATGGCAATGCCTGGCCAGATCGGAGGCTACGTCAGCGATCCTAGCGGTGCGATGGTCGCCAATGCCCGGGTGACGATTACTTCAGTCAACGGCTCCAGCCGAAGCGTCGCGAGCGATTCGAGTGGGCGCTTTGTTGTGGGCGGGATGCCGTCTGGGGCTTTCAAAGCGAGAGTCGAGGTGCCGGGCTTCAAAACCGGTATCTTCGACCTGAACTATGACGCGAACCAGCCTTCCCTGTACAGTTTCCCGCTCAGGATTGCAAGCACCAATGAAAGCATTGAGGTGTCGGCTCAGGCCGTTCAGATGCAGGCACCACCCTCAACCATGGGCGGACCGATCTATGGAGTAACGGATCTGACTCTGTATGGCAAAAATAATGGCAATCTTCCCTCGGCTGCACCCGTTTCGCAGCAGAATGCCTCGGCCAATGTCCTCAACCTGCAGAGGCGGGTAGCGGGCGTACTGCCGGTGCCGGTGGAAGTACCTCGGGCGGGAACGTCGTTCGCCTTCGTGCGGCCGCTGGTGGTGGACGAGGATACGAAGGTGACCTTCAGCTACAAGAGCCGTTGAAGAGCTTCAGCAGAGCGCTTTCGCAAACCTCCGGATATGCCATCCTCACCCCAATGGCATAGAATGATGGATTCGCGGAAGCGCTCATGAGCAAACCGGAATCGTGGAAAATCTGGGAAGGCCGCTCGGTCGCGGGCAAATTTCCGCTGCGACAATGGCTGGGCGGCTCAAATCACAGTGCGGTATTCAGCACCGAGCGGCCGGGAGCGGCCAAGGCAGCCATCAAACTGATCGCCGTGGAGCCAGGCGGCGCTGAGCAGGAACTGTTACGTATCCGGGGGGCCATCAAGCTTTCCCATCCGCACCTGATCCGGATTTTCGAGGCGGGACGCGGGCAGATCGAGTCAGACTCGTTCATTTACGTGGTCATGGAACTGGCGGATGAGGATTTGTCGCAGATCCTGCCGCAGCGCGCGCTGTCCCCCGACGAAGTCTCCGACCTGCTCCCGCCCGTGTTGGATGCGGTGTCTTACCTCCATGGTAGGGGTATGGTGCACAGCCGCATCAAGCCATCGAATATTCTGGCCGTGGGAAATCAGCTGAAGCTTTCGGCGGACCAGATCACACCGTTAGCGGAAACGGCATCGGCGCGGCGGCGTGATGTCTACGACGCCCCGGAAACAGCCGCAGGAGTTTTGTCGCCTGCCAGTGACGTCTGGTCGCTGGGCGTCACTCTGGTCGCTGCCATTACGCAGAACGTTGCGCTCGCGGAACAGGCTGCACCGAGCAAACAGGGCCTGCCGGAAGCCATTGCCGAGCCCTATCGCAGCATTGCGCGCGACTGCTTGCAGCTCGATCCGAAACGCCGGGCCACCCTGCAGCAGGTTCAAGCGAAAATGCAGCCGGGCTTAGTTTCGGTTGCTCCAGTAAGTAAGCCCACCCCGGCGCCAGCCAAGCCCGCACCTGTATCCGCAGTGGCTGCGCCGCAGGCCACGATTGCGCGATCGAACCTCAAGCGAACACCGATTATCGCGCTCGGGGGCGCAGTCGTAGCCATAATCGTCATCTTTGCGCTGATGCATTCTCGCGGAAATAATGCACAGCCCTCAAATCCCGATACGGCCGCGCCGGCGATCGTCGACCATAAGCCTTCCGCTTCGCCTACTGGACCAACCGGGGGGCCGGATACTACTCCCGCTCGTCCCGCCCGGAATATACCCGCCGGGAACGGACAAGTGACGCACCGCGTGATGCCCGACATTCCCAAGAGCGCTAGAAACACGATCCACGGAACGATTAAAGTAACGGTGCACGTGGACGTGAGCCCCGCGGGCAAGGTAGTCGCGGCCAAGTTTAAGACCACGGGGTCCAGCCAGTATTTTGCCAAGAAAGCTATGAAAGCGGCCGAGCAGTGGCAGTTTGCTCCGCAAGCAGACAGCGCGGCGTGGCTAGTGAGTTTTTACTTCCGTCGAAGCGGGGTAGATGCGTCTTCGCAGCCCGTCGCCCGCTAGCTTTTTTTCGACTGCCGTAGCTTCCAGAGGGTTTGCCGCAGCATCCCCAGCAAAAGTTTCGCGTCATAGGCCTGGAGGTTCATCGTCAGAATCAGCTGGCGGGCTTTCTTTTCGAACATCTTGTCGGTTCCGGGCTTTACGTAGCCGCTGATGTGCAGCGCTTCGAGCAGGCTTTTGGCGATCTGCTCAAGCTGATCCACGGATGGGAGTTCCCGCTTTTCCGCGGGGCTGGCGGACTCCGTCTGTCGTGCGAGTTCATAAAGACAAACGGCCACGGCCTGGCCCAGGTTCATCGAGATGTTCTGCGAATGCGTGCGGATTGTCATCAGCCAGTGGCAGTAGCTGAAGTCATCGTTGGTCAATCCAATCTTCTCGGAGCCAAATAGCAGTGCTACTCGGCCTTGCTGCAGGATGGAGTGGATAACGCGCGCCGAGTGCCCGTCCAAGGCCTTCGCGGGATGGTCGAGCTTCCGATCTCGTACGGCAGTCGTTCCGACCACCAGCGCACAATCGGCAACGGCCTCGGCGACGGAATCAAATTCCTCGGCACTCTTGAGCACAGCGGAGCCGCCGACGGCAGAGCGAGCTTCGCGGAAGGCCAGGCGAAAGGGATTCACGACCCGCAGATGGCGCGATCCGAAATTGCTCATCGCGCGGGCCGCCGCCCCGATGTTCAGCGGGTTGCGAGGACGTACCATGACAACTACGAGATTGGTGAGATCGGGCAGCGGCAAGCGCTCATTTTACGACACGGCTTGCATACCCTAGCGTGCGGGGGTCGCGGCCTCGGCGAGTTGCTTACGTTCGGCGTCGGCCTGCTTGGCAGCTTTGCTGGCCTGGAGCGTGACATCCTGTGCTCCGAAGCCTACCCCGATCTTCTTCAGGAAGGCATTGGGCGGAGTACCTCCGGCAAAGATCCACACAAAATCATTCGGAATCTCTTGCTTCACCCCAGAAACTTCGAGGATCACCGACTGCGGCTTGAATTCCACCGGATTTGAATTGAACAACACTTTAATCTTGCCCGATCGCGTGCAGTCGTCGATTCGTTTGGCATTGCGCTCCTTGATACGGCTGAAGCGCTCGCTACGATAGGAGAGAGTCACTTGGTTGCCGGCCTGGTGAGCCAGTCCCATAGCCGCTTCCACTGCACTGTCGCCCCCGCCGATTACCAGAATTTTCTTATTGATGTAATGGTCAGCCTCGATCAGGCGGTACATGACTTTGGGAAGGTCTTCCCCTTTGACACCGAGTTTGCGCGGTTCGCCCGCACGGCCCAGGGCCAGGATGACGGCGCGAGATCGATATTGGTTGCTGGTTGTGGTCACGGTGAAAGTACCTTGCTCGTCCTTCTGCACGTCCTCGACTTTCTCGCCCGTGGTCACGTTGAAGTCGGAGCGATTGAGGATCATGTCCCAAAAGGCCAGCAGGTTCTCTTTCGACAGCTGCATTTTTTTGAACTTGCCGTACATCGGAAATTCCACCGGGCTGGTCATCACTAGCTTCTGCCGGGGGTACTTGGCGACCGTTCCCCCGACCTCATCGCGCTCGATGGTGAGATAGTTGAGCTTATGCTCAATGGCGCGGAGAGATGCGCTGATGCCCGCCGGTCCGGCGCCGATGACGATGAGGTCGTGCACGCCCTCGGCGGGCCTCGGAAAGCCCGGCTGTTTCAGGCGGGAAGCAATCGTATCCACACAATCGCGTCCCTGGTTGACGGCGTTCTTGATCAGGGCCAATCCACCGAGCTCGCCGACGATGAAAAGATTCGAAACCGTAGTTTCGTAGGCAGGGTTCAAGGTGGGCATATCCACGGCCATGCTGGGGCTCGCCATCACCATGGTAATGGCGCCCACCGGACAGGCATCGGCACATAAGCCATGCCCGATGCACTTGTGCCCATTCACAATGACGGCCTTGCCACCGATCATCGCGAGCACGTCGCCTTCGGGACAGACGCTGGTGCAGGTGGCGCAGCCAATGCAGTAATTACTGTCTATGTGCGGGTGCTGCGCTTTGGGTCCTTCGGAAAATAGCTTGCCCTTCTCGGCGGCCTCGCGGGCACGAGCCTCCCGCTTCTTCAGGCTCCTGAGGTAGATCATCAGAAAGAAAAAACAGATAATCCCGCCGATGCCATACGTGATGAGTGTGTCCATACCTCAGAAATATCCCAGAACGAATTGCAGCGTAATATGCAGCAGAGCCAGCACTGCAAAAGCATAACTGAAAGGCTTGTGCACAACGTGCCAGAGATGGAATACCTTTTGGGAACGGGAAAGGAATAGAACGCGTTTCGAGAGTGCGGCTTCATCCGCCGCGGCGCGAATGGCTTTTTCCAACTCACGATGCCGGGTCGGCATGAAGCCCGCGAGAGTCGAAAGAGACTGGCCAAGGCTCAGCGCACTCCTGCGCAGCCGGGCGACGCGGAACACGCGAATCACGTCAAGGATCATCATGTAGACCAGCGCGATTACGATCGGCAGCCTGGCCACGCGATTCTTGTCTGGCATGCGCAGAAGAGCTCGGAGATCAGCCTCTGGCAGCAACTTCTGCGCCGCCAATTCCTGCGAAAGACCCTCTTGCAGTTCCTGCAACTCCTTCATCGAGAGCTCCGCAGTGGTGACCTTGCGCGGAATCTGAGCGTACAGGTAACGTCCGACGACTCCGCTGGCCGATACTGCGAACATGATCCAGAAAGCCATGCCAGCGATGCCCCGGAACTTCAGGGTGGAGTGGAAGGCGATGATGAACGGAGCAGTCAATCCCATCAGCACATGGATATCGAGCCAGTGTCGCGTCTTGCCAAACTGGGCCAGCCAGGCCCAGTGCTTGCGGATGGGGTACAAAAAAATTCCGACGAACAGTGCTACTCCAATGAAACCGAGATACAGCCCGATGGGTCCGCTGGGGCGCAGCAAGTGATGCTTGGGCGAAAACGGACGATCGATGGCGGACAGCTTGTAATAGTCAAAGCCGTAGATAAAGATGGCGAGATTGCTCGCGAACGCGAGCACGTAAAGCGAATAGAGGCGAATGCGATGGCCTCGATCCGCATCCGGTACGGCCTTGGCGCGATCGGCAATGCGGGCGGTTGCTGTTGCTGTAGCTCTAGCGCTCATTTCTTTACGACCTGTTCCTCTGTAGTCACCGAGAATTTCTTGTATGCGGTGAACTGGTGCACGTTTCGCCAGTGCTGCCGCGGAGTTTCAACTTCCACACGCGCTTGCGTGGGGAACCAGTATTCCAGCTTGGAATCCGAGAATGTCAGCGGGGCGAAATCGATTTCCGAGGTGAGCGTTTTGAGGCCCACGTCCTGCAGGCTGTCGGATATCCCGGCTTCGATTTTCGCGATCGATCCCGTGGCGGGGTCGATCCACGCGGTCCCGGAAAGCTCCAGCGGATATTCCCTTCCCCGGAGCGCCAGCGCGGCGGGCGACTTCATGCCTGGCACGTGCTGAAAACTTATCTTCTCCAGCGTGTGGCCAGCCACGACTTCTTCTCCGGCAGGAGTGAACTTGAACGCCGCCGAATAATAGGGATGGAAGACCAGAAAGAGCGTAGCGAAGCCATTGCTCAACAGCATGGACGTATTCTTCCGGTCTTTTTTGGCCTCGCGAATAGGGATACGGGATTCGGCGAGACTGAGTTCGCCACTGTCATTGGTCAGGATCACCAGATAGTCGTAAGTCGAGTCTTCCTTGAGTTCCACCTTTTCATCTTTGTTCAATTTTTCCTGGCGCACGTGCTCGGTGCACTTCACGTCTGAAAATTGATCTAAAAATTCGGAGGTGCGGCTGGCCGTGCGGGCGAGCAGATTATCGAGCCTTTGATAGTCAGGTGCGGCCGCGCTTTCGTTGCTGGCCAGCACGGATTGTGCCAGGGCCAGCAACAGAAACGTTGTCAATATGCTTCGAGGGCGTTTCATTTTTCCCCCTTCCTTCGACTATCGAAGCGATAGCCGACGGAGAACATCATCTGGTCGTAGTCCATATCACCACGGTTGGTGGTGAAATTCCCCTGCAGGTAATAGTGCGGACCCAGCGTGGTTTCAACCGTGCCCGTAACAAACTTACTGTGGTTATTGTTGGTCAGGGCCGAGGCAAACGTCTGCTGCCCTAAGAGAACCTCAAGGCGCAGGCGGTCGCTCATCTGCCGCGAGAGCGAGAAAGATTTATAGTTTCCGCTTCCGAATGAACTATCGAACTTGGCATAGTGTACATCGGCGCGCAGGCGTATGAGCGGGACCCGGTTGAAGGTAATGCCATACATCTGGTTCAGAGAACTCTTGGCATCGCCTGTTCCACTGCTGCGGCCCAGATTGGTGGAGAGCCATATCTGGTTCCAAACTTCTACCCGGCCACCGGCGCTGAAACCCTGGAACAGATATTTATCAAGCAGTCCGAGCGCCGCCAGGCTCGGGTCGAACGTCGGAATCTGGCGGAAGTAGTTATAGTTGAAATCCAGTTCCACCCGGGATAGCGGGTTCACACGGAAGGTGGAGAAATTGCGTCCTAAGCCCCATCCGGGTGAGGGCGTAACCGAATTGCCCACCGGGTTGTCGATCTGTGCCGATTCGTAGAGAGCGAAAGTACGCTTGTAGGAGAGAGAATCCTCGATAAAGACGAATGGCCGGTCGACGTTCCAACTGATCATGCTGACGCCGCCCCCAGCCGTAGAGCTGTAATGCACTCCATTGAAATCGCCGCCGTCGAAGTTGACGAAAGCTCCGCTGATCACGCGGTTCGGACTGTAATCCCACGAGGAGGGATCGGGAGTTGAGCCCCCGAAGACTCCGAGCGTGGTGCCCTTCGAGATCCGCTTGCCGAAGTATCCCCCGTCAATGGTGTCGAGGCTCGGTGCATAAGGAAGATAAAGCCGCCCCACTCCGGCCACGATCGTGGAGTTGGGATTGTCATACGTCATGTTCAGGTGGTAGGTGCGGTTGACCAAATCCTGCAGTGTCTGTTGGCTGGCTACGGATTCCTTGGTGATGCGTCCTCGCCAGTAGCCGCTCAGATTCCAGTAGGTTCCTCCGATGCGCGTAATATCGCCGCGGAAAACTACTCCGACGTCGTTGCTGGTGATGCTGTTGGCGCCATGACTGATGGTCTCGATGTTGTCGAAACCGATGCGGCCCCGGGCGCGGTTCACCGAGGGCAGCGGCGGACGCGGGATCTCTTCGCGAGCTTCCTCGTCGAGTGTGTCGCCTTCTGTGAACGAGATCACGGCGGGATATTGTCGCGTCGGACTCAAAGCACGCTGCTGGACCATTGCTTCTGTATCCGCGGTAGACAGATAGGCAAGGTCTCCAACCTTCACTGGGCGCTTGGGCGTGTGGATGTCGGTCACCGATGATGTGTCGGCAACCGCGCTCACGTCCAGTTCGGCAACCACTCGGGGATCCGCCGCGTTCGCGCTGTCGCCCTGCGTTGCCGGCACGTTCTTGTCAATGACCTCAAGCTTCATTCCTTCTTTCAAGCCCTGAGCCCGGCCGCCTTCGAGGTAGGCGACGCCTTCGGCGACATACTTCACACGGAATACGGTGCGGAGGCTGGGATCGTCAGCACGGGCAATCAGGGTTGCAACCGCTTCCGGGGTAGCGTCCGGAGAAGGCATCGAAACGGGAGAGGCGGCAGCCTCGCCAGTCGTGTTAGCCGCAATTTCGGTCGCGGCAGGCTCGGCGGGCACGACCGCTGCCGGGGCGGCGTCCTTTGCGGCGTTTGCACCAGAGTTAGCTGCGGAATCTCCACTGGGAGCAACAGGCGTCGTCGGGGGCGCCACGGCCACGGGGCTCACCGTCTCGCTCTTCGCCGCAGGAACCGATGCCGTGGGTTGGGTCACGGCAGTCGACGTATTCGCAGCCACAGCTACAGGCGCGGGCGCGCGCTCTGCAGGTACAGCCGGCGTCAGGGTTGCTGGCGCAGATGCAGCCGCAGCCGTCACTGGCTCGCGCTTCGAAGTTGCCGGGGATACCATGGGCGACGTCTGCGCAGTACCGGTGCTGGCGGCAGAAGGAATGGCCGATTGCTGCACTGGTGCAGGATCTGGCTTGGCAGAGGTGGTCACGGCAAGCTGGCTCTGCTCAAACGAGGGCGGCGCCGCAGGCTGAACTTGAGAGCTGGCCGGCGATGGCGCGGGCGAAGCGGCTGCGACTGCTGGTGGTGGAGCTGGCGGCGCGGACGAATTTTGCTTCGATGGATCAAATGCCGGGCCGGCCACCGCGGGTGGAGGCGCTGGGACAGCCGTCTCGGTGGGAGTATCCGTCGCCGGTTTGTCGTCGCGGTGCCTGCGGAAAATCCCGGCAAGATTTCCCCCTGTAGCGGCGACGGGAACATTTCGCGAGATAGCGCGCTTGTCGGGTGCGACGACGGTTAAAATGATGCGATTGCCTTCGGTCGTGAAGGAGTAAAGGTGAAGCTGGTCCAGGTCCACCACGATTCGAGTGACCAGAGGCAAGGTGCTATGTTGCCCGGTTCGCACCTGGCGAACACCATTGTCATTGACGGGAACTGCCTTCGGAGAGGTCCCCGGAACTGTGTCCGGCAGGTCCAGCAGGATTCGGTTCGGCTTTACGGCCGTATCCACCGAGGGCGTCACCGGAGCGCTCAAAGTGATTTCCACGCGCAGGTCGGTGCCCTCGCGTGCGACCGTAACGTTCTGCACGGTAGCCGGCGCCGTGGTCCCGTTCTGTGCCGCCGCACAGGAGGCCAGGACCAATACTGCCCAAAGATGTTTTTGAACTACCATTATTCTCAGCTAGCACTCTCTGACGCCCCGCCCTGCCGCCTGCAACTTCTTTCCTTGCAAATGTAAGGCCAGCCGCCCGCTTGTCTGCCGTTATCCGCCGCCCTGACCGTTCCGATGGCACTGGTAGCAATTAATGCTGTTATAGACGTACCCCGAAACGCGGTCATGCTGAAAATTGTTGGCATTGTTACCACCGTGACATCCGGTGCACTGGAAAACTGAGTAATCGTTCGAGTTGGTGTGGCAGGTTGCGCAAACGTTGTTAGCGCCTCCGTGGCTGGTGGGGAACGGCGTGTACTGGGTGTGATTGAACGTCGCTCCGGTCCAGGCCGTCGTGTTGTGGCAACTCTGGCATGTAGTCGGGAAGAACTGGGGCTGCGCTTTGTGGCCCGGGTTGGTGGTGTTGTTGTAATCGGTCTGATGGCAACCGACACAAGTGATCGGCAGAGTCGTGTAGTTCCCATTCACGTGACAGTCCGTGCACTGGCGCGGCGGCACTGTGTGCGACCCCGTCAGCGGGAAAGTCGTGTTGGCGTGGTTGAAGGTGGAGTCGGTCCAGACCGTCGTATCGTGGCACAACTCGCACGTGGTCGGGAATCCCGCCGAAGCGTGGGCGGGGTTGGTCGTGCCCGTGTAATCCTTCTGATGGCACGAGTAGCACAGCGTGCTGTTCAAGGAGTAATTGCCATTCACGTGGCAATCAATGCATTGGCGCGGAGGCACCGTGTGCGCTCCCGTCAAGGTGAAGCCCGTGCTGGCGTGGTCGAATTTGCCGTCGGTCCAAAGCACCGTGTCGTGGCAACTCTCGCAGGTCGTCGGGAAATGGGCAGACACGTGATTCACCGGCGTAGTGGCCGTGTTGTAGTCGGTCTGATGGCAACTCACGCAGGCCGTTGCGGTGATGTTGTAATTCCCATTTACGTGGCAATCCAGGCACTGGCGCGGAGGCACCGTGTGCGCTCCCGTCAGGGTGAATCCGGTACTGGTGTGGTCGAATTTACCGTCGGTCCAAAGCACGGTGTCATGGCAGCTCTCGCACGTCGTGGGGAAGCGCGCGGTCACGTGGTTCACCGGGCTGAGCGCCGTGTTGTAGTCGCTCTGATGGCAGCTCACGCAGGCCGTCGCGGTGATGTTGTAGTTGTTGTTGACGTGGCAGTCCGTGCACTGCCGCGGCGGAACGGTGTGCGATCCAGTCAGCGCGAATCCGGTGGTGTTGTGGTCAAAAGTTGCGTTCAACCAACTCGTTGTGCTGTGACACTGTTGGCAGGTCTGCGGGAAGTTCGAGGACACGTGATTTGGATTCGTCGTGCCCTGGAAATCCTTTAAGTGACACGATACGCAGGTCGTGCTGGTCAGGTTGTAGTTATTGTTGACGTGGCAATCGACGCACTGTCGAGGCGGCACGGTATGCGCACCGGTCAGAACGAATCCGGTCGTGGAGTGATCGAACTTGCCATCGGTCCAGGCCACGGTATCGTGACACTGCTGGCACGTTGTCGGGAACCCGGCATGCGGCACGGGAGTAGTCGCCGTGTTGTAGTCGGTCTGATGGCAACTCACACAAGCCGTCGCGGTGATGTTGTAGTTGTTGTTGACGTGGCAATCCGTACACTGCCGCGGCGGAACCGTGTGCGCCCCGCTCAGCGGGAAGCCAGTGGTGCTGTGGTCGAAGGTTGCATTCAACCAACTGGTGGTGCTGTGGCATTGTTCGCAGGTCTGCGGAAAATTCGAAGACACGTGATTCGGATTCGTGGTGCCCTGGAAATCCTTTAAGTGGCACGACACGCAGGTCGTGCTGGTCAGGTTGTAGTTGTTGTTGACGTGGCAATCGACGCACTGCCGCGGCGGCACGGTGTGCGCACCGGTCAGAACGAATCCGGTCGTCGAGTGATCGAACTTGCCATCGGTCCAGGCCACGGTGTCGTGACATTGTGCGCACGTTGTCGGGAATCCGGCATGAGGCACCGGCGTAGTCGCGGTGTTGTAGTCCGTCTGATGGCAGCTGACGCAGGCCGTCGCCGTGATGTTGTAGTTGTTATTTACGTGACAGTCCGTACATTGCCGCGGTGGCACGGTATGCGCGCCCGTCAGAATGAATCCGGTGGTCGAGTGATCGAACTTGCCATCTGTCCAAGCCACAGTGTCATGACATTGCTGGCAGGTTGTGGGAAAGCCGGAATGCGGTACCGGCGTGGTCGCCGTGTTGTAGTCGGTCTGGTGGCAACTGACGCAGGCGGTCGCCGTGATGTTGTAGTTGTTGTTGACGTGACAGTCCGTGCACTGCCGCGGCGGCACGGTGTGCGCGCCCGTCAGCGGGAACCCGGATGTGGCGTGGTCAAAGGTTGCCGGTTGCCATGCAGCGGTGTTGTGGCACGTCTCGCAAGTCTGCGCGAATCCGCTGCTCACGTGATTCGGATTCGTCGTGCCCTGGAAATCCTTCAAGTGACACGACACACAGGTCGTGCTGGTCAGGTTGTAGTTGTTGCTGACGTGGCAATCGACGCACTGCCGCGGCGGCACGGTGTGCGCACCGGTCAGAACGAATCCGGTCGTCGAGTGATCGAACTTGCCATCGGTCCAGGCCACGGTGTCGTGACATTGTGCGCACGTGGTTGGGAAACCGGAATGCGGAACCGGCGTGGTCGCGGTGTTGTAGTCGGTCTGATGGCAGCTGACGCAGGCGGTTGCGGTGATATTGAAGTTGTTATTTACGTGACAGTCCGTACACTGCCGCGGCGGAACCGTATGCGCACCGCTCAGAACGAATCCGGTCGTGGAATGATCGAACTTGCCATCCGTCCAGGCCACCGTGTCATGACATTGCGCGCAGGTTGTCGGGAAACCGGAGTGCGGAACCGGCGTGGTGGCGCTATTGTAGTCGGCCTGATGGCAACTGACGCAGGCGGTCGCGGTGATGTTGAAGTTGTTATTAACGTGGCAGTCCGTACATTGCCGCGGCGGAACCGTGTGCGAACCGGTCAACGTGAATCCCGTTGTCGAGTGGTCGAACTTTGCGTCAGTCCACTGCACGGTGTCATGGCACTGCTGGCACGTAGTCGGGAACCCGGCGTGTGCCACCGGGGTTACGGCGTTGTTGAAATCAGTCTGGTGGCAGCTGACGCAACTCGTGCTGGTGATGTTGAAATTGTTATTGACGTGGCAATCCGTACATTGCCGCGGCGGAACCGTGTGTGCACCCGTCAGCGGAAACCCCGACTTCGCATGATCGAACGTCGCCGGCTGCCAGGCTGCGGTGGTGTGGCAGGTTTCGCAAGTCTGCGCGAATCCCCCGCTCACGTGGTTCGGGTTCGTGGCTCCCTGGAAATCTTTCAAGTGACACGACACGCAGGTCGTGCTGGTCAGGTTGTAGTTGTTGTTGACGTGGCACTCGGTGCACTGCCGAGGCGGAACCGTATGCGCGCCGGTTAACACAAAATTTACTGTGGAGTGATCGAAAGTGGCCGGTTGCCAGGCCGCCGTAGTGTGGCACTGCAGGCAATTCGAGGGGAAGTTGGCCGCAACGTGGTTCGGATTTCTCGTGCCTTGAAAATCCTTAAGGTGGCAGGTTAAGCACGCCGAGGTGGTCAGGTTGTAGTTGTTATTGGTGTGGCAATCGGTGCATTGGCGCGGTGGCACAGCGTGCCCGCCCGTCAACAAAAACCCGGTCGACGAGTGATCGAATTTGGCGTTGAGCCAGTTATCACTGGAATGGCAGGTGTCGCAGGCGGTGGAGAACTTTGCCGTAACGTGGTTGGGATTCGTCGTGGCCTGGAAATCTTTGAAGTGGCAGGAACCACAAGCCGTTGACATCGTTTGGAATTTGCTATTGGCAGCGCCTTGGTGGCAGGCCTCGCAGTCCACTGCGGCGTGCGCTCCGGTCAGCGGAAAGCGGTTATTGTGCTGCTGGATCTGCTGAATCGAAACTTGCCATCCCCGGACCGTGTGGCAGGCCTCGCAATTGGCTCCCAGTTGCCGCTTGTGAATGTCGGCATGGCAGTCCTGGCAGCGCTGTCCAACGTTGCTAAACACGGGTTTTGTGTGGCACTGCGCGCAGGCGACGGACTGGTGCATGCCGCGCAGAGGATAGCGCGTCCGGTTGTGGTCGAATTCTGGAACGGCTCGAATCGGCGTCCACCCGCTTGCGGTATGGCAATTTTGACAAGGAATAGCCAGGTTGCCGTGCGGACTGCGAGTTCCGCCCGACACCTGCGCTTCCCCCGTACCCGAGTACGCGGTAAACGCGAGCAGCGCCACTGCAATGACCTTGAGCACGGCCCCAGCGCGTGACATGGCTTGCCCTTTCGTCTACCCACCACAGACAGAAATGTATTAAGCACAGCTATAAAGGACGGAAGAACCTGCAACTGCAATTGTTAGTCCAACTACGATAGCGATTCCCTCGCAGCGGCGGAAAGTTACCGGGGTGCGTATTCGCGGGTTGGTTAGGCCACTGCCCAGATTCCAGTCCGTTCCCTAGCGCTGAAGGCAAGTGTAAGTTCTTCGTGTTACCACGAAGTTTTTCCTATTGAACCTTCGTGTTGTTAAGAAATTTGAACGCGCAATTTTTGAACAGATTCCGCCCACAACTGGAAGCGTGCCATTAGCAGCTATGGCTGCTTTCGCGGGCACTTCACTTGTAGAAAAATTCGAACGTTTGAACTGAATGAAACGCAGACTCTGTGGCAGGACAGGGTATAAGAATATAGGCCTAATGATGCAGCGCACAGAGTGAAAGGTTGTAAGCTTTGCGAGTCATACGCACGCAGAAGTCCACACAGAAAAGTCGGACGTTTCTAATCTTTTAATCCAGATGCGCTGGCTTTGGGTACCGGGTTGTTGGCGCCGTGACAAGCGGCACATTCTTTCGGCGTCGGCTTGTAAAACAGAACCGTTTTGCCTTCCACCACCCTGCTCAGCTTGTGACAGCCGGCGCAGCGCACGTTCTGATGCGCACCTCGCAATGCGAAGTCCGTGCGCTTGTCGTGATCAAACAGCGACGGTTTCCATTTCATGCTGTTGTGACACTCGGCACAGCGCGTAACTCCAGCCTTTGCGAATTGGGTCGCATGCACGTTCTGGTGGCAATCCTCACACTGTGTCGGAGCAGCTTTAAAATCTACATTCAACAACCTGGTTTCAAGGTTTGGCGGCTTGTGGCAGTCGATGCACGCGGTAGCGCGATGCGCACCCAGCAGTGTGAATTTCGTCTGTGAGTGATCGAATCCTGTGAGCTCCCTCCAACTCTTGGTCGAGTGGCAGGCCTCGCACCCACTCTGGGTGCCGTCAGCCCGGACTCGCTGCATGCGCTCCTTGAACTGCCCCTTATGAGGATCGTTATGGCAACTGGCGCAGTTCAGGTTGCTCCAGTGATAGATAACCGCGGGCTTGGGTTGGAACTCCGCCGATTCCTTGTGGCAATCGGCACAGGGAACGGCGACGTGCCCTCCCGTGAGTACGAAACGAGTCTCCTTGTGCTTGGCCAGCGTAAAGGTAGACGGCTTGTAGCCATTCACCGTATGACAACGCTCGCAGGCATTGAAATAAGGCGCAGCGGCAAACTGTCCCGCGTGCCGGTCGCTATGGCAATCTGTGCAGCGATCGAACTTGACTTTGAATAACGTGTCCTGGCCTTTCGGAATATGGCACTGCGCACATTCCAGCCGAGCGTGGCCACCCTGCAACGGATACGCCGTGGACGCATGTTCCTTGACCGTGAACTTCGATGGCTTCCAGCCCTGCACCGTGTGACAGGACGCGCACTCTCCCTGGTCCGCACGTTTAGCAAATTGGCCCTTGTGTGCATCCTTGTGGCAGTCCATGCACCTGGCGAATACCAGCGGCTTCTTGAAGTCGCCGTTCGCATGGCATTGACCGCAGTCGACACTCGCGTGCTTCCCCTCCAGCGGAAACTTCGTTTTGGAGTGATCAAAGTGCTGATTGACTGATTGCAAAGAAATCTTCTTCCAGCCGCTCGTGTTGTGACACGACTGGCAGCTCTGCGGAAAACTGCCGTGATGCGGATCCTTATGGCAGTCGGAACACTGATTGAATGCAATGCCTACGTACTGCGGCTTTCCGTCGGCCCCATTGCTGTGGCACTTGGCGCATTGCACTTGCAGGTGCAGCCCCGTTAACGGGTAGCGTGTCTTGGAGTGATCGAACTGGCCCATGTTGATCGACTTCCAATCGACGAAGTTGTGGCAGGAAGCGCAATTCTGGCCCAGCCGCCCCTTGTGCTGATCCTGATGGCAAGTCACGCACGCCGTGGAAAGGCCGAGATAGGTTCGGCTGGGATCTTTGATCTTGATCGCGGCGCGTTCCTGGGCAGAAATGTGCGAGGGATTATGGCACTTCGCGCACTCCAACCCAGCGTGCTTGCCCTCGAGAACGTACCCGGCATCCTTGTGATTGAAGGTTTTGGTATTCCACTTGATCAGAGGAAAATCTTCACCGTTGTGCTCGGAATGACAGCGGGCGCACTCCTGGCTGGAACCGCTCGGAATGTTGTAGGTAGAGTGCAGACCCTTGTGAGCCGAGACGCGGGTAGCGATTTCACTGTGACAGTCCAGGCATTTAAGGGCAGCTTGACCGCCGAATTTATGGCAACTGGCGCAATTGGTAGAACCATTGAGGGACTGGTGCGGCCGCGAAAGCGGACCCGGAGAAATCTGCGCCCAAGCACCAGGACTGGCCCATGCCAGAAACAATGTGAAAACGGCGGCAAACATCGCAGCCGCTGCGGGTCCACGGAAGCACGCGACGCCATCGCCCCAATCCTGGGGAGAACACAAATTCGATCGCACTTTCAATCGCGTCTGACGCCGCAATATCTCCTCGCGAGCTCTGAGGTGAGGACAATACTAATACTCGCTTTGGAGTTTATTTGTCAGTGACGCTGGGCACCAGTGACCATAGGTACACCTCCTAAATGCCCCGACGTGCACTGCAGTCATCTCCGGATGAAGTCGGACGAAAACAAAAGCGCCCGCAAATGCGGGCGCCTTTTTGGACGAGGGGAAGGAAAATTAGCTGTGGAGTTTGCGCCGGAGCATGCCCGCCAATCCCAGGAGTCCGGTACCTAGCATGGCCATGGTCGAAGGCTCGGGCACGGACCCAACGATCGTCGTATCCCCACCCGCGATCATGGTCGATCCGTTGAAGAAGCCTAGGCCAGTATTGATGGTCAACTGAACTGTGACTCCCGATACGGAGGCTCCGTCCGCTGTCCCCATAAGAGTTCCGGTCAGCGTGTAGCTATGAGTGCCATTGGCCAGTGTCACTAAAGCCCAACTTGCAGGACCGGAGAACGATCCGGAGAACAAGGTTCCGCTCGGCACCCCGTTGGTTCCATTGCCGGTCACGGTGAAGGAGCCGCCCGCTGCAAACGTTCCGCCCATGCTCAGGGAACCGGTGCTTAGGGCACCTGTGGAAAACGTAACTGTACCCAAGTTTCCGGTCGTCTTTGGGCTGCCGCTCTCGAGGATCGCGATTAACGTGGACCCGGACAGATTTAAGCCGCTGCTCGACCCGGCCAGCGTTCCGCCGCTGTTGCTGAAGTCAACGCTGCTATCGGCGAACGAGGCGGCAGGAATCATCAGACAAGCCAGCGCTATCAATCCGATGGTGAGAGATCGTACAGAAACCATGAGTCGCTCCTTGCAGAAGGCTGGTTGGTGCGGAAACACACAGCCTTCAAAGCCCCTTTAGCGTAGGTCGGCCCCGGAAAACGTTCCATACAGCGGTCTCCGTAGGTAAGTTGGCCCTCTTGCTGTATTGGCCTGAGCTATAGGCAGTGCGACCCCAGTTCTATGTACCTGCGCCCGAGCCATTTCCCGCCATTTTCGCAATCTCTTGCATTTGTAAAATAAATGTCAAAAGGCTGTCCCAGCGCAAAGGAACTGGGGGGAAAGCAGTGTAAGCTTCAGAAACCGGGTGGAATGCTTGGGTGGGGGTGCTATATGGGGAATCTGGCTGCTCCGCTAAATACGCTTCGAACGGCGAGTCTTGAGCCGCTGTCCAGGGCGGCAAATCGCATCCTGGTGGTAGAGGACGATCCCGCCGTCCAAAAGGCTTTGCGACGGCTCTTCGAGACAGAAGGATACTCCGTCGAGACTCAATCCGACGGCAAATCTGCGCTGGAGAGCTTTCGCGCCTCCGCACCCGCCGCCATCGTGCTCGACCTTCGGCTTCCAAAGGTATCCGGCCGCGACGTTTGCAAAGAAATCAAATCCATCGCCCCGGGTTTGCCAGTCGTGGTGCTCAGCGCGGCTAGCGATGTCTCCGATAAAGTTCTACTTTTGGAATTGGGCGCAGATGACTATGTCACCAAGCCCTTCAGCCCACGGGAACTGTTGGCGCGAATCCGCGCCGCATTGCGCCACACCGCCCGTACAACTGAAACCCAGGTCGTCAGCTTCGATGACATCTCTGCCGATTTCAGGAAGATGGAAGTGAAGCGCGACGGCAAACTCGTGGTGCTCACCGCCCAGGAGTTCAAGACCTTCCAATTCCTCGTACAGAATGCCGACCGGGTTATCAGCCGGGACGAACTCCTGAATGAAGTCTGGGGTTACCAGAATTACCCATCTACCCGGACCGTAGACAATCACATCCTTAAGCTTCGGCAAAAGCTGGAGAAGGATCCCTCCAGTCCGATACACTTCCGCACGGTGCATGGGATGGGGTACAAATTCGTCCGCTAAGTCGTAAGCCGGTGTCCAGGGCCGTGCAAAGCTCATTTCCAGGCAATTCGTCCGGAGTATTCGTGCCGCGACTGCGGTTGCGCACGCGCTTCCTATTGGCGATGCTGCTGATCACCGCAGGATTGACCCTCACCAGCCTCTTCCTTGTGCGCCGCACCGTAGAGAATAATGTCCGCCAGAGCATTGCCATCAACTTACGGAACTCCGTCTCTGTTTTCCAGGATTACCTCCACGAACGCGAGACCATGCTGACCAGCGACGTGGCGCTGCTCGCCGATCTTCCCATCACGCGCGCCATCATGACGGGGTCGGACCCGGTCACAATTCAGGACGCTTCCCAGGATGTGGCGGACATTGCCAACAACGATCTATTCGTTCTGGTCAACCGCGCCGGCAAAGTTCTTGCCGTCCATACCAAGACTCCAGGCTTCGGACGCGAAGCTGCCCAAAAGTATTTCCAGCAGTCGCTTGAGGACCGCGACGTGCCCAGTCACTGGTGGTTTGGCGAGCATCATCTGTATCAGACCTTTATTCAGCCCGTGTACCGCGGCTCCCGCACTGATGGGACCATGCTTGGATTCCTGGTGATCGGGTACGAGATCGATCATCGGCTAGCGGCGGAGGTGAGCAAGGTCGCGGGCAGCCACGTGGCAATCTCCTGCTCTAACGAGCTGATCTCTTCGACGCTTCGCCAAGACCAGCTCACGGTCGATAACGTCCGGCCGATCATCGGCGGGGCGGCCCAGTCTGAACCGCATGATGTCGAGATTGGGTCGGAACGTTACCTGGCTACTTCTTTAGAGCTCTCGAATGCGCCGGAGACGCCAGTTCGCTTCACCGTAATGGCCTCCTACGACCAAGCGACCAAATTCCTCGATGAACTGAATCGCTACATGCTCCTTTTGGGACTGGCCGCAATTGTGATCGGCAGCGGCCTGGTCTTCTTTGTCTCGCATACCTTCACTCGGCCGCTGGGAAATCTCGTAGGCGGGGTTCGGGCGCTGGGCGCTGGCGATTTTCACCATCCGCTGGACGCGCGCGGAGGCGACGAGGTGGCCGAATTGACACGCGCTTTCGACCGCATGCGCGCCAGTCTGCTCAAGAGTCAGCAAGACCTGCTGGAATCGGAACAACTCGCCACCATTGGCCGCATGGCGAGTTCTATCTCCCACGACCTGCGCCATTCCCTGGCAGCGATTGTGGCTAATTCCGAGTTCCTGGTGGACAGTCACCTCAGTCCGGCGCAACGGGAAGAGTTGTACCAGGAGGTGCGCATCGGAGTGAATCTCATGACAGATCTCATCGATTCCCTGCTGGAGTTTGCGCGCACACGCGAATCGCTGAACCTGGCCTACAGCAGCGTGCCGGAAACAATTCAACGGGCGCTACAAGCAGTTCGCCTGCATCCCCGCTATAGCGTGCGGACTATCGAAGTTTCCTGTCCCCACAACCTTTCCGGGTGGTTCGACCAGCGGAAACTCGAGCGTGCGTTATACAATCTGCTGCTCAACGCGTGTGACGCCGCTCCCGGCGACCACGGAGTGATCCGTCTAACCGCGGCCGCGGTAGCGGGCGCGATTACAGTCTCAGTGGCCGATAATGGTCCCGGCATCGCGCATTCGATTCGGGACCGCATTTTTCATCCGTTCGTCAGCTTTGGCAAGGAGAACGGAACCGGGTTGGGGCTAGCCGTCGTGCAAAAAATTGTTCAGGATCACGGTGGTGAAGTTTCGGTGCAACGCTCGGCGGAAGGCATGACCGTTTTTCGCATGTTCCTGCCGAATCGCGTTCCACAGCTGTCGGGTGAGTTGGCGGAGACAAGAGCAGCGATGACGCCTCCGCTTGTGCCCGCCCAGCAGGTTGAAGCCAATCAGAACTTGTTGTCGCATCCGGGCTCTTAGGCGCACCTCCCCTGTCTCGCCCGTGCCTGGCTCCGGATGCTCCGGGAGGACGGTGTGAAGATCCTTTGGAATGTTGTCTCGCGCGGCGGGCCCATGCTGATTACTCTTCTGGCCGCGTCTCTCTCTCAGGTGTGTGCGCAGGACGTATTGCGTGCCTCTGCCGCCCCCACTGCCGGTGTTCGCGAACTGCAGGATCAGGTGCGTGAACTGCGGGCCATGGTGCAGGAAATGCGCGCCGAGAACGCGCAATCCCGCGCCGAGATGCAACAACTCCGCCACGACTTGCAGGCCACACGTGCACTGCTGGAGCGGCCCGCGGACCAGAGCACCGCTCCGGACCACACCGCTGCGAATCTCGCCCCCGCTTCTGTGACGCCCACTTCAGCTGTAACCCAGGCCGCGACACCTGACTCTATCGAAGAAAGAATCCAGAATCTCGAGGACACAACATCTCTCATCGGCTCGAAAATAGATGAGCAATATCAGACGAAAGTCGAAACGGCGTCCAAGTATCGCGCCCGGCTCCATGGGATCGTGTTGATGAATGCATTCCGCAATGTGGGCAACTCCGACAATCTTGACTTGCCGACGTACGCGGAGAACGTTTTTCCGGGATGGCCACAAGCGAATCTCGGTTTCTCGATGCGCCAGTCAGAAATCGGTCTCGAGTTGTTCGGCCCGACCATAGCGGGAGCCAAGAGTTCCGCCGATATTCAGTTTGATTTCGCCGGCGGTTTTCCTTCCACGGGAAACGGAGTGAATTTTGGAATCGTCCGCCTGCAGACTGGCAGCCTGCATCTGGACTGGAAAAATACTTCGATCACTGCAGGCCAGGACTCGCTGTTTATTTCACCGCTGTCTCCTACATCCTTCGCCTCGCTAGCCGTCCCGGCCTTCGCCTCCGTGGGCAATCTTTGGGCTTGGACCCCGCAGCTTCGGGTGGAACACCGCTTCGCAGTGTCCGATCAGCAGACAATCACCATGCAAGCCGGAGTCCTCGACAATCTCGACTGGCAGAGTCCTTACGATTCCTTCTACCGCACAGGCCAAGCGGGGGAATATTCCGGGCAACCCGCCTTGGCATTTCGCGGAGCGTGGACGCGCCCAATACAACAGCACCCTCTCACTATCGGTGTCGCGGGATACTACGGCCGGCAGAACTGGTTTTGGAGCCGCAACATCGATTCCTGGGCTGGAATGCTCGATTTCCAAGTACCGCTCCTGCCCCGGCTTGGCTTGTCAGGCGAGTTCTACCGCGGCCGCGCAGTCGGGGGATTGGGAGGCGCAGTAGCAACGTCAATTGTGTATGGTGGAGATCCCAGAGCACCCTTCACTCCGATTCGCGGCCTCGATTCCACCGGCGGTTGGGCTCAGCTGAAGCTGCAGTTAACTCCTAAGCTGGAACTCAACGCAAGTATCGCTGATGACAACGCGTATGCTGGAGACGTGCGCGGCTTTGCCACCGATCAGAATAATTTCGGACCCATCCTTGGCCGAAATCGCGGGGCTCTTGGCAATGTTGTTTTCCGGCCACGCTCCGACCTGCTGCTCTCGGCGGAACTGAGACGTCTGCGCACGTTTCCCGTCTATAGCAGCAGCAGTATGACGAACCAATTGAACCTGGCCATGGGGATTCTGTTTTGAGACTTTATTCCGCTGCCCCGATCTTTTTTGTAGTTTCCGCAATCTGCGCCCAAGCCCAATCACCGCTCCGGGCACACGTGGACCTGACCCGCAACGGTCATCGTCTCAAAGACGGTTCGCACGTCGTCATCTGGCTCACTCCGGTCGGAGTTCCGGTGCAGGCGCCAAAGCAGGACCCCACCAAAATTCCCAAGCTGGTGCAGAAGGACAAAAGCTTCCATCCTTCGCTGGTTGTTATACCGGTCGGGGGCAAGGTGGAGTTTCCCAACCGCGACCCGTTTTTCCACAACGTGTTTTCGCTTTTCGAGGGTAAACGGTTCGACTTAGGTCTATACGAAAGCGGCACCACCAGATTTGTGCAGTTCGACAAGCCAGGCATCTCATTTATCTTTTGCAATATTCATGCCGAGATGAGCGCGGTCGTGATCGCCGTGGCTACACCCTATTACTCTATTTCCAGCGCCAAGGGAGAGATCACCTTTCCCGACGTTCCGCCTGGTCGTTACGAGATGCAGGTGTTTCATTCATCGGTCTCGCCGGACATCTTGCGCGCTGCGCAGCGCGAAGTCACGATCACTTCCGCAGACTCATCGCTGGGGAATTTTTCTCTTGCCGAAACCGAAGCCTTATCTGCGCACAAGAACAAGTACGGCCGCGATTACGACCGCCCGGAGCCGAATAGCCCGGCCTACGCGCGACCCTAAGTGCTAAAGAGAAAAGGCGTGCCTCGCAGCACGCCTTTTCTCGCCTCTGACCTTCACTTCATCGACAACAACTTGCGCTGTTGACGTCGTGAACATTTACTGCTTGTCACGAACTTTTAGCGATGACCTCCACCGGAGTGGCCGCCGCCGCCACCGGAATGACCACCACCTCCACCTCCGGAGTGCCCACCGCCGCTATAATGTCCGCCACCGCCACCACCTCCGCCGCCGTAATGTCCACCACCTCCGCCTCCATAGGACGGGGCACGACCCCCGCTCGGTGCGCCATGCGAACCGCCATAGCTGGGAGGCGCCCCACGGTATCCGCCGCCACCCTCGTAGCTGGGCCGGGAATAGCCGCCGCCGCCATACGACGGGGTGCGTACAACCGGCTGGCGCATATCGAGCTGTGGACGCGGAGATGAGCCACGCCCATAGCCACCACCCGAGTACGGAGTACTGCTATACCCCCGCTGCTGCGGCGCACTGTAGCTTGGCGCCGTGCGGTTCCAATAATTGCTGCTGCTTCCCCGGTTCGAGTACGGGCTGCTGCCCATCTGGCTCCGCGAAGGAGGGTTGGCCGGTCGGTAGCTGCCGCGATTCTCTGCCGGCGCGGACTGGTAAGTTCCACGCTGCGGGGCCGATCCCATGCTCGGTGGAGCGGAGGAACGATTGCTTTGCGGGGTGAACGGGCGGAATCCCCCACGATTTTCGGCTGGAGCAGATTGGTACGTTCCCCGTTGCTGAGGCGCTGCTCCCATCGTTGACGGACGATTACTGCCGTTCGGCGGCGTAAACGGACGATAGCCGCCACGGTTTGCCGCCGGAGCATTCTGCAGCGTACCGCGTGGAGAGTTCGCCATCGACGGTGCTGTCGAGCGGTTGTTAGGCTGCGCGTACGGACGATACCCACCCGGCTCGCCGATCCCGCGGGATGCCTGGCGATTTGCTCCTGCAGACGTGCCGTTCGCGGATGGGCTGTACGGCCTCATATTCCCCCGGTTGGCACTCTGTGCGCCTGCAGCATTCCCGCCCACGCGGTTGCCCATGTTATTCATCTGCCGGTTTGCAGGAACGCCCGCGCTGGGCCGCATGTTGCTATTGCCCCGAGCCATCAAAGCAGAGCGCCCTCCGGCAGGAACCGCACCCACGTGGCTTTGCTGCATAGCCTGGCGCAGGTTGGATTGCTGCTGCCGGAACGAGACTGGACGAGCCATCGTGCCCCGCGCCGGTGCGAAGAAGCGTTGCGAACCGCCATTGCGAATCGTCGAACGCGCCGCGGCGCGACCGCTTGCTGACAAACTCGCATGAGTCGGTACCACCGGAAGGTTCCCCGCCATCATGCGCGCGCCCCTCAACTGCTGCGGAGTGGCGGCCATGGCGCGAACTCTGCCCGCCCCGAAGTGGCTGGCATTCACTGCCGACATGGCATTGCCAATGCGGCCATTGCGGAAGTTCGCCACGTTCGAGTAGCGCATTCCGTTATGCAGCGGAGCGATTCCGCCATAGTTGTGGATGTTGGTGATGTTGACGTTCGTGACGTTCACGACGCCAAAGCGCCCGCGGTATCCGCCCCACCAGGGATGAAACCAGTCACACGGTCCCAGCGGGAGCCACCCGAAACCGCCCCATCCGCCGAAGCCGACGCTAAACCCAAATCCGCCGCCCCAGCCCCAGAAAGAAACGTATGCCGGCGCCCACAGCGGGTTGTAGCCGGCCCATACCGGTCCCGGCCACCACGCCCAGGATGCGCCATAGGGAAACCAGCGTCCGTAGTGATAAGGTGCCCAACCCCAAGGCTCGTATCCAACCCAAGTCCAACCGTAGGAGGGTTCCCAAACCCAGTTGCCATCCCGATAAGGAACCCAGCCATCGGGCTCGTTCGGCACCCACACATCGCCGTAGTCCTGCACCTTTTCCCACCGGCCGTAAGCATCCAGGTCCTGGGTTCCGGTGTAGCGCCGGTTTGTATGGCGCCACGAATTGGCATCCTGAATCAGGTGGTCCCGATCACTATTCCATTGATCCCACTCATCGCGATCCGGAGCGGAAGCGATCTTGTACTGCGCCTCATTGGCGTCGCCGCGAATTGTCGCCATGTCTCCGGCGCGCACTTCGGTGCTGCCCTGCGGAGTCGCAATCTGCGCCTCACCCTTCCGGACAATCACAACCGTGTCGCCATCTGGGCGCACTTCAATGCGGAACACACCGTCGTGGTGAGACGGATGAACCGCTACGTTGGGCGTGTCGACTTCCGGCTCCGCCTCGCTATCTTTGGAAACGCTGTAGTTGACGATGCCCTGGCTGAGCTGAATCTGAATGTTCTTGTGAGTGAGATTCGCGACGTTCGCCGTGGAATTCGGACCCAGCCGAAGGGTATTGGCGAAATCGAGCTGCAATTCAGCACGGCCACCCTCTGCCGTCGAAACTTTGTCCCCCGTCATCACGGGCTGGTTGAGCGTTGCCGCAGACCAATCGCCAGAATCGCCGCGCTGGGTGGAAACATCTCCATGAATCAGGCTGATGCGAGCCACGCCCTGGTCAGTTTGAGCGGGCGCTTCGCCGGTAGGTCCGCCGGGTTGAGCTTCAGTAGGCTGCGCGTCATTCGGCTGCGCGTCGTCCGGCTGCGCGTTAGCGGAATCGACATCGGCCTGCGCGTCCGGTCCAGAATCCGCCGGCGGCTGATCTTGTCCGACTTCCATAGGCGCACTCGGCTGTTCCGTCGGACCCGAACCATCGTCCGTGGTTTGCGCCCACCCGCTCAACGACAACACGCCCGAAAACGCCAGAACCAAGACTCCGAGCTTTCCTAGCCAATTTTTCTTCATGGCCCCACCTCTCGACGCGAGCCTGCCTGTATAGCTCCACATACAATTTCCCTGATCTGTAGAGTGGCAACTGCGGTGCCAAAGACCGCTGCCGCGAAGCCCAGAAGTGCCTCACTCACAACAACTTACAACAGCACAAAATCCCCCAAATTTGAGCATCCCCTGGAATTGGCCGACCTCAACCAAAACTGGTGGTTTTCGGCCAGGGCTTGGGCTGCTGTCGTCGAGATTAGTGAGTAAATGAAAGCGTGAATCCCCAGTTCCATCCTTGCTCTTCCACAACCGCAAGCGCCCCAAAAATGGACTATACTCGTCGTTGTTCGGCCTCGGCTGCAGGGCTAGTCCTCCCAACTTGTCTCTTTCTCGCGCCAGGGAATTTGCGATGGCTGCCCGAAACGCATCAGCAGGAATCTGCGCTCTGGGAATGAAAAGCTCACGCAAGAATGAAGCTGACTGCCGTTCTTTTTTCAAGAAGGGGAATATCAGGCCTGGATCTGTCCGGCGGCTGGGTCAATCAGCAAACCTATAATGACGAACTCAAAAATGCGTAAACAACAAGGCTTTTCCCTCATCGAGCTGCTGATCGTAGTGGCCATCATTTTGATCATTGCGGCCATTGCTATCCCGAACCTGCTGCGGGCGAAGATGGCAGCAAATGAGTCGTCGGCGGTGGGTTCCATTCGTGCCATCAACAGCGCGGAAATCACCTATGCATCCGCCTACCCGACCGTGGGTTTTGCGCCCGATCTGGCCTCGCTGGGTAGCACAGCCAGTCCTTGCCATCCGAGCCAGACGTCAGCGTGCCTGATTGACAGCGTGTTAAGCCATGCGAACACGACTCCCAAAAGCGGTTACACATTCAATGCAGCCGCTAACACCGGGGGAAGTGGCAGCGTGAATATTTCCTACTATGCTGAAGGGCATCCAGTTTCGGTCAACCAGACAGGCATCCGCAGTTTCTGCTCGGTGGAAGACGCAGTGATCCGCTCCGACGCCGCCGGGAGCACGGTGAGCAGTGTCGCGGGCTGCCAGGCTTTTCCACCACTGAACCAATAGGTTCGTGTTCTTCTAGTCCTATCTTGTGTGCGTAGAGACGCAGCTGGCTGCGTCTCTACGAGGCGCCTTCCGCAGTGATCCTGAGCACTCCCAAATAGTGACGTGAATTGTCATCGGCTCGCCGTATTTTGCCAGCCTGCCTCGCTAGACTCGCAGAAAAGCCGCCCCAACCACATTACCCACTGGACAGCTCTGTTGAAAATAAAGCCGCTTCTTAACTGCGGGACCGTAACCAAGGTAACTCGCGCTTTTGGATTGGCAAGTGCAATATGAAACACGACTGGGTCACCTTAGACCAGAAGTTCTAAACGAGAAAACGAGGGAAAATAGAGATGCGGAAGCAAAAGGGTTTCTCACTGATCGAGCTGCTGATCGTGGTGGCCATCATCCTGATCATTGCAGCTATCGCGATTCCGAACTTGCTGCGCGCCCGTATGGCGGCCAATGAGTCTGCTGCAGCCAGCTCGATTCGTACTCTTAACACAGCGCAGGTCAGTTACATCACGGCCTACCCGACGGTCGGTTATGGGGCGGCATTGTCCAATCTTGGTGGAGCTTCGCCCTGCACCGCAAGCTCGACTACCGCTTGCCTGATTGACAACAACCTGGCGACCGCAACTGCCGCGCCTGGCAAGAGCGGCTACATCTACCTGATGACCGGATTACCCGCGACCTACGTTGGGTCGGCTGTTCCAACGACCCTCAACTCGACCGGCACGAAGAGTTTTTGTTCGGTTGAAGATGCGGTGGTTCGCGTCGATACAGCTGGCGGCGGCGGCCTCGTGGCCTATGCAACCTGCCAGGGTACGGCGGGTATCGCGAACTAACACAATCTGGCAAAGTTGATGCCAAAAAGGGGAGCAGAAACTCTGCTCCCTTTTTTATTTTCCGCTGACGTCTGAAACCAAAGACACCCAAACCACATCGGCGTCAGTACCAACGAGCCGGCATGAGTGTTTGTCAGACCATGTTCCCACTCTAATTATCCGCTTTGCCGAGAACTGCATTCCGCTGAAGTCGATTTCAAACCCTGAATGTGCGGAACACGTACGGAAACGAGCCACTCCCCGATTCAATGCTCTAGCGAGTCGCCTAGAAATCTTCCAGCGCATCTACCATCCGGAACCGAGTGACATTAAGTGGCAAGTTCTCACGAGGAGGACTGCCCCTTTTTGCCAAATTCAACGCCAAAGAAGAGATTTCTTATTCATCAAGGTGAGCACGTTTCAAGTCCGGCGCTGGTCGGAGCTGGTTTCATGTGCATAGCAAAGGTTTTATGAATCCCAATCGGCACCTAGGTAACCGGGAGTCGTCTTTGGCCGCAGAGGTGCAACAAGGTGTGTAGTCTTGGGTCATTTGAGACCAGAAAAAGTGAAAGCACAAAGGGGAAAAGAGATGCGGAAGCAAAAGGGTTTTTCACTGATCGAGCTGCTGATCGTGGTGGCCATCATCCTGATCATCGCAGCTATCGCGATTCCGAACTTGCTGCGCGCCCGTATGGCAGCCAATGAGTCTGCTGCAGCCAGCTCGATTCGTACTCTTAACACAGCGCAGGTCAGTTACATCACGGCCTACCCGACGGTCGGGTACGGGGCGGCATTGTCCAATCTTGGTGGAGCTTCGCCCTGCACCGCAAGCTCGACTACCGCTTGCTTGATTGACAACAACCTGGCGACGGCAACTGCCGCGCCTGGCAAGAGCGGCTACATCTACCTGATGACCGGAACGGCCGCCACCTACGTAGGCTCGGCTGTTCCAACGACCCTCAACTCGACCGGCACGAAGAGTTTTTGTTCGGTTGAAGATGCGGTGGTTCGCGTCGATACAGCTGGCGGCGGCGGCCTCGTGGCCTATGCAACTTGCCAGGGTACGGCGGGTATCGCGAACTAACAAAACGCTGTCGAAATTTGATCGCAAAAAGGGGAGCAGACAATCTGCTCCCCTTTTTCATTCCGACTTGACAGAATCTGTCAACTCGTAGCGGGTTTGCCCGAGCAGGCCTTACGTATGCCGCCAGGGCTCTTGTATGTTGCTGAGACCAGAAGCTTAGGGGAGCGTACTAGCGTAACCCCAAGCTTCTCTAAACGGACCTCAATGTGCAAGTAACTGAGCGTACAGGAACAGCTCCTATGAAACTCAGAAAACAGGTTGGCTTCTCCCTGATTGAGTTGCTGATCGTGGTTGCGATCATACTGATCATTGCAGCGATCGCGATCCCTAATTTGATTCGCGCCAAGATAGCTGCGAACGAGTCTGCTGCAGCAGGTTCTCTCCGTGCCATCAACACGGCCGAGATGTCATTTCTCAACGCCTACCCCACCGCTGGATATGCCAGCCTCGCAGCCCTCGCTTCCGGCGGAGTGCACCCCTGCATTGCGTCTTCGACGAGTGCCTGCTTGATAGACGACAATATTGCAAACGCGAGCGCTGCGCCCGGAAAAAGTGGTTACATTTTTACAGGGAGTGCGAGTGCATCCACGTATTTCGCCTCGGCAACACCTACGGTTCCAAATGTAACCGGAGTTCGCAGTCTGTGTTCGTACGAAGATGGCACAGTTCGGGTTGATACTGCCGGGGGCGCGATTGCTTCCCATGCTGCCTGCGTCGCGCTTCCAGGCATGCAGTAGAACGGCCACAGACAATATTTCCGCCCGCGTCGACAGTTTGGGCACGACAGCAACATTCGATGCGGATTACCTTCGTCACCTCGCCTTCGTTACCTAACTGCGCTCGTTGATCGTGGATGTGTTCAAATTCCGCTATGGCAACGCCTGCTCTGAAGATGGAAGCGCCCCAATCTACGAGCGCGGCCCTGTTCAGTTCTCCTGACAAACGACGGGTAGTGATTTCGCTGCTGCTGGCGCTTTTATCGCTGGTCATCTACAACCCAGTCACTCGCATGGGCTTCGTCAACTACGATGATCCTGCGTATGTAACCGCTAATCGACACGTGCAGGGTGGGCTCACGTGGAAAATGGTGCGCTGGGCCTTTCTCAGCACCGATGCAGCCAATTGGCATCCACTTACATGGCTGTCGCATGCTCTCGATTGTCAGCTGTTCCAATTAAAGGCAGCGGGACATCACTATGACAGTCTCCTGCTGCATGCTTTATGCGTCGTAATCTTGTTTTTATTCCTGCATTCCATTACGGGTTGCGCGGGTCGTAGCATGGCGGTGGCGGCCCTGTTTGCCGTGCATCCGATCAACGTTGAATCGGTGGCCTGGATCTCTGAACGTAAGAACGTCCTATGTACGCTCTTCTTCTTTCTCGGCCTCTACGTCTACCAATGGTACGTTCGGCATCCTGAATTCAAACGGTACTTGGCCCTCGTTGTCACATTTGCCCTGGCCTTGATGGCAAAGCCCATGGCGATCACCTTCCCCTGCGTGCTTCTTCTGCTCGACTACTGGCCTTTGCGGCGCATGGACATGGGCGCCATGCCGACGGATGCAAGTGACTCTACTGAGCACACGCGGTCGCTGCCCTGGTTAGTTCTGGAAAAGCTGCCTTTACTGCTGCTTTCCGCAGCCAGCGGGATCATTACGGTCATAGCTCAAAAGGGCGGGGGAGCACTACGAACCGAGTACGGATTATCCCTGCGTATAGGCAATGCTGTCATTGCGTATGCGCGTTATGTCGGAAAGGCATTTTGGCCGTCGAAGCTGGCGGCGCTCTATCCCTTCCCACGCAATGGAGTGCCCGCCTGGGAAGTCGCGGCAGCAGCGCTACTGATTGTCGCCATCTCTTGCGCAGCAATGTTCATGACGCACAGGCGCTATTTGGCCGTTGGCTGGTTCTGGTTTCTTGGAACGCTTGTGCCGGTCATTGGTTTGGTACAAGTCGGCGAGCAAGCAATGGCTGACCGCTACGCATACATTCCTTTCGTCGGCTTGTTTATTACCCTGGTCTGGGGCTTCGCCGATTGGGCCGCGAATCACAAGATTGCCTCGCGTTATATGGCCATCACCGGGACGACTTGCGCCTTCGCGCTCGCACTGAGTGCGCATGCGCAGATGAAGTATTGGGCAAACACGACAGATCTTTGGTCCCATACACTGGAGGTAACAGAACCTAATTTCGTGGCGGAAGACAATCTCGGCGCTGAACTGATCAAAGAGGGAAAAATCGAAGCAGCCCGGGACCGCTTCCAGAGAGCGATTGACATCAATCCGAAGGATCCTTTCAGCCAATTGAACATCGGTGTGTGCGAGAAAAAGATGGGCAACATTCAAAGCGCCGCGGAACATTATCAGGCCGCGCTCAAGCTTTCTGTGGAACCCAACCTCCGGCTAACAGCATTCAGCAACCTGGGATCTCTTTACCGCATGTCGCACAACTACGAAGCTTCCCGCGCGAACTATCAGGCTGCACTTCGTATTAACCCGGAGAACGCGATGCCTCTGATCGGATTGGGGCTGTTAGCGTACAAGACCGGCGATGCGGCCGGCGCGGTGAACTATTACTTTCACGGACTGGCCCTGGAACCCTCCGATGTCGGCTATATTCTGCTGGCCCGGGCTTTAGAGGCGGCAGGGCGAAAGAACGAGTCCTCCGCCGCTCTGGAACAAGCCAAGCGACTTGCCCCCGATTTCGGGGCGGCGCAAAACGAAGCGTCGCGGCTTTTGGCACAATAGTCAACTTACCCGCTGTGTACCGGCGGACATTCATGACTTCGGTAATGGTGGCACCTCTTTTCCGTCCGTCGCTACTGCATATAATTATTCCCAGAGCGAATGCTCCATTCGTCCGCTATGCCTGCGATTGAAATTCTTGGTCTGGAAAAAATCTACAAGGTCGGCTTCTGGCGCAAGCAGACCCGTCGAGCGCTACATCCGCTGCATCTCACGGTCGAGAACGGCGAAATCTTCGGCTTCCTGGGGCCCAACGGCGCTGGCAAGACGACGACTTTGAAAATGCTAATGGGTCTGGTTTTCCCGACGGCCGGTACGGCTCGGATTCTCGACCGGGACTGGACCGAACCGGAGGTCAAAGCGCAAATCGGATTCTTGCCCGAACAGCCCTACTTCTACGATTATCTGACCGCCCACGAACTGCTCGACTACTACGGACAATTGTCTGGAGTACTTTCGAAAGACCGCAAGCGCCGCATCGACGAGGTCCTCGCGCGAGTGGGCCTGACTGATGTCAGAGGTGTTCAGTTGCGCAAGTTTTCGAAAGGCATGCTACAGCGCGCGGGAATCGCGCAGGCCATCCTGCACGATCCCAAGCTGGTGTTTTTTGACGAGCCGATGTCAGGCCTCGATCCGCTGGGGCGTCGCGAAGTTCGCGACCTGATGGAACAACTGAAGCACGAGGGTAAAACCGTCTTCTTCTCCACTCACATTCTTTCCGACGCCGAGGCCCTCTGCGATCGCGTAGCCATCATTCACAAAGGAGAGCTTCGGGGCGTGGGTGCGGTGGCGGATCTGACCTCCGGCGTGCAGGGTAAAGTCGAAGTGGTGTGGCAGGGGACCCAGGTGCCAGCGTCCATGAAGGCGCTCGGCGCCGAGTGCCACATCAGCGGCGACACGGTTCGCGCGGTCATTGCAGACACACAGCAGGATGCCGCTATTGACGCGCTTCGGCGCGAGCGTCTGCGCCTGCTCGCTATTACTCCGCTGCGAACCTCACTGGAAGCTTACTTTGTCGAAAAACTACAGCACTCGAAGACCACCGCTGGAACGACAGTATGAGCGCCCGCATTATCCATATCGCCTCGAATACCTTCCGCGAAGCAGTTCGCGATCGCGTTCTCTATAACTTGATCGCGTTTGCGCTGCTGCTGTCCGGAGCAGCCATCTTTATCGGCCAGATCTCGATCGAGATTGAACGCCTGGTGGTGGTGAATCTCGGCCTCACCGCGGTTTCGCTTTTCGGAGTGGTGATCGCGATCTTCATCGGAATTGGGCTGGTATCAAAAGAAATCGAAAAGCGCACGTTGTACACGGTTCTCTCCCGCCCGGTGCGGCGTTGGGAGTTCATTGTGGGCAAGTTCTTTGGGTTGGCAGGTACGCTGGTCGTGAATACGTTTTTCATGGCCATCGGCGTCTTCGCCGCCCTGCTCTATGTGGCGCACAAGTTCTCTTCCCCGGACGCATTTATTCTGGTCGCGTTGTATTTCATCATTCTTGAATTCCTGATTCTTTGTTCCCTGGCCCTGCTGTTTTCATCCTTCTCCTCGCCGCTGCTATCCGCGGTGTTTACTTTCTCTCTGTTCATCATCGGAAGTTTCGCCGACGATCTCCGGGGATTCGCGGGCATGACCCACGGCGTCACCCGCTGGTTCGCCACCGCGGCCGCCTACCTGGTTCCAAACTTTTCCGCGTTGAACGTGATCAGTGCGGTAGCGCATCAGCAGAGCGTCGCTGGCCAATTGGTCCTGCAGAACACGTTCTACGCTCTGTTTTACTCAGCCATGGCCTTGAGCGGCGCCGTTCTGATCTTTGAGCGCAGGAATCTGAAATGATCCGGCCGAACCCAACGCGGAGCCTCCGCCGATGACTTCGCGTCGACGTACGTCAGTGATTGCCGCAATCTCCCTGGCAGTGTCGATGGCTGCCAGCATTCTGCTCTTGCACAGAGTGGACGAGATCCGGCCCCGGGCCAATATTGAGGACGCTCTCTACATCAGTTCTCCGAAGGTGGTAAAGCGCGCCAGCTTGGGCTTTGAAGGCCTGATGGCCTGTATCTACTGGACGCGCACTGTACAGTACTTTGGCGATCGGCACGCCCGTGGATCGCGAAGCTACAACGAACTTGCTCCACTGCTTGAGATCGCCACCACTCTCGATCCCCACATGATTCCTGCGTACCAGTTTGGCGCGAGCTTTCTGGCTCCGGCGCCACCCAGTGGGGCTGGTGAACCGCGCCGCGCCGTCGATCTGATGAAGTACGGCATTCAGCACAATCCCGACAACTGGCATCTCTATTACGATCTTGGCTTCGTCTATTACACCGAGCTCAAAGACTACAAAGGCGCTGCAGAAGTATTCGAGCAGGGCTCGAGGGTGCCCGACGCAAGCCCTTATTTGAAGCTGCTGGCCGCGCAGATGGCTGAGCACGCCGCGGATTACGAAACCGCGCGCATGCTGTGGACGGCCACCTACGAATCTAGCAAGGAATCCAATATCCGCCAGAACGCAATCGAGCACTTGCGCTCCATCCGCGTCGATGAGGATGTCACGCGTTTGCAGGAAGCCGTCAGTCGTTTCGAGCAACTGAACGGCCGCCTCCCCGCGACCATATGGGAACTTGCAGCTGCCGAACACCTGCGCGGCATTCCGGTGGACCCGGATGGCAACCCCTACGTCCTAAGCCTTGACGGACAGGTTCAGGTCGCCAAGCCCGAAGATTTTCCTTTCGTCACCAAGGGACTCCCTCCCGGCTACCAGCCCACCGGCCTGCCCAAATTCCACGGCAACTCCTGACCTCGCCGTCCTATCTCACTGCTGACGAATTCGCCGCTAGCGCACCCACTCCACTGTCGCCCTCAACTAGACTGATGAATCACTCCCGTTCCATGCACTCCAGCCCCGCGAAGTCGCCAAGTCTCGTTGCCGCAGCCGTGCAGTACTGGCGGGACCTGTGCGCCCGCGACGGCTCCCGGGCTGCAACGACCGGCCTCATTCAGGCGGTCTGGAGCTTCGTGCGCAACTCCACCCCGGAACGGCAACGCCGGCTCTACGGCGATTTTGATTTTGATTGGGAACACCGCGTGAATACGATGAGCGGAGGAGTTGGCTGGCGCGAGAGGCTTCTCGGCGAACTTCATTCGCTATATCAGCCGACCGAACCGGCCGCGTTTCACGAGATGATGCAAACGCTTCGCAACATTGCCCACCTGGATTTTTCAGACTTCGTGTTCCTCGACCTGGGCTCCGGAAAAGGCCGCACGCTCATGATGGCCTCGGACTACCCTTTTCAGCGCATTATCGGTGTGGAGTTGCTTCCCGCGCTCAACCAGGTTGCCCACGAGAACCTGGCGCGCTACCAGAATAATTCGCAGAAGTGCTTCGCTGTCGAATCGGTGTGCGCGGATGCCAGCAGCTTCCCTCTTCCAGCCGCCCCTCTGGTCCTCTACATGTTCAACCCGTTCCCAGAGTTGCCGCTAAGGCGCGTGTTAGGCCATGTGGTCGAAGGTTTAGAGGGGAATCCCAGGCCGGTGTACGTGCTCTACCACAATCCGGTGCAGGAGCATGTCCTCACGGAAAACCCGCACTTCCATAAGCTTGCCCAGCAGCCGCAATATTCAATCTTCCGCGTCGGTTCTTGATCCTGCAGGCGGAGGAACGCGCGGAACGACCTTGGCGTCTCCGGTTTTAGATGCGGATCTTCTGCTGTCAGAAGACAAACCCAGCGCCTCCGGTGATTGCGTTGCTGCGCCAGTTGTATAGCCCGTTGGGGTTGAACTGGTTCGCGTTGAATTTGAAATAGCGGCTCTCGTATGTGCCCTTGGCATACCACTTGCCAAAGATGTAGCCCAATCCGCCCCGAACGGAATAGCCGTGATCGAAGTTCGGATTCGGTAGCGGGGACAACGAGCCCGCCGATCGCCACCGCGGTGAAAATTCTGGCGCTCCCTGCGCTTCGACGAAAAGTTTGTTTCCAGGCCCGAACCTGTATCGCAGCACAAGCGGAATCTCCAGCACTTCCATCTTATTGCGCACGAAGTACTGATTGTCCACCTTGGCGGTCGGCAGGTAGATCTTGCGGATTTGCGCGTGCACTTCGATGCTCAAGTTGCGATACTGAAATCCCGGCCCGCCAAATATGGCGATCTCCTTGGCATGGTTCCCGGTATCACTGGGCAGCCGGATCTCGCCTCCGGCCACGATGCTGGCCCCGCCTTCTTTTTTATTCGCTTTTAGAATCGTGATTTCGCCGTCAATGCCGACCACCAGCCCGCTCACCGCCGGCAAGGAGCCGAATTTGTCCGATGACTGCCCTACATTGATCCCGAAAGTCCCGCGCTGACTGTAGGCTGGGATCGCGGCCAATATCACCAAACACACCAGCACCCCCTGCGTCTTGCCTCGCATCATGCCCTGAAGTTCCTCCACTCTGGGAAAATTGGCCCCGCGGCCGCATTCCATCATGCAGCGGCTTCACAGTTTAAGAATCCTAATTGTAGTTGTGTGATGCGCGCCGTGGGGGAATCGTTTTGTGTATCCGATTCCGGGCAAGCAAGATGGCGAGTCAGAATGCGTGGGAATGTTTCAACAGAAGCGACGGATCACTCCGTACGGGAGCTGCAGAGTCCTCACGACCCTTGCTTTTCCAGAGTGATTTCAGCCTTCCTGGCGCTCTCCTTCTCCTTTCGGATGTCACGCGCAATGTCCCCGAGCGGCCGCGCCGGCTCCGATACCGGACCAAACTCCCAAAGCGGGCGTTCGCCATGCGCCACCGTATAGGTGCCACCACCAACGAGGAAGTGCTCAGAGGCCATCGGCGTTACGTCAGCATGCATCGGGTGCTCAGGCATACTGATCACCTGCGGCACACTGGAAAGTACGCCGGCCGATTGGCCAAACGCGGCGGTTCCGGCGAGAATCACCATGACCAGCAAAGTAGTTCTCATAGGTTTTTCTTCTGCTCCCTACTTGCAAAATGCAAGCCCAATGCCAAGCTGGAGCCCTTTGCTTTCTTTCAGATACCCGACATTTCGACATTCGCGTGCAACAGTTTGCATAGCGCGCGGAAGCTCAGTGGATGGGCCCAGCACGAGTTTACGAACGCCTCGGCGAGGGTGTATGTTTCGGCTGGAGTGATGAATTTCAGATATTCGCGCTATACGATTGCCCGCCCGGCGACCTTCGCAGTGCTCTTTCTGTCGCTCGTTCTGATTCCGTCTTATGGCCAAACCACCTGCGGCGACAGCGATAATCCCCTCGACACCGCGCCTCCGACAGGCATGTCGGTACAAGAGCTCACCCAGAAGTTGATCGCCAACGAGGACAAGGTGCAAGCGGCCCGCCAGCACTATACCTTTACCCAGGACGTGCTGGTGCAGACGCTCGAAGGCAAGACAGTCGATGGACAATTCCATCAGATCACGAACATCTCTTACGACGACAAGGGAAAGCGGCTCGAGAAGGTCAGCTTTGCTGAGCAGTCCACGCTGCGCGGTATTCAACTTTCCGACGCCGATCTCGACGACATCCGCACCTTCATGCCTTGGATTCTGACCTCCGATCAGGCGGCTCAATACAACCTGGCCTACGCGGGCAAGCAGCACGTCGACGATTTGGATACTTTCGTCTTCCACGTCGAACCGAAGCAGTTGGAAAAGAACAGGAGATACTTTCAAGGCAAAATCTGGGTCGATGATCGCGATGTCCAATTGGTCAAACTTTGCGGCAAGAGCGTGCCCGAGGCCACCACCAAGAAAAAGAAGAAGAATGACACGCTGGAGGTCCGCCCCACGTTCGCTGGCTACCGGCAGATTGTGAACGGATACTGGTTCCCAACCTACGCCCGCATCGATGACACGCTGCGCTTCGGGGTCGAGTCGATCCATGTCCGGGAGATCGTCAAATTCACCAACTACCAGCGCACTGCTCCGACCCAGACGGCCTCGAGACCGTAGCCGGCAGTCCCGGGGAAATTAAAACGGACTTGAACCTCTTTAGCAGGTATGGTGTACTTTACCGCTATGGCCGACGAAAACAAGAGCAGCAGCAAAAGCATTCTTCTTTGGATCATTACTGCCGTTTTAGTTGCATTGGCAATCTTTCTGTACAAGCGATAGCGCTGGTACGTTCCTCGCGTCTCTGAGCGCATTCCGCCATGGCTCACCAAAGCCCAGGCGCCGGTTCCCCCTTTCTGAAAAGCGCGTGCCGCCTTCTATGCTTTCCCTCCTGCGTCGGTTAAGATTGTGCGGCTGCGAACGGGGCGTTCGCCAAAAGCAATTTCAATCGCCTAACCCACATGCATCGCGAATATCACAAGGCTTACAGCCAGGAACTCCATCGCGAGATGGAGTACCTGGTATTCGGTCACGCGGGCAAGCCCCTGCTCGTTTTTCCCACCTCCATGGGCAAGTTCTTCGAATACGAAGATCGCGGGATGATCGCCGTGCTCGCTCCCAAAATCGACGGCGGCGAATTGCAGGTGTTCTGTCCCGATGCCGTAGATACCGAGAGCTGGTACAACAAGGGAGCGCACCCGCGGCAGCGCATCTTGCGGCATCTGCAATATGAACGCTACATTCTGCACGAGTTCATGCCCTTTGTTCGCTGGAAGAATTCCGCCGGGCATTTGGCCGTGACCGGATGCAGCTTTGGCGGATACCACGCCGTCAACTTTTCCCTCAAGCACCCCGACGTCGTGACTAATTGCGTGAGCATGAGCGGTGCCTTCGATATTCACCAGTTTCTCGACGGCTATTACGATAACGATTGTTACTTTAACAACCCTCCTGACTACATCCCCAACCTGACCGATGATTGGTTCCTCAGCCGCTACCGGCAAATGAAAATTGTGCTCGGCTCGGCCGACTGGGATATGTGTCTGGATCAGAACGTAAAGTTTTCGGCGATTTTGAATAACAAAGGCATCCCTCATTGGCTCGACGTGTGGAACGACAACTCGAAGCACGACTGGCCCCTATGGTTGAGGATGGCAGAAAAGTATTTCTAACTGAATCATAGAGGCGGAGCTTGCTACGTCTCACTTAGTCGGCGATTAAAAAAACAGGGACGTTACAACCAACATCTCTACGGAGGAGCGATGAAGAAAATTGGCTTTTTATTCGGCATGGAAAACAGCTTCCCTCCCGCGGTCGTAACCAAGATTAACAGCATGAATGTCGATGGAGTCATCGCCGAGTTCGTCAACATCGGTGGCGTCCGCATGGATGAACCACAAAAATACAGCGTCATCATCGATCGCATTTCGCAGGATATCCAGTTCTATCGTGCCTATTTGAAGCAAGCTGCCATGCAAGGCACGATAGTGGTGAATAATCCGTTCTGGTGGACGGCCGACGACAAGTTCTTCAATTACGCCCTGGCCCACAAGTTGGGCGTCGCCATTCCAGCGACGGTGATCCTGCCTCATAACAAGCATCCCGAAGGAACCACCGATCGTTCCATGAGAAATCTGATGTACCCGCTGAATTGGCAGGAGATTTTTGATTACGTCGGGTTTCCTGCTTTCCTGAAGCCCTACTCGGGCGGCGGCTGGAAGCACGTTTACAAAGTCCATTCTCCCGAAGAGTTCTTCCAGCACTACAACCAGACCGGCGATCTATGCATGACGCTGCAGCATGGCGTCGAGTTCGACGAGTACTACCGCTGCTACGTGGTCGCGCAGGAGAAAGTTCACATCATGAAGTACGATCCCAGGGCGCCGCATCACGAGCGGTATGTAAGGGGAAATCCGCCCCCATCTTCTGTCGCACTCCGCGATCGCATCGAGAAAGACGCTCTCACGTTATGCAGGGTTCTCGGTTATGACTTGAATACCGTCGAATTCGCGGTGGAAGGCGGGATTCCTTATGCCATCGACTTCCTGAACCCCGCGCCAGACGCCGAGATCAGCTCCGTAGGAGAAGAAAACTTCAACTGGATCGTCAACGCTGTTGCCGAGATGGCGGTCAAAATGGCTTTGCAAGGAAAGAATCCGGCCACTGAACTGCGTTGGGCCAGCTTCCTAAATGGCACCGGGGAAGAAGCAAAGTTACCCGCTCGCAAGAAACGCAAAGCTGCCATCCCGGCAGCCATGAATTTTCGAATTTCTGACTAACGTACCGGCTTTGTGAAAATCAGGAGGACAGGATGCGAGGCGGCAAGGTTCCGAAAACAGTCGACGAATATCTCGCCAACGTTCCTGAACCAGCTCGCAGCACGCTCACGCATATTCGCGAGGTGATTCGTTCTGCAGTTCCAAAAGGAACCACCGAGGTAATCAGCTACCGCATCCCCATGTTCAAATACAACGGAATGCTGATCGGGTACGCCGCTTTTTCCAAGCATTGCAGCCTTTTTCCTACTGGCTCCGGCGTAATCGAGAAGTTCAAGAAAGAACTAGTCGGCTATAAGACTTCTCGAGGAACCATCCAGTTCCCTTCCGACAAGGGCTTCCCTGACGCCCTGCTGAAGAAGATCGTAAGAGCCAGGGTGAGAGAAAACCGGGAGTGGGACTGAGTCGAATCGACTCCAGATTGCCTCCCCGACATTGCTATACTGTCTTCCACGCCGGCCGGGGTTGCCGGCCAGAACCTCCCATTGGGCGCAAAGCCTGAGAAATATAGCCGCTGGCATGACCAGCCTTGGTGCTTCGATGTCGCCGACTTTCACCATCGGGATTGAAGAGGAGTATCAGACAGTCGATCCCGTCACCCGCGATCTGCGGTCGCATATTCACGCCGAAATTCTGGAAAAAGGCAAGCTCATCCTGCAGGAGCGCGTCAAAGCCGAACTGCACCAGTCCGTAGTCGAAGTAGGCACCTCGGTCTGCAAAAACATCAAGGAAGCCAAGGCGGAAGTAAAGAAACTGCGGCGCGACATGGTGCGCCTGTCGAGGGAGAACGGTCTTCGGCTCGCGTCCGGGGCCACTCATCCTTTTGGCGATTGGCGGGCCCAGGAAATCCATCCTGACGAGCGCTACAAAAACATTGTGGAAGACATGCAACTGGTAGCCCGCGCCAATCTCATCTTCGGGCTGCACGTCCACATCGGCATCGAGGACCGCGAGACCGCGATCCACATGATGAATCATGCCCGCTATTTCCTCCCGCACATCCTGGCGCTCTCCACCAATTCGCCATTCTGGCTGGGCATGAACACGGGACTGAAGTCGTACCGCTGCAAGGTCTTTGACAAATTTCCCCGCACGAATATTCCCGATTATTTCCCCAGCTGGGGCGAATACGAGAACTTCATCAAACTGCTGATCAAGACCAATTGCATCGACAATGCCAAGAAAATCTGGTGGGACATCCGCCCTCACCCGTTCTTCAACACCCTCGAATTCCGGGTCTGCGACATTCCCATGCGCGCCGACGAGACCGTAGCCTTGGCCGCCCTGATTCAGGCGACCGTAGCCAAACTGTACAAACTCTATACAGCCAATCAGGGATTCCGTCTCTACCGCCGAGCCTTGATTATGGAGAATAAGTGGCGCGCCGCGCGCTACGGACTGGATGGCAAGCTGGTCGATTTCGGCAAGCAGAAAGAAGTTCCAGCCCGCGACCTGGTGCGCGAATATCTTGACTTCGTCGACGACGTCGTCGATGAACTCGACTCTCGCGAAGAATTGGAATACATCCACACCATCCTGGATCAAGGCAGCGGCGCCGACCGGCAATTGCGCGTGTTTCAGGAAACCGGCGACTTTAAGAAAGTCGTCGACTACATGATTGAGGAGACCGAAGCGGGGCTGGCCGAGACTGAACCGGCAACCGTGAGACAAACCGTTTGATGACTTCCTCTGTACGTTCCATTCAAAAACCACTGAGCAAGGTTCGGTTCGATCCCGAGTTCACCCCCGGGGCTGTCAATGCAGTCAAGGTGTGCCTGCGCATTCAACCAGAGGAACGGGTCTGCGTCATCACCGACGAGGCCACCAGCGAAATCGCCGCCTCCATCGTGGCTGAATTAGCGAAGCTTGGAGCGCCCTACCATGCCTGGGTGCTGGAAGAGCACGCCTCGCGGCCGCTGGTCGATATGCCCCGCGAAATTCTCGAGGACTTGGACCGTAGCCAAGTCTCGATCTTCGCCGTCCAGGCCCAAACCAATGAACTCCGTTCCCGCATTCAAATGACCGACGTGGTCAATCGCCGCAAGATTCGCCACGCTCACATGGTCAACATCAACCGCCAGATCATGATGGAGGGCATGCGCGCCGATTTTCAGCGCGTTGATCGCCTCAGTCAGAAGGTCGTCGAAATGGTCCGCAAGGCATCGTGCATTCGCGCGACTACCGCGGCGGGGACCAATCTTATCGCCGATTTAAACCCGAACTACAAGTGGCTGAAGACCAGCGGAATTATTTCGCCGGAGAAATGGGGCAACCTCCCCGGGGGCGAGATCTTCACCACCCCGGGAGAGGTAAACGGGATCTTCGTGATTGACGGGGTAGTCGGAGACTATCTCTGCGCCAAGTTCGGCGACCTCGAGCAGAATCCGCTCACCATCCGCATGCGCGGAAACCGGCTCATTGAGGCGCATTCGGAGAACCGCGAACTGGAGAGTGACTTCTGGAAGTACACCCACACTGACGCCAACAGCGACCGCGTAGGCGAATTTGCCATCGGCACTAACATCGACCTGAAGCACGTCATCGGCCAGATCCTGCAAGACGAAAAATATCCCGGCATCCACATCGCCTTCGGCAATCCTTA
>DASVAE010000041.1:0-43719 GCA_036376495.1 Candidatus Sulfotelmatobacter sp. | reverse complement strand
TTCGTACTGGCGGGACGGGTTCGGCCCGCTGCTGCCAGAGACAAAGACGGTTCCCTTCGGCGATCTCGAACGCCTGGATCGCGAACTCAAGAGCAAGAAGTTTGCCGCATTCATTGTGGAGCCGATCCAGTCGGAGGCGGGGGTCTGCGTTCCCGATCCGAACTACTTGCGTACGGCGGAATCCCTATGCCGGCGCTATGGAACGCTGTTTGTGCTGGATGAAGTACAAACTGGTATGTACCGCACCGGTCCATTTCTGGCAGCGCACAGCTTTGGCGTCGAGCCGGACATGGTGGTGTTGGCGAAGGCCATGAGCGGCGGGCTTGTACCGTGTGGCGCCGTATTGATGTCGGAGGCGATCTCCGACTCGGTATATTCCTCCGTGCCCAAGGCATTTGTACATACATCCACTTTCAGCGAGAATAGCCTGGCTATGCGCGCGGCGCTCGCCACGCTGGAAGTTTTGGAGCGCGAGCAATTGGGAGCGCGCTCGATTGCAGCCGGTGAATATTTGCGGACTCGGCTTGCAGAGGCACTGAGCGAATTCGAAATCGTGAAGGAAGTTCGGGGTACGGGACTGCTGATGGGCATTGAATTTCAGGCTCCGCGCCGACTGAAGTTGCGCATCCCTTACCAGGCGTTCAGCGCAATTCATCCGGGGATGTTCGGTCAGATTGTGGTCATGCGACTGTTCCGGGATGCGGGATTTTTGACGCAGATTTGCGGAAACAACTTCATGGTTCTGAAAGTTGCGCCGCCGTTGGTGGTGAATGACTCGCAACTCGATGCTTTTGTGGCAGCCATCCGCGGCGTGGTTGAACTTGCCAATTCTCCTGGCGCGTTTTGGTCGGAGGCTCTAGGGCTGGCGAAGCGGGCTTTTCGATTGTGACGTCAGATTTTTTGACAATCGAGTGACAATTCCGTCATCCGACCTTCGCACAATGTATTGGAAGACAGCGCATTAGCGGGTACAACCGCGAGTAGTGCGGAAACATCTAAATATACATCCCGCAGGCGCTGACCCCCGATGGGATCGGGATCCAGGAAAATATGAAAATTGCCAGCGCTGCGAGCGCGTTTCCGAAGCATTATTATCCCCAAAAATTCCTGCTGGAAAAATTGCAAGAATACTGGGGCGAACGGCTGCGAAATCCCCAGATGCTGGCCCGCCTGCACCGCAACGTCGCGGTGGATGGACGTCACTTGGCAATACCTCCTGAGAAATATTTCGAGCTCGATACCTGGGGCAAGGCCAATGACGTCTGGATCGAAGTCGCGCAGGAACTGGGAGAGCAGGCGCTGTGCCGCGCACTGCATCATGCCGGGCTAGAGCCCAGCGAACTGGGCGCGCTGTTCTTCACGTCGGTAACGGGCATTTCGAGCCCGTCCATTGATGCGCTCCTGATCAACCGGATGGGCCTTCCGACCAACCTCAAGCGCATACCCATTTTTGGCCTGGGGTGTGTAGCAGGAGCGGCGGGAATCGCGCGGGCTGCCGATTATGTCAAAGCGTACCCCAAGCAGGCCGCCGCACTGGTGTCGGTGGAACTGTGCTCGCTGACGATTCAGCGTGACGATCTCTCGGTGGCGAATCTGATCTCTTCGGGACTATTTGCGGACGGTTCGGCGGCAGTCGTGGTGACCGGCGATGAGGTGAATGCCAATGGGCCGGAGATCATCGCAACACGGTCGGTGTTTTATCCCGAAACCGAGGAGATGATGGGCTGGAAGGTGAGCGAGAAAGGGTTTCGCATCACGCTGTCGCCGCAGGTTCCGGTTCTGATCCGCGAGCATCTGGGTGCAGATGTGGACTCGTTTTTACACGAGCAAGGTCTGGAGCGAAAACATATTGGGAGCTGGGTTCTGCATACCGGCGGCCCGAAAGTTTTGGAAGCTACTGCGGATGCACTCGACCTGCATGATGGGCAGCTGGATGCTTCGTGGAATTGCCTGAAGAGAGTTGGCAATTTGTCTTCAGCTTCGGTGCTGGTGGTGCTGGAAGATGTGATGAGAAACCGGCGCCCGGAACCGGGCACGCTGGGCGTGCTGGCGGCAATGGGCCCGGGATTTTGTTCTGAACTTGTACTTCTGAAATGGTGAGGGCCGTTTGCTCGATTCGACCGATGTATTCGTAATTGGCGGCGGGCCCGCAGGATTGGCCGCAGCGATTGCCGCGCGACAGTGTGGGTATCGTGTGATAGTAGCCGATGGCGTGAGGCCGCCGATCGATAAGGCGTGCGGCGAAGGATTGATGCCGGATGGTCTTGCAGCGCTTGAACGATTGGGGATTCGCGTGCCTTTGGGTGAGGCTCATCCCTTTCGCGGAATTCGTTTTGTAGGACTGTATTCTTCCGCGGCTGCCGTATTTCCGGGTGAAGCTGCAGGGCTGGCAGTGCGCCGAACTTCCCTGCATCCCATCATCGCCGAACGCGCCGAGCAACTCGGCACGAACTTTCTCTGGGGCACCAGCGTGAGCGGAATTTGCACGGAAGGTGTGCGCCTGGGAGATTGCACGGTGCGCTGCCGCTGGATTGTTGGCGCGGATGGCTCGAATTCACTGGTGCGGCGATGGGCCGGTCTGGACGACGGGCGGAAGCCGAGGCTGCGATACGCGTTTCGACGGCACTATCGGGTGGCCCCGTGGACCGACCACATGGAGATTCATTGGGGAGCGCGTTGCCAGGGATATGCCACCGCAGTGAGTAAAGACCAGGTGTGCGTGGCCTTGGCATCGCAGGATCCCGCTCTGAGGCTGGAAGAAGGATTGCGAGAGTTGCCCACATTGAGCGCCCGCCTGCGGGATGCGGAACCGGTGACCACGGAACGGGGCGCGCGTACGGGCAACCGCACGTTTCACGGGGTATTCAGAGGAAACGTGGCTTTGATTGGCGATGCTGCCGGGACGGTGGATGCCATCACCGGCGAAGGTTTGGGGCTGGCATTCACACAGGCGGTGGCGCTGGCGCGTTGTTTTGAAACCGGAGATTTGAGTGGCTATCAACAAGAACACCGGCGCCTGATGCGGCGCCCGCGCGGCATGGCGCGGCTGATGCTCAGCTTGGATGGCCGTCCGAGGCTGCAGGAACGGACACTGCAGACTTTTCGCAAGCATCCTGACATCTTCCGGAGATTGCTGGCATTGCATCTGGGGGAGTTGCCACCGCTGGAATTGGTACGGGATGGACTTACTTTGGGATGGGGGTTGTTAACCACCTAGGTCATGAAAAATTGGCAAAAACCATTTCGCGCAATGGTGATAGGCGCTATGTCGGCGGTTTCCATTCTGGTGATCTCGTCTGTGGCGCAGGAGCAGACTTTTGAGGTTGACCCGGCGCAGAGCTCCGTGAAGTTTACGTTGCGTGATGTGCTCCACACGGTCCATGGAAGCTTCGCGTTAAAACACGGTGAGTTGCAGGTGCAAGCGGCTGGAAAACTCTCAGGCGAGATCGTGGTGGATGCCACCAGCGGGAACAGCGGCAGCGGAATGCGTGACCGCAAGATGAACAAAGAAGTGCTGGAAAGCGCGCGCTATCCCGAGATTGATTTCCGTCCTGACCGGTTTGATGGGAAGGTTGCTCCGCAGGGGAAATCGTCGGTCATGGTGCACGGAATGTTCAGCATTCATGGGACCGATCGCGAAATCACGGTTCCCGCGCAAGTAGATAGGGATGGAGATCACTGGAGTGCGAACGCGCACTTCACGGTTCCATACGCAAAATGGGGGATGAAGAATCCCAGCACTTTGTTTCTGAAAGTCAGCGACACCGTCGAAATCGATATGTCGGCGGCGGGAAGCGTCACCACCCGTACGGCGGCTTCAACTCAATAACCGTGGCGGGGAACAATTCCCTTGCCTTCTGTGCAGTCATACGTATGTCCAGCTGACAGATTCTTGAACTCTTCCGTTCGGCCGCTGGGCCAGTTAACGACGACGCGCTCAACCTGATCGCGCTTCTCCAGACCGAAAGTCACCGGCAGTTCCGATTGCGACAGGTAGCTGGAACCACCTTTAACCATGCGCGACTGCTGGAGCCCTCCCGAGGAAATCTGGACTGTGGCGCCGATGGCGTCGCGATTGGATTTGGTTCCGACCAGGCGGAAGCGGATGCTGTGATGCACGGCCAGTTGGTCGTTGCGATACAGGTAAGCTGGGCCGTTGTTGGTCGTGATCAACAGATCGAGGTCGCCATCGCGATCAAAGTCCCCGTAGGCCAGACCGCGTCCCACCTTAGGCTGATCGAAACTGCCGCCGGCCTCAGCGGCAACATCGTGAAAACTAGTTTTTCCATTACTCAGAAAAAGCTGCGGAGGTTGCGCGTATCCGACATTGCCGCGAATGTTGCGAACGGTCTCGTCGATGTGGCCATTGGCGACGGCGAAATCGAGCCAGCCATCGAGGTTGACATCGAGAAATGCGCAGCCGAATCCCAGGCTGTTTCTGGACGCGATTCCCACTCCGGACTGGGGCGCAATGTCTTCGAACGCTTTGCCGGTGAGGCGGTACAGGCCGATCATCTCATTGTCGAAATTGGTGATGGCGACACCGGGAGTGCCCGAGTTCTCAAAATCGGCGACGTCAACCCCCATTCCTGCACGCGCCTTGCCTTCCGTGCTAAAGGCGAGACCCGCTTCGACAGCGGCATCTTTGAAAGTGCCATTGCGCTGATTACGATAAAGCTTGTTGGGCTGAGTGTCGTTTGCGACCAGCAGATCGGGCCAGCCATCGCGGTTTTCATCGAACAAAGCGACGCCCAGAGATTTTGAGCTGCTGTCGAAAATGCCGCTGGCGGCGGTCACATCTTCAAACGTCCCGTTGCCACGGTTGTGAAAGAGCCAGCAGGTGGCGCCGCGATAGGCCTCGGGCGTGCAGTAAGACTTGTGCTTTCCGTCGAGGCTGCAGAAAACGTCAGTTTCCGGAGACCACTTTACGTAATTACAAACGAACAGGTCGAGCAGGCCATCGCGATCATAGTCGAACCACAATGCGGAGGTGCTGAAGCCCTCGCGCTTGCCCAAACCGGCGGCATGGGTGACGTCCACGAACGTTCCCTTGCCGGTGTTATGGAACAAGCGATTTTGTCCGACACAGGTGATGAGAATGTCGGGGAAACCGTCATTATCGTAGTCGCCTACCGCTACACCCATACCGTAGAGTTCGACATCTAGCCCGGCGCGGGAGGTTACGTCCGTGAAGGTTCCATCGTGATTGTTGCGGTAAAGACGAAGCGTCGTGCGGCTTTTCTTGTGTCCGGGCCAGTCGGAGCCGTTGATCAGCAGAATGTCTTGCCAGCCGTCGCGATCGTAGTCCAGGAAGGCGCAGCCGGAGCCGAGCGTCTCGGGCAGGAACTTGCCGCCGAAAGCTCCGCTGTTGTGCTGGAAGTGGAGGCCGGCGGGCTCAGTCACATTGGTAAAGCGGAAACCGAGATTCGTATTGGCCGTCTGCGGTGCGAGCGCGTGGAGGCGCGACAAACACGGCCACGCGGCCAGACCAGCCACTCCCCCCAGGAAAGACCTGCGATTCACGGAACGTTCACCAGCCCGGAGCGGATGGCATACACCACCAGTTCGGCGGTCTTGTGAATGCCAAGCGTGTTCATGATGTTGGCGCGGTGAACTGCGACGGTGTTTGCGCTGAGGTCGAGAGCGGTGGCAATCTCCTTGTTTGATTTTCCATCGACAATCATCTGCAGGACCTCGAGCTCGCGAGGCGTGAGGGCGGCATTGCGCTCTCCTTTGAGCGCGGCGCGCTGCTCGACTTTGGGATCGAAGACCGTTTCCCCGGCCGCAACCTTGCGAATTGCGGCGCTCAGCTCGAGATCCAGCGCATTCTTGAGCACGTAGCCTTTGGCTCCGGCTTCGATCGCCTGCCGCACCCACGTGTTCTCGCTGTGCATGCTGAGCATGAGAACCGCAGTTTGGGGCGAGCTTTCGATGATGGCGCGAGTGGCCTGCAAGCCGTTCATGCCAGGCAGGGCGCAGTCCATGACTACAACCTGGGGATGAAGCTGTTTCGCCAGCTTGACAGACTGTTCGCCATCGCCCGCCTCGCCGACGACCTCCATGTCCGGTTCATCTTCGAGCATCCGGCGAAAGCCGCGGCGAACCAGGCTGTGGTCATCCACGAGCAATACTGTGATCTTCTTTTCCATATGGTTCCGCTTTCGACTCGGCTTTCTCCCTGGGTATGGTCAAGTGAACCAGAGTTCCACCTTCGGAAGGACGCGAAAAAACGATCTGTCCGCCCATCAACTCGGCGCGCTCGCGCATGGCGACCAGGCCAATGCCCCGACGGTTGGGACGCTCGGGAAATCCGGTGCCATGGTCCTGTACTTCCAGTTCCAGCGTGCTGGGCAGGAAACGCAAGCGGACCGAAGCGCGCCCGGCGCCGGAGTGACGCGCCACGTTATTCAGAGCCTCCTGCAGCACGCGGTAGACGTGCACTCCCGCGCTGCCGTCAAGGGGAAACGGCTCCCCCTGCTTCTCATAGGATATTTCAATGCCGGTTTGTCTTTCCACGGTCGGAATGTACCAGTCAAGGGTGCTTTCGAGGCCAGCCTCATCGAGCATCACGGGGTGAAGCGCCTGCGACAGACTGCGCACACTCTCCAATGTGGTCTGCACAGTTTGCATGACCTCCTGCAGGTCGGCCCTGAGGGACGAGCCTTCGGGAGCATGCGTTCCGGCGCGACGAAGCATGGAGCCGATGGCCGTTAAAATCTGCCCGAACTCATCGTGCAGTTCGCGGGAGATGTAGCGCAACGTGGATTCCTGAGTAGCGATGAGTTTCTGGGCCAGTTCGCTGCGGCGCTCCGAGATTTCCTCCAGTCGCGCGAACAAGCGGCGATTCCAACGAATTAACGAAAGGCTGCTCAGCAGAATCGCGAGCAAGGTGGCGGCGAGAAAAACGTAGACCTGGCGGCGCACACGGTCGTAGATCTGAACTATGCGTTGTCCGGCCTGCTCTTCGTTTTCGCTGTTCTGAACCAGCAGACGAGCAACGGCGGTACTCAGGGAAGCTTGCCGCTCCTGCAGAGAATTTTGCACTTGCTCGCGGGCGTCTTTTTCTTTTCCCGCACGTGCCAGAGCAAAGATGCGGTCCACGGCGTCCCAAAACTGGGTAAAAGAACCGGTCAGAAAGGCGCTCTGCTCAACAGTACGGCTGGCGGCGGCAAATCCTGCTTCCAGGCGCATAGCGTCATCCAAATCGGTACGGATGCGCTCGAATTGCGCCGACCATGCGGTCAGAGGATAAGGCTCGTTGCTGCTGACCATGTCGCGCATGGCCACGGCCAGTAGGTTCAAGTCATTCTGGATGCGGAGTAACTGCAGGGAGTCTTTGCGATTGCGGTCGACCAGGTTGGTCTGGAGTTCGCGCAGGCCCCTGATCTGCCATGTCATGTACGCGGAATAGGCCAAGACCGCCGACAGCGTGATTACAAGCCCGAGGAGCAGGCCAAAGGTCGGCGAACGGTCCGAGGGAAACGGGCGGGACACGTGCTGAGGATACAACGGCGGGACGGCGGCTGTCACAGGCGACGGCATCTGCCACAGGTGACGGCATGTGACAATGCAGTAATAATGAAGCCAATCTGTGTGAAATGGAGTCAAACAGGAGATTGAGTCCCGCCTCCAAACTTGGCGACAAGAAGTTCCAAATGGAGCGGCTGAAGGCCGTGTGGCCCGAGGTGTGGAAGCTGATGCGCCCGCGGCGTGGACTGCTGGCCATTGGCTTTGTGCTAATGGTTTGCAACAAGCTTGCGGGGTTCGTGCTGCCGTATTCCTCGAAATTCCTCATCGACAATGTGGTGGCGAGACATCAGACGAGCCTGTTGCGGCCAATTGTGTTTGCGGTATTGCTCGCAACTGTGATTCAGGGTGTGACCTCGTTTTCCCTGACACAGCTGCTCTCCAAGGCCGCACAGAGGCTGATTGCGGAACTGCGTCAGCAGGTGCAGGCACACGTCTCGCGCCTGCCCGTCACGTACTATGACTCGAACAAGACGGGTGCACTGGTATCGCGAATCATGAGCGATGTCGAAGGGGTGCGAAACCTGCTGGGCACAGGCCTGGTCGATTTCGTGGGTGGAATTGTTGCCGCCGCCATCGCCCTGGTGCTGTTGCTGCGCATTAGCGTGCCTCTGACGCTGATGGCGGTGGGCTCGCTGGCTTGCTTTGCGATTGTGTTGAACAAGGCGTTTTCGACGATCCGTCCGATTTTTCGCGAGCGCGGCAAGATTAATGCGGAGGTTACGGGGCGTTTGACGGAGTCTCTTGGCGGGGTACGCGTCATCAAGGGATATCACGCCGAGCAGCGGGAGGAGAGTGTATTTGCTACCGGCGTGCGCCGACTGCTCGACAACGTGATGCGCACCCTGACGGCAACATCGCTGATGAGCCTTTCCGCCAGCCTGCTGCTGGGGATCGTGGGCGGGGCCACCATGTACATTGGCGGCCGTCAAATGCTGGCGCACACGCTGAGCCCGGGCAGCTATTTCTCCTACAATTTTCTGCTCGTGTTTCTGGTTGCGCCGATCATGCAGATTGTTTCAATCGGGACGCAACTCACTGAGGCTCTGGCGGGGCTGGAGCGAACGCAGGAGGTGATGCGCGAGCGACCTGAGGACCGCGACCCGAAGCGCGTCATGGAATTGGCGGGGATGGTTGGCCAAGTTGAATTCGACAACGTGAGCTTCAGCTATGACGGCAGCCATGAGGTCTTGCACAATATCTCGTTCCGTTCGGAACCCGGAACGGTGACTGCGCTGGTGGGCTCGTCCGGTTCGGGAAAGTCGACGACCATCGGCTTAATCTGCGCGTTCTATGTTCCCACGCAGGGAACGATCCGGGTGGATGGAGTGGACCTGAGTACGGTGAGGCTGGATTCGTATCGCACCCGGCTGGGAGTGGTGCTGCAGGAATCGTTTCTGTTTGACGGGACGATTCGGGAGAACGTGGCGTTTTCGCGCCCGGAGGCGAGCGAGGAAGAGATCATGCGGGCGTGCCGGATCGCGTGCGTCGATGAATTCGCGGAGTTGTTCGCAGACAAGTACGACACCATTGTCGGCGAGCGGGGAGTGAAGCTCTCGGGCGGGCAGCGGCAGCGAATTTCGATTGCGCGGGCGATCCTGGCCGAACCGCGCATCCTGATTCTCGACGAGGCAACGTCGAGCCTGGACTCTGAATCCGAACAAATGATCCAGCATGGACTCTCCTACCTCATGCAGGGCCGGACAACTTTCGTGATCGCGCACCGCTTGTCCACCATTCGCCGGGCAGACCAGATCATGGTGATGGAGCAGGGACGAATCGTCGAAAGGGGCACGCATGAGGAACTTTATGCCGCCCGCGGACGTTACTATGATTTGTACACACGGCAGCATGGAGTGGAGAACAACCTGTTCCTGGCTCCGGGCGAGGGAGATGCGGTGGTAGTCAGCGGTAACGGCAACGAGTCGAAACCTGGCGACCTGAAAGCCAGCGACGCCCTGCGCATTGTGCGGGGAGAGATGCGATAGAGATGACGACTTCGTCCCCGGACTCTGGCATAAGCGGTGCAGTCGCAATCCGAAGCGAAAATTTATGCCGACACTATCGCATGGGCGAGACTTTGATTCGCGCGGTGGACGGAGTTTCTCTTCAGGTGCCTGCTGGGGAATTCGTGGCGCTGCTGGGGAGTTCGGGGTCGGGCAAATCGTCCATGCTGAATCTGATCGCTGGATTGGATCGGCCGACCTCAGGAAGCGTCATCGTGCAAGATCGCGATCTCGCCAAACTCTCGCGAGAAGACCTCGCCAAGTACCGCTTGCATGTTGTGGGCATGGTTTTTCAGTCCTTCAACCTGATTGCCAGCATGACGCTCGCCGAAAATGTAGAGTTGCCGCTGCGCTTCGCAGAGGTCGAGCGCGGCAAACGGGACGCCAGGGCGGCGGAGGCACTGGAGCGGGTAGGGCTGAAGGCGCGAATGCATCATCGGCCCAGTGAACTCTCCGGCGGCGAACAGCAAAGGGCCGCACTGGCGCGCGCGCTGATTAACCAGCCCAAGATCTTGCTGGCCGACGAACCAACCGGCAATCTGGATAGCCGCACCGGAACCGAGATTTTGAATCTGGTCCAGTCCTTCAATCAGGATCTCGGCATGACGGTTGTGATGGTCACGCATGAGCGAGCGCTGGCGGAACGCTACGCGCAGCGCATGATTTTTCTGGCAGACGGAAAATTGGTGGACGACCGTCCTAATACTCAACCGGCCATCGAAGCCAGCCTGCAGGGAGGCGGCGCGTGAAGATTCCTGACCTCACCGAACTGGCGTTACGCAATCTCCGCGAATCGATTTTGCGGAATTCGCTGACCACCGTCGGTATCTCTGTCGGCGTGGCGTCGCTAGTGGCCATGCTTTCACTCGGCATCGGGCTGCAGCAAATGGCTTCGCGGCGGCTGATGAAATCAGGTTTGTTCGATACGGTGGTGGTCACCTCTCGACGCGATGCCCGGGGAATGAGCCGCGAAGACGAGCGTAGCGGTCCGACTCCGGGCGAGAGCCGCGTCCTAGACGAAGCGGCGCGATCGCAAATCGAGAATCTGCCGAACGTGAGCGAGGCATATCCCGATATCCGCTTCGCGACCGAATTGCGCTTTGAAGACAAGCCGCACATGAGCATGATTTCAGCATTGCCGGAATCGGCGAAATCCAATGACGCCTTTGAAGGCATGCAAGGAAGCTTCTTTTCGTCCGATACGGCTCCCGAGGCCATTCTGCAAAAGTCTTTCGCGGAGGAACTACTAGGGAAGACGCCTCCTCTTGGCGCGCCCGAGCCGGCTGTGGCGGAACTCGCCAAACCGCTGCTGGGCAAAGAACTCACGATGGTTTATGCGCAGCGCGCGACCAGTACGGAGGCGGCGACCTCAGGGTCCGCATCTTCGAATCCCGCAAACGAAGTGCTCGGGGCTTCGTATTCCGTGGTATCTCGCGAACAGAAGCTCAAGATTGTGGGCGTAGCCGACCTCGATCCGGAGAGCATGCGAGGTCCGACGCGGGCGAAAGTGTTTCTGCCGTTGCATCTGGCGGAGAGCCTGCACGTGATGCAGCCAACAGATCTGCGCGAGATCGCGCGGGCCGGCGACCAGCCCGTATATTCATCGATCAGCGTGCGGGTGAAGAATCCTTCGCGAGTGCAGGAGGTCGAGGATGCGATCAAGAAGATGGGCTTCACGACATTTTCCATTCTGGACGCCAGCCGCGGGTTGCGGCAGTTCTTCGCGGTGCTGTATGCATTTCTTGGAATCTTCGGCAGCCTGGCATTGATGGTCGCATCCATCGGGATTGTGAACACGCTGGTCATGGCAATCCTCGAAAGGCGGCGAGAGATCGGGATTATGAAGGCGATTGGGGCAAGCGATGGTGACGTAAAAAAGCTTTTCTTCGCCGAAGCGGGCGCGATGGGCATTTTAGGCGGGGTTGTGGGAGTTGCCCTGGGCTGGGCCATCGGACAAGTGATCAATGTAGGCACGAATGTTTATCTGAAGCGTCAATCGCTGCCGCCAGAACACTTCTGGGCTGTTCCATGGTGGCTGGTCGGAGGAGCCATCGCGTTTGCGTTTGTCGTCAGCTTGGTGTCCGGGCTCTATCCGGCGGGACGCGCCGCCAGGCTCGATCCGGTACAGGCGTTGCGTTACGAGTAAGTGTTGTTCGCCATGAGTTCTTTCCTCCGCCACTGCTTCGTGGTTGCTGCTGTGTTTGTCATGCCCGTAGCTTCCCTCGCCCAAGGTCGGATCGATTGCAGCGCGATCAATAGCCGCATTCTGAAGCGGCCCACGCACTACTGCGTTTACCTCCCCTCGGGATACGATGCCGCGCAGCGACCTTATCCCGTGGTGTATTTCCTTCACGGCCTGGGCGACAACGAACGGACTTTGTTCAACAGCGGGGGCTGGACGCTGCTGGATGATTTGCGCAAACAGCAGCGCATCGGCGATTTTCTGATCGTCGCTCCGGAGGGCTGGCGAAGCTTTTACGTCAATTCCGCCGATGGCAGATTCCGCTACAGCGACTTTTTCCTGCAGGAGTTCATGCCGCACATAGAAGGCAAGTACCGCGTCCGTAAGGACCGCTCGGCGCGTGCCATCAGCGGAATTTCCATGGGCGGGTATGGCGCATTGCGATTTGCCTTCGGCCACCCGGAGCTTTTCTCAGCCGTCAGCGCCCAGAGCGCGGCTTTGATCACCGAGACTCCGAAGCAATTGGATGCCGCCGGGCACACAGGCCTGCCCCTGACTGCGGTGCTCGATCCGGTTTTTGGAAAGCCTATCGACGTCGCTCACTGGAACGCCAATAATCCCTTTCTGCTGGCGCGTCACAATGCTGCGGAACTACGGAAGCTTGCGATCTATTTCAACTGCGGGCAGGACGACAACTATGGTTTCGAGAAAGGCGCGGCGGTCTTACACTCAGAACTCCAAAGACTCGGGATCAAACACGACTATCGCGCGTATCCCGGGGACCACAGCGTGACATACTTTGTGTCTCATTTTGCAGAAGTCATGGAATTCCATTCCAAAGCATTCGGGTTAGTGTCGAAGCACTGAGACAAAAATGAGCGAGCCGATACATTCCGAGAGCTGATGTAAACTAAGGACACCCGTGGCACCGGTATGCGACCGGCCCTTGCCTAAAGCGCAGCAACCGGAGAGGTGGCCGAGTGGTTGATGGCTCCGGTCTTGAAAACCGGCGTACCCGAAAGGGTACCGGGGGTTCGAATCCCTCCCTCTCCGCCAACTCCGCGCCTCCCAGCAGCTTTCAACAATCCGACCACTTACGCGTTACACGGGCCTTCACTTCACTTCGAATTGATAGAACCCTGAACCAACGCGGACTACATAGGACCCGGCTTCCGCGCGTCCTTCGGCCGGATTGCCGCTTTCGGTGACGCGTTTCCCGGAAACGAGAGGCAAGAAAACAGTGGCGCTGGTGTTTGGCGGAATGGTCAGCCGTAAGGTGAAAGCTCCATTCGCGGGAGCGTTCCATGAGCTTGAGATTTTGCCGTATACCGATTCGTATTCCGCTTGCGCCGACGGCATGCGCGCATCCAGATGCGGATGGATGACGATCTCCTTAAAGCCGGGGGCGTCTGGAGTTGTGTCGATCCCGGCAACGTAGCGATACACCCACGCCATGACTGAGCCGAACGCATAGTGATTGTAGGAGTTCATCGCCGGATCGCCAGTATCGCCATTCCAGCGCTCCCACCATGTGGTCGCGCCTTTCGAGAGCATGTATCCCCAGGAAGGATAGGTCTCATTGAGCAAAAGGCGATAAGCCAGGTCCGAGCGGCCGTGATCCGCGAGTGCGAAGAGCAAAAAGGGTGTGCCCAGGAAGCCCGTCGAGAGGTGCCCACCCCGCTGCTCGATGTCTTTTGCCAACCGGTCAACCAGGAGAGGCTCCAGAGCTTCCGGCGCCATTTTGGTGTAGAGCGCCACCACATACGAGGTCTGCGTTCCCGTCCCTACCTGCCCATCTTGCGTGATGTAGGCCTTTTGGAAGGCAGAGCGGAGGTTGTTCAACAACTCGCTGTAGCGCTGTGCATCCGATTCTTTTCCGACGGCATGTGCCATCTGAGACATCATTCTCGCGATTAACCCCCAATAGGCCGTGGCCAGCAGGTCCTTATTCGTATTTTCGTCGGGCGCAAGCCAGTCCGCGAAGTTGGGTCCCACGCCGTTCTTGCGAATGAAGTCCGGATTGCGGCTTTGGATGAAATCCATCCAGCGCTGCATTGCGTCCCAGTTCTTTTCGATGACTGATTTGTCTCCGTACTGCAGCCATGTCGTCCACGGCACGATAATTCCGGCATCACCCCACCCGGGAGCGCCCGTCATGCCTTCCTCCCAAGCCGCGCTCCCTTCTGTCGCCTCTCCAGCCGACGGAAGGGTATTGGGAGAAACATTGGTGAAGGACCCCTGATGCGTTTGTGCGTCAACAATGTCCTGAATGAATTTTTGCGAGAACGAAGCGATATCAAAGTTGTAGGTACCGGTGCGCCAGAAGACCCCGGCATCGCCCATCCATCCCAAACGCTCGTCGCGCTGGGGACAGTCGGTCGGAATGCTCAGAAAATTTCCGCGCTGGCCCCAGATGCCGATCGTCCACATACGGTTCACAAGATCACTGGAGGTGGTTAGCGTCCCACCAGGATCGCCACTGAGGCTGCTGACGACGTCTCCTTGAATGGAGTCGAGCGACGGCGCGCCCGGATACCCGGTGACCTCGACGTAACGAAAGCCATGAAAGGTAAAGTGGGGAGCGAAGGCCTCGTCGCCTGTGCCCCGAAGGACGTACTCGTCCGTGGCATCCGCATTGCGCAGATTTGCGGTGTAGATCGTGCCGTCGGGATTAAGGATTTCAGCGAAACGCAGGCGAACTCTGTTGCCGGCGGCCCCTTTCACCTTCAGAGTTACCCAACCCACCATGTTCTGCCCCATATCAAAGACGTAGGTTCCGTTTGAGAGGGGCGTGATTTGCTTCGGTTGCAAAGTCGAGACCACCCGGACGAGATCGGTAAGCTGACCGGAGACAGCAATTTCAGGTGCATCCGCCACCGTCGCTGGGTTCCACGTGGAGTCATCGAAGCCCGTTTCCTGCCAGCCAGATTGCTCCAGCCGCGCATCGTAAACTTCTCCGCCGTAGAGATCCGATCGGCGAATCGCCGACGGGGAAGCTTTCCAAGAAGTGTCGCTCAAAACGGACTCGTGACTGCCATCGGAGTAATCGACTTCCATTTGCCCCAGGAATCGATCCGGAGGAGGGAAAAAATGCATTCCCACCCAAGTGAGGCCGCTGCCATACCAGCCGTCTCCGAGGAGCGCAGCGACCACATTGCTGCCGTTTCGCAAGAGATTGCTCACGTCGTAGACCTGGTAGAGCACGCGCTTGCGATAGTCGGTGAAGTCTGGCGTCATGACATCGGCACCGACGCGCTGGCCATTGAGGAAGACGCGATAGCTGCCGAGAGCGGTCACATAGAGCCGGGCACGGCGGACGCTTTTGGCGACCGGGAACACGCGCCTGAAGTACGCGGCCGGCTCGGGCAGGGGGCCGGGATCGCCCAGCCGCTTGTCTTGCAACTCCGCAACAACTTTGGCTTGCTGCCACTTGGAGCTTCCCTCGGGTGCAGCCATCCAGTGCTGATCGCTAGGAAAGCGCAAGGTTGCGCCGTCCGTGGAAGTGACTTTTACCAATGCCGCCAATCCAGCTTGCACGGTGGTTGCTCCTGCTCCAGGGATGCGCTCTGGAGACTGAGGAGCCGTAACCGAAACTTCGACGGAGTTATTCCCTACCACCAGCTTGTCGGAAAGATCGCGCCACTCGAAGCTGCCCCAGCCATGTTTGCTGTCGATCAGATGACCGTTAACTCTGGCGATGAAACTTCCGCGAACAGCGAGGGTCAACTCGGCTGTTCTCGGCTTTTTGGAGAGCTTGAAGGAAACACGAAAATTCACAATCCTTTTCGGCTCCGCAGCAAAGGCATCTTCCCCGGCAAGCCAGATCCAGCGAATGCCTGCCCGATCAGCTTCGTCCTGCGGATTTTTCCAATAGATCCAGCTTGCCTTCCAGTCCGACGGATGCAGCAGGCCCATTTCCCACCACGCCTCTTCGGACGATTGAGACATCTGACCGGCCGTATTCCAGACGCGAACCGCCCAGTAATATCGTTTTCGCGATTCGAGCGACGGTCCTTTGTAAGCAATGCCGACGGATTCGTCGGAGTCCGTTTTTCCGCTGTCCCAAAGGTCAGGGCGCCCTGTACGCAAGAAATCGACGCTGCTGGCAACCCAGATCTGGTATGCCGCCTGTTTCCAGTTGCGCTCGCTGTTGTCGCTCTGCCACGACAGTTGCGGTGCGGGGACATCGATACCTAACGGATTCTGCCGGTATTCGCAGCGCAAGTGAACGGGAGTTGCTGAAGCCATTACGGATATGCCTGCCAGCGTGATGAGCACAGCGAGAAGTCTCCGAGGTTGCACCTGATTGTCCTCCATGAAGATCCCGTCGTTGCAGAGACGTTGTTCGCAATTTCTCTACAACAATAAGGATTCAACGCATAATTCGCGGGCAGAATGAATGCGCGGGGATGTTTTCACTTGCCGAGGGGTGATGTCAACTTACGCGGTTAGTAGCTGACACCCCAATGGGTGAATAGCAGATTGCGGCACCGTTAGCGTGTCCCCACCAGTTCGGGGACGCCGTACAGGCGCTGGCATTCATCATCGCTGAGCTTGAGAGCCGCTGCGGCCACATTCTCCTCGAGATGCTGCAACGAGGAAGTACCGGGTATGGGCAGCACGATGGGTGAGCGCCACAACAGCCATGCGAGCGCAACTTGCATTGGTTGGGCGTGGTGCGCGTCCGCCACTTCTCGCAGGACATCTCCTGCGACTCTGCCCGATCCGAGGGGAGCCCAGGGAAGAAATGCGATTCCGTTCCGCTCACAGTAGTCCACTACATAATCCCATTCACGATCCGCGAAACTGTAGCGGTTCTGCACAGAAACAATGGGCACAATCTTACGGGCGCGTTCAATGTGCTCCTGGGTCACATTCGACAAGGCGACGCATCGAATTTTCCCTTCCGCTCTCAGTTCGGCCAAAGTCTCGACCGAGGCATCGAAGGAGACCACCGGGTCAGGAACGTGCAGCTGGTAAATGTCAATCCGGTCTAAACGCAGTCGCTTGAGACTGCCTTCGACGGCGCTCCGCAGGTGCGGCGGAGTGGCATTATGGGTCCATTGATTCGGCCCCGGACGGTTCCATCCGCCCTTGGTCGCGATGACCAGGCCGGCAGGGTACGGGCATAAAGCTTCCGCAATCAATTCTTCATTCACGTAAGGGCCATATGAGTCGGCGGTATCGATGAAGTTCACACCTAACTCCACAGCGCGGCGCAGAACAGCCAACGCGCGGCTCCGATCTCTGGGCGGCCGCCAGATGCCTTCTCCCGTGAGCCGCATGGCGCCGAAGCCGAGCTGATTAACCGTGAGTTCCGGGCCAAGAGAAATCTGGCCCGCCTGACTGGCTGATATCTGGTTTGCACTCATGTGTGCCTCTTGGATGCGATCCGTGCTTGAGGAAGAGGATTAGTATTTTTGGTCGTCGCAGTGCGAGGGCTTCACGGCGTTCCGCTACAAGTGCCGGTGGCCTTGCGGCCTGAAAATCGGGCTTCGATCCAGGCGATCTGGTCCCGCACCGAGTCGCCAATGACTCGTCCCCGATCGACCTCGGGGTAATGAAGCCATTGCACCTGGTCGCCAAGCCTGCACATCCTGGTTATAGCATCTGAGATTGATGGCGCATGATCGCTGCTGATCATCAGAACCGGCCCGTAAGTGTGACTCACCTCAGGCGTACTGCGATCCAGATATCGCAGCAATAATTTGTTTTGATCCCAGGAGGGCTTCACCGATTCCCTCACAGATGGCTCGGAATCTGAACCCATATCGGAGCAGGTTTGCTCAATCGTATGGTAGAGCGCCATGCCTTTTTCGGTCAGGACGTCCGAGGGCTGAAAATCCGGGTACACGGTCTTGGTGCCATATGCCAGTGATGCCAGCTTGATACTCGAAGAACGCTGCGCCGGATCCGCAAGGATGTCTTTGGCACTGGCAATATCGGAGACGACGATTGCTCCGAGATATCCAGAATCGCGAATTTGGTTTTCCTTCTGGGCTACCGCAATGGCCGCCAGTCCTCCTTCCGCAACTCCCATGACGATCCAGCGAGAGCCAATCTGCGGCAGCGCCTGGCGTGCGGCCGAAATCAAGGCGATCACATCCGTGGCATTCGAGGGCGCGTCGAGAAATGCGTTTCGGAAACTCGTACCCAGCCCGGTGTAGTCCGTCGCCACCACGGCATAGCCGAGGTTCACGTACATAGACAGGAAAGGCCCGTGCCCGAGATTGCGACGGAGCGACGGAGCGCAGGAGCGGGCCACGCCGGTAGTGCCATGAGCCCATGCGATGACAGGCCAGCCACCCCTCGGCGCTTGCTTCTCGGCGGGGAATAGCACCACTCCAGAAGCAGCGACATCTCGTCCGCTCGCAGAACGCGAGTGATACAAAATGCGAACCACGTTCACCGAGAGCGGTAGATCGTAGTCGTCGAACGGTTCCGAGCGGAGCAGATCTCCCGGGTTTCCTGCCGGCAGCGGCTGAGGCGGATCATAGAAGCGAGTGATGCGCAGCATGCGCACCTGCGATTTCCTTGACGATTGCGCGTGGCCGGTTGTTGATGAGCCGAACAGCAGGGTCAGGGCAAGCAGGAACAACAGAGGGTTGGTTCGTTTTTTGGGAACTCCGGCGGAAGGCAATTCGTGAGGATGCACTGGAAAGGGTCTCACAGCCGGAAGCCTACCGCTTTGCTGCGACCATGATCCCTAGAACTACAGGCAGATAGAGAACCGACGCATGCAGTAAGCGGCTTGCCATCCGCGGTGAATTGGATCGGAATAGCTTCCCCACGTAATAGAGGAGGAATGCTCCCGCGGCCCCCATGCCCGCCAGATATAGCGAATTCACGTGCTGCCCGACCGGCAGCATGGTGACGATCACCAGCACGATGGCGAAGCTCAAAATCTCCACGCGGGTGAAGCGCGAATCTTTATCAAATGTTGGCAGCATATGATACCCGGCACGCGAGTAGTCTTCGCGGTACATCAGCGCGATCGCGAGGAAGTGCGGGAACTGCCAGAAAAAGAGAATAGCAAAGAGCAGCCAGGCGTTCCCGTCGATAGTGGCGGAGGCGCCTGCCCAGCCGATGAGGGTGGGCATCGCACCGGGGAAGGCGCCCATCGCGGTGCAAAGTGGGGTCACGCGCTTCAGCGGCGTGTAAATGAGCAGATACGATAGGAGCGTGGAAACCGCCAGTGCCGCCGACAGGGCATTCACGGTCACGAGCAGATAAACTCCCCCCGTCAGGCTGAGCATGACACCGAAGACCAGCGCTTCCAGTGCGCTGAGTCGGCCGGAAGGCAACGGCCGCGACGCGGTGCGGCGCATTTGCCCGTCCCACACGCGTTCCATCCACTGATTGAGGGTCGCGGTTCCGCTGGCGACCAGGAGCGTCCCAATGAGGGTATTGATGAGTCCCAACATGCGGACTGGGCCGCGGGACGAGAGGTAATAGCCTGCTGACGTGGTCATCAGGATCAGCAGGTTCACTTCCGGCTTGCTGAGCGTGTAATAACAACGCAGCTTCGAGGCCCAAGTCTCGCACGCCATGCCCGGCATCCCCACTGTGGTCGCCATAAATTAGTCTCGGAAGATGTCGCCATCCTCATCGGAATGGCGAACTTGATCGCGCTTTTTATACATCACGAAAATCATGCTTACTGACCCCAGCGTCGGAGGAACGATTAGTACCAGGATACCGCTCTTCAACGCCTGGATCATGCGGGATCCGGACGACGCGGCCTGCGTGTAGCACAACGCGCAGCCTTGGGAAAAGGCAGGAGCCGCGCTGAGCATCAGCATGAGCGCCATGCCCGGCAGACCGACCGACCTCAACAGGGAACGCATAATTTTCTCAATTCAACACGAGCGTGGATTCTATCCTATTTTGCCCAGGGTACTCCGTTTGAAATACGGAAGCTGTCCGTCCAGCTGTATTGCATGGCAAAAAGAACGAATACGTTGAAGATCACCACGAACCAGAGTAAACCGCGATTGTCCGCCAGATGCATGAAGAACAGCAAAGCGAGACTGGCTTCGATCACCGCCACTACGATCATGCGGGTGAACATCTGGGTGGGGGTGATGCTCTGGTAAGCAATCACAAACTGGATGGCTGCCAAAACCAACAGGCAGACGTAGACGACCAGATCTTTGCTCATTGCTCCGCTTTTTGGTGCTTCCGTAGCCATAGGATGCGCTCCACGCCTTAAGTGTTAGTGAGCCAAGTTCAACAGATATACGAAGGGCACTACGAACATCCAGACCAGGTCCACGAAATGCCAGTAGAGGCCCAAGACCTCCAAATCGTCGGCGTTATACCGCCCGCCCTTGTAGCGCAGGCCGACGACGATCAGCGCGATGACTCCGCCCGTGACGTGCGTGAGGTGCAGGCCGGTGATGCTGTAGAAACTGGCGCCAAACAACCCCGTGCCCCAGGGATTCTTCAGCAGTGTCATGCCTTCATCGATCAGGGCCATCCACTCACGGATGTGGAGCAGCGCGAATGCGATGCCCAAAGCGGCGGTGATCAGGGTCCAGCGCAAAGCACCCGCCTTGTTGCCCGCCCTGGCGGCCCTCACTCCGTTCAGCATGGTCAAGCTGCTGGTGAGCAGGATGAATGTCATAACGGCCAGGTTGGTAATGCTGTGAAATGGTCTCGGCCAATTGGGGGTAGCGTTCCGCAGAAATCCATAGGCCACGAGACATCCGGCAAACGTCGCCGTGTCGGCAATGATGAACAGCCACATGGCCATCTTCTTGGCGGGAACCGAAAAGGCCGGCTTCTCCATCAGGCTGGTCGCGGCAGGCGTTGGCGTCGGCATTGTTATCTCCCCGCGCGTCGTCGTGCTCATAATTTTCCCTCGATCACGCTTCCTAAAGCTTCATCCACAGCAGAACCAGCAGGTAGACCCACAATCCATCCATGAAGTGCCAGTAGTAGGCGGTCGCGTCCAGAGTGCTCTTTCGCAACGTGGAGTTGCGGATCTTTCTGACGACGCGCAACAAGCCTCCAAGGCCGCCCAGGACGTGGAGAGCATGGACCGCCGTCAGCACATAGAAAAACGAACTGTTCGGATTGGTCGCGAGGTAGAGACCTTGAGCTCGCAACTGCGCCCACGCTATGTACTGGCCTATGACAAACAAGAGGCCCAGAGAAAGCGCCGCATATAGCCAACGAGATGGCTTACCGGAATCCGCCTTTAGACCCACGGCGATCACGCGAATGCGGCGGCGGGCCATCTCCAGCGCAAAGCTGCTGGCGAACAAAACCAGTGTGTTGACATAAAGGATGTTGGGCAGCCTCAGATGCCGCCAGTCCAGCGCCGACCCCTGTCGCACAATCAGGGCGCTGGTGAAGGCGGCGAACGTCATGGTGATAGACGCGAGCACCACCCATATTCCCGTAGAAGCCGGAGGGGGAGAGTAATGCTTCACCGCAGGCAACCTGCCATCGCCCGGAACCAGACCCTGTCCTCCGCCGTTGAATCCTCCGTGAGACTGCGAGGAATCTCGCTGGCTTTCGATCTTCGGCGGTTCATGTACTGTCGTTGCCATAAACTACAGACTCCATTTCCGCAAAAATGATTTATGCCTCGTCATGCGGGCCGGCTTTTTCCGGCGAGGTTTGCATGACGTAATCGCCGGTTGAGCTCTCCACTCCATATTGAAATGGATCGTGGTAGACCACTGGCAGCTTGTCCCCAAAGTTGTTGTGCGGAGGTGGCGTCGTCGGCGTACTCCACTCCAGTGACGTTCCCTGCCAGGGGTTATCCGGTGCCGGTTCGCCCTTGTAGCGGCTGACGAACAGGTTGTAAACAAATACCAGCTGTGCCGCGCCGGTGAACAGAGCGGCAATGGTGATGAATTTGTGGAGAGGAATCAGGTGCTGCATATACTCGGGTGCAAACGCCTGGTAGCGGCGGACGTTGCCGGCCAGTCCAAGGTAGTGGAAGGGCATGAAGATGGCGTAAGCGCCGACGAAGCTGCACCAGAAGTGAATCTTGCCCAATGTTTCATTCATCATGCGGCCGTACATTTTGGGAAACCAGAAATAAGTTCCAGCAAAAATGCCGAACATTGCCGCCACCCCCATTACCAGGTGGAAGTGGCCGACCACGAAGTAGGTGGCGTGCAGCATGATGTCAATCGAGGGCTGAGCCAGAAAGAAGCCGCTGACGCCGCCGGCAATGAACATTGAGATGAACCCGAGCGCAAACAGCGACGCCGAATTGATTCGCAGTCTCGCACCGTACAGGCTGCCCATCCATATGAGCACTACGATCGTCGAGGGAATCGTGATGACCAAGGTTGGGAACGAGAACACCAAGGACGACACAGGATTCATGCCGCTGACAAACATGTGGTGGCCGTAGACCATGTAGCTTAGGACGGCGAGCGCACCCATGGCATAGATCAGGACACGGTGGCTCAGCATCGGCTTCCGCATGTTGGTGATGAGCACGTGAGAAACGATGCCCATCCCGGGCACGATCGCGATGTAAACCTCTGGGTGTCCGAAAAACCAGAACAGATGCTGCCAAAGCAGGGTTGAGCCTCCGGAGTGCGGCTGCATCTGGTCATTGATGACGGTATTTGCCGGCACAAAGAAGCTCGTTCCGGCGACGTGATCCAAAATCAGAAGGATGCAGGCGGGCATCAGCACGGCAAAGGCTGTCAGGCCCATGACCGATGTAATAAACCATCCCCAGGCGCTGAGAGGCAGCCGCCACAGGCTCATGCCGCGCGTGCGCATATCTAGCGTGGTGGTTATGAAATTGAGCGATCCCAGCAACTGCCCAACGCAGAAAATCGCAATGGAGAGAGCCCAGAGTACAACTCCGGCACCTTCTCCCGGTCCGCCAACTTGACCCACCGCGCTCAAGGGAGCGTATTGAGTCCACCCGCCGAGCGTGGGTCCATCGGAAACGAAGAAGGACGACATCAACACAAGAAAAGCGACAAAAGTGACCCAGAACGACATCATGTTGAAATGGGGGAAGGGCATATCCTCGGCGCCCACCTGGATTGGCAGAAAGTAGTTGCCGAAGGCGGCGAACGGAGCGGTCGTAAGCACGAAGAAGACCATGATGGTCGCGTGCATGGTCATTAATTGCAGGTAGAACTCCGGCGTCATGACGTCACCGGGAGCGCCGTTCTTGGTCAGCAGGTGCAGTCCCGGGATAGCCAGATTCGTCCACCCCAGGTGCAGGCGCATCAACCAGGACAGGAACATTCCAATGAGCACCGCCGCCAGGGCGAGACCGTAATACTGCTTCCCGATGACTTTGTGGTCAAGGCTGAAGACGTGCTTGCGGATGAAACTGGTTGGCGCAGCATGCTGTCCCACGTGAGCGTGCGCTGTGTCGTGCATTGGTCACCTCAAAGCAAAGATCTGATCGCCGCAGACATGCGGCGCTCCTGCATCACTGCATTGCCTTTTCCTTCTTCATCCAGGCATCAAAGTCTTCCGCCGACAGCACCGAAAGGTACGCCTTCATGTTGTAGTGTCCCAGCCCGCAAAGCTGCGTGCACACAATCTCGTACCGCCCAATCTTGGTAGCCGTGAAATGCACGGATAAGTCCATGCCGGGGACAAAATCTTGCTGTACGCGGAGTTCGGGCACAAAGAACGAATGCCCCACGTCTTTCGAGTGCATGATCAGATGAATCTCTCTGTTGACGGGAACGGCCATCTCGGCGGTCACAACATCATCTTTCGAGTCAGCATCATGATCGGTGTCCAAGCCGTAAAAGTTCTGATTGGCTTCGCTGATCATGTCGGGATGGATCGGACCGAATCTTCCGTCCGACCCCGGGTAGCGGAAGTAAAACGCGAACTGCCCTGCTTGCACCTCGACGGGTACCGCATTGGCAGCCGGTGGCGTGAAGTACACATTCGCCCAGGCTTTGACGCCAAAGAGGCCGAGCGCGAGGACCTCGGTTCCCACCAGCAGGAAGGCGGCCCAGACCATCGCCTTCGCTCCGCCAGGAAAAGTCTTGATCTTGTCCCCGGGCTTCGGATTTGAAAATTTCCAGATAAAGTAGCCGAGGATAAATTGTGACGCCAAAAATGAGATTCCGGCCTCTGCCATGGTCTCGGACATCTGCTCGTCAATGGGGGCGCCGTGAGTGGAGATGTCCTCCGCCATCCACCATGTGTGCCGCAGGATGGGAATCGCTGACACAATTGCGATTACAAAGATCGTGATTGCGAAGAATTTCGCCATGTTGCCCTCGCCTGAAACGGTTCTATTGCTGGCTGGGAGTGTCCCTGCGAGCCGCCGCCCGAAGGCGGCGGCTCAGGAGACGCAATTTCATTTCCCTTTGAAGGTGAAATCGGCTTTTGCCGGCCCGGCCCCGGAGACGGTTACTTTGGCGGTTTGCGTTCCCAGGGTTTCCTGCCAAGCGGTGACAGTGTAGTTTCCCGGCGGCACATTACTGATCGTGTAGTTGCCATTGGCATCGGTGGTGGCGTACGGCCCCTTCACGACCGCGAACCAGCCATGCATCCAGGGATGGATGTTGCACTTGACCTCGATCATCTCCGGCGCCTTCCAACTCTTCTCAACCGGAGGCGCACCCGGTGGTTGCGACTGGTTCCACGGAATGTTCCCGGTCATCGGATTCGGATTCGGGTGGATGTTGTGCGCCGTCTGATCGCTTGTCGTCACCTTAAAGGTCTGGCCTACATCCATCGCCAGCACGTGCGGCGTGTATTCGCAGTTCTTCTGATCGAATACCGGCACGTTAGTAGCGGGCTGACTCAAAGCCGCGCCGCTCAAGCCTTCGGAGATGTAGAGAACGACGTTCTCCAGACCGCCGCCCGAACCGACGACGACGTTTTCCATGTGTGGCGAGGTACTCGCGTTCGCCTTAGCGCAGTAGGGATCTTTCGACATATCAATCCCACGCATGTGAGGAGGGGTTCCCTCGTACTTCACCGTGCCACTGATTTTGCCTTCACTTGCTGCGCTAACGTCATGAGTCAAGAGCAGTGCGCCGCACAGGACTACCATCACTGCCATCAGAACAGCTGCCAGCTTCTGCAAATTTTTCATAGTTCTCCCTCGGAAGTTTGAACCAGATCGAGTTGTAAGTACCCACGTTATTGTTGCCCGGAGGGCTGGGCAGGAGCGTTCGTGTCAACCGGCTTCAGGCCAAGTTGCTTTGCGATCGCCTTCTCCTTGCTCGGCTCCGACATCAGTGTGCGGAGATAGAAAACCAGGTCCCATGCCTCATCCGGCTTGATGTTGTCGGCGAACGAAGGCATCGGTGTACCATCCAATCCAGTCATGAAAATGCGATAGAGGTCCTGATCCGAAGAACCGCATTTCGGCCGCCCTTCCGTAAAGTTGAACGGGGCGATCGGGCGGCCCAGATCATCTTGAAGGGTAGACGCGGAGGGGCCATTGGCTTCGCCCGTGACCCCATGGCATTTCCAGCACTGCACCCGCGCAAAGACTTCGCGTCCAGCCTTAATGCGGTCAGCGGTGACCTCAGGTTCGGAGGGAATCTGAATCGGCGTTCCCGGCTTCTCACTCGCGAAACGCGGCGAGAAGTGTTTGACCCAGGCCACGAGGTCGGCTTTTTGCTGGTCCGTGAAAACGTTCCACGGCGGCATATTCGAGCGGTCCAAGCCCCGGCCGATCGTGTCGGACAGATCCTGATCTGTAGGCAGCGTTCCAGTAGGAGTGGAGCGGCATTTGAAGATGCCCAGCTGAAAATCCCGCGGCTTCGGATCCACCCAGGGAAAATTCTCTCCCATTCCATCCCCGCGGTCACCATGACACCCCACGCAGTAACGGCGATAGTCGTACTGAGCGTTCTTGGCATGGCCGGTCACGTTACCGATGTGGCTCTCCGTCCCGATGCGAGACTCGAAGTCAGCTTTGGTTAGCTGGGCCACGGAGGCCAGTGGAAACACCATCACAACTGCCATACAAAGCAAGGATTTGTGCCGTGTCATTCGCATAACGTCCCTCTTAGAAGTCGAAGTCAAATCCGAGCAGCAGGCTATTGCTGCTCAAGTCTGTTCCGGTCACGGGCGAGGTGCCGCGTTGCCGAATCCACGAATACTCATTGTGGAAAGCAAACCCGGCGCGGCTCGTCATGAAGGGGTTATACCGGTAGCCCACGACATAATTGTCGATATCACCCAGGTTGGATGGATTAGTGGCAAATGCCTGCTGCGACATCCGAACCCATTCTGAGCGCTGGAAAATCGTGAGCTGAGGACTGTAGACGTAATGCGTTTCGACGAACGCTCCATTCCACGTGGGATTGCGAGCTCCGGCGGGGAGAATGCCCGTCGTGTTGTTGTTCGTGTCCGGACACGTGCCCGCCATGATTTCGCCGTAGCAGGCGCCGAACCACGCGCTGTCTTCGCCATGTTGCGTGAAGACTTGGAAGTCGAGATGTGGACCAAGGTAGAACAAGCCCTCGAATCCGACCCGGCTGAAGGTCTTGTTCCCAATTCCTGAACCAGGCAGAGGAACGCCTCCGCTGGTCAGATACGTGGTTGGAGCGACGCCGTACATGGCGTATGCGCCGAGACGCTGCACACCCAGCTTGCCTGTGCTGAACGCCTGACTTCCCGCAAAGAAGCCCGTGTACGAATTCTGGCCGTAGGGCAGATCTACGTTGCCGTCAGTGGAGCTAAAGACCGCCGCGGACAAACGCGTCCGATCGTTGGCCGAATGTCCCATCCACTCGGCGCCGATCTGGTTGTCTCCGATCTGTCCGAAGATGTTGCCATCGCCCACCGGAATGAAGTGGAACAACTGGTATGCTCCGCCACTGCCAGAAAGAGTCAACGTGCGTTTTTCCGAGATGAAGCTGTCCAGCTCGAACTTGCCAACTTTAACGTTGAGCCAGGGGCTCTTGAAGAGGTTGTCGAACCTGACGTTCACCGATTCAAAGTGAAACGCACCAGTCTCGTCGGAAGAGGGAACGAGCAGGAAAGAGAAGTTCTTCTCCAGTGTGCCGCCGGTCAGAATGTCGAGGCCACTCAGATTGAATCCGGTGGTAGTCATCCGTTGTTCGCCTGTCGGAGCGGTATCCACGGCAGCCTTGTTTGTGCTTTCCCGGCTCCAAAATGGCGTCATGCGGAGAGTGATGGGCCAATAGGATGCATTCTGCCAAATGGGCGCATCCCGATCATTCATGAGTTGATATCCATTATCTTTGAACTTCTGGCCAAAATAGTTGAGCATCGGCCACGATTCATGACATGCCGAACAGCGCAACCCATACTTACGGGCGAAGGCGGGTAAAGCATTGGCGGGTTGACTTAGGCTTAGAAAGAGAAAAACTGCGAGTAGCGTTAACGGAATTGCAGATGCCGCGAACGAATACTGGCGAGACTGCGTCCCCATACGCATGCCGTACTCCTTCAAATATGTGTGTTACGCAATGAGAATCCCACAACTGCTACGGAAGGATGTTCACGTAAGGCGAAATGAATTCCGGGGAACCCCCTCCCCCGTCATTGGATTGCGCCTACCGGATGGAACCCACGCGCCATCCGGTCGTACCACCTTACCGGAAGCGAATCCTACTACCACCTCTCGCAATTTCGCAAGACAATTTTTTGACAAATTTTTTACATCCTCGTGACAAATGTCATATCGATGCACGAGCGCTCAAGGCCAAGCGCGTCAGAACCGTTGACAGACGCCCCTGTCGGACGGTATGAAGGAACCTGAGTTGATTTCCTGTCATGCGGGTCTCAATCTCTCAATCAAAGACCTCCGCCGCGCTTGCGTCACGTAACTCGCTGCGTCTGCGTTTGGCTGCCTTGCTTGCCATCGTGGTTAGTGTGGCCATTCAGCCAGCTCTTGCTCGCGAGAAGGACACCACCCAATACGGTGCCGGATTGATTGTGAACGTACCATTCCCTGAGTCCGACGTGACCCAGGCCGTTAAAGAAGTGATTCAGAATGGGATTATCCGGGGCAGTAAAGAATACGAGCGCGACCAGTACATCACCGGAGCTGAAGTAGAGACCTCCGTTCGCGGCTTCCCTGCCTGGCAGGAAACTGGAACTGTTTTCTACAAGGTGCGGCCCCACGCCCTGGATCCAAGGAACTTTAAAGAGAGCGGAGATGTCGGCACTCTCGCGGTCAGATATGTCGTGCAGCCGCAGGGAGACAAGAACACGGTGCTGCGGATCGACGCGATTTTCGTCGAGGACTTCCGGCACACCGTTCATCCCTCCAACGGATCGGTCGAAGGCGCGGAATACAAAGATATTCACGACCACTTGGAAGCACTTAACGCGCTCAAGCAGGAGGCCGCCGGAGCTGGGCAGCGCTCGCCCGTGAACGAGAAACTTCTCCAGAATGAGGAGTCCGCACCGTCGCTGCCGGCCCAGAACCGTACGAACAGCACGTCTGCTGCATCGCACGCCAAGGAAGAACTGACACAGCCAGCCGCGCTCACCGAAACTCCCCGGGAACAGCTGAAAAGACTTCGAGGGCAAGTGGAGCGGGTGGTAAAGCCTCCCGGCGCACCCTTGAAGGCTTCCCCTTTCCGGTCAGCAAAGACGTTGACTTCGCTGCCCAGCGGAACCGAGGTTCTGATCGTCATCACCACTCCGTACTGGTTGGGAGTTGAGACTCATCAGGGCGAGCATGGCTGGATGTCGCGCGACGACTTGGAGCTTGCACCATGACATGGGGCGCCATACCCAAGAGGCAGACCGGAGTATTGCTGTTGCTCATCATCACTCTCCTGATTGGGCAGAGCTGGGCGCAATCCAACAATGCCTCCGCGCGGACTTTTGGCCAGTCCAAAGACTCTATTGAGAAAGCTGTCAAAAAGCTGCAGGCGTCGATGTCTGGCCGCCTCCCGGTAGTTGAGGGCTTTGTCGCCAACGCCGACCAGCCGCTTGATCGCTATCGCCGCGCGTATTACCAAACCTCGGTACAAGTGAGTGCCAACTCCGCTAGGGACTGCATTGTTCGCGTCACTACGAAAATTACTGCCTGGTACACGGATCCGGCTGGAGTTCACTCCGGATACCGTCTTCTGAACTCGAATGGCCGGCTGGAATCCGATCTTCTTGATCAACTGTCCGATGAAGTGGCAGCGAATACGAGCATGGCTCCGACTCCTACCCCGGCACCCGCAGCGGAGACGACGGACGAAGCGGCACCCGCTCAGAATCAGGCGAACGAGACAACTCAGGTTGCGCAACAACCGCCTGCCGTGAAACATGCGTCCCCAAGTGTTGCGGCTGGAAGTCCTTTCGCCGCTCCGTTGAATCCTAGCTTGCCGCCGCGGGAGTCGCCGACGGCGCCCGCGAAACCGGGTGACCAGGATGTAGAGGCTGAGATTAAGAGTTTGCAGGAAGTACTGCAGAACCAGGGACACCCAAACAATCTGGTGATCGTAAAGCAGGCCGGCGTCCCAGTCGTTGGTTCTCCAAGCCTCACGGCAAAGACTTTGTTCCTGGCGAGCCTGCATGACGAGTTCGAGATGCTCGACTTCAATGCTGATTGGGTTCACGTGCGGGTCTCCGGACTGCAGCGCGGATGGATCTGGCGGAACAACCTGGAGATGCCTGATGGCATTCCAGATACGGCCACGCACGCGGGATCCGGGCCGAAAGCGGCGGCGGAACAGTTATTTCACGTCACCCGCGAGGAAACCGCCCCATTTCCCGGAGACTGGGCGCCGCTCAAAGGCAAGAGCGTTAAGATACTCTCCATCGAGAAGGTCGACGATTCGTCGAAAGACACTGGGCTGATCATGCGACTGGAGTTCGCAAAAGCCCAGCTCGAGAAAAATTATGACGAATTGGCCGAAAAATCAGGCACGCTCGCCGGAATCGTATTGATCTTCGATTCCGCCGATGGGGGGATGATCGCGGCCACTCTCCCAGCGATGCAGAAGTGGAAGTCGGGCAATCTGTCTGATTCCGCGTTCTGGCATCAGTGCTTCTTCGATCCTCCTGAACTAGGCGGCGGCTCTGGCGGCGCCTCCGCCAGCAGTAATTCTGCGGCCGCGCTACCTGGACATCCGACACACTGAAGGGTATTGTCCGCTCCTCGTCCATGCTTCGAAACTAGACGCACGCCACCGATCGGATCAGAAATCTTCTGCGACAGATGTGGACGCGTGGTTCTCCATGAAGCTGAACGGAATCTTCAAAAACAATCAAGGAGCACGCGGTCTCACCACCAGGGGGGCACAGAGAAGCCCAGGGAGCTTTGGCCGTACGCTCGCAGCCACGCTGACTCGATGCAAGTTGCAAAGACTTACCTTGGATAGTCAAGACCGTGCCCCCAAAATTGATTTCGATAAACGCGACAGTGGAGGGGGATTAGAGGTATCATGTCGCATTCGTTCTGCTGGGGACGGCACTCACGGTGCCATTGGTTTTAAGGGTAGTGTCGGTACACCAGCCCTCCAGGCTGGAGAACCGTACCGGCATCTAATTACCGTTTCGAACCCGCCGTGTTCGGCTGGGGTATGGCGCAATATTGTGCGCTGAGGTCATGATGGTTTAAGGCAAGCTTAAGTTTCTACCGAGCTTCCATTCCAACTGACGGTCGGCGAAACCTTCCACTTCCTGAGCTTCGAGTCCAGATCGTCCGGGCCCAAAAATCTCTTCGGCAAGGAGCGCACATGGGACAGCTTGTTACGATCACCAATCCTTCCAGCAACTTCAATCCCCCACCCGTAAAGCACTATGAAGCTTATCGTCCCAAGCCCTTCACCCGCGCAGAACGGGAGACGACAACCCTCCTTTTCGGCGGGCTGACTTGGAAACATGAGCGCATCATGCAGGGCGCGATGCACAACCTGAAATACAACGCAGAACCCTTGCCAAATATTGCGCGAGAGGATCTGGATGCGGGCAAAGAGTTAATCGATGTGGGCGCCTGCTGTCCCACCATCTTCACTACCGGAAATCTGGTGAGCTTCCTGAAGAAAGAAGTCTCGCTTCATGGAAAAGAGCAGACCAGCAAGAAATATGTGTACCTGACTGCCGGTTCTTGCGGCCCTTGCCGATTCGGGCAATATCACGAGTCCTATGCAATGGCTCTCGACGGGCTTGGCCTGAAGGACTTTCGCATGTTCCTGCTGGCGCAAGACAAACTGGACCAGGGTGAAACGGGCGGAGGCGGCCTTGAAATCACCATGCCGCTCACCTTGGGATTGATCTGGGCGATCCTCTGTGGCGACGTGATCACGGATCTGGAGTATGCGACCCGGCCGTACGAAGTGAATCCGGGACAGACCGATGCGGTGCTGAAGGATTGTGTTGAGTATATGTACGGCGTTTTTCGGGATCGTCCGGAACAGGGCGGAAAGCTGAGCACGCTGACCTTCCACCTGGCCAGCAACTACTTCACCAAAGCGTTGCGCGAAGTGCGCCGCAAATGGGATGCCATCCAAGTGGATCGGACCCGGGTGAAGACTCGCGTGAAGATCACCGGAGAGTTCTGGTTACAGACGCACGAAGGCGAAGGGAACTACAACATCAAGAGGTGGCTTGAGCAGGAAGACTCCGAGGTGGTTCCTCCTCCAGTCGCGGTGTGGCTGCATTATCTGATGCATCCGGTGATGCGCAAACTGGAGCGCCGGCATTCCCCAAGCAAGCACCCCAAACGCGACGACTTGATGCTCAAGGGGCTGGAACGCATTTTCGTTGGCACTTACAACCGTTTTCGGAAGGCACTGGCGAACATTCCAAGCGAACTCCCGGACCAGGTGGAATTGAAGAATTTAGCCGAGCCGTTTTACCACTTCGAACTGCGTGGGGGTGAGGGCCACATGCTGATCGGGAAGGCGCTCTATGCGCACCACCACAAGAAGGCTCACATGGTCTGCGAGCTTTCGCCGTACTCCTGCATGCCGAACACGATGTCCATTGGCTCCATGGCAAACGTGATCGGCAAATATCCCGACTTGCTCTATGCGCCTATCGAAGTCAAGGGCGACGCCGAAGTGCACGCCTTGTCGCGCTGCCAGATGATTTTGACCGAGGCGAAAAAACGGGCGCAGATCGAATTTGACGAGGTCTTGCAGAAAACGGGGCTCACTATCGAGGCCATTCACGAATATGAGAAGCAACATCCTGAACTGCGGTGCGCCACCTACAAAGTGCCGCACAAGGGATACTCCGGATTGTCCGCTAATTACGTATTGCACCTCGCGCAGGATCGCGGATTAGCGCGAGCCTGACCAACCGGCAAGAACAAGAGATGAACGAGGTAGGTTCATGGCAAACGGATTAGTACAGATTGGGGGAATCGAAGGGCAAGCGGCGGCCCTCATCGCTGCCGCACCTTCGCCCCAGGTATTCGAAGGCGAGAGCTTGCTGTGCGGGCTCGACGTGGGCAGCACTACCTGCAAGTACGTGCTGGCGACTCCTCGGGGCAACGTACTGGCGCAGGCGTACGAACGCCATAACACCCGCCAGGCGGAGAAGATCCTTCAGTTCCTCACCATGCTGGAGACCAAGCACGGTTTCGCGCCGGGTCGCGATCGCGTTTTCTTTACCGGCTCCGGGGCCGGCATTATTGCTCCGCTCGTAGGCGGCAAAGTGGTGCAGGAGGTCGTTGCGGTAGCGGCTGCGGTGGACAAGCTTCATCCCAATGTTCGTTTCGTCAGCGAAATTGGCGGCGAGGACATGAAGACGATCTTCTTCCAGGGAGAAGGCGCGACCCGCAGCAAGCAGGTCCTGATGCAGAGCGCGTGCTCGGGAGGCACCGGCACCTTCATCGAGAAGACTGCGCGCAAGTTGGAGATTGCTCCCGAAACGCTGTCCCGGATGGGCTACTCCGGATACCCGCTGCACAAGATAAGCAGCAAGTGCGGCATCTTTGCCGAGGCAGATGCCAATACCCTGCTGAAGGCCGGGGTTCCTGTGGAAGAGATCATCGCCTCGCTGTTCGAGGCGGTCGTGTACCAGAATCTGGCGACGCTGACGCGGGGCAACACCCCTCTTCCCGAGATCCTGCTGCTGGGCGGACCAAATTTGTTCTTCAAAGGACTGCAGGAAGCGTGGCGGCATCACCTGGGAAAGGTCTGGAAGGAGCGCAAGGTTGCCATCGCGGATGATCGCGATGTCTCAAGCCTGATCCGCGTGCCCGACAATGCCTTGTATTACGCCGCGCTGGGGTGTGTGGAAGTCGGCTTGCGGGAAAACGCAGCCGCAGGTCTTTACACCGGTCACGAACGGCTCAAGTACTGGATCGAAGAGGGCCAGTACGAAGAGAAAAAGAAAATAGGCCGCGGGGGACTCTGTAAAGATGAGGCCGATCTTTCCAGCTTCAAGGAGAAATACGAAAAATCGAAAACAGCGCCCGTAGAGCCGCGGGCGGCGGCAGGCATCAAGAAGCTTGGGCCAATTGTTCTGGGTTGCGACTTCGGTTCCACGACCGCGAAGGCTGTATGCATGTCCCCAGACAAAGAACTCCTCTTTTCCTGTTACGCGCTCAGCAAAGGCAATCCTATCGAAGACGCGAAGTCATTGTTCCGGCAGATTCGAAATGTGGTCAGCGACAGCGACATCATGGCCCTTGCCCTGACCGGCTACGGGAAAGATCTGCTGAAGGGCATTCTGGGAGCGGACTGCCCGGTGGTGGAGACCATTGCTCACGCCTCCGCCGGACTTCATTTCTTCCCTGACGCGGATTGCATCTGCGATGTGGGCGGCGTGGATGTGAAGATCATGCTCCTCAATAACGGAGCGGTAACCGACTTCCGCCTTAATTCGCAATGCTCCTCTGGAAACGGGGCATTTTTGCAGGGAGTCGCCGAGCGCTTCAATATCCCCATGGGCGAGATGGCAGACGGTGCGTTCCAAGCTAAGGCGATGCCGCAATTGTCGATGGGCTGCGGCGTGTTCCTGCAAAGCGATATCGTCAACCAGCAACGCAAGGGATGGCAGGCGGAAGAAATTCTCGCCGGGCTCTGCGCCATTCTCCCGCTCAATGTTTGGATCTATGCCGGGGGCATGAACAACCTGCAGCAAGTCGGCCGCAAATATATTTTGCAGGGCGGCACCCATCGTAATCTCGCGGTGGTGAAGACCCAGGTAGATTTCATTCTCAACAAGGTTCCTGATGCAGAAGTTGTCGTGCATCCTTATTCGGGCGAGGCTGGAGCCATCGGGGCCGGCCTCGTCGCACTCGACTGGTGGAAGAATGGTGGTCGGACCATGTTCCGGGGTTTCGACGCAATTGAAAAACTGACCTACAAGACGGCGACGTCGACCGACACCGTGTGCCACTGGTGCCCGGTGAACTGCCAACGCAGTTTCATCGACGTGGAACTGCTCGAGGGCAAGGGACGGCCATGGAGCAAGCTCCCACTCGCGTCGGGCTGGGAGCGCGTCATCGTAAATAATTCCTGTCCCAAGGGGCTGGTCGAAGACTTGACCGAGATGAAGGTCATCAAAGCCGGAATTGAGAAGACGAAGAATGCGTTTCCCAACATTGCAGACATGGTTCGGCAAGAAGGCTTCCGCCGCAACTAGGGGCCAGCACAAGGATCGCTCGCAACTACGCGTGGGCATTCCCAAGGTGCTCAACATCTGGACGACTCACCAGTTCTGGGTGGGCTTCCTGAAAGAGCTGGGCATATCTTCGGAAAATATCATCTTCAGTTCCGATACTTCGGAGGAGCAGAGTCGCGAATTCGGCAAGGGACGCGGGACGGTGGACTGCTGTTACCCCGTGAAGTGCATCAGCGGGCACTATGGAGAGCTCATCTTTGGGCAGAAGAAAAAAATCAATATTCTACTCAGCCCCATGATTCACTCATTGCCATCCGCGCTCTATGGGCACGTTGAGGATACCGTAACTTGCACGCGCGTGATGGCCGGGCCGGAAAACATCAAGGCGGGCTTCCTGAAAGAAAGCGATATATTCGCGGAAAATAAGGTGTTGTATGCCTCTCCGTTTGTCAGCCTGGGCGACCGGCATGTCGTGACCGAGCAACTCCACTCTTCCTTGAAAGACGTGTTTGATCTTGATGCCGAGGAGACGGCTCGCGCGGTGGCGAAAGGCTTTGCGGCTTTGGACGACGTAACCGAGCGCATTCGAAGACAAGGGCGGGAGATTCTCACCTGGTGCGCGGAAAATCAGAAGCCTTGTGTCTTAGTGCTGGCCCGCCCGTATCACATGGACACCGGAATTGGACACGAAATCGAGGCCGAGATTCAGGCGTGCGGCTATCCCATCCTCTGGTTGCAATATCTTCCCACCGATCCGGACTTGATGAATTGGCTCTTTGAGGCAGATCTGAAAATAGGACGGATCAAGAGTCCCTTTGATATCTCCGACGTATGGACGTCGTCGTACAGCAGCAACACCAATGAGATCATGTGGGGGGCCAAGGTTGCGGCCCGATGCCCATGGATCACGTGCGTGGTGCGACTATCCAGCTATGAGTGCGGGATGGATCAGCCCACCTACACTCCATCGCAGAAGATTGTCGAGGCGACGGGAACCCTCTACTTTAAGTTCGGCGATCTGGACTCCACTAAACCCGCAGGAGGAATCAAAATTCGTGTCGAGACCATTTCTCATTATTTGGGCAAGTACTCTCCACAAATCATCCAGCGCAAGTTGAGTTACCTGTCTTCGCACTGCCCGCTGGCGGAATTGACCGCGTTTACAGAAACTTCGGCAGACGAAACTGCCCGCATCAGGGTGGTGTAAAGGCGAACGTATTGACTTCGTTGTCAAAACGGTTTTTCATACGATGTCGTACTAATCCGTTTTAGTCGCTAGCTCATCCTGCGGAGACATCGTGCCGATCTCGTTCGATCAATTCCTTTCTGACATTCTCTCTCAGCGTCGTGCGGTGCGCGGTTTCGTGCACCCCCTCTCGATCCTGCTGTTGTGCGTCGCGGTACAGATCATTGCCACCGCGCAAATCGCAAGGCCAGCGCCCGCGCAACCCAATGGAATTAACGATCCGGCCCTGGATCCCAAGATCGATGCCATCCTGCAACAGATGACGCTGGAAGAGAAAGTTGGACAACTCGTGCAATATTCTGCCGGCCAGCCCACCGGTCCGGGAACGGGACGGAGCGATTATGCGGACATGATCGCCAAAGGACAGATCGGATCGCTCTTCAACGTCACAGATCCTCACCAGATCAACATGTACCAGCGGATCGCGATGGAGAAGGCCCGGCTGCACATTCCAATTTTGTTCGGGCTGGATGTGATCCACGGATTCAAAACAGAGTTCCCCATTCCGCTCGGACTGTCTTCGACCTGGGATCCCAGCATCGTCGAGAAAGCCTCGCGGGTCGCGGCCATGGAGGCCGCGGCGAATGGGATCCGCTGGACATTTTCTCCCATGGTCGATATCGCGCGTGACGCGCGCTGGGGACGCATGGCGGAAGGTGCGGGCGAAGATCCATTTCTCGGCTCGGCGATGGCGGCCGCTTACGTCCGCGGATATCAGGGGCAGCGCTTGGACGCTCCGGATAGTATCGCGTCTTGCGCCAAACATTTTGTGGGATACGGCGCCGCCGAGGGCGGACGAGATTACAACACTACAGAAATTTCGGAGCACACGCTGCGGGAATTTTATTTACCCCCATTTCATGCGGCCGTGGAAGCCGGAACGAGCTCGGTGATGAGCGCTTTCAATACCCTGAATGGGACTCCCGCATCAGCCAATCCGTTTACCCTCAAACAAATTCTGCGAACCGAGTGGGGCTTCAAAGGGCTAGTCGTGAGCGACTGGAATTCGATCGGAGAGCTCATCATAAAAGGGCTCGCCAATGATGGCGCTATGGCTGCGCGCAAAGCGTTTCTGGCCGGGGTCGATATGGACATGGTGAGCAGCCTGTATCACGACAATCTGCAGGCGCTGGTCAGTTCGAGGCAAGTACCGCTCGCCGCAATCGACGAGGCGGTGCGGCACGTGCTGCGCGTAAAGTTGGCGCTGGGATTATTGGAGCATCCCTATGTGAACGAGGCGGCTGCGCCCAAGGCGCTCTACCATCCGGAGAACGTCGGGCTGGCGCAAACGGCTGCGGAACGCTCGTTCGTCTTACTGAAAAACGCGAGCGGCCCGGATGGAAAGCCTCTGCTTCCACTTTCGAAGGACACTCAGAATTTCGCTTTGATTGGCCCCGTTGGGGAGGATTCCTCGTATCCCAATGGAACGCCGCCGGGAGCGGGCCCGCGCGTCGGTTTCTTGGCGGCTCTGGTGCAAAGAGTAGGGAAGGAACACGTGGCCCGCTACAAAGGCACAGGCATTCTGGACGGCACCGACCAGGACATTGCTGACGCAGTCGCGGGTGCGCGCAAGGCTGATATCTCCATTCTGGCGCTGGGCGAGAGCCCTGACATGAGCGCCGAGGCGGCTTCGCGCGCGCATCTGGGACTACCCGGACGGCAGGAAGAATTGCTCGAAGCAGTGGTAAATACCGGAAAGCCTGTGATTGTGATCTTGTTCAGCGGACGCCCGCTGACGCTTCCGTGGGCTTTCCAGCACGTCGCGGCTGTTATCGCAGCGTGGCTTCCCGGCATGAGTGGTGGACCAGCGCTGGTGCGTACTCTGTTCGGCGATGTGAATCCGAGTGGCAAACTGGTCGTGACTTGGCCGCGCAGCGTGGGGCAGGAACCTCTCTACTACAACTCCAATAACACGGGCCGCCCTCCCGCCGGAACCGATCTGACGCACCCTCCCGCGAATATCGAGGAAAGATACGTCTCGCGCTATATCGATGAACAAAACGCTCCTCAGTTTCCCTTCGGCTACGGACTGTCCTACACAACCTTCTCTTACGGCGCAACTAAACTTAGCTCAGACCATCTGAGCGCCAGTGAACTCAATCGAAATCTTTCCTCGAAAAATTCGCCAGCACTCACGGCCGAAGCCGACGTAAGCAATACCGGATCACGCCCGGCGAATGAGGTCGTAGAACTGTATGTGCGCCTGCGGGGGACAAGTACAGAGCAACCGGTGCGAGCGTTAAAGGGCTTCCAGACGATTGCTCTGGGCGCGGGAGAAACAAAGACGGTGAAATTCGAATTGCCGCCAGAATCGTTTGCTAGCTGGAACGATCGAAATCAATTCGCCGTGGAGCCCTCCAAGCTCACGGTCTGGATTGCTCCCGATTCTTCACATGGAACGCCGGTGCAGGCTGAAATTGCGCCTTAAGCGTGGAAGCGCTTTGATGCGCGGATCAGGCATATGCAGTCATCGTTTTCTTCTGAGCACAACCGCTCGAAGCGTTAGCAGGCGCACTCCCGGATTGCCGCGAGATCTTGAACTGCTCCACTAACTGGTGCAACTGCGCCGCCATCTCGGCCAGATGGTTGGCGGCTTTTTGTGATTCTTGCGCGCCGGCGGACGTACCTTGCGCAGCTTCGGCGACACCGGCAATGTTCTGGGTGATTTCCGTCGATGCCTTGGCGGCATCCGCCACATTCCGCATCATCTCATTGGTGGTCGCGCTTTGTTCCTCGACCGCCGTCGCGATGGTGCCTGATATTTCGTTCACCTGATTGATAATGGCGCTGATCGTGCCAATCGCTTCCACGGCGTGACTCGTATCGTTTTGGATAGCGGCAATTTTGGGACTGATGTCCTCGGTGGCCTTGGCGGTTTGACGTGCAAGTTCTTTGACCTCGCCTGCAACCACCGCGAAACCCTTGCCGGCCTCTCCGGCGCGGGCAGCTTCAATTGTGGCATTGAGCGCGAGGAGTTTCGTCTGCTGCGCAATGGAAGTGATGAGTTTGATCACGTCTCCGATTTCCCGGCTGGACTGGCCGAGTTTGCTGATGGCCAACGTGGCAGTGTGCGCAGTCTCCACCGCGCGAATCGCGATAGTCGCAGCTTCATGAGCATTGGAGGCAATGGATTGAATGGTCGTGGTCATTTGTTCCGCGCCGATCGCGACACTCTGCAGATTCTGGCTTACTTTCCCGGTCGCCTGTGAGACAACGTTCGCCTGGGCTGAGGTCTCCACCGTGCTGGCAGAGATTTGCTGACTTGAGGCGGAAAGCTCTTCACTGGAACAAGCAACCTGGGTGGAGGTATTCGCGATTGACCGAATCACGTCATGCAGACTTTCTTTCATGTGGTTCAACGCCTCTCCCAATTCGGCCAACTCATCGCGCCCGCTGATCTTCATGTCTGCCTGAATCAGATTGCCACCGGCAATGGCACGGGCAAGCTGAAGAGCTTCCTTCGTCGCGGTCGAGATGCCGCTGCCGCTCGTTATGCCGATGAAAGTCACCATCAGCGTGACGACCAGACCAAGCACCAGCAGAGCGAGCAGGCCGTTGCGCACGCTGACCTGCGCCCGCCGGTCCATTTCTGCCTGGTATGCCTGCACGAGCTGAACGGCTGCGCCGGTTGCAACCATTGCGGGGCCGGCAAAAGCGGACGCGTCCTCCAGTGCCGCCATAGCTTCGTAGCGATCACCCCTTTTTATAGCGGGGATGACGCGGTTTTCACATATCTGCATGGATTTACGATTGGCCTGGTCGGCGTTGACCAGCAGCAATTCCCGAATCGCGCCTTGTGGTAGACGCTTCGACCAGTTCGCGACCGCATCTTCATATTCCTGCTTGCGCTGGTTATACAGTGCGATTTTGTCGGGAAGCTTGCGATCATTCAAAACCAACATGTCTCGTTCGGCAGAACGCACCCGCTCGAAATCGAGAGCCGGAGGCTTAGTATCCGCGGCAAGATCTGAATAGAGCTTCATCTCGGTTTGAACTAAGCTCCCCACCTTTACCTTGGAAATCGTGATATAGGACACCACGGCAAAGCTCAGCAGCCCCAGCACCGACATTGCAACCAACAGGCGGAGTTTGGTTTCGATCTTCGTGTATTTCAAGCTGAACATGTTCATGTCTCCGAATCCGCTGCTAGCAGCCCGAGATGCTCTCGGGTTAGCCGGCAGCGGCGGCCTGCTCTGCAGGCTTATCGAAATTCGGTATCGCACTCCGGACGATCGCGGGCAGATCCAGTATTTCTATGACGTTATGGTCCGAAACGAACGAGCTAATCACTCCGGGGCGGGACACGAGAGGTTCCACCGTCAGCTGCTGGTCAACAATGTCGATAATGCCATCCACAATCACACCAACCGTATGGCCCTGATCCGTATAGATGACGGCCTGGAGCGGGTCGCCGGAGGCCGATGGCCGTGCCATTTCGGCCGGGGCCAACGCTTGCGAAAGGCGCAAAATGGGGATCACACGCCCGCGGTATTCCATCATTTCCCGCTGCCCGGTGCGGCGCAGGAAGCTTGCGGGAAGCCGTTCCAGACGCGTCACGGCGGAGAGCGGAATGGCAACCTGTGCTTGCGGACCATTCTGGGCTAACAAGAATGCCTGCCGACAAGGCGGGACTGAAAGCAAAACACGCGGAGAAAAACTCGCGCCCGCGGGTTCCTGGTTCTCCCAGATCACGTGTGCCCGCTGCGCGAGTCCGACGACATCGAGGATGAGAACAACCCGGCCATCTCCCATGATGGTGGCTCCGCAATAGGCGTTGATGCCCTTCAAGTGCTCACCGAGGGGCTTCACGACGATCTCCTCGGTATCGAGAATGTCGTCTACGACCAGCCCGAATCTCCGTGTATCGGCTTGCAGCACCACAATATTGGTTACCTTGGACCTGGACTGGGCCGAGGCGCCAATGTGCAATTCGCAATCGAGGTCGACCACCGGCAACAAACTTCCGCGCAGGCGATAGACAGGGTACCCGTGCACCGTCTCAATCTGCGGGCTTGCGCCAGCTCCGCCCAAGGCGACCAGTTCCAGAACGCTTGCTTGCGGAATCGCAAAGCGCTCATTCCCGCAGCACACGATCAGCGCAGGAACAATGGCGAGGGTAAGAGGAATTTTGATGCGAATGGTCGTACCTTGTCCGGGAATCGATTCGATATCAATGGCGCCACTGATCCTCTCCACATTGGTTTTCACCACATCCATACCGACGCCTCGTCCAGAGACATTGGTGACCGCTTTCGCAGTGGAAAATCCGGGCAGAAAAATTAAATTGAATATCTCCCGCTCGCTCATGCGCTGCACCTGTTGAGTCGTCACCAGGCCGCGTTCAACTGCCTTGCTGGACAGCGCTTCCAGGTTCAACCCTGCGCCATCGTCAATCACTTCAATCGTAACTTTGCCGCCTTGCTGACAGGCGCGAAGCTGGACTCGGCCACAGGGGTCCTTGCCAAGTTTTTGACGAATCTCTGGCATCTCAATTCCGTGGTCGATAGCGTTGCGGACCAGGTGAGTTAAAGGATCGCGAATCGCTTCCATGATGGTGCGATCCAGTTCCGTGTGCTGGCCTTCCATCTCCAAGCGAACGTCTTTGCCGCAGCTGCGGGCAAGATCGCGAACTGTGCGCGGGAACTTATTCCAGACGTTGCTGATGGGCTGCATGCGCGTCTTGATAACCTGCTCTTGCACCTGGCTGACAATCAGGTTCACGCGCTGGGACACCGACTGCAAGACGACATTCTCGGAGCCGTTGCTGAGTTGCAGCAGCTCATTGCGGGCAAGCACCAGTTCGCCCATCAGGTTCATGAGCGTGTCCAGAAGGTCTACGCTCACGCGAACCGTTTCCACGCTACTGCGTCCCCGGGCCTCAAGCACTTGCTGCGCGGCGTCGATCTCCTGCTGGCTGCAGAACCGCATAGCGATGAGGATCTGTCCCAGTCTTCTACAGTCACCTTCTCTCTGCTTTTGCAGCGCCAGTTCCAAGTCCTGAGCGCTGAGGCATCCGCTTTCCACGAGGACGGCGCCGAGTTTCGGGAGCGGCACGACAGCGGGTACAACTTCCGGCTCAGGGCCGGCGGAAGCCGGGTTGCGCGTCTGCAATCGTTGCAACCGCTCGAGCAACTCCGAATAGTCATTGTCGCCATCGCTGTCGCTGGTCTGGATTTCATTCAACATGTGACGCACCGCATCGACCATGGCCAACAGTGCGCTGGTGATCTCCGCGTCCAACGGAAGCACGCCATCTCGCAACTTGGACAACAGGTTTTCGGCCGCATGAGCCACTTCTTGCAGTCGCGCAAACCCGAGGAATCCGCAACTGCCCTTGATGGTATGAATGGTTCGAAAAATGCTGCCCAGCAACTCCTTCGAAGTGGGATCGGACTCCAGGCTCACCAATTCCTGATCAAGCCGGTCGAGGTTTTCACGGCTTTCGATCAGAAAATCTTTAACGATGTCGTCCATGCTGATCCAGTATGCGTCGGCATGCATAATGCGAGGCGCAGACGCATAAGTCCGACGCTTAGGTCATCGGCGGAGGCACTCAAAACTTGAGGAACCCGGTCATTCGCTGAGCGCGGTAGTTTTGAGTTTTGGTATTTCAGAATGCGGCGTGCCCGCCGCCCATTCATCCTTTTTCAGCGGATTCACAGCCCGGGCAGTAGGGGTAGTAGGTGTTCCCCTTGTAATCGAGCTCTTTCAAGCCTGCGGCCGAAGTGTAGTAGCCACGAATGGCCTCGTTACGAACCAATTCGAAGAGCTTCTGCAAACTGGCATCTTTTCGTGTGCTGATAGAACGCACAACATCATGCTGTTCTGAAATAGCCAGACTCGCGAATGGCTTGCCGTGCTGATCCCCGCAGATTCGGTTCAAGTCTGGAAGGCCTTGGAGGACAATCGAAGCCGGATCGGCGTTCTCGATTTCTGCGACTGACACTTCTCCGAAGTAGGCGACCGCAAGCGCACGATGCATAGGATCCAGGTTGCGGGCCGCATCTCGCACTCCCTGCGCGGAGTAACACCACAGGTCAACCCAGCGCGCAACTTCGTTCAAAGTGTCGGCTGGTACATCGCCCAACAGAGTGGAAATAAAGCTGGTGATCGTCTTGAAATCTTCGGGCGAGAAAAACTGCAATGGGCGGGAGGCTCCGGCCTGTACGTAATCTGTCTCGCTGCCCGCCGGCGCAGCAGCCGCATGCTGGCCACTCAGCGCACGCACCAAATGGTCGGGTGAGGGTTCGTAAAGCCCGGGCGGCAACGGAGGCGGTTCGTCGCTGAAGAAGCCCAGAGGAGACTCCGGAATCAAACCGCTTACTCCTGCTAGGGCGACGGTCTCGCCCAGGCGCAAGAGCCACTGCCGCCGGGTGATCCGGGTAATCAGGTCCGAGGGACCGGTTTTCACAGTTCACCTCGGCGGAATGTTTCCGCGATATGCTCTCCCGCCCGTGCGGAGATCGCCATGATAGTAAGGGTCGGCTCGTAACAGCCCTGGGTCACAAAGACCGAACCGTCCGTAACAAATACGTTTTTAGCGTCGTGAACCTTGCAGTTCCGGTCGACGACGCTTGTGGACGGCTGATTTCCCATGCGTGCCGTTCCGCACTCGTGGATATTCTTTCCAAAGATGCTCAGTTCGCTCTTGGGCGCAGCCACGTCTGCGAGTTTCATTTCATCGAGGATGGCGGCGACATGACTTCGCATGGCTACGGCCATTGCCCGATCATTCTCCCCATAGCTGGCGCTAATGTGGAGCGCCGGAATACCCCAGGCGTCCTTCTTGTCGCGATCCAGCGTGACGAAATTGTCCGCTCTGGGCAGGCACTCCCCCTGGGCTTCGATGGCGAAATAGTAAGGTATGTTCTCCTTGACGCGCTCGCGCCATGCCTTGCCGAACTCAGGCATAAGAAACGCGTGCCCATAAACTTCCTGGCTGCCATCGCCGTCAAACCGGTATCCGCGCAGAAAGTTGGAATTGCGGTCCTTCTGGCCTGCGGCATTCACGTATTTCGGAATCAAAAATCCACAAGGACGGCCGACCGGTTCCCGCTTCGAGGAGCGCAGACTCGGCATGTAGCCCCCTCCGCCCTCAATCGTGAAATGATCCATCAAATACTTTCCCAACACTCCGGCCGAATTGCCGACACCCTGCGGATGGGATGCAGTTTTTGAGTTGAGGAGAATCCGGGTTGACTCGAGCGCGCCCGCGGCAACGACGATGGCACGCGCGTACGCTTCGCGGTGTTCGTGGGTGAGACGGTCGATGTAGTGAACACCCT
>DASVAE010000040.1:0-10438 GCA_036376495.1 Candidatus Sulfotelmatobacter sp. | reverse complement strand
TTTTCAATAACATGGCGGAGAGAGTGGGATTCGAACCCACGTTACCCTTTCGAGTAAACACGCTTTCCAAGCGTGCGCCTTCAGCCACTCGGCCATCTCTCCGGCGTATTGGTTGGGGGTATTACACTAAGGTCTCTTTCGCCGCGGTAATGCGGCGGAATACTTCGTTTTGATTCTATGGGTGAACTGACGGAACCGCAACTGTCAGGGTGGGATTACTGCTGCTTTGACGGCGGCTCTGTTGCTGACTCAGAAAAGCCCGCCGGCTGAGAACTACCCGAGGCAGACGCCCCTGCTGCAGCGGCCTGCGCCGCCGGCGTTGCAGTGGGAAGCGGAGGGACCTTGGTATTGTCCACGACGTGATGATTCAAACAGTAGAGCGCCAGTTCGAGCCGGTCCGCGACACCTAGCTTATCGTAGACTTTGCGTAGATAATTCTTCACCACCTGCTCGGTGGTTCCCACGCGCAAGGCAATCTCTTTATTCTTCATTCCCTGAGTCACGCAGGAGACGATGAGTGACTCTTTGGGTGTGAGCTGCACCTTGGAGCGCGCTCCGGCGGGCCGCGTCGCTTGATTGCGGTAAGCCTCCATGACCCAGCGGATTCCCTGAGGATCGAGCCAACTCTCGCCGGAAACAACTTTTCGCAGGCAGTCCACCATGACTTCGGGTTCAACCTCGCGCGATATGACTCCGTGCACTCCACGGCGGAACAACTCAAGGGTCAACTGTTCATCTGGACCCGGGGTGACCACGACCATCTTCAACTGCGAATACTGACGCATTAATTCAATAATCGCTTCCACCGGATTCGGCGTGAGCGCTGACTCGAAGATGAGGATGTCAGCGGAAAACTTTGTCACGGCGGACTGGGTCTGCCCCAACGTCTCGGCCTGGCCGACCACCCGAATGTCGTCTTCCAGCGCGAAGATCTTTCGCAAGCCTGCGCGGAAGATCGCCTGAGTGTCGGCTACGATCACTCGGACGAACTGTCCTTTACCGTCGTCTGCTCCGAAATTTTCTTCTACGCCAACCGGAATGGTAGCCATTCTTTCCTACGCTCGTTCGAAATGATATTCATCGATGACCACGCCCACGCCACGCCGGCCGCGATCCTCAAAGCTGCGCACTACCCGGCCCCGGCAATCGATTTGCATGTTCTGCCGGCCGCCCAGCACTTCCGCGGGCAGCATAATCGTGAAATCCACCAGCGACCCGACCGGGACGTCGCTGTCCATCGCAAACAGCACGCCATTCGCAGAAATGTTCTCCGTCTCCGCCGCATAGGCTGCGCCTTGTGCTTTCACCGACGCTGCCAGATGCAGTGGAAACCGTGGAGCACTCTGCATGTCATCGTAGTGTCCGATGTTCATCTCGTCCTCGGCCATCGCGGTTTTCGTTGCTGCTGCCAAATCGTTCTTGCCTTTCGGCTGCTCTTGCCCACCGAACTTCTCTAACTCACACCGCGAGCGTACACCCCGTAATTCTCTAAACAAAGTTACCGAAGTCATGGAACAAGCGGAGCTAAACGCTTCCATTTGAACGGATTACAGCTGAACAAGAAAGTCGAAATTGATCCCGGAACTCCCCTGCGGATGCGGACGAATCGCGGTCAATTCCGGGTGAATTCCCGGCAAGTATCGGAGAGCCGATTTCGTTCCAGCCGAGTGTCTGGGCAGGCGTTTAGAACCCGCACATCACCGGTGCGAGACTGAACGGTGGCTACTTGATCGTGAGTACTACCTAGAATTTAGTGACTTCTGTGAAGTTGAAGTCCCGCACCTTCATGGCAGGTACTACCATGTCAAAGGATTCTTCTCCGGATGCCCGGACGGGCTCACTCATCGCCTCAACGCTGGACAGCATTTGAATCAGGCTTTCATTGAAGCGAAAGTTGCGTACTCCGGCCTGCACTCGTCCGTTCTCGATGAGGAAGGTTCCATCCCTCGTCATTCCGGTTAGCATCTTCTCAAAGGGTTCCACCTCACGGATGTACCACAACCTTGTTACCAGGACCCCACGCTCGGTTGAGGCGATCATCTGCTCAATGCTTTGCGGATCATTGGCAGGCGCGAAGACTATGTTCAAGGGCATCTCCCCCATCTCGTTGGGCAGCGGAAACCCGTGGCCGGTGGGCTCGATCGGACCTACGGAGTTTTTGTACTCCGAGCGATTCATTCGCTGCGCGGTAGCACGCGCGTAGACAACCCGTTTCACCACACCGTTTTCGACCAGTTGTACTCTTTGCCGTTGGATGCCTTCCCCATCGAATGGCGATCCCGATTGCAAGGGGTGAGTAACATCATCGCAAATGATGATGTTCTCCCCGAACAATTTTTGCCCGATTCTACCGCTCAGGAATGAGCGCTGGTCCAGGATCGCCATCCCCGAGTAATCCCAGAACATAAATCCAACGATATCCAGCACAGCAGAGGGTTCAAGAATGACAGTGTATTTGCCTTCCGAGATGTCTCGCGGATGAGCTGACTCCACGGCCTTTTTGGCGGCAACCTCGGCCATGGTCAACGGATCCAGGTCCGCCACGTTGGGCGCGTTTGACTTTTGCCACCCGGAAGAATCTTGCCCGAGCATAGTAATCGATATTTCGGCGGAGGTTTGCGTATGCCACTGGCTCAAACCGCGGGAATTGAAAACACCCTCGAAGGATCCGCCGCTGGAAAAAACCCCTGCCGTAGTGAGTGAGTGCCGATTTGCGACTGCGACGATGTTTCTAACGCCCTCCGCTCGACGCTCCGGCGCGATTGCGGCGGTCTCCTCAAAGTGGCGCCGAGGCGTAAGCGTAAGCGCAGTGCCCTCGCTCGCATTGCGAAACGCCTCTTCGGGCGCAGGCATGGGCAAGAGGTCAGGATCTGGATGTTGCACCCTGGCCAGGCGTTCCGAGGCCTGCACGGCGCGGCGCAGACTCTCATCATCGAACTTGTTCGTAATCGCACGCGCCGTCCGCCCCTCGAACACGGTGCGCACGGAGATGACCTGGTTCTCCTCTGCTACATTCTGATGAATCGTGTTATTGGCAAACCGCGTAAGGGCGAATCGTCCCCCGGAGAAAAGCACTTCGACGGCATCGGCAGAAGAGAATCTCTTTACGCGATCAAAAATGTCGCCGGCCTGTTCTCTCGTCAGCATTCAGCGCTCGCCCCCTGAGTTCCTCGTAGCTAGTTCCCCTGGAACGCGCTCCCGATCTTGATTCTCCGAAAACGCGCGGGCGATGTCCCATGCCCGGTTCCCATCACCTGCTGAGGTTGTCCTTTGCCGCAATTCGGCGTGCCCCAGAGCGTCCACTCATCTTTGGAACAGATCGCCTCCAGAGAATTCCAGAACTCCGTTGTGATGCCCGAGTACGACGGGTTTTTCAACATGCGCACCCGCTTGCCTTTCTTGATCTCCCATCCAATCTCGCAACCGAACTGGAAGTTGTAACGCTTGTCGTCAATGGACCAGGAGCGGTTCGTCTGCATCAGGACGCCATGATCGGTAGAGGCAATTAGCTGTTCCAGGCTCAAGGGCTCGTCCCCCGGCAGCAGGCTAATGTTGGTCATGCGAATCATGGGAAGCCGGTTCCACCCCTCGGCGCGTACCGTTCCGCCAGACCGGTTCAGGCCGATGGTGTGCGCCGTCTCTCGCGAACTCAGGTATCCGGTAAACAGTCCATTCGTAATGATCCGAGTGCACTGCGCGGGCACGCCCTCATCATCGAATCCAAACGTCCCCAAGCCCGGCCCATGCTCCTGCCGGGCATCGGCGACTACGTTCACCAGGTCGCTCCCGTAACGCAGCGCGCGCAACTTATCCAGTGTAAGGAAGGAGGTTCCTGCGAAATTTGCTTCCATTCCCAGCACGCGATCAAGTTCTATGGGATGTCCGATAGACTCATGGATCTGCAACCCCAGTTGCGAGCTGTCGAGGATAAGATCGAAGTTCCCTTCCGGGCATTGGTCCGCCTTATGCAGGGCCACGGCTTCTTCCGCGATCCTGCGCGCATTCTCCAGCAACTGCAGCTCTTCGATGAGCTCATATCCCTTGTTCTGCCACTGGCCGCCGAATGAATTTGGATACGACCGCTTTTGAATCTCGTTTGCCGCAAAGGCATAGACAGCATACCCGGCGCCCGTCGAGAGCTTCGTCTGATGAATATCGCCTCCCTCCGATGACAGAAACCATTGTTCCTCGCGGCTGAAGTTCAGATTCGTCTCGGCCAGGGTGACGCCCGCAACGGATCGCAACTCAGCATCAATGGCGAGCAGCAGGTCAATATTCTGTTCCAGGGATACTGAAAAGGGATCAATCTTGTAGGGAGTGCTCCACTCGGCAACCGCAGGTTTCTCGGGCGCCATCTGGACATCCGCCCGTTTCACCCGCGCCGAGGCGCGGGCAATCGCTACCGCCTCTGCCGCCGTCTTCTCTACTGCGCCGCGGCCCAACTCCGACGACGCAGCGAACCCCCACGCTCCATCCACAATCACCCGCACATTCATGCCCACGGACTCTGTATCCGACGCGTTCCCCAGTTTTCCATTTTTTGTGGTCAGCGCGCGGTTCCGTTGCGCGACGACACGCACGTCCGCATACCTCGCTCCGCACTGCATTGCAACATCTAGTGCCCAATTGGAAACGTGTTTCATGCGAAGAAATTCAAATCTAACACACGCATTGGGGTTCACGGTTGAGCAGCGTGCACGCGCCGACGCTGTCGTTTGACACACAGTAGCCCGTGATCCGTGTCACTGTTTTGTAAGTCTTTTCGCCGTTGAATGGAATGACCTTCATTATGTCAGCGGATCCCCCACCGCTGCGCGCTTCAGGAGTGTGTTTATGAGCCTCTTCATCTCCCGGGATCCGACCAGCACGATATATGGTGCCAGCGATATTGACTATGCCAATCCTACGTCTACTGCCAGCACAGACGCTCAAGCCACTAAGAGAGCCGATCTCGCTGGTCCTGGCATTGGCGATTATGCGCAACTCGACAAGATTCTGCCCTCGAACTACAACCCGCTGCTGACGCCGAAAGAGACGCAGCACGCAATCTTCCAGCTCCGGCGCTACATCGAAGACAATCTATGTAAAGAACTCGGCCTCATGATGGTGCAGGTACCGCTGATTGTCGATTCCGAGAGCGGCGTCAATGACATGCTCGACCGCGACGGCTCCCGCACTCCCGTTCAGTTTCATATCTCAAACGATCGGGACAAGAATCCTATCGACGCCCAAATCGTACAAGCGGCCACCAAGTGGAAGAGAGTCGCGCTCAAGCAATTTGATTGCCGCCCAGGCGAAGGTATCTGCACCGACATGCGGGCGGTGCGAAAAGACTATTTCCTGGATCACGATCACTCGGCTTATGTCGACCAGTGGGATTGGGAACGGGTCATCACCGGCGAGCAGCGCAATGTCGAATTCCTGAAGTCCATCGTGCGGAAGATCTGGCGTGTTCTAGTCGGTGCGGAAAAGTTCGCACAGGAGATGTTTCCCGAACTACGCAATCCCCGGTATCCCAACTTGCCGGAAGAGCTTACGTTTCTGCATGCCGAGGAACTGCTGGCGATGCATCCGGACCTGCCGCGCAAGCGGCGAGAGACCGTGATCCTGCAGAAATATCCGGCGCTCTTCATTATCGGGATCGGCTGGCTCCTAAGAGATGGATATCCACATGAGATGCGCGCTGCCGATTACGATGACTGGATCACCGACACCGGCGACCAGACCCATCGCGACACCCACGGCTTGAATGGCGACATTCTAGTGTGGAACCACGTCACCCAGCGCCGCCATGAGCTCAGTTCCATGGGCATTCGCGTAAACGCCGAAACCTTGCGCATGCAGCTCGAGACGTCGGACCTTCTCGACAATCTGAAATTTCCCTATCACCAGGGAATCATCAACAACCAATTGCCCCTCTCGATCGGCGGTGGTATTGGGCAGTCCCGCACTCTGATGCTTCTGCTCCGCAAGGCGCATTTAGGAGAAGTCAGCGTAACGGTTTGGCCAAAGATTTTGAAACAGATGTGCGCGAAGAAAAATATCTTCGTGCTGGAGTAACCGTGTAGCCAGAACCCTGTAGCCCAGGACGCTCGTCCGGGGTTGCGCGCAAAGCGCGCAAACCATGAAGGTTGTATGCGTCGCGTTCGGCGACCCAGGACGGACCGGCGTCCATCCCTAGACGAGCTACGGCGTGGCGTGCGCGTCGCCAATCGCCTTCTTGACTGCCAGCAACTCCTTCAATAATCCCCGCAATTTCGTGGACTCCAGCGCATTCGCCCCATCTGACTTCGCTTCCTTGGGATTGTCGTGCACTTCCATGAACACTCCGTCCACCCCGGCCGCCACGGCCGCCCGTGCGAGCAGAGCAATAAATTCAGGTTGCCCACCGCTTGTTGCTTGACCGTTGCCATCCGCCTGCGTCGAGGGCAGTTGCACCGAATGCGTCGCATCGAATACCGCTGGCGCAAACTTCCGCATGATGGCGAGCGATCTCATGTCCACGATCAGATTGTTGTAGCCGAAACTCGCCCCGCGTTCGGTGAGAAAGACGCGCGTGTTCCCTGCGTCCCTGCACTTCTCAACTACGTACTTCATGTCCCATGGCGCCATGAACTGCCCTTTCTTGATGTTCACTGCGCGTCCGCTCAAAGCGGCAGCTACGACGAGATCCGTCTGCCGGCTTAAAAATGCGGGAATCTGCAAAACATCCGCTATCTTTGCCACCTCGGGCACATCGGCAGCCTCATGCACGTCGGTCAAAATCGGGATGTGAATCTCTTCCTTGACTTTCCGGAGAATCCGCATGCCCTCCTTGAGTCCTGGCCCACGAAAGCTGCGGATCGAGGTGCGATTCGCCTTGTCATAACTCGCCTTGAAAATAAATGGAAAATTCAGCGAGCGGGTTACGCCCTTGATGATTTCGGCCATGCGAATCGCGTGCTCTTCGCTCTCGATCACGCATGGCCCGGCAATCAGAAACAGATCGCCGGAGCCAATATGGATATCGCCGACTTGAAAGGAGATGCTCATCGCCTTGCGACGGGATTAAATGATGCGAGTTTCATGTCCGTACCCCACGAAGCTTTCGGAATTGCCTGAGCCGATCCCTGTGGGCTGACGTCAGATCCTGATCTTCTCCGGCCGGTGAAACATCTCGATCTCGGCCGTTTCCCTCCGCTCGCGCCGCGTCAGCCCGTACTCATACGCCGCGCCGATAAATGTGCGGAACAGTGGATGCGGCTCGAGCGGCTTCGATTTGAACTCCGGATGGAACTGGCAGCCGATGAAATGCGGATGGTCTGGCAATTCCACCATTTCCACGTAAGTCCCGTCCGGTGTCGATCCCGAGATCCTCAGCCCGGCCGCTGTCATCGGTTCCTCGTACTCGCGATTGAACTCATAGCGATGCCGGTGCCGCTCGCTGATCTCATCCTTACCATAGATCTTGTGCGCCAGCGTGTCTGGTTCAATCTTGCAGGTCCAGGCACCCAGCCGCATCGTGCCGCCGAGTTCTTCCACGCCGCGCAGCTCGCGCAGCTTGTAAATCACCCGGTGCGCCGTAGCCGGATCAAACTCGCTCGAATTGGCTTCTTCCAGTCCAACCACGTTCCGTGCGAACTCGATGCAGGCCGTTTGCATGCCCAGGCAAATTCCGAAGTACGGCACTTTCTTTTCACGCGCGTACCGGATCGCAATCAGCATGCCCTCAATCCCGCGCTTGCCGAACCCGCCCGGGACCAGAATGCCGTCGTATCCCTCCAACTGCGCTTCGTAACTGTTATCGCCAGTTTCCAATCCTTCAGCTTCGATCCAGTTCAACTGCAGCTTGAGATTGTGGGCCAGCGCCCCATGGACCAGCGCCTCTTTCAGCGACTTGTACGAGTCCTCATATTCCACGTACTTGCCCACGATGCCGATGGTGACCGTATCCTTGGGGTTGTAGATGCGATGAACAATGTCTTGCCACTTCGCCAAGTCGCGATCTTTGGACTCCATGTGTAGGCACTTCAATACCAGCGTATCCACGTTTTCATTCGCGAACACCACCGGCACTTCGTAGATCGAAGCGACATCCTTCGCAGTGATCACCGCATCTTCCGCCACATTGCAAAATAGCGCAATCTTCGACTTGATGTCTTTGGCCAGAAACCGGTCCGTCCGGCACAACAAAATGTCAGGCTGAATTCCGATGCTCAGCAATTCTTTCACCGAATGCTGCGTCGGCTTCGTTTTCAATTCTTGCGCCGCCGCTATAAACGGGACCAGCGTCACATGCACAAACAGGGTGTGCTCGCGGCCCAGTTCTTGCCGCATCTGTCGGATCGCCTCCATAAACGGCAGCGACTCAATGTCGCCCACAGTCCCACCAATTTCTACAATGGCGACATCCACATCCTGAGCCACCTTCTTCATCGCCGCCTTGATTTCATTGGTTACGTGCGGGATCACCTGCACCGTCTTGCCCAGGTAATCTCCCCGCCGCTCCTTGGCGATGATCTGCTCGTAAAGTCGTCCCGTGGTCCAGTTATTATCGCGAGATAGCTTGGCGTGGGTGAAGCGCTCGTAGTGCCCCAGATCGAGATCCGTTTCCGCCCCGTCGTCGGTGACGAAAACTTCGCCATGCTGAAAGGGAGACATGGTCCCGGGATCGACATTCAAGTATGGATCGAACTTCATGATGTTGACCTTGATCCCGCGGCTTTCCAACAGGCAGCCGATCGAAGCCGCGGCTAGGCCCTTGCCCAGTGAAGACACTACTCCGCCCGTCACAAAGATGTACTTCGCTGGCATCTCTTCCTCGCTTTAAGTTGTTTTTGAGAAATTGTGCAGGTGGGGTGCACAATCAATTATGGCAGAACTTACCTGTGGAAAGATACGAAACAATCCTGTGTGGCAATAAAATTGATGTAGCGATCGCGCCGCGGGCATGCGGTCGAGCAAATCTCGACCTCCCGCGTTGACTATCCACCCAACCTCGGCGAAAATAATAAAGGTTCCACTCACGAACACCCGTGTCCCCGAAAATGGGCCTGTGGCGCAGCTGGGAGCGCGCTTCCATGGCATGGAAGAGGTCGTCGGTTCGATCCCGACCAGGTCCACCAATACTCTCCCCAGTGTTTACGCGGGTTTCCTACACGTCAGCACTTTCCAGAATTTGCTCATTTCGGGTGCTTGTCACAAAATTGTCACAAACCGCATGTGCACAGATTTCGGTGCAAGGCGTTTTTCGAGCTGGCATCCGGATTGCTCCTTACGGGAGGCCAATCTGAGGAGAGAATTCAATAAACCATGGGTAGGCTTTCAGATACGCCTGCCATCAAAGAGTCACGGGGCCCTCCACCTCTCAGTCCTGGTGGACCCAATCACGATGGATCCCTACTCGGCGGCGCGCTGAGCGGCCGCCCATCGTTGATGTCCACGTTCCGAGTGCGTCGCGCTAGGGGCATTTTTTACTGGTAGGCGGTTGAGCCAATCCATCAAATCGCTGTGTAGGATCACCGTACGTCCCATCAACTTCCGAGCACGCAAGCCCCGTTCGGGATCTTTCGCATAGAGCTTGATGGCGTTGTAGAGCAGACCCTTGCTTGCATTGATTGCATCTGCCGCGCCTTTTACGCTGTGTGCGAGAGGCTGAACAGTTGTTACTTGTCGAGGATCGGAACGCCGAACCTGAGACCTCGACTTTAGAGGACTATCCCGATCAATCAGAGTTCCCTTTCCCTGCTGCTGGACGATTCGCAATCCGCCAACTGATGCCGGCTCATCGGGACGGGTCGATTGTCCACTTGAGCGATGCACCCGCGGAACATCAGCCGCATCGGATAGGCCTTGCGCTGGCCGTGGCTTTAGATCAATAGAGGGTTGGCTGGACATGTTTTAGCTCCAAATCTGAATCCTTGTGATCGGGCAGAGGTTTGCACGATCTTTGGGTGGGGCAAGGTTTAGACCCAAAATGAAAACTCGTCAAACGAATGACAACTGCATCTGTTACTTGGAGACAGGAGGATTGATTCTTACTTCAGCCCTATAACGAATCATGGATTTGCTGGAACGTGGTCGTAAGGATCGCCGATGCGATCTGCAGTTGCTGACTGCAATGGAACAGCGTCAGTCCTAAATATTTGCCACAATGTCCCATTGCCGGTGCGGTTAGCCAGTCTAGGGGCAAGGCAACCGTCTCCGCATACGCAATGAGAGTGGCGATCCGCATCCGATTCATCTGTACTGGACGGCTTCGAACTGACCGACATCGCGGGAATTCCAGACTAGAAAGTAGTTATGTTGGGGGATCCCGCGAAGCGTCTGTGTTGCCACGCGCGACTCTGGCGATATTTCACCGATTGCACTGTGTTTGACTGCCAGATGGGCCATTGGTCGCGGCAATGGCAGAATCGAACTCAATCTTCTCCCCAAGATGCTGTCGCATCTCGTTGAG
>DASVAE010000039.1:0-9428 GCA_036376495.1 Candidatus Sulfotelmatobacter sp. | reverse complement strand
GCAGTGAAAAAATGGAGGTTCGAAGCAGCCAGCGATGAAACCACGGGCGTACTCGAGTTCAAGTTCGACCCGACAGTGAACTAGTGGCTGAGATCGGACAGCTGGAGAAATCAACATGTCCATGAGCAAAAAGCTCTATTTAAGTTTCGGGATCATCCTGGTCATGGTTGCAGTGCTGTTCTTCATAGTGTTGTTCGCTGTGAGGCACGAGCAAAGCACCAAAGATGGCGCCGAGCAGGCTATGCAGATGACCACCGCTACCGACAAGGTGCGGTTTCAGGTCATGCAAAACCGCTTGTTTCTGAGCAACTACCTCTTGAGCGGCGACAGCCGGGAAGTCGAGCACATGAACGAGGGCGTCCAGCAGTTGCGTGATGAACTGCAGACGAGCTTAAAACTGGTGACTTCGGATGAGCAACGTTCCGCGATTGTGACTGCGCAAAAAAATGAAGAAGCGTGGGGAACCGAATTCGCGGAGCCCATGCTGCAGAAGCGCAAACAGGTGGACTCGGGAAACGCAACTGTTGCCGATCTGCAGATCTATTACCTGCAGAAAGACCCCAGCTCATGGGTCAAGGCCACCACTGATGCGCTCGAAATCGCCGATCACGATGCACACCAGATTCTCGAGGAGCGCAAACAAAGCGATGCGAGCGCCGGCAAGGTCACGATATTGATTGCAGGGCTCTTCACTTTCGTTGCGATTGGCCTTGGGATAGTCGTTGCTATTTGGACAGCGAATTCTATTACCAAGCCGCTCTCAGAACTCATCCGCGTCGCGCAACAAATCGGCGAGACGGGAGACCTGGACCACGAAATCGATATCCGCCGCGACGATGAGATCGGCCAACTCGGCCGCACCTTCGGCCGCATGGTGACCTATCTCAAGGAGATGGCGTCGGTTTCCGAAGCAATTGCGGGCGGGAACTTGAGCGTAGAAGTCAAACCGCGCTCCACGAACGACACCCTGGGTAACGCTTTCCGAAAGATGACCGACGGCTTGCGCGGCTTGGTGCGCAATGTTCGCGATGCGGCTTCGCAAGTGGCGAGTGCTTCAACGCAGGTAGCCGGCGCGTCTGACGAGTCTGCAAAGATCAGCCTGCAGACCTCATCCGCCATTGACGAAGTCACCAGCACCATGCACGAGATGAGCGTCAACGTGCAGAACATGGTGAAGAGCACGCAGGTCCAGGCTTCGAGCGTCAGCGAGACTTCGGCTTCTATCGACCAGATGGTCGCTTCTATCCAGCGGGTCGCCGACACGGCGAAAGTCCTGCTCGATATCTCCAATCGTTCCCGCGAAGAAGTTCACAACGGAATCGGCACTATGGAGAAGGCCACCGACGGCCTGAACCGCATCAACACAACCATCAACTCTTCCGGGGAAATCATTGGAGCGTTGGGACAACGGGCCGACGATATCGGCAAAATCATTGAAGTGATCGACGATCTGGCCGAGCAGACCAACCTGTTAGCCCTGAACGCCGCCATCGAAGCCGCCCGCGCCGGTGAACACGGCCTGGGATTCGCCGTCGTCGCCGACGAAGTCCGCAAGCTGGCGGAGAAATCGGCACAGTCCACCAAGGAAATTTCCGAACTTATTCAGAGCATTCAAAAAGAAGCCCGCAAAGCGGTGGAAAACATGGATCGTTCGACCTCCATCGTCAATGAGGGCTTGGAACTGGGTGGAGAGCTGAACTCAGCGTTAAAGAAAATCTCCAATGTAGTCACGGAAGTCTACAAGTTCGCCCAGGAAATCGGCGCCGCCACCAACGAGCAGTCTCATGGCTCCTCGCAGATTGCGCGGGCGACGACCCGCCTGAACGAAATCACCCACGAGATCAACTCAGCCGTAGAAGAACAGGCGTCCGGAGCCCAGGCGGTGGTCAAGGCCATGGAGCGGATGCGCGAACTGGTACAGCAGTCCACCTCCAGTTCCACGGAACTGGCAGCCTCTTCGGAACAGATGTCGAAGATGTCGCGCAGCCTCCTGGATTTCATCGATCGCTTCGCTCTGGCCGAGGCTTCCCGCTCGCAGACAGGCACCGACGGCATCGTCCGAAGTGCCCGCCGGGCCACAGCGGGGGCACAGTAAGGCCGCAGGAGGCCCGAAACCATGAGCCGCGAACTCCACATTGTCGGTTTTCAGGTAGGGCGCGAGACCTATGGAGTGCCCATCACTTCCCTGCACGAAATCGTACGGGTTCCGGACATCACTGCCGTACCCGATGCTCCTGATTATCTGGAGGGTGTCATCAACCTGCGCGGCAAGATCGTGTCGGTCATGGACTTGCGCAAGCGCTTCGGGGAGAAGGAAGCGGCGTTGAAAAGACAGAACCGCATCCTGGTCGTCGAGCACGCTGGGAGGCTGGCAGGACTGATCGTGGATTCCGCCTCCGAAGTATTAAAAATTCCCTCCGACGCGGTGGAGCCTCCCCCCGCAGTTTTCCAGGAGGGCGGGTTGAATTGCGTGACCGGGCTGGGGAAGGTTGGGGGACGGCTGGTGGTGCTGCTCGACATGAGCAAGCTGCTCGCGCCCGCCAGCCTTCAGGCCAAAAGCGAAAGCGGGGACAAGAAAGCGAAGACGGACGCGGCACGTGGAGCGGGCGCAAGCTGAGCCCGGCCATGATCTGAAATCGACTCTAGCGGCGGGACGAGAATACGAATGAGTACATCCGGGGCAGCACCAGCTCCCATATTGACCGAGGCGGAACTGAAGTTGCTGCAGGCGCTCGTCTACCAGGAGTGCGGCATGCACTTCGACGAACGCCGCACCCACTTCCTTCAGGACCGGCTGTTGCGCCGGCTGAAGGAGTGCCGTGTGGATTCCTTCTACGCCTATTACCGCCTCCTCATCAGCAGCCAGGGCAAGGACGAACTCGCCAAGCTATTGGAGAATCTCACGGTCAATGAGACCAGCTTCTTCCGCCACAAGGCGCAGCTGGATCTTTTCCAAAAAACCGTGCTGGAAGAACTCTTCAAGCACAAGAGCGCTCGCCGCGAATACTCGATACGAATCTGGAGCGCCGGGTGCTCGACCGGGCAGGAAGCTTACACGCTGGCCATGCTGGTCACCGATGCCCTGGCCTACTACTACCTGCGCAATCCCCTGCCTGTAGATCTGCCTCTGCCCAAGCCGCTGGTACCTCCGCCATGGCGGGTGGAGATCCTGGCCAGCGATATCAGCTACTCGGTTCTGCGGGCTGGACAGGAAGGAACCTACAGCGAGCACCAGATGTCGATGGTGGATTACGGATTTCGTTTGCGCTATTTCGACAAGATCTCGGATCGCTACGGTGTGAAGAAGGCGCTGAAAGAAATGGTTCACTTCGACTTTCACAACCTGAAAACCGAGTACCTGCCCCAGCGCAATGATGTGATCTTCTGCCGCAACGTGATGATGTATTTCGATGAAGCCGAACAGAAGCGGCTCATCGAGAAGTTCTACCGCTGCCTGAATCCTAATGGTTATTTATTCGTCGGCCATGCCGAAAGCTTGCTGGGCCTGACCAAGAAGTTCCAGATGGTGCACAAGGACAGCGGGACCGCCTACCAGCGGCTTGAGGTGCGCGAGTGACGAATTCCCCCGACGAGCGCGGCGCGGAACTGCGGGACCTGTTCTACGAAACCTCGCAGGAACTGCTGCAGGCTCTCAATGATGAAGCCCTCAAGCTGGAGAAGCATCCCGGTGACGAGGAGATTGTGCGCAGCGTGCGGCGCACCGCTCACACTTTGAAGGGCGACTCCGCCGCCTGCGGCCTGCGCGAATTGAGCGAACTGGCGCATCAGTTCGAAGACGCGCTCTCGATGGAAGGAGCGGCAGCCCACACGGCGGTGGCTGACATCGCCTTCGCGGCAGCCGACCTCTTTTCCGAGATGATCGCCGCCTACCGCAAGGGCCACAAGCTCCCTTCGACTAAAAAGCTCAGCAAACGAATCGAGGAACTGACTTCAACGCCGGCAGCGAAAAAGTCGCGCAAGCGAAAATCCGCGTCGCTTGGCAAACATTCCGCCGATTGGACCGAGTACGAAAAGCTCGCCATGCTGCAGGCGCAGGCCAGCGGCCAGGACGTCCTCCATGTCGCGGTCAAGATCGATCCGCACTGTGCCATGCCGATTGCCGGGCGGCAACTCATTCAGAACGCCATTGCCAGCATGGGTCCGGTGCTCGCGGTGCGCCCCGACGCCAAATCCGCGGCGGCTACCAAGCATGTGGAATTCGTTCTGGCCAGCGTGCAGACTCCGCAGCAGATCATCGCGAAGTGCAAAATCCCGACCATCGCGGAAGAGGTCACAGTTGACCTGCTGTACCAGGCAACCAGCCCGGGACCACAAACCGTTCCTGACACTCCGTCGGACAGCAAGGAACAGGAACCTGGGAACGAACCGGGAATCTCTTCAGCTACACCGCAGAGCGAGTCTCAATTTGCCGCCAGCACGCTGGAGAATATTTTGCGCGTCGAGGCCTCGCGCATCGACAGCGTTTTGAACCTGGTGGGCGAGCTGATCATTGGCAAGTCGATGCTGCAGCAGGCGCTGAACGACTTCGCCAAGCGCTATCCCAAAGACCTGCTGCGCGGCAAGTTCGCTGACGCCATGGCCTTCCAGGCCCGCGTACTCAACGATCTGCAGCGTTCTGTGATGAAGATCCGCATGGTGCCTGTCGATCAGCTGTTCCGGCGTTTCCCGCGAATGGTACGCGACGTGGCCCGCCAATGTGGACGCGAAGTGGATCTCGCCCTCAGCGGACAAGAGACAGACCTGGACAAGGGCATCCTCGATGCCATTGCCGAACCTCTCACGCATCTGGTCCGCAACGCGGTCAGCCACGGGATCGAGCCGCCCGAAGAGCGCCGCAAGCTGGGAAAATCTCCGCACGGAACCGTTCGCCTGAACGCCTATCACCAGGGAAACCAGGTGGTGGTGGAAGTCACTGATGACGGCCGCGGCATCGACGTGCAAAAGATACGCAGCAAAGCCGTTGAACTTGGCGTGATCACGCCACAAGAAGCGGCTCAGCTGACTGAAGCCGAGACTCTGAATCTCATCTTCCGGCCCGGCTTCAGCACGGCGGAACAGGTCACCGAAGTATCCGGCCGCGGTGTGGGCATGGATGTCGTGCAAAGCGTGCTGCACCGCCTGAAAGCCTCAGTGAGCCTGGAAACTCGGCCCGGCCACGGAACCACCTTCCGCCTGAAATTGCCTCTCACCTTGGCCATCATCAAGGCTCTGCTGTTCTGGGTCGAGCAACGGCTCTACGCCATTCCGCTGAATGCGGTCCTGGAGATCGCGCGCACGGTCGAGACCGAAGTTCACCAGGTCGACAATTACGAGGTATTGCAATTGCGCAATCAAGTGTTACCGGTTCTGCGCCTGGGGCGCCCGGCCGGCGAAGCCGGTCGCAATTCCAAGCTGTTTGTGCTGGTGATCACTGTCGGCGAAAGAAAGTATGGGTTGATTGTGGATGCGCTCGAAGGCGAGGAGGAACTGGTGATCAAGGCGCTCGATGACCACACATTCTCGACCGACCTGGTATCGGGGGCCTCCATCCTGGGAGACGGGCGAGTAGTGCTGATTCTGAACCTGGCCGCGGTGGTCGAGCACGTCGCGCATTTGCGCCCGCAAGAGACGGGCAGGGCGGGTTCGGGACTGTTGCTCACGCACACCGACCGCATGCGGCTTGCGGTGACTTCTCCCGTAGGAGGCCAGGCATGAAGAAAGTGCGCGTTCTGGTCACCGACGATTCGGCACTCATGCGCAAGCTGATCCCACAGATGCTGGCAGCCGATGAATCCATCGAAGTTGTGGGCACGGCCATGGACGGTTCCTTCTGCCTGAAGAAGATTGAGGAATTGAAGCCCAATGTGGTGACGCTGGACCTGGAAATGCCCGGCATGAACGGCATTGACACGCTGAAAGAGATCATGCGCCGGGAGCCGGTACCGGTCATCGTGTTCAGCTCGCACAGTACGGAAGGCGCGACGGTGACCATGAAGGCACTGGGTCTGGGAGCGTTCGATTTCGTGCCCAAGCCGAAGGATCCTTCCGCGCACATGGCGGAAGTAGCGCGCGAACTGATTGCCAAGGTGAAGGCTGCTGCCGACTGCAAACTGAAGCCACGCCTGCTGAACGGGCTGCCAGCCAAGCCGCAGAAATCGTCGGCCCCCTCAAGTGCTCCCAACAAGATTGTGGCTATCGGAGTCTCGACCGGAGGTCCGCAAGCTCTCGAGTTCGTGCTGTCGCAGTTGCCGGGAGACTTCCCTTCCGCGGTCGTGGTGGTGCAGCACATGCCGGAGGGCTTCACCGACATGTTTGCGCGGCGCTTGGACGAAGTTTGCCCCCTGCGCGTGAAGGAAGCGCAATCCGGCGATGTGTTGCAGGCGGGCCGCGTTCTAGTCTGTCCCGGAAGCCGTCACATGAAAGTGAAACGTCTTCCGTTGGGAGACATTGTGGTGCTCAGCGACGAGCCGCGGGTGAACGGTCATCGTCCCAGCGCGGACGTGCTGTTGCGCAGCGTGGCCGAGGAATTCAAAAACCATGCCGTGGGGGTGCTCATGACCGGCATGGGAGATGACGGAGCCGAGGGCATGGGTGCGATTAAGAAAGAGGGCGGCATGACGTTGGCGCAGAGCGAGGAGTCCTGCGTGGTGTTTGGCATGCCCAAAGCGGCCATTGAACGCGGCTACGCCATCCGCGTCGTTGGCTTGGACGTAATGGGATCGACTTTGCAAGCCATCTGCGGCCGGAATACGGGCGAGATGAGCAGCGGGCGCGCCGTACGCGCGGGAAACTAAGGCATCAGGACACGAAGAGCCGGTGACCAGCGTGATCTGGTTCCGGCCCCAGTGGGCATGATAATGCAGTAGAAAGGGGAGGTTTGTATGGAGCAGTTTGCACCAGTAAAACGCAGCAAAGACGGGCAGGCGGTCCGCTATTTGATCGTCGATGATTCCGTATTTGCCAGGAAGAATCTGGCCCGCATGATCGAAAGTTTCGGCGGGCAGGTTGCGGCCGAGGCCGGCGACGGCTTGACCGCGATCAGCGAGTTCGACCGCACCCATCCTGACATCGTGCTCATGGATATCACCATGCCGCAGATGGAAGGCATCGAGGCGGCCGAACGGATCGTGCAACAGCATCCCGAAGCGCGCATCGTGATGGTTTCCTCGGTGGGATACCAGGAGAACATTGTGGCCGCGTTGCAGCGGGGCGCACGCCATTTCGTGCAGAAACCGGTCAAGCCCGAAGTGCTCTACGAAGTCATCAAGTACGTGCTGGGCGAAGATGGATCTGTTGCCAACGCCGCAGGAGCGGGAGCGTAAGTTCATGAAGATGGAATTGATCCAGCCTTTCATCAACGCGGCGGATGCCGTGTTGTCGCAAGGTTTGCAGGGCACGACCAAAGTGGGCAACCTCACTATGGAAGAGGATGCCTATCGCCGCAAAGGTGTGGCGGGCATGATCGCACTGACGGGCGACATCGAAGGCCGGATCATTCTCGACCTGGAGCCGCAGACCGCGGTCAAGGTGGCCAGTCATTACGCCGGAACCGACCTCCCCGAATCCGACGAACTGATCAAGGAAACCATCTTCGAGCTTGCCAACCAGGTCGTAGGCAACGCCGTCTCCGCCTTGAACGACCAGGGCTTTCACTTCCGCGTCCATCCCCCGCTCCTCCTCACCGCGCAAGAAGGAGATAAAACCAGCGAAGACACGGAAGCGCTCATGATCTGCTTTGAAACTTCCCTTGGCAGTGTCTTCATGAATGTCGCACTGCGATATAACAAGAAACGGATGGCGGATCACGCCGCGGTCGGGGCGTAGGGCCGGACTGGGACAGCGTCGGTGTTGTCGCTGCGAGACGTTCCGCGTCCCTGCACTTTTTCAAGTGTGTCAACGATCCTAGAGCGCCTTACGAATGCATTCCGGCCAGCGCGCAAGCGAGGTCCTCCCGCAGGTCGTCGACGTCCTCCAATCCGATATTCAACCGCACGATGCGATGTCCATAGTCCGGACGGTTCTTGTTCCCGCCAAAGTCATAGGCCACTGCCAGGCTCGTCACCCCCGCCCAGCTGTAGCCGATCTCGAACAGCTGCAGCGCGTCGACGAATCCGAGCACCTTCTCCTTGCTGAACTCGCGACCAAAGACAATGGAAAACACGCCCGCCGACCCCGAGAAGTCCCGCTTCCAGAAAGCGTGACCCGGACACGATTTCAGCGCCGGATGCAATACGATCTCGACCTCGTCCCGCGCCGCCAGCCATCGCGCCAACTCCAGCGCCGATTGCTCGATTGTTTTTAGCCGAACGGCCATGGTCTTCAAGCCGCGCAGCGCCAGGCTCGCATCATCCGGGGACACCGCCAGCCCCAGCAGTTGCTGCGCGGCGCCCAGCCGATCAAATACCTGCTTCTCTCTTGCCGTCACCGATCCGAGCAGCAGATCACTGTGGCCCCCAACATACTTGGTGAGCGCTTGCATGGTGATGTCGATTCCATGAGCGAACGCATCGAATAGCACTCCCGCCGCCCAGGTATTGTCGAGCACCGCCATGGCGCCCGCCTCGTGGGCTACTCGGCAGATGGTCGAAATGTCTTGTACCTCCATCGTGACCGACCCCGGACTCTCTGTCCAAACCAGCCGTGTGTTGGGACGCATCAGCGAGCGCATCTCTTCGCCAAATAACGGATCGTAAAACGTGACCTCCACCCCGAATTGCCGCAGCATGTGTCCGGCAAACAAACGGTTTGGACCATAGATGCTGTGCGGCACCAGAATGTGATCTCCTGCCTTCAACAAGGCCAAGTTAATCAGCGAAATTGCCGACTGCCCGCCCGGCGTCAGCAGCGTCCGATAGCCGCGTTCGAGTTCACAGATGCGCGCCGCCAATTCCAGAACAGTCGGTGTTCCATAGAGCCCGTAGGTGTAACCGTATTCGTATTGATCCCACTCGTCCGACACGGCCGCCGCATTCGGAAACAGCACCGTGGAAGCCCGATGCACAGGAGTATTCAGGGCGCGGAACCCCGCCGGCACCTGAGCGTCAGAGTGAATCAGCCGAGTACTCCATTTCTTCTTAGCCATATCGGCGCGATTATAGATGCTCGGCGCGGGGTCCACCCGCCGTGAAAGATCGGGGACGGCCCGTCTGCGCCTGTATCTCGACTTTCTTTGCAGGTACTTCCGGCACAGCGGTTGGGGGCTTGCGAGGTGCGCTGGGGGCGCCGGAGTTGGCTGGATTCGAAGGCCGCGACGGCTGTGCGGCGGCGGTGGCGGAGTTCCTGAAGTCGTGCGGGGACAGCGCGGTTGGGGCCACTGCGCTGCGGACCGGTACTGCTGGTCCGCCTGGACGGGCCAATGGGCCCGTCCCTACATGGGGTGGGGTGGGTTCGGCTTTTGTTGTGGGCTGCTGGGCTTGGGTGTAGGGGGT
>DASVAE010000038.1:0-10854 GCA_036376495.1 Candidatus Sulfotelmatobacter sp. | reverse complement strand
ATCCGAGCATGCGGATACGGGGAGTGCAGGATTTTTCCCGCCAGCATGCCAGGAATACTGAGATCATCGGTGTATTTCCCGGAGCCGGTGGTCTTCTCGGCGGCATCCACCATCGCGGTGGCCTTGCCAATAACGGCAAACTCGGAGCTCATCGCTTCTCCATCGCTGAGGCTTCCCGCTCCACCTGAATCGCTGAGCGAATCGCCTGATACATCTGGTTGTACCCGGTGCAGCGACAGAGATTGCTGCTCAGCGCCATCCGTATATCTGCTTCGCTGGGATTCGAATTCTCCGCCAGCAGCGATTTCACCGTCATGATGAACCCGGGAGTGCAGTAGCCGCACTGCGCTCCCCCCCAGTCGCCGTAAGCTTTCTGAATAGCTGCCAGGCTCCCGTGCTCACTGACGCCCTCAATGGTCGTAACTTCCTGGCCTTCGCAACTGGCGGCCAGCAGCGTGCACGACATCATCGCGACTCCATCGAGCAGCACGGTGCAAGCCCCACAAGAGGAATCGTCGCAGCCGCGTTTGGAACCCGTAAGCTGCAACTGCTGCCGCAGAACATCGAGCAGCAGAGCGTTCGGCTCAATGGCGAGCTCGTGCGCGCGGCCGTTGACGCGAAGTTCGATGAGTTCTTTTTTCATTGAGCTTTGCGCAGTGAGCGATGAGCTACGAGCGAGCCTTGAGCCGACCGCTCACAGCTCAATGCTCACAGCTCGTCAGTACACCGGTACCTTCCCATCCACACTCCGCGACCACGCATCGATGCCGCCTCGCATGGACTGCGCCTTCTCGAATCCTTGCTGCCGTAACCATGCCGTGACATTCATCGACCGCACGCCGTGATGGCACATCACCACGATGTGATCCTCGGGATCAAGCTCCTGATGCGCCCGCGATGGCACATCGCCCATCGGCATGAGCTTGGCGAGATCAATCCGTGCCCTTTCGAACTCCCACGCCTCTCGGACGTCAAGCAGCGTGAACGGGTCTCCCGCATCCAACTTGGCTTTTACTTCTTCGGCAGTGATTTCGTAATCCATGTCAGGAATAACGGCTTATTCCCCGCGCCACTTGGGCGGGCGTTTCTCCAGGAACGCCCGGATCCCTTCCTGCGCATCGGACGTCTTCATCAGGTCTTCGAAGTAAATCTTCTCAGCACGCGCCAGCCCTTTGTCGAAGTGCATCGAATCCCACACATACGAAGCTTTTTTCGCAACCGCGAGTGCCGCCGGACTCAAGTGCAGCAGTTGCCCGACTCCGGCTGCGACCGAAGAACTGAGCTGCATCTCAGGAACCGCATGTGTCGCCAGTCCGATTTCCGCCGCTTCCCTGCCGCCAATCGAGCGGCCGGTCAGAATCATCTCCGCCGCGCGCTTCTGCCCGACCAGCGCCGCCAGCGCCGTACATGCCACCGGCGGATAACAGCCAAGCTTGATTTCAGGAAAAGCCCACTCCGCTTGCTCGCTGCTGTAGACCAGGTCGCAAACCATGGCCAACTCTGCTCCGCCGCCAAGGCAAAGCCCGTGCACCGCTGCTACCGTGATCTTCTTCGTGGCGACCAGCGCGCGAACCACGCCGTGGAACTTCGAAAGCATTTCCTCGACCTTGTCGGGAGTGTGCGCGGCTACATCCACACCAGCCGAGAACGCCCGGCCGTCGCCGCAAATCACGAGCACCGCAATTTTCGCTTGCCCCTCCAGTTCCGCCAAAACTTGAGCCAGTTCCTCCATCATGGGAATATCGATGACATTCACCGGAGGATTTCGCAGCATGATGGTAGCCACGGCGCCGTCGATTTCCAGCGCAATTCGACCGAGCTTCGTATCTGCCGCACTCGTCGTCATGTCAGAGATTGATGGCTGATTTCCGTACCTCGCCGATCGAGGCCAGCGGATCCCGCGCTCCGGCTTTTTCTGCAATCCAATTCTTTTCGTTGCCGATGATTTCCAGCAGCAGCTTCTTGTCTTCCGCCGATGGCATGTACTCCTTCACATGCTCCTCATAAGCTTTGTCACTGAGCGGTTCGCCAGTTTGCGCGTGGAATTTCTGTCCCGCCCAACGACCGATGACGCGGTTGAACTTGATGTGGGGCGCGTACAGTTTGGGTTCTCCGGGTTTCAGTGAATTGTTGAAGCGCTCGATCAATCCTGAGACTTCCTCGCGATAGAGATGACGGTTGTAATCATTCAGATCGTCGAGATCCGCAGCTGTGTCGTTTTTCGGCTCGTCATAACGGCCTTTGATGCCCCACACGTACGCCCAATGTGCCGACGAAGAGTGATCTGTACCAAACAGGTCGTACGAGCTCGAGATCCACTTGTTCAGATACTTCTGAATCAGCCACGCCGGAATGATGCCCGCTTCGACAATCCGGCGCAACCCGTCGTTGCCGGTGCCCATGTGGAACGCCTCTTCGCGCAGCATGTACGACATCGACCGCCCCAACGGCGCAAATGCCGAGTATTTCAGCATCTGCAGCTGGAATTTTCCATCGCGGTCCACAAAATCGGTGTAGGTGAAGAAGTCCATCCAGTTGTCGACATCGACGTTGAACGCGCCCAGCAAGCGCTTGTTTTCAAAGGCGCGGCGCTCCAGCATCTTCTGTGCTTCAACTTTTCCCGAATAGCCGAAATGATCGACCAGCAGAGCGCACATCTGCCAGCCGTGACGCATCTCTTCGATCATTACGCGCGTAATAGCCCGCCGATCCCAGTCTGTCGGCGCGTTGTCGAGCAGGTTGCGCTGCTGCTCGACGCTGGCAAACTCGGTGTCACCCTGGTAGACGATCATGTTCATGAGCGCGTCGCGCATTTGTTGTGTAGGAATCTGCCGCAGGTTCTCCCATTTGCGGCGGCCCTTATAGTGTCCGAATTCAATATCCTCGGTCTCGATCGCGCCGTAAAGCGTATCGAATTGGAAGGCCTCGATGTCCGCCGTGTTTACTCCTATCTCCTTGCGCCAATCGTTGAACAGGCCGATCCAGTCACTAAACGTCCCGATTTTTGCTACTTTTCCCGGCATAATTTAAGACCTCTTCACCATAGAGGGCACAAGTGAGCACTGCCTCAATTGCTCTTTGGTGATGCTTTTCATGACATGTTAAGCCATACGGTTTTCAATTCCGTGTAGTGCTCAACCGCGTGCGCGCCCAGCTCACGGCCGAAACCTGAACTCTTGTAGCCACCGAATGGAAGCGCAGCGTCCATCAACCCGTACGTGTTAATCCAGACCGTGCCAGCCTTCAATCTCCGTGACACGCTGTGTGCTTTCTTCACGTCCCGCGTCCACACAGCGGCAGCTAATCCGTACGAGTTGTTGTTCGCTTGCTCAATCACATCGTCCAGATCATCAAAGCTCAGCACCGACAGCACGGGACCGAAGATCTCTTCCCGTGCAATCTTCATATCGTTCTTGACCTCGCCGAAGATCGTGGGTTCAATGAAGAATCCTTTGCTCCCGTCCACCCACACGCGGTTGCCCCCCGCCACCAACTTCGCCCCATCTTTTTTCCCGGCATCGATATAGTTGAGAACTGTCTGCATCTGCTCTTGGCTTACGATGGCACCCAGCCGCGTTTTGGGATCGAGCGGATCTGCAGGTTTCATCTTGGACGCACGCACTACCAGTTTTTCCGTGAACTCGTCCTTCAGCTTGCGTTCCAGAAACAGGCGCGAGCCAGCATTGCATACCTCGCCCTTGCCGTAGAAGATCCCGTTGATTGCGCCCTTAACGGCAAGGTCGACATCCGCGTCGGAGAAAACGATATTGGGAGACTTTCCTCCAAGTTCCAGGGTGACCCGCTTGAGCGTGTCGGCCGCGCCCCGCATAATCTCCTTGCCCACGGCAGTCGAACCTGTAAATGCAATTTTGTCGATGCCCGGATGGGCAACAATCGCCTCCCCCGTCTCGGGTCCGCCAGTCACGATGTTGATTACGCCCGCCGGAAATCCCGCTTCGATTGCGAGTTCACCCAACTTCAAGGTGGTGAGGGGAGTCTGCTCAGCCGGTTTCAGCACGATCGTATTGCCGCAAGCCAGCGCGGGCCCGATCTTCCACGACGCAAGCAGCAACGGAAAATTCCAAGGTATGATCAGCCCCACCACTCCCACCGGCTCGCGCAGCGTGTAGGTGAAGGCCGCCTCAGACGTGTTCACGGTTTCGCCATGGATCTTTGTGGCTAGGCCGGCGTAGTAGCGCAAGACGTCCACCACCATCGGCATATCCACGTAACGCGATTCGAAGATCGGCTTGCCGTTGTCGAGCGTTTCCAGTTCGGCAAGTTCCTCAATATTCTTGTCGACCAAATCGGCGAGTTTCCAGATCAATCGACCGCGCTCACTGGACGACATTTTGCGCCATGCTCCGCTGGCGTCCTCAAACGCCTGCCGCGCAGCGTGGACGGCGCGGTCCACATCCGCAGCCGATGCCTCCGCGATCTGCGTGAGCATTTCGCCGGTCGCCGGATTCATCGTGTTGAACGTCTTCGAACCTTCGGTCCACTGCCCATTGATCAGTAAGCGGCCGCGTTCGATCTTGACTTTGCTAGCTGCGAGCATTCCGGATCCTCAGCCGGACTTCGTCCGGCGAACTCACGAGGGCCTGCGTCCCTGCACAACCTATTTCGCTTTGAACGTGGCTGGCCGCTTCTCTACATACGCAGCCAGCCCTTCTTTCGCATCCTCACTCTGGAAGAGCAACTGTTGGTTCTCACGCTCTACCGCGAGCGCCGATTCCATCGGTATCTCCCAGCCAGTCTGCACCGCGCGCTTGATACGTCCCACAGCCTTGGCGGCCTTGTTCGGCGGACAGAACTGCCGGGCATACTCCATCACGTTTTCCATGAAACCATCGCGCGCAAATATATCGTTGATGATGCCGAGTTCCTGCGCCTCTTCGAACGAGAATGTATTGCCCGTGACCATGAGTTCGATAGCTTTGCTCTTGCCGACCAGCCGCGAGAGGCGCTGCGTGCCGCCCGTCCCCGGCAGGACTCCCAGGTTGACTTCCGGCAGCCCGATTTTGCCGGCCTCTTTGCGCGCAATGCGGATATCGGCGGCCATGGCGATTTCCAGTCCCCCGCCCACACAGTGTCCATTGATGGCGGCGATCACCAGCTTGGGAGTGTGCTCCAGACGCAACAGCATTTCATTGGCGTGCAGGCAGAAGTAATACTTGAATGTCGGATCCACGCTGGAGAGCATCTTGATATTCGCTCCCGCCGAAAAGAATTTATCTCCCGCGCCGGTGAGCATTATCACGTACACATCGTTGTCCATGCGCGCTTTCAAGATGGCGTCATCCATCTGGCGATTCATTTCGTACGTGTAAGTGTTTGCGGGCGGATCGCACATCTCGATGATAGCCACACCACCGTCCGTGCGGTAGTTGACCAGCTGTTTCGCACTTTCCGTAGTTGCCGGTTGCATTGTCGTCGCCATGAATGACTCCTTTCGATGTTCGTGTAGGGGCGGACGCCTCGTCCGCCCGGTCGAGCAAAGCTCGACTAAGTTCTCTCCGACTCCGGTCCGTACTCAAGCCAGGCAGAAAGCCAATCCTCCACAAAAAACCTCACTTGGTCTCACCGCCCAGCACCCCGCGCAGAAAGAGATCGCCCATCTCTCCGGCAAGGGCCGTCGCATCGGCATCTACCCGCGGATTGTGCCATGTGTAAATCCAATTCATCATGCCAAACAGGCTGAGCACGGCGATCCGTGTCGCAAATTGTAACCCCCGGTCGCGCTTCAACTGATCGAGCAGCCCTACGCAGATCCTGTAGTATTCCCGCTTGATCGCCGCCACTTCCTCTCCGAATCCATTTTTCAGCGCCTCGTCCTCGTGTGAGAGCACCTTCATGGCGGCCTGGTTGGCCAGAAAATATTCCAGATGGTTGAGGATGAAAACCCGCACCCGTTCTTCCGCCTCGCTCACATTCTCCAGACGGGACTTCAAGCGCTGCACGATGGTGCTGAAGGTATGCTTCTGAATAAGGTAGAGCAGTCGTTCTTTGGACTCGAAGTAGTAATAGAGTCCGGCCAACGACATGCCGCTCTCCCGCGAAAGATCGCGCATGGAGGCGCCTTCGTATCCCTTTCTGCAGAAGACTTCAGTGGCATGGGCCAGGATTTCGGAAAGGCGGCGGTCGTAGCGGGATTCCGGAAGCGGGGCGGAACGATGCCCGCGCGAGCCAGTCCGAGTTGCGGCGGACGGTGTAGCCATAGAAGAGCCCGGTAATTCGAACGTTCGTTCGAAGTTAGTATACTCCGGTGTGATTTCAATCACAACATCTCTCCAACTACTTCTTTTTGTGGTGGGTACGTGCCGCCTCAAACGCTCTTCCAAGGTATTCCAGTGCCTCGTGAAGATCGCGATTGCTGGACAGTTCGAAGGTGAACCAGCGTGCTTTGTCTTTGTCGAAGGCAGCAATTCGCGGATCATTCTCCATCCGAGATTGCAAGCTGCGCTTTGCGGAGTTGATCCGGAACGCGACGGCATTGCTCTTGAAGATGCTGCGCGTGCGCGGCAGCAGGCCGAACATCGTTTTCCCGCGATACAGGGCGGTGAAACCGAAAAAGGATTTCTGCGCGACTTGCGGCCACTGACTCAGTTCCGAGCAAAGCGCCGCAGACCAGGCCTTCATCTGCTCGGAAAGGCTTTGTAATTGTTCCCGAGGAATTCCCGGATCACCGCTGTGCAGCTTTAAAGAAGACATACATCTAGACCAGAGATACAAAACTCACTTAGACTGGCTCGTGGCTGCTGGTTGCACGATAGCAGGCTGCTGTTGGACTACTCGCTCCACAAGCATGATTTTCTGAATCAGATTGCGCGCGTAGCTTTGGTCTTTGCCGTCGACACGAACCACCACCTCCGTCATTGACATCGAGATGACGTCTCCGAGCAGAACAGTTCCGTCCCGCAACTCCACCGTGTCCCGAGACATTCCTCCCAGTTCGACCGTGATACTACCTCCCGGCAGCTCATCAGAAGTAACCTCGATCGGGGTGTGTCCCGGAGCGTACCCTTCTTTCGTGAGGTCCAGTTGATGAGTACCAACCGTCAGGCGCACCATCATGGGAGTATTACCAGCTTCCGCCCCATCCACTTTGAGCAGAGCGCCTGCAGGAACGGACACGATCCGCAAAGGAATTGTCTTCGGACCCAACATCTCTTTCTTCGCTGAGAGAGTAAGGCTCGCAGGAATTCCAATCGAATTAAACTGGAACTGCATTTTGGCGCTCTGGTGGGCATCCAGATCCGCCACCAACAGTGTGCCTTGACCAATCCGGACGTTCCGCTTATCGAGAAAATAAACCGTAAAGAATGCGCGCGGAATCTGCTTCTCCGTTAGATTCTCCACGGTCACATCAGACAGATAGGTATTCTGGCCAGCATAGCTGCCCTGCTGACGAAGTTTCTCGAACTTCAACTTGAGCGCCGGGTTTTCCGGCGGCCATACCATACTGATGGCAGGCTCATTCTTTGCCGCGATGGGAATGGCTGAAAGAATGAGGAGCAGCAGAACGGTACCGAGTGTCTTCATACTGGACGTGAGTTGTAGCACACGTCGTATGGCTGCGCAATAGCCAGAGCACCCAGGGTTGCTAGTTTCGAATATCCGCCATGAGTTGCTCGACTTCCTGCTTGAGAGCTGCCGTCAGCGGCAGGAAGGGCAAGCGTGCCGGACCGCCATAGTAGCCATTCAAATCCATTGCATATTTAAGACCGGGGACACCCAGCTCGCTGCCAACCCGCTGGGCTGCCTTGGAAATGCGTTCTTGCTTCAGGCGCGCCAGCTCGGCATCGCCTTCTTTCCAGGCAGCATAGATTTCGTAGCAAGCAGTCGGCGCGGGACACGCGAATGCCAGAATCGCTCCGACCGCCCCAGCATCCAGTGAGACCTGCAGCTTGTGCGCGGCTCCGACCAGCACCTGGAATCCCACTTCCTTCTGGCGTGTCTTCATTTTGCCCACGACCGTCACTGCCGCGGAAGACGGTTTCGCCTCCTTCGATCCAGACAAAACTCCAACCGGAATAAGTTCGCCGCCATTGCTCGACTCGCCGGCCGCATCCGCAGCCAGCATGCGTGGCGTTACCGCGTCGAAGGTTTCGGTTACGGTTGCGCTCCGTTTGATGTGCCGCGTTCCCTCTACCATCTTGCGCACTTTTTCTACATCTCCGCTCGATTCCTTGATGCCAATCAGATTCGGGTGCTCCGCCACTTCGATCACCACCTCGGCAGGAATGTCATAGCCGGTAGCTTGCGGGAAGTTGTAGATGATCACCGGAAGAGGCGAACCGTCGGCTACCGTGCGAAAGAAGGCGAGCATATTCGCCGGCAGCATCTGCTTCTTGTAGTAGTGCGGCGTGCGCACCATGGCGACGTCATACCCCAGGCCTGCCGCGTATTCGGTTAAGCGCAGCGTTTCAATGGCGGACTCGACACCGGTTCCGGCAATTAGCACTTTGTTCGGGGCCGCAGCCTGGCGCGCGACTTTCAGGACATCGCGCCGCTCTTGATCGGATAGCATGAGCGCTTCCCCGGTCGATCCCAGCACTACGAGCCCGGCGACTGGCGTTCGCGAAAAGCGCTCGACGTTGTGCTCCAGCTTTTTGTAGTAAACCTGCCCGTCAGGATAGAAGGGCGTGGTGATGGGAGGAAGAATGCCGTGAAGGAGCATACTAGCAATAAGCGTATCACTTCCTCGGTGGACAGAGCAGGAGCTGGGCCTGGGTTAGACGCGTCCGCCCTACACAAGACTATCCCGCCAGACGCCGAACGCCGAGACCGCGATCGGCATGCAACTGCTGCAACGCACGGACTTTTACTTCTCCCCGCTGCAAAGCCGAAATTCCCTCCGCTGCCGCACGCGCCGCCGCTAGTGTAGTAATGGTCGGAATGCGCGCCATCACCGCCGCCCGCCGGATAGCTTTCTCGTCGAACCAGGGCTCCTGCCCTGTAGGAGTATTGATCACCAGCTGAATGCGCTGTCCCTTGATGAAATCCACCACGTTGGGGCGTCCTTCCTTCACCTTGTAGACGCGTTCCACATTCATGCCCGCCGTTTCCAATACGTCAGCTGTGCCGGAGGTCGCAACCAGCTTGAATCCCATGTCGACGAATTTGCGAGCCACCGCAGCTACCTGGCGCTTGTCGCTATCAGTGACACTGATGAAAACAGCGCCTTGGGTCGGCAATTTCTGGCCGGCAGCGAGTTGAGCTTTGGCGAAGGCTTCTCCGAAATTGTCCGCCACTCCCATCACTTCGCCCGTCGACTTCATCTCCGGCCCCAGTACCGTATCTACGCCGGGGAACTTGCTCCATGGGAACACAGGAGACTTCACGTAATACCAACTTCCGGTGTCGAGATCGGCCCGGCGGTCGATGAACTCCGGCAAAAATTCACGCAACTTGCGGCCGGTCATCAGCCGCGCCGCTATCTTCGCCATGGGCACGCCTGTCGCCTTGGAAACGTAGGGCACGGTGCGCGAAGCCCGCGGATTTACTTCCAGAACGTAAACCTTGCCGCCCTTCGCTCCATTCCCCGAGCCGCCATTCCCGCGCGGAATGGCAAACTGGATGTTCATCAGCCCGACAACCTTGAGCGCTTTCGCCAGCTTGAAGGTGTACTCGCGCATGCGCTCCAGCAGGGGCTCCGGGATATCGACCGCGGGCAGCACACAAGAAGAGTCCCCCGAGTGAATCCCCGCCTCCTCAATGTGCTGCATAATTCCGCCAATAACGACGTCTTCGCCGTCGGAGAGCGCGTCCACGTCTACTTCAATCGCGTCTTCCAGGAAGTGATCGATCAGCACTGGGCGGTCGTGCGAATATTCCACGGCCTCCTGCATGTAACGCACAATCGACTGCTCGTCGTAGGCGATCACCATGGCTCGCCCGCCAAGGACATAAGACGGCCTGACGAGAACTGGAAAGCCGATACGTTTCGCTCCTGCGACGGCTTCTTCAATCGAGGTAGCCATGACACCAGGGGCTTGCGGGATTTGCATATCCTCCAGCAGTTTGTTGAATTGCTTGCGATCTTCGGCCAGATCAATCGATTCGGGTGAGGTGCCGATGATCTTCACGCCAGCTGCTTTTAATGGGAGCGCAAGATTGAGCGGAGTCTGCCCCCCGAACTGCACGATTACCCCGACATCCGCGCCCTTGGAACTTTCGTGCTGGTAGATTGCCCAAACATCCTCGAAGGTTAGCGGCTCGAAGTACAGCCGGTCGCTGGTGTCATAGTCGGTCGAGACGGTCTCAGGATTGCAGTTGATCATGATGGTCTCGTATCCGTCGTCGCGCAGTGCGAACGAGGCGTGACAGCAACAGTAGTCGAACTCAATTCCCTGCCCGATGCGGTTGGGACCGCTGCCCAGGATGATGACTTTCTTCTTGTCGGTCGGAGCCGCCTCGTCTTCATCTTCGTAGGTCGAGTAAAGATAAGGCGTGAAGCTTTCGAATTCCGCGGCGCAGGTGTCCACCCGCTTGTAGACCGGCATGACTCCATACTTCTTGCGCAGATGCCGCACCTTGTCCTGTGTCTCCAGACGCCAGACCTGCGCCAGCCGACCGTCTGACAATCCCATGCGCTTGGACTCCCGCAGGACATCCGGCGGAATCGATTCCATCGGGTGCTTTTCCAACTCCAGCTGCTGGTCATTGATCTCTTTGAGTTGGTAAAGAAACCACGGGTCCATCGAGGTCATTTTCGCGATCTGCTTGACCGTGTGTCCCTGGCGCAGCGCGTAGCGCACGTAGGCCAGGCGCTCGGGATGGGGCGTCACCAAGCGCTGCGTCAAAATCTTCGGCTCGATCTTGTCGGAGCCCACTTTCTTGCCCGTATCGAGC
>DASVAE010000037.1:0-97987 GCA_036376495.1 Candidatus Sulfotelmatobacter sp. | reverse complement strand
TCCATCACCGCGACTACGATGGTTGCTTGATGAACGTCCAGCCCAATATACTTTTCATCGTTCACGAGGGTGCTCCTTCTGTAGGTCATGATGCGAACGATCACAACCTACTCCTAAGGGGCGCCCTTTTATAATGCGGTTTCGTCAGTCAAGCTGTTGGCGCATAATCTGGACGTGACCCACACTAGCAAAGATTCCGATCAGTGCGCAAAGACCATCCTCGAAATCGTCCGAAGAAGATCGCGGCTCAGGAAAAAGCCGGGCCACCACAACGGTTAACGGGTTATCCACCGAGTGTTTACATGCAGTTCTTCCAAGCTTGTTCGCCCGACAAGCCATGCACGCGAACCGATGACTTCCGGGTTGATCCGTTGCCGAAGGGATGCTGTGTCATCCTGGTGACAAATGGAGACGCCAAGGGCAATGAACAGATACCCGCCTACGAAGTTTTCCTGAATGGCAAACATGTTCTACCAGCCGGCGACTCTCGAAATACAGAAGCGACCGTCAGTGTTCAGACGAGCAATACAATCAAAGTAGTTCTGACCGGAAAGCCGAGCGCCAAGATTTTCGTCCTCATCGCCTACGACCCGCGTCAGTCCAGGTGACTCGCGACCTTGGATGTAACATCGCCATTTCACTCAAAACTCCATAATTGCTGCCTGCTCCCCGAGGAGTAGTTGACCCTATACTGGAAAGAAATTGCGATCGGGGTTGCATGCGCTTTCGATCCCGGCTTGCCTCAAAGGACTTCATGGCCGCGCTCATTGATGCTATTGATGTCAAACGAAAGATGTTTTTCGAGTTTGAAAACACTCCCTTCTGCTGCCTGGAAGCAGACGTCAACACGCCTACCGCTCGCGGCGGACAGACCCTGGTGCGCCTCAAGATGCGCAACCTTCTCACCAATGCCGTCTTCGAGAAGACATTCAAGGCAAGCGACAAATTCAAAGAACCAGACCTGGATTCGGTACAGGCCTCGTACCTGTATAGCGATGGGGATGGTTCTCATTTCCTTGACCAGGAAAGCTACGAGACCATCACTCTTAGCCGTCAGATGGTCGGGGACGCATTGGACTTCCTGATCGAAGGCGCATTGATTGAGCTGCGCAAGTTCAACGGCAATCCGATTGGTTTAGAGCTGCCAATCTTCGTTGAGCTCGACGTTGCCTCCACGGAACCTGCGGTTCGGGGCGACTCGTCGGGTGGCGCGACCAAGACTGCCCGACTGGAGACGGGCCTGGAGATCCGGGTTCCCCTCTTCATCAAAGAGGGAGAAAAGGTGAAAGTCTCCACGGAGAACCGGGAGTTTGCGGGCCGGGCTTGAGTCCCCCAAGTCGATGGCTGATTGTCGAGGCTACCTATGAAGAGTCATTTTCCCGTGCTCACTTGCATCGATCCCGGTCCGAGTCATGCCGCCCGTTTCTTTGCAGAAGACAGGCACGCCGTTACCTCCCGGAGGACCTGTTCATAGTCAGCGGCTACCGCCCGCTCCACATGAATACGAGCGCCTTTGACGCCCGCTTCTTGCGCCAACCTCTTGAATTCAGTCTGGAGAAAGATTTCCAACTGCTTCGGCGTCAAGACAGCTATTGGAACAGTAGCGGTCTGGCCCGTCTCGGTCTCGATCCTCACGCAGTATGGGGATTCGGACGCTTGCGTTTCCGGATTCATGCGACACACCCCTTTAATGGAGTGACGACAGTGGCAGGCAAAGATTCCTAGCATTTTAGCCTGCCCCGCCGTTCCGGTGCGCACTGAGCGGAATAGTTGGGGCACCTCGGCAAAGTTACCGATGAACGCCATAGCACTCAAAATGCCGCGAAGGGGGTCAGCCGGCTGCTCTTGACTCCCCTTGAGCGCGACACCTAACATGCCCTGCGAGAGATATTTCTGCAGTTGCCTATGGATGGCCAGCTAGTCGGGCATTATCGAGTCTTGGAGAAAATCGGCGTTGGCGGCATGGGCGAGGTCTTTCGCGCCCGCGACGAACGGCTCGGCCGTGATGTGGCGCTGAAGCTGATCCGGCCCGCCTCCAGCGATAATCCCGATCACCTGCGCCGCTTCGAGCAGGAAGCGCGCGCTGCGGCCGCTCTGAATCACCCCAACATTTTGGCCATCTTCGACGTGGGATTCGATGGCTCTATTCCCTACATCGTTTCCGAGTTGCTCGAAGGCAAGACTCTGCGCCAGCGCTTGAACGAGGGAGCCATCCCTGTGCGTCAAGCCACAGCCTATGCTCTCCAGATCGCGCAAGCGCTGATCGCCGCCCACGAACGGCACATTGTTCACCGCGATCTCAAGCCGGAAAACATTTTCATCACCCACGATGACCGTATCAAGATTCTCGATTTCGGAGTCGCCAAGTTACAGGTCGCATTGAACGAAGACCGCGCCGTGGAAAGCATGACCACGGTGACCAAGCACGGAGCCGTGATCGGCACCGTCGCTTATATGAGTCCTGAGCAATTGCGCGCCAAGCCGGTGGACCACCGCAGTGATATTTTCAGTTTCGGTGCGATCTTGTATGAAATGCTCACCGCGCGCCGTGCTTTCCGCGGAGAGACCGAAGTGGACACAATGACCGCCGTACTACGCGAGGAGCCGCCTGCCGGCAATCTGCACGATGCAGCGATCCCTACCCCCTACCAGGACATCATCCGTCATTGTGTTGAGAAGGAACCGGACAACCGCTTCCAGTCTTCGAAGGACCTGGCCTTCGCGTTGTACAGTCTCTCTGGGGCGGGACCAGTCCAGCCCCTGGCCCATGAATCGCTGACTCGCAAGAAGTCAGGAATCGCCTGGCTTTTAGCCGGAGTCATAGCCCTCGCGCTTCTCGCTGTGCTTGCCGCCAAGCTGCTGCACGCGCCCCCGCCGCACCCGGTTTACACACGCCTGACATTCGAGAACGGCACCATTTACGCGGCGCGATTCGCGCCGGATGGCCAATCCATCGTGTACGCCGCCTCGTGGAATGATCGCCCCATTCGCCTGTTCTCCACTGTTGGGGATTCGCTGCTCTCGCAGCCCCTGGCGCTTGCCGACGCCAACCTCCTGGCCGTCTCCCGCAGCAACGAACTTGCCTTGGTGCTGCACGGCATCCACAACGGGCAGATAGAGACTATGAACGGCATGCTGGCCCGCGCGCCGATTGCCGGCGGCTCTCCGCGCGAACTGCTGTCCGATGTGCGCTGGGCAGACTGGGACAACTCCGGAAAACTGGCGGTGGTCCACAATATTGACGGCCATAGTCGCCTCGAGTATCCCATTGGCAATGTGCTCTACGACAGTCCGGGCTGGATCAGTAACCTGCGCTTCTCTCCCCATGGCGATCAGATCGCCTTCATGGATCATCCCGCCCTCTGGGACACTCGCGGCAACGTCAGCGTCCTGGATACCACTGGCCACGTGCGCACAATTACGCATGAGTGGAATTGTGAGCGGGGGCTGGCGTGGCGGACCGACGGAAAAGAGATCTGGTTCAGTGCCGTTGATACAGGCAACAACCTCAACCTGATGGCGGTCGACCTCTCGGGAAAAATTCGAACGGTGCTCGATCTGCCCTCGGCGATCAACCTGGAAGACATTGCCCGCGATGGCCGCGTGCTGGTGAGCCTGAACTCACGACGTCTCGATATGGGCTATACCACCCTCGACCAGGATCAGGACGTCGATCTTTCCTATCACGATGACAACTCCGTTCGCGCGATCTCCAGCGATGGGCAGTTCGTGCTTTTCGAGGATTCCAGCGAGGCTGCCGGCCCTGCTTACGCTGTGATGATGCGTAAAGTCGACGGGTCCCTGCCAGTCCGGCTCGGAGAAGGCAGTTCCGGCGCAATCTCGCCGGATGGCAAATGGGCGATTTCGATTTCCACCGCCAATCCACCCCAGGTGACATTGCTGCCGATCGGTCCCGGGCAACCCCGCGCAATTTCTGTGACCGGCTTGGAACATGTGCAGAACGGCTTCGCCCGCTTCCTTCCAGACGGACACAGCTTGGCCATCAATGGCAATGGCGCCGGCCAGGCCACTCGTTGTTATCTCGTCGACATCACCACGGGGAAGGCTGCGCCCGCGAGCCCGGAAGGCATCACGTGCGGAACGCTTTCTCCGGATGGCCAGTTCATGACAGGCACCGCGAATGGAACCACAAAAATCTACTCTCTGCGAGCCGGCACCGCGCACCCAATCCCGAACCTGCACCCAGAGTTCACACCGATTGAGTGGTCCAACGATGGCTCTGTGCTCTACGGCTACCATTTCGGCGAGTTCCCCAGCAAGGTTTACAAGACGGAAATCGCCACCGGCAAAGAAACTCTTGTGAAGGAACTGAGGCCTGGCGTGCCCGCCGGCGTAGTACTGGTCGCACCGATTATCGCCAGTCGCGATGGAAAACGGTTCGCCTATAGTTACAACCAGACGCTCTCACTTCTGTATTTGATTTCAGGGCTGCATTAGCGGGTCAGTCGAGGGGGCCTGCGAATTCCGAAGGTACATAGTGGAAGAAAATGGAAGTCGACGTCTGCCCGTCCGGGAGCGCCCCCCGGAAATGCGGCAACTGCATCCCACGATACGCCAGTCCGTCTCCCAGCATCTGGTAAACCTTGACCGTCCCGCGTGCGGTCTGCAGGCAAATTGGCCACGGACTCGCCAGCTGGGGCTCCGGCGAGTAATCCAGGCAAAACGTGACGCTGTAGTCGCACTGCTCCCGGTCCGTGTGCTTCTTGAGTTCAGCTCCACTTAAATAACTGGCGAGGTAAACGTAAGACGGCTTGAGCGTCCTGCCAGCGATTCGGCTCAGCGTGGCAGCTAGCTGATGGTGAAAATATTTCGCGACCGGCTCATTATGCGCAATATAACGTCGTGCACTCTGGCGATCGCCCAGGTGAATTGCTCCCGTCCGAATCTGCTGCCGGTAATAGCGGCGCAACGCAGCTACCTGAAAGGGATGGATCAACCCTGGCAGCGGCGCATAGCCCTTTGTCTGAAACAGTGAAGCCGAATGGCGGACGAACTCTTCCCGCTCACCGGAGTCATTTGCGTTGGACGGGACTAGAATTCCTGCCGACTTCAACAAACCACGCGTCGCAGACGGAATTGACTGTGGCACTGGTTCATTCGGGCGCAGCTCTCGCAGCAATACCTCAAGATCGGGGCTCAACCAGAACGGCAACAGGGTCTGCAGGCGCGATTCGCGAACCCAGGCAATCCCTCCCTGCAAAGCGAAACCCGATAGCAGATCTTTTCGTCTCGACAACTCATCGGGCAAATCGTCCGCCGAACGGACGCTGCACGCCGGGTTCACAACCAGCGTGGTGTCCGGCGATCCCTGCAAGGATACTCTTTGGGGCTGCGGGACCAGGTGGAGCGGCAACTCCTCCAGTAGGCAGTGGTAACGGTCTGGCGGGAAGGTCGCCGCATAAGTTTGCCGCGGCCCTCCCATCAGAGAAGCCATCCATTGCAACCAGGTCGAATTGTTTACCGGCGTAGCCATCCATTCAGGGTAAATCGGCTATCCGCGAAGCGTCGCGACGCGCATTTCACAGGAGTGATCTCGTGCAACAGCTCGCAAGGGAAAAATACAATCTGGTTTTGCTGCGGAATGACGGTCTGGTACGCGCCTTGGCTGACGTACTCCCCGTTTTCGAGCCGAGCATCGTGGATCCGCAACTCCCCGCCCTGGAAGCCGCGTGGTTCGCGATGGAAGAAATAGACGAACGTGAGATATCGCGACGCAACTCTCTTGCTGCCGTTGTCGCTATGAAAGTGGAAGAAATCTCCTTCATTGCTGGCCGTAACCTGCGCCTCCACGCAGGCGATGGTGAACTTTTCCATCCCCAGCTTTCCCAGTACTTGCGGCAGAGCGGTGCGGATGCGATCCACCATCAGGTCCTGGTACTTGCCTATGTTCATCAAGACACGTGAACTGCGGTGCTCGTAATTAACTACTCCTCCTTCGGAATGAGGGGAGATGACTTCGCTGGCCTCGAAGTCGGCTTCGTGATCCAGGATGAAGCCCGTGAGTTCTGCCAATTCCTGCGGGGCGAGAAACTCGTCCAGCACAACGCACCGTGCCGAAAGCTCCTGCGGCCGCTCCGCCGCCACGACGCCGGTCTGCGAAACCACCGTTGAAGTTGCGGCGTGCGGCGGTTGAGGTCCTTTCGGAGTGCTCATCGGATCAGACGGAGTCAGAGGCCCAGTTGCCGGCGCGGGTTGCAGCGGCGCCGGCTTGGGTCCAGTCGGAGGCTGCGGATCCTTGGGCCCAAGGTATTCCCTTACGGGCCGCGTACTCTCGACTACTGTCGAACTGGCCCCTTGCTCCAGAATGCCCTCCACAATACTGCTCCCGAGTACGCTAAAGGCACGTTGCGCAACTACTTCCCCTACCGAGGATGCGATCACACCTCGAACCGCTTCCCGAAGGGGTTGGTTTCCACCACTGCCCGCATTGGCGTGCTGAACAATGGCGGTCAGCAACGCACGCTCTTGCGGACTTAAAATTCGCTCATCTTGCAGCAATGTCTGGGAAAAAGAATCAAGAACCTGCTTCGGTGTCATGGTAGACACTCCTCCCGGCGTCGAACGGATCGGGTTGGGGAACCCGCACTGCAGGGGAAGCACCACAGACAATACAGCTTCAAAGCACGAATTACCAAGAAAATTCTTGCAGCGAAGAAGAAAAAAAGGGGACTGAGTAGCCGACTAACGCGTGACGAGTGCCGCCACTATGGATTCGAGAATCTTTACCCCGTCGGTGCCTCCCAGTTCCGGCTCCGCTGACCGTTCCGGGTGAGGCATCATCCCCAGTACATTTCCTCCGCTGCTGCAGATACCGGCGATGTTCTGCAGTGAGCCGTTGGGGTTTGCCGCCGCAGAAATCTCGCCCGAAGGCAGACAGTAGCGAAACACGATCCGATTCTCGCGCCGCAACTCTTCAAGCGTCGCCGTATCGCAGAAGTAATTCCCTTCCATGTGCCCGATGGGAATGGTCAAAACCTGCCCCCTTTCGCACGCATTCGTAAAGGGAGTGTCAACGTTCTCCACCCGCACCTGAACCGGTTTGCAGACATACTTCAGGCCCACATTGCGCATAAGCGCCCCGGGCAGCAACCCGGATTCGCACAGAATCTGGAACCCGTTGCAGATGCCCAGCACCAATCCTCCGCCCGAGGCGAACTTGCGCACCGACTCCATGACCGGAGAAAACTTCGCGATTGCGCCTGTCCGGAGATAATCGCCGTATGAAAAACCGCCGGGCACGATCACCGCATCACAATTTTCCAGTTCATGCGATTCGTGCCACAGAAAAGTCACCGGCTGCTTGGCCACATGCTGGATAGCCCAGTAGGCGTCGTGGTCGCAATTCGAGCCTGGAAAGATGATGACGCCAAATTTCATGCTGCCCTCGGTTTTGTGGGATTGCTTTTAGTTTAGCACGCACAACTTCGCTGGACCGACGGGCGCTTTCATCTCCTATTGCGGATTCGAACGGATCAGCTGCGGATTGCCGCTATTCGACACCGGGCTAATTGCCGGCATTTTCTCTGCCGCTGGATCCTGGGCTTCTCTGTTGTCAAAAGGGGCCGGTGCATCGTTCTCCGCGTCCGCTTGCGACGAGTTCCTGCGGCGATAACTCTCAGGCGGATATCCTCTCCCTTGAACCACAGCCCAGTGCCACTCGCTACCCGCCCCAAGCTCACTTTGCAGGCGTGCGCTGAACGTAGTCACCGACCACGGGACCCCCACCGCTCGCATCCGGTAAATCACGGTCGTGTCCGGCTTCTTGTCTGTTTGTACTTCCGTTGCCGTCTCAAGATCTGAAACTTCCTCACCGGCCGCCGCATTGGCAACGCTCTTTCTCACAATCATGACTGCTACCGCAATCTCGCTCACGTGCCAATCAGTTCCGTTGTGTACCGAGACGGTCAGCGCATCGCCTTCCATGGAGGCATGGCCCTCGAGTCGGGCCAGTTCGCTGCCTGGCATATCCATTTCCGAGTACTGGCCCGCAAGCAACGATTTCACGTTTGACGAGAAAGACAGATTGCAGGTCACGTCAGGTGCCGAGACGCGAAAACCACTCAGGTCGCCGTCCATCAGGAACCGCAGCGAAGAACCGAAACCTTTTCTGCTATCCGCCTCCTGCATCACCTGGCTCAGATTGTCGTCATCGATGACCGGTTTAGTCGGCGCTTTCTTGCGCAGATTGCGGGCGACATCTCCCAAAGGCACATCATTGGGATCATTTTGCGCCAACAGGCGTGCAGGCACGAGCGTCGCGCCCACAACCAGCAGCAACAGGAATCGCCTTCCCCAATTGCGCAGCATCACCATCACGGTTCGGATCGCAGACTGCTCCCCCAAATCGCGCTTCAGATCACCGGGAGATCAGCGCTGCTCTTATTGTATGGAGTGAATCGAGGAGCGGAGCCTAGGCGAGAAACCTTGGTAATAGTACTTAGGGTCGCAGAAAATTACGGGCGCGCGTCAACGAAATGGAGGCGCAACGGGCGCGCGCCCTCTCTGGATTTCCTGGTTTACAGAAGCCCCTGCGACCGGAACCGTGTCACCGGGTCTGCTACGGGAATTGCCTGCCGCTTGAACAACCAGCGGGCCACCGCAAAGCCAATTGCCGCGTAGCACAGGTGCATTACTTTCATAGACACCTCCCAGTCCGGTTCGATCTTTTCACCTTCAGGGGAGGAACCTCTCTAACCCTATCGGCACAATAGCAACCCGGCTGAGACCGAACAAGGCACAACAGTGCCACCCGGTAGCACAGAAGTAATAGGGGTAACAAAATGTTAGGGCGGACGCTTCGTCCGCCCCGCGAGTGCAGCAAGCGTGAGAAACTTCAATGCGTGGCAATCGGTTCGTCTGCCACCCTGCCGGCCGGTGGCACCACCACTGTCGACAAGCTCCCCTGCGCCGTCAACTTCTGAAAGTCCGCCAGGTCGCGGCGCTGCAAGTCGTCCCAGCGCCCCAGCAGTTCCCCACTCTGCCGCTTCAGCTTCTGCAGCTCCCGTACTTCAGACTCAGTCGGAGCAGAATCTGCCGAACCCGCATCCATCGCCAGATAAGCCAACTTGGCATCCAGCTGCGGAGGATACGCCAGCGAGTCTTCATTCGCCGTGATATCCAGATTAATCATTTGATCGCGTACCCCAACCAGCTTCTTCTCCAGTTCGTCCGCCGCACCTGTAATGCTCTTTGTGCTTGCATTCTCCGGCAGCCGCCGTTTCAGGCCCGATAGCTGCAGCCGAACGTCCTGGATCTGGTTCACCGCGTCATACACCCGGCTCAGTTCATCCCGCGTTTCCAGCAGCAGATCAAACTGCGCCTGCAGATCTTCCTGGCTCACGTGTACGCGAGGATCCAACTTCAGATCAAATCCAGCCGTCTCGGTTTGGCCGCCCACCGTGAGCCTCACCTGGTAATGCCCAGGAACAGCCACTGGCCCGCGTGATCCTCCGCCGTACTCGTAGAGGAAATAGCCGGGCACGTGCCGCGCCTCTTCATACCGCAAATCCCACACGAACCGGTTCAGTCCCGCTTCCGGCTTCAACTGTTTTTCCGGCTTCTTGTCGTCCGGGTCGGGCGGCTCCTCCAGCGTGTTGTATTCCGTACTGGAATACTTGCGGATCACCTTGCCGGAGCTGTCCAGAATCTCCAGCTTGGCTTCCGTGTTGGCCTTGGGAGCGTCTTTCAAGTAGTAGTAAATCACCGCGCCCGCCGGAGGATTCTGTCCCGCAACTTTGGACGGATGCCTCGGGTTGCTGGCTCCCGCCTGTATCCGATACGCCGTCGAAGGCGCGTACAGGTGCTCGCTCTTCTGCGCCAACTCCTCGCTGTACTGCCGCAAAGGAGATACGTCGTCCAGAATCCAGAATGCCCGCCCATGCGTCGCCACCACCAGATCATCATCTTTCACTAACAAGTCATGCACCGGGACGGTAGGCAGATTTAGCTTCAGTGGACGCCAGTGTGCGCCATCATCGAATGAGACGAACACTCCCATCTCCGTGCCCGCGTACAGCAGTCCCTTCTTCTTGGGATCTTCCCGGACCGCTCGCACAAACGTGGTATTCGGAATTCCCTGCGTAAGCTTCGTCCAGCTCTTGCCGTAATCCGACGTCTTGAAAATGTACGGGCACAAATCGTCAAACTGATGACGATCGACAGCCACATAGGCCGTTCCCGGATCGAAGGGCGAAGGATCGATCAGGCTGATGCGGCTCCATTCCGGCCACTCCTTAGACGTGACATTGCTCCAGCTCTTCCCTTCATCTTTCGTGAGTTGGACCAGGCCGTCGTCTGTTCCCACCCAGATCAAGCCCTTGGTTATCGGCGATTCTGCAAGCGCAAAGATCGTGTCGTAGTACTCCGTGCCGGAATCGTCGAGCGTGATGTTCCCACCCGAAACCTTCTGCTTGCTCTTATCGTTGCGCGTCAAGTCAGGACTGATCGCGGTCCAGTGCACGCCGCCGTCGGTCGTCTTGAACAGCATTTCTCCGCCGTGATAAAGCGTGTTCGGATCGTGCGGAGAAATCATCACTGGTGCCGTCCACTGGAAACGATGCTCCAGGTTCGCGGCACCATGCGCGTCAGACAGCTCGGGCTGTTCGGTAATCGCTTTCACCTGCCCGATGTGCCGGTCGTAGCGCGTGATCAATCCCTGGTAGTCCGCGGCGTAAACGATATCCGGATCGCGCGGGTCCGGCGCGATGTATCCCGCCTCGCCTCCGCCCACGTCATACCAATCGCTGCGGGTAATGGTGCCGTCATCGCTGCGGCTCGCAATGGCCACCGTCCCGCTGTCCTGCTGCGGACCATAGACTCGGTAGGGCGTCGCCATATCAGTAATGACGTGATAGAACTGCGCGGTGGGCTGATTATCTTGCGCCGTCCAGTTCCTGCCGCCATCGAGCGTAACCGTAACCCCACCATCGTTCGACGCGATCATCCGTCTTGTGTTCTGCGGATCGATCCACAGCCCGTGATTATCTCCATGCGGAACGTGCACCTTGTTGAATAGGTGCCCACCATCCGTAGACTTGTACGCGTCCACATCCATGATGTAGAGCACGTTCTCGTCGCGCGGATCAGCGATGACGTGCATGTAGTACCACGGCCGCTGCCACAGGCTATGGCTCGGATTCACCAGCTGCCACGAGTCGCCGCCGTCATCGGAGCGGTACAGTCCTCCGTCGGGATTGTGCGCCTCAATCAGCGCGTAAACCCGTTCCGAATTCGCCGCCACCGCCACGCCAATCTTGCCGTACGGTCCTTTCGGCAATCCGTGCTCCTGCAGATGTTTCCAGGTCGCGCCCCCATCGGTCGAACGGTAAATGCCGCTGCCCGGGCCGCCGCTCTCCATACTCCACGATGTACGGCGCGCCTGCCACAGCGCCCCGAAAATAATATTTGGATTGTGCGGATCGAAAGCCACATCGATGCCGCCTGTGTTCTCATCTTTGTAGAGTACTTTGTCCCACGTCTTTCCGCCGTCGGTCGTACGGAAGATACCGCGCTCTGCGTTTGGCCCGTACGGATGCCCCAGTGCCGCGACGAACACAATGTCAGGATTTGTAGGATTGATGATGATCTTGCCGATCGCGCGCGAATCCTTCAGCCCGACATTCTTCCAGTTTTTGCCCCCATCCAGCGACTTGTAAACCCCATCGCCATGCGAGATATTGCCCCGGATACATGCCTCGCCCGTCCCCGCATAAATCACGTTGTGGTTGGAAGCGGAGACCGCCAAGCTGCCAATGGCAGAGGTTCCTTCCTTGTCGAAGACCGGCGACCACGTCATCGCCCCATCGGCGGACTTCCATACCCCGCCACCGGTCGAACCGAAGTAATAGGTCGTCGGATCTCCCGGAACTCCCGCCGCCGTCAGCGACCGTCCCCCGCGGAACGGTCCGATCAGTCTGTATTTCATCCCCTTAAACGGCTTGTCTTCCGGCTTGGCAGATTCCGGCTCTTCGTTATCGCTGTCGCTGCTCTTGGCTTCCGCTTGCGAAGTGGATGAAGCGGGTTTCGCTTCCGAAGCCTTGGTCGCTTTCGACTGCCGCTCCGGCTTAGTCTGTCCAATCGCGACAGTACCAACCAGGAACAAAACTGTCATTGCCACGATGACGCGCACGACAAAAGACGCAATTTTGCCAAAGCTGTATAGGCCCATGTAGATATTCTCCGGGAGGACTAAAACGATTCACCAATACTAATACAAGATTTAAATTAGAGATGGTTTGCCTGACGGCAGCCCCTTAGGGTGCCCAGCCAAGCGAGCGTCGGTGCTCAGCCCTTTCCTTCCAGCATCTTCCTGCCCTCCTGCAACTCCCTCTTCTTCGCATCCTCGACCTTGGGATAGGCAAGCTTCAAGGACTCCAGTGCATCCACCACCACGCACGAAATCGCCAGCCGCGTGAACCATTTATTATCCGCGGGCACTACATACCACGGGGCATGCTTGGTCGCCGTATTGCGGATCATGTCTTCGTACGCATCCTGGTACTCGTCCCAATACTCGCGCTCGTGAATATCGCCAGCGGAGAACTTCCAATTCTTCTCCGGCTCATCCAGCCGGGCGAGAAATCGCTTTTTCTGTTCTTTCTTGGAGACGTGCAAAAAGAATTTGCGGATCACCGTCCCGCTGCGCGCCATATGCCGCTCGAAACAGCGAATGTCTTCAAATCGCTCCTCCCAGATATCCTTAGTGACCAGCGTGGGAGATGTCTTCTCCCCTTTCAGTATGTCCGGGTGCACCCGCACGATCAGCACTTCTTCGTAGTAAGAACGGTTAAAGATGCCGATGTGCCCGCGTTCCGGCAGGTCCCGTGTCGTGCGCCATAAGAAATCGTGCTGCAACTCGGCTTCGGAAGGCGCTTTGAACGAGTACACCTGGCAGCCCTGCGGGTTGACGCCGGACATGACATGCTTGATCGCTCCGTCCTTGCCCGCCGCGTCCATCGCCTGAAAAATGAGAAGCAGCGCCCATTTATCCTGCGCATACAGCATGTCCTGCAGTTCCGCGGTGCGATCCACTCCCACTTGCAACTCTTTGGCGGCATGCTCTTTTGATTCCCAACCGTCGGTATCGCCGGGATCGAAATCTTTCAACTTAAAGCCCTTGCCGTCATCAACGCGATACTTGTGGGCTAACTTCTCTTTCTTCTTTTTCATCAAGTCCTCAGTTCCCGGTTTTCGGTGCGCGGGCTAGCCTGAAATTCTGTATGATTGTCGCACTAAATTGCTGCTTCGCACTGCATTGTCAACTTGATGACAGGAGTTCACCGATGAAGGCTCTGCTTGTGCTCGGAGTATTGTTGCTGATTCTCGGCGCGCTAGCTTTCGTGATTCCCATGCCCCATCGTGACGATCACTCTGTAACTATCGGCGACGCCAAGTTCACGCTGCAGACCGAAAGCCGCGAAAAATTGCCGTCCGCCGTGGGCATCGTCCTGATCGGCGGCGGCCTCCTTTCCCTCGTTCTCGGCTTACGCAAAAGCTAGCCTGAGGCACGCGTGTTCGAATCCGAGTTCCTGACCTCCACCCCGGAAAGCAAACAGTTCTACCGCCAATTGATTTCCCGAGCCACTGAGCTTGTCTCTGAATGCTTTCCGGTTCGGGCGTATTCCGGCTCGGCTATTTCTGATTTGGACGCTCTGATCAGCGGCGACTTCCTGCCGGAGCAAGGCCTCTCATCGGTCCAGATCGCGGCCAACTTCCGCTCGGTCATTTCCAACTCGGTTGCGGTCAGCGATGTGGGAACCATCGCTCATCTGCACTGCCCGCCCCTGCTCGCATCTCTGGCGGCCGAAGTGGTCATCAGCGCACTTAATCAGTCGATGGATTCATTCGATCAGGCCCCGATTGCCACCATCGTCGAGCAGAAATTGGTGAATTGGCTGTGCGCCCAGGCCGGTCTACCCGCCACCGCGGATGGCACGTTCACCGCCGGAGGCTCCCAATCCAACTACATGGGGCTTTTGCTCGCGCGCGATGCTTTCCTGAAGAAGCAGTGGGATTGGCCCGTGCAAAAACGCGGCCTCCATCCCGAAGCTGGCCGGCTGCGGATTCTCTGTTCCGAAGTGGCCCATTTCACAGTCGAGAAATCGGCGGCACAGTTGGGACTTGGAACCGATACCGTCGTCCGGGTCGCAGCCGACGATCAATTTCGCATGAGTCTGATCGCGCTACGCGACCACATTGATCAACTGCGATCTCAGAATCTCTCCCCTATGGCCATCGTTGCCACTGCGGGCACGACCGACTTCGGATCCATCGATCCTATCGGCAGCATTGCTGAAATTGCGCGCCAGGCGGGAGCCTGGCTTCATGTGGATGCCGCCTACGGTGGAGCTCTCCTCTTCTCCCCTCGCCAGCGCGGCAGGCTGGCGGGACTGGAATCCGCCGATTCGGTCTCGATCGACTTTCACAAGGTCTTCTGGCAGCCCATTCCCTGCAGCGTGTTTCTGCTGGCCCATGCGCCCCACTTCGATTTGATCAAAATGCACGCAGACTACCTCAACCCTGAAGCCCATGAAGAGGAAGGCATTCCGGATCTCGTGACCAAGTCAGTGCTCACCAGCCGCCGCTTCGACGCGCTGAAACTCTGGATTTCTTTTCAGGCTCTCGGCCGCGAGAAGCTGGCGCAAATGATCGATCGCACCATCTCTTTAGCTAACCATACAGCGGAGGTAATCCGCAGGAACCCGCAACTGGAACTCATGTGTGAGCCCCAGCTGAGCACGGTTGTGTTCCGAGTGCTGCCCACAAGGACCGGCATCGATTCAGATGAACTGAGCGCGAGCATCCGGCAGCAACTCTTTCGCACCGGACGAGCCGTGATGGGCCACACCCGCGTCCGCAACTATCCCTGCCTGAAGTTCACCTGCATGAATCCGGCAGCCAACGAGACTGACCTTGAGGCCCTGATCGAGGAGGTCGTGCAATTATCAAACTCGGTGTAAGTACATCTTTGTACATGGAAATGTTCCTGAAGGAACACTTTTCACAAACCCCCAAGAAACAACTACTTAGCTGAAACCGTGACCGCTGTCACGAATGGCAGTCTGGCCTGCTGCCAGGCGTCAAATCCGCCAATCAGGTTTATGACATTGCGAAAGCCGGCGCGCTGCAACAAGCTCGCGGCAATCATGCTGCGGTATCCGCCCTTGCAATGGACGGCCAGCGGCACCTCGTGATCGATCTCCGGCGGTGAGACTCTAAAGTTATCCAGAGGCCACCAGGTTGCGCCTTCCAGATGTCCCGCGTCCCACTCGGGCTCGCGCCTCACGTCCAGCACCTGCACCTTGCCTGCTCCGAGGCGTTGTTCGAGCTCTTGCGCGCTGATTTGCGCGACTACGGCCAGCGGCCGGCCGGATCGCTTCCATGCCGCAATCCCTCCTGCCAGATAGCCATCCAGCTCTTCAATTCCCACGCGCGCGAGCCTAACGCGCGCCTCTTCGATCTGTGCATCGGTTTCCGTAATCAATACTGGATGGGACGCCAGCCCCAAGACGGTCGCTGCCCAGGAAGCAAACTGGCCTCCCAAGGCAATGTTCACCGATCCGGGCACGTGGCCGGCGGCAAACTCGTCCATCGGGCGAACATCGACGGCGACCTCGCCCGCCTTAAGCATGCGTTCAAGCTCAGTCGCCGAAATGCTGGGAACCGCAGGCAAGTCGGAGAGCGCTGCCGCCCCGGTGCGATTGATCTCTGCATCTTTGGCGAAGTATTCGGGACGCGCCGGCAGATTGCTGGTCAACTGCCGAATAAACTCTTCCCTGCTTGTGATCTGCAAGGCGTAGTTGGTCAGCCGCTCCGCGCCGATCGTCGATGAACGCTCCGCGCGCATGTTCTTGCCGCAAAGTGATCCCGCACCGTGTGCCGGATACACCAACACTTGATCAGGCAGTGTCATCAGCTTGGTATGCAGGCTGTCGTACAGCAGGCCCGCGAGCTGCGCGGGTGTATGTCGCGGTGACAGATCCGGCCGCCCCACGTCGCCAATGAATAGTGTGTCCCCGGTCAGCACAGCCCACGGCGCGCTAGATTTTTCTGCATCCGTGACCACCAGGCAAATGCTTTCAGGCGTGTGGCCCGGCGTTTCCAGCACTCGGATGGATGCCTTGGCAAACTTCAATTCGAATCCATCGCCGACCGGTACGTGCTCGAACGTCGCTCCCGATTGCGCACCCATATAGATCTTCGCTCCAGTGCGCGCAGCCAGTTCCCGATGCCCTGAGACAAAATCCGCATGCAGGTGAGTCTCGAAAATGTGGCGGATGGTCGCGCCGTGTTCGGCGGCCGCTTTGAGGTAAAGCTCCACATCGCGCTGCGGATCCACCACGACCGCCTCGCCTTCGGAAGCCAGCAGGTAAGAAGCGTGGGCCAGACAACCCAGGTAGAACTGTTCGAAGTACATGGCCAACCCCCACAGCGCGCCTAAGATGCTAGCCCAAAATGTGAGGCAAAGCCATCCCGCAGATTTGAGGTGAGTACTACGAAGGCAGGGGAGTAATGAACTCGAGCCCGAAGCAGAATCCGTTGCGTGAGCGCACGATGGCGGGCATGCGCGACGCGGTGGGCATGCCAAATTCAACTTCCAGCAGATCGCCTGGGTTCAACAGAATGCCCGCGTATAGCACCATGCCGCCCTGGCTGATCTCGGTTCCGCGGCCTTCGACCACGGTGGTCGAGAAACCTTTGGAGGTGAATACCTTCACCGGCAGATCAACCGGCATTCGTTCCCAGCGACGCGTAGGTGCGGAATTCGACATAGCCGTCGCAATGATCGTTCTTCTGCTAAGAGCCTGCAAATTACTAAAGTGACAAGGCAGGCAGGCATCACTACGCAGGACATGGAGGTACACGGGGGAATAATCCTTTGTATCCTCCGTATCCCACTGTGCCTGTGGTGATGACTTCAGCCACGTCCTGTACAATTTTATTGTGAGTTCGCGAGCGAAAGCGTGCCTAGCGGCCATCCTGATCCTGTCGCTCGGCGTGGTTGCCGCCGCTGAAAAGGTTTCCGAACTCCCCCGACCCACCGGTTACGTCAACGACTTCGCTCAAGTCTTGAATCCCAACGCCCACGCGCAGATGGAAGAGATCTGCCAGCAGATCGACCGGAAAGCGCACGCCCAGATCGCGGTGGTGACCGTTAACACCCTGGATGGTTCCGACGTCGAGACGTTTGCCAATGATCTCTTCAAGAAGTGGGGCATCGGGCAGAAGGGCACCGACCGCGGTGTTCTGATTCTGTATGCCATCCGCGATCGCCGGGATCGTATTGAAGTCGGGTATGGCCTGGAACCGATCCTGCCGGATGGCAAGGTGGGCAGCTTTCGCCGTGAAGCCGTCCCGTTGATGCGCAGCCAGAATTACAGCGATGCCCTGCTGCTGGTCACAACCCGCGTGGCTGATGTAATCGCCAGCGATGCAGGCATTCAATTAACCGGCTCCAGGCCCCGCGCGCCGGCGCAACCGCGCGACCAGCCTGACATTCCCGGCCTCTCGTTGGGCCGAATTGTGCTCATTGGCATCATCCTGTTAATCGTCCTGTTCACGCCCCTTCGGAGTGTTCTGTTCTGGATGTTTTTCTCCAGTATGTTCGGCGGCGGCCGCCGTGGCGGTTGGGGTGGAGGTGGCTTTGGGGGCGGAGGCGGCTTCGGTGGGGGCGGAGGCTTCGGTGGTTTTGGCGGCGGCAGTTCCGGTGGAGGCGGGGCCAGCGGCAGTTGGTAGTATGGGCGAGGAGCTATGATTCCGCAGAAGATCATTGACGAGTTTGTGAAGCGAATGCAAGAGGCGGGCGGCACCAACGTCGAGAGCATTATTCTCTTTGGCTCTGCCGTCTCCGGCGATTTTCATCCGGGCTTATCAGACTTGAACTTATTGTGCGTGCTGCGGGACGCGTCCTTCGAAGCCTTGCGCGCACTGGGCCCGGCCACTAAGTGGTGGGATGGGCAGAAACAACCTCCTCCACTCTGCATGACACGCCTCGAACTGGAACGAACCGCGGATGTGTTCACTATCGAATTGCTCGACATGCAACGGCATCATCGGATATTGCTGGGCGAGGATGTGTTGAAAGACCTTAGTATCCCGATGGACCTTCACCGGGTGCAGGTTGAATATGAACTGAGAGAGAAGCTGGTTCTGCTGCGGCAGCATGTTCTGCTTGCGTCCGAGAATGAATCGCGGCTGTGGGACCTTCTCCAGCACTCGGTCTCATCGCTCCTCACACTGTTCCGGCACGCGCTGATCACAATGGACGAGGAGCCGCCTGCCACCCGGCGCGAATCCGTGCAGGCATTGGCGCGGCGCCTGGATTTCGATGCATTGGTTTTTCTACGCGTACTGGACGTGCGGGAAAAAAAAGAACGGGCAAAGAAGTCTGACGCACGCGATCTCGCGTCCCGTTACCTGGCGGCGGTCGAGAAGGTTGCAGCCGCGGTGGATGCAGCGTGAAATTCTGTAGTCCGGCTACGTTTCATCTGAATGGAGGAGGGACTCATGGGTAAAGCTTTCGTGGCAGTCATTGTTGTCCTGGTGCTGATCGCGCTGATTTTCTTCGCCCAATACGTCAGTGTCCGCAACACACTGGTCACGAAGAATGAAGCGGTGAAAGCGGCCTGGTCGCAGGTCGACATCGTCCTGCAACGGCGCGCTGATCTGATTCCCAACCTGGTGGAAACCGTAAAAGGCTACGCCAAGCAGGAGCAGACGGTCTTTGGCGATATCGCCAAAGCGCGCTCCGCCTTGCTTTCGGCAGGGACTCCGCAGCAGAAAATCGCGGCCAACGGGCAACTAGACAACGCGCTTGGTCGCCTGCTGGTGGTCGTAGAAAACTATCCCCAACTGAAATCAAACGAGAACTTCCTGCGCCTGCAGGATGAACTGGCCGGCACGGAGAACCGCATTGCGGTAGAGCGCCGCCGCTATAACGACACCCTCCAGGATTACAACACCTACGTGCAGATGTTCCCGCACAACATTTTCGCGGGCTGGGCGGGATTCAAGACAAATGACGCCTACTTCAAAGCGGCGGAGGGTTCGCGGGAAGTGCCCAAGGTGAACTTCAATAGTCCGACCACCCAGGCGCCCACGCCGGAGCCGGCTCCGGCACATTGACCATGTAGGCCCGGACCCATTGGTCCGGGGAGGTTGTACTCGAAACCGGAGGGGAGACAACTCCGACTCCCTGCTCGTCGCGCTCGCTTTGCTTCGCGGGGCGGACCAATGGGTTCGCCCCTACGTGGGTCGAGATCCCTAGGCGGCTTTGGGCTGCTCTTTTGAGCTGTGGTGGTGACGGGGGCGGTACCACTTGAAGTACCAGAGAGCAGCGAACCCTCCGAGGACTCCCAGAGCGATAAGCACGTATAGGAAGGGTTTGTAATAGCGGCCCAGCCAGCCTAGGATCGCGGTGCCGTACAGCTTTCCGAGAGCCGCGATGGCAAAAAAGCGAACCCCACGGCCAACCGTGAGAGCCGCCAGGAACTTCTTTTTGGGGTATTGCATGATCCCCGCCGCCATCAGCACGGGAACCAGCGGAAATGGAGGAGGAATGACCGAGCCAATGGCGATGGTCGAGAACCCGCCTTTCTCGAATTTCTTGTAGACCTTCTCTGCTCTTGCCTTTCCGAACTTCTTCTCCATCCCTTCTTTGCCGCCCTTTTCCGACAGCCGAAAAGTAAGATAACCGCCGACCACCGCTCCTACGGTGCCCATCAGGCCGTAGTACCACCACCACTCGCGGTGATGCGAGCTGAGAAGAATGACGAATAGATCCATGCCGCCGGGAATCGGAATGACGGAGTTATCGATCAGCCCGATGACGATCAGGCCCGGACCTCCCAGGCGAAGAAGCCACGTCCCGGCACCACCCAGCAGCAGAATGGAACTGATTCCCGGCATAGCGTTCCGCTTTCGCCCCCGCTACTTAGAAGCGGGAACGCCTCTGTGTGCTGCTCGGGAACTGTTGGTTGAGGTCGCAATCCCGCGATGTTTGAGTTCTAGATGGCAGGACGGCAGCTGAAACCCGGTAGGCACCGGTCCAGCTGGCTGCAAAGGAACCCAGAGCAATGCCCAGGCATTGTGAGTTGAATCACCTTTCTGAGTGATCGGTAGCTTTCGGTATGTCCCTGCAATGCCCGCCGGAGCTATAACAAAGCCATGGCGTGGAGGTGAATGGTTCGCCTTGGGGGCGAACACGCGCCTGCACGAAGGATCGCATGGCGGGTTGTTCCCGCCGCCTTGCGTGGGCTCATACTTCGGGATGCAGGCTTCGAGATCTTCACCTCGCCGGGATTTCTATTATGGGTCGACGTTTGTTACCTCTCATTACCTTCCTAGTGTTGAGCGCTCTTCTCCTGGGCTGCGGAGGCGGCTCAAAAGCCGTGGTCACGCCCCAACCGCAAGTCACCGATGCTTTTATGTTCCTGCAGGAAGTGCCGAACCAGGGAACCAGTTTCACCCCCATGACTGGGGAGTACTCGGTCCTGGGAAATGACGTCACTTTTGAAGCGATTCCCGCGCAGGATCCATCCACCGGCCAGGTAACGGCGGCCGATTTCGGTTCCGCGTACCTTTCGCCCTCCAGCAACACGATAACTTTTGACCTTTGGGGTGGCCTGGGCGACACGCTGGTCGATCAGTGGGACATCTACGTTGAAAATTCGGATGGTTCGACTACGCAGATCACCGATGACTCGTATGAGGACTCTTACCCACAGTTGTCGTCTGATGGAACCAAGGTGGTGTTCACCTCGCTTCGGCAAGGCGCAAACGGACCCAACTCCATCATCATCCGCAGCGCAGTCAACCCGCTTGCTCCCGAGCAGGTGCTGCCCATGCCGCCAGGTGCCACGAACGTATGGGATCCGACATTCTCGCCGGACGGCAGCATGATTGCCGTCGAAGCCTCGGATTACGACGGCGTCAACACTACATTCCATGGGATCGTGCTCATGAATGCGGATGGCAGCAATCCGCAGCTGATCACCAATCCGTACAGCGCCACCTGTGACTGCTGGGATGGTTACCCCGCCTTTACCCAGGACGGCAGCCAGATCGTGTTCGCGGGCGCCACAAACGGAAGCAGCGGCAACTACGTGGATATTTACATAACGAACCTGGATGGGTCAGGCACCACTCAAGTGAGCGACGGCGTAGGCTACAACGTTGATCCGATCGTCATCCAGGTACCTGGACTGGCACAGAAGATCATCTTCGAATCGGACCGCGATAACCTGGACGCAACCGCCAGTACCGGGTACGAAATCTACAGCATGAATCTGGATGGCACCGGGCTCGTTCGCCTCACCACCAATAGCGTGTTTGATGGCTTCTCGCAAGCATGGTTCCAGACGCAGGCAACGGCGGCCCACAACAGGGGAACAATCCGGCCGCGGCACGGGCACACCTTGGAGTCACAATCTCCCGCGCGGAGGTTGCTGCAAGGCTTCAAGTGGTAAATACTTGAGAACAGGCAATGCCGCGCCGGAGATCAGCGCGGCATTTTAACTTTGCTACTACGACACCAGCACTTTCTCTGGTGAGGAATGGTTTGCGGTGCGCAGCTGGCGCACACGCTCGTAGACTTTGCCGTACTCGCGAGCTGACGCATTCCAGGAAAAATCCTTGTTCATCCCATTGCGCATCAGGGCGTGCCAGGAAGTCTGATCACGATAGGCGGTGAGAGCCTCTTTGATGGTGAGCAGCAGCGACTCGCCGTTGTACTCGGTGAACTTGAAGCCGGTTCCCTTCCCAGTACGCGCGTCCCAGGGCTCGATAGTATCGTCGAGGCCGCCGGTGGCGCGCACAATGGGAACAGTGCCGTATTTCAGGCTGTAAATCTGGTTCAGGCCGCAAGGCTCGTAACGGGAGGGCATGAGGAACATGTCGGCTCCCGCTTCGATTTTGTGCGCGATGGCATTGTCGTAGGCGACCTTGACCGCAATCTTGTTCGGGAACTGCTTGTGCAGACGCTGGAACATCTCTTCGAAAGCCTTGTCGCCTGCACCCAGTGCTACGATGATCATCTCTTCGCGCGCCAACCGGTCTGCGATTTGTGCGATCAAATCGAAACCCTTCTGCGCCGCGAAACGGGACACTATTCCGATCACCGGCAGTTTTGTGTCAGGGTTCTTGATTCCAAAAGCGGTCAGCAGATCCTGTTTGTCTTTCGCCTTGCCGGAGAGGTCCTGCGGGGAATAACTAGCAACCGAGAACTTGTCCCTTTGAGGACTCCACTCGTCGTAGTCGACGCCGTTCAGAATGCCCGTCACCGTGGCGGAGCGATTCCGCAGCACGCCTTCCAGACCGAATCCATACTCGGCGGTCTGAATCTCCTGGCTATATTTTCTGCTGACCGTGGTGACGTAATCGGCGTACACCAGGGCTCCCTTCAGAAAGTTCACCTGGCCAAAAAATTCCATCTTGGAAATCGTGAACAGGTCCCAAGGAAGCATGAGCAGAGGCAAAGTGTCGGGGGGAAACAATCCCTGGTATCCCATATTGTGAATGGTGAATACCGTGCCCACGTCGTGGAATGCTGGATCTTCCGAATACAGGGTGCGCAGCATGACCGGAACCAGCGCGGATTGCCAGTCGTGACAATGGAAAATCTGCGGAACACCAATCACTTTCGACGCTTCCAGCACCGTGCGCGAGAATAAGGCAAAGCGTTCCGCGTTATCGGGATAATCCCCCGCAGGCGTGCCGTACAAAGCTTCGCGATCGAAGTAGGGCGGATACTCGACGAAATAAAAGTGGATGCCACCCACGGTTCCTCCCGAAACCACCGAGGCGAACCGGTACTGGTCATCAAAAGGGACAGTCACGCTGCGCACCACTACGCCAGGATTCTCCAGCTTGGTCTGGCGATAGCGCGGCAGATAGACGGTGATCTGGTGCCCGAGTGAGGCCAGCGCCCTGGGCAGCGCGCCAACGACATCCGCCAACCCGCCGGTCTTGGAGAAGGGAACGCTTTCGGAAGCGACGAAGGCGATGTTCATGAGTGTGGAACCTCCACGGCGGGCGCGTTTCCGCGGCGCACGTTATCATGGAGCAATCAAAGGACGGCCGGCCCGCGCATAAGATGCGTGCACCGACTGGAAAGTCTACTTCCCGACAGCTAGAGGGTCAACGTGCCGAGAGCCGTATCTACGGATCGCCCGCGATCGAAGCCCAAATTGGGACAGCACTTCCTCAATGAGGAGGAATACGCGCGCCGCATTGTGGACGCCCTGGGCGATGTCTCGCAAAGCACCGTGCTGGAAATTGGCCCCGGGCGCGGCATTCTCACCGAACAGTTAGGCAAGCGAGCTCGGCGTCTGATCGCGGTGGAAATGGATCGCGTGCTGGCGGCGCAATTGCGCCTGAAATTCGGCATGTACCGCAATGTCGAAATTATCGAGGCCGACGTACTCTCGATCGATATCGATTCTCTGTTTGGGCCCAAGCCCGGGCTGGGACGTCCCGGTATCGAACTTAAGCCCGAGCCGGTGAAAGTCGTTGGCAATCTTCCTTATTACATCACCTCTGACATCGTGCTGCGCTTGTTCAAGTTTGCGAAATATTTTGACTGCATGGTCATCATGGTGCAGCGCGAAGTGGCGGACCGGATCGCCGCCGAGCCCGGCGGCCGCGACTATGGAGTGCTCTCCGCGACCGCGCAGTTGAATGCCCGCGTGGAGAAGCTCTTCACCGTTCCCCCGGGGGCATTCTCGCCGCCACCAAAGGTTTTCTCTGCCGTGCTCCGACTCACCATGGATCCGCAACAGCAGAGACTTGGCGTAGTGGGCGACGGCTTTATCGATTTCGTGCGCCTTTCGTTTGGACAAAAGCGAAAAACGTTATGGAACAATTTGAAGGGAAGCTATGACGATGCCCAGTTGAAACGAGCTCTGGCCACGGCGAAAGTGAAGCCGACGGCTCGCGCTGAAACGCTGAGCCTGGAACAGAGCGCCGCCATTTACCGTGCCTTGCGTGAGCAGCAGCCGCAGTCTTAGCTCGATACTGTTGGCCCCGCATCGGCCACTGCGAAGGAGGGACCATGACAACCTCTACCCTGCGAAATCCGGCCGTTGCTGGACGGTTCTATCCCGGAAACTGCGACGAGCTTCGTGAGGAAGCACGATCCTACCTCTCTCAAACCAGCACTGCACCTGTTCCGGCCCTGGGCTGCATCGCTCCGCACGCGGGATACATGTACTCCGGGCACGTGGCGGGCGCGGTATTCGCGCGCATCAAGGTTCCGCGGCGCTGCGTGGTGATGTGTCCGAACCACACCGGCCAGGGACATGCTCTGGCGATGATGAGCGAAGGCGCCTGGAAAACTCCACTGGGGGATGTTCCCGTCGATGGAACACTGGCGCAGGCGTTGCGGGAGCGCTTCCCCGCCATGCAGGACGATTCTGCCGCACATCGCAGCGAACATGCCGCCGAAGTCGAACTCCCGTTTTTGCAGTTGCGTCAGCCCGAACTCCAGTTCCTGCCCATCGCGTTGGGCACCGGACGATTGGATATCCTTGAGCAACTTGGCAACGCGCTGGCCGAAGTTATCTCCGGGCAAAACGAGCCTGTACTGATTGTGGCCTCCAGCGACATGAATCACTATGAGTCGGACGAGCTGACGCGGGTGAAAGATCATCGCGCGATCGAAACGATACTGGCACTCGATCCACGAGGGCTGCATGAGGTCGTCACCCAGCAGAACATCAGCATGTGCGGCTACGGTCCCGCGGTCGCGATGTTAACCGCCGTGCGGCAGCTGGGTGCCACCAAAGTGGAACTGGTGAAGTATGCGACGTCAGGTGATGTGTCCGGCGACCGCGACCTCGTTGTCGGATATGCCGGAGTGCTGGTGAGTTAGGTTGTCGCCCTGCATGAGCAATCTATAGAGACGCTCGCTGCGCTTCGCGGGAGGGACCAATGGGTGCGTTCCTACGTGAGTCGTGCCAAAACACGTAGGCCCTGACCCATTAGTCCGGGCCATTTAACGTTAACAAGAAAAAGGGCTTCACTTTCGTGAAGCCCTTTTGCGTTTCAACAGTCGCTCTAGCGATGAGGCCCGGAAGGGGCCGCCGGAGCCGAAGCCGGACGCCCCATCGGCGCCGAGCTGCGAGGAGCCGTCGGCGCGCTCGACATCGAACCTCGCTGAGGAGTGCCATATCCGGGAGCGGCAGAGCGAGCGGCAGAGCGAGCGCCAGGCTGCGTCCCGAACTGCGGCGCGGAGCGAACTTCGGCGGAGCCGTGCTTCACCACTTCCCGGTTGAGATGATCGAGGTGGTTAATCGAACCGCGAGGTATGCCTAGTCCAGCCGTCCCCGCGTTCAGAGTGACTCGCGATAGCTGCATCGAGGTCATAGCCGAGGCCCGGCCTACAGACACCGTCTTAACCGTCCCCGCCGGAGGCGGAACGAGCCGGGTCACATGCACCTGACCTGCAGTGGTATAGCGCGGGACGCCAACCCAGGTATTCCACCCGCCGGGCTGCCACATCCATCCCATCCCCGGAACCATGAGCCAATTTCCATAACGATAAGGCATCCATCCCCAGGGATAGGCCGACGCGAACATGTATCCGAATCCGGGGTAGTAGCCCCACGCGCCGTCCATGAAGGGATCCCATCCCACGCCGGTGAAGTAGGGTTGCCACATCATCCCGTAGCCGGGAACGTTGGAAAACGCGCCGTAGTAGATCAGGTCGCTGTAGCCATAGCCGTAAGGCGTCGTGTTGTTCCTGGCGTACTGGTCGTGGTAGGAAACCGCTTCTTTATCCCACGAGTCGAGCGGCCGGTCGGGAACGTTCTTGGCGAGTGTGTACTTGTCCTCATCCCCAGGATTAAACGTGGCGGTCTTCTTCTTCTCGACCACTAACTTCCCGGCGGGACCCTCCACATCGACGTTGCCCTTAAAGACCGACAGGTTGGCAGCTTGGCTAGAGGTATCGACGCGGAAATGAGCCGAATGATCGAGGGCGATGCTTTCGCGGGAGAAGTTCAGGTTCAGATCATCTTTGCCCAGCCAATTGACATAAGCCATGCCCTCCACCAGATTCACCTGCGACATGCGCTTGCCGGAATCGGCGAGGCTCAGCTTGCTGAACTCGACCGTAGTGTTCGGAGTAAGGCGAAGCGAGCTGCCATCCTCGAATTCAACCTCGGCGCGGCCATTGGCGGCGGCGTGCAGCTTCGTGCCTTGAGTGATCGGAAGGTTAACAAACGCGCGTTCGAAACCAACCCCGGCGTTTTTGTCAATCTCCACCGAGCCTTGAATGTCACTGAGGCGGACGATGCGGGCTTGCGAATCGGCCAGAGCAGGCAACGCCAGAAGTGCGCAGGCTGAGGCCACGAGAACCACAAAGCTGTAGCGAGAAGGAGCGGGCATGGTAACCCCCTGGAAAGACTGTAATCCATTAGAACACGCTTTTTCCAACCAAGTTGTAAAAGGTTTGACTTTTCTGGATTGTCCGCCTGCAGACGAGGGTACTAGCGACGGTTACCGGCGCTGGCCGGTGGATTCATGTCCATGATCCGAAGGGCGCGGGCGCGAACCACGTTCATGACACTGGAATCATCGTAAATCTGCTGCAGCACAGGTTTTACAGCCTGCAACTCGGTGATCTCGCCACGGCGGGCCTGGTCTTCCATGCGCTTGAGTTCGTCGTCAAGCGCCAGCTTCTGGTAGTGGTGAAAGTAAGTCAAGCGTCGGCCGAACTCCAGAGTTGCCGAAACACTTTGGAAGATCGTCGTCAGTTGCTGCACCGAGGGCTGGGACGAATAATTGTATTCGGCCGATGTGTTCTTCTGCCCGTCGCTGTAGGCCAGCTTCTTCGCCCCCGTGAAGGCCAGCTTCTTGTTGCCGGAATCTATCTTTCCGGCGAAATAGTGCGCCTGGGAAGCCAATTGGAAGATGCGGGTACGGGTTGCGTCTGAAAAATTGAACTCCGTGTGATAGTTATCGCGCTCATCCGAGTCCAGCGAGATCTTGCCCGTGGATTCGTACTTGGCATTGCCGTCGGCCTGCACCGACATCGAATAATGCTCGGGAGCGGAATTAGGAAAATCCAGCGAGAAGGTGATCGTTCCCCCATCAGCGGCGAGGCTGGCAGAGTGGATACAGATCACGAGCAATGAGGGGAGCAGGACTAAGACCAGGTCGCGGACGCGCGCTCTTGCGACTATCCTCATTTGCTGCTTGCGATCTGTTCTCGTAGGGCTCACCTGAATTGCAACCAACAAGATTATCCCAAACTAAGCCGCCCGTTGAACCCTAGCGTGCGAGGGCGCGTTGCCGCTGCAGGGTTCCGCTGGTGTGCAGGTGGCAGATTGCGATGGCCAGCGCATCGGAGGCATCCATCGGCTCCGGAGGCTGCGTCAGATCCAGCAGACGAGTCACCATTTGCTGCACCTGCTGCTTTTCCGCTCTGCCATATCCCACTACGGAAGATTTGATGGTCAAGGGCGAATACTCGGCCACTTCCAGTCCTGCGGAGGCCGCGGCCAGCATGGCCACCCCGCGCACCTGGCCGAGTTTGAGCGCAGATTTCACATTCAGTGCGTAAAACACATCTTCAATCGCAACTTCATCGGGCTGGTGCTTGCAAATGATTTCGCCGAGTTGCTGATAGATTCGGGACAATCGCCGGGGCAAAGGCTCGCGGGGGGAGAGCTTAATCGCTCCGCATGCAACACAGCCCAATTTGCCGGGGCCGGCCATCTCGACCACGCCGAAGCCGGTATATTCTCCCCCGCAGTCAATGCCCAGAACTCGCATGTGCATGCAGTGTACCCCGGGAAGGCGAGGCGGTTTCCACAATCTCTCGGAAGAGGCCCAAACTTGGCAATTCGCCGCCAGGCTTAGCTCAGCAGCACCGGGCACGCCGCGCCTGCGCATCTTCCCGCTCGCGCCAGAAATTCTCGTAAGCTTCCGGTGACGAAGGCAATCCCGTTCTCTCCAGGAAACGGCGATAGGAAGCTTCATCGAAAATCTCCTGCAAGGTTGCGAGCAGGATTCTCGCGCCTGTCTTCAGGACCCTCATATCCGGTCCTCCGCCAGGCGGGTTCGGACGAAGGGAGTCTCGCGCATGACGATCTCTCGTTGCCCGCGCAGCACCCCGAGCCACTGCCGAATGGACTCGATGAGCACCAGCGCGACCATCACCACCAAACCTGCCGTCACGGCCGCATCCAGCTGGTTATTGAGGATGAGTCTCGAATTGGCAGCAGTCCCGGGCGCGCTGGCCAGCGCCCGCGCCTGCGCCAGAAAGCCAATGCGCGGACTGGCATCAAAAATCTTGTGCCAGGAAGCCGTAAACGTAACCGCCACCAGCCAGGCGAGGGGGATCAGGGTCACCCCGGCATACTTAGCGCGATGCATCTTAATGATGATGGTCGTCGCCACGCAAAGCGCTACAGTGGCCAGCAATTGGTTCGCAATACCGAATAGCGGCCACAGGGAATTGATTCCACCCAAAGGATCTTTGACTCCCTGCCACAGAAAAAATCCCCAAGCCGCGACAATCACCGCGCTGGTGCCAAGAATCGAGGGATACCAACTGGTACGCCCCAGCGGCTTGTAAACGTGTCCGAGGGCGTCCTGAATCATGAAACGCGCCACTCGCGTGCCGGCATCCAGGATGGTCAAGATGAACAGCGCTTCGAACATCACGGCGAAGTGATACCAGAGCGCCATCACGCTACCGCCGCCCAGGCTCTGGGAAAAAATATGCGCCATGCCCACGGCAAAGGCCGGAGCGCCGCCTGTGCGGTTGAAAAGCGTGTGCTCTCCCACGGCGCTAGCCAGCGACTGCATGTCTTGCACGGTCACGGGAAATCCCCAGTTCGAGATGGTGGTAGTGGCCGCGGCGGCAGTCTGTCCCACAATGCCTGATGGACTGTTAATGGCGAAGTACACGCCCGGCTGCAGCACGCAGGCCGCGATAATGGCCATCACCGCGACGGCCGACTCCGCCATCATCGCGCCATAGCCCACCATGGCCGTCTGAGTCTCGCGGGCGATCAGTTTGGGAGTAGTCCCGCTTGAAATCAGCGAGTGGAAGCCGCTGATCGCGCCGCAGGCAATGGTGATGAAGGCAAAAGGAAAAATCTTTCCCGCGAACACCGGCCCGGTGCCATCAATGAAACGCGTGAACGCGGGCATGTGCAGCGTGGGATGAAGCACCACGATTCCAATACCGAGCAAGCCGATGGTACCCAGTTTCACGAACGTGCTCAGGTAGTCGCGCGGCGCCAGCAATAACCACACCGGCAGAGCGGATGCCGCAAAAGCATAAATCAAAATCAGGAGGGCAAGGGTCTGTCCGCGGAAGGTAAAGACCGGCGCCAGTTCTGCATTGTGCGCGACCCACTGCCCTCCCCAGATCGCCAGCAGCACGAGAATAAATCCCAGGACCGATACCTCGAGCACCTTCCCCGGACGAATCCGGCGCAGGTAGATCCCCATCAGCAGCGCGATCGGAATGGTCATGGCAATGGTGAAGGTACCCCAGGGGCTGTCTTTCAGCGCATTCACCACGACGAGCGCGATGACCGCAAGCAGGATAATCAGTATGGCGATGACCGCGACATAGGCGACGAGTCCTCCCAGAGGCCCGGTTTCTTCCTTGGCCATTTCGGTAAGCGACTTGCCGTCGCGCCGCACCGAAAAAAGCAGGATCACGAAATCCTGCACGCAGCCGGCAAACACCGCGCCCGCAATCACCCAAAGCGTTCCCGGCAAATATCCAAACTGAGCCGCCAGCACCGGACCGACGAGCGGTCCCGGACCGGCGATCGCGGCAAAGTGATGTCCGAAGACGACCCACTTGTTGGTGACCAGGAAATCACGGCCGTTTTCCAGTCGCTCGGCAGGCGTGGCGCGCAGCGGATCGACCGCAAGAATCTTCGCCGCAATAAATGCGCTATAGAACCTGTACCCCAGCGCGTAGCAACAAGTCGCGGCAGCGACCAGCCACAGAGCGTTGATCGGCTCTCCACGATGCAGCGCAACCATCCCCAGCGCCGCCGCGCCCAGCAACGCGACACTTCCCCACACAACCACTCGCAGATTTTTATTCATGATCGTCGAGCATTGTTGCGAATTCCTGCAGCGCAGCGCAAGCCTGCGGAACACCAGTACGAAAGAACGTACCCGAACGATTTTCTACGCGCGATTCCTCGTTCAGCATCGGTTGCAGAAGTGTTACTCTTAATAGTTCCGAAAGACTGCACGCCACGTCCCTGGGCCCACGACGCTCCATACCCGGGGTGCATTCTGCGGATTCATCTTAAACCGATACTTGGATTGAGGAGCAGACGATGAAGATTGGTATCTTAACCGGCGGCGGCGATTGTCCTGGACTGAACGCCGTGATCCGCGCGGTAGTGCGCAAAGGAGTCTTCCACTACGACGACCAGTTCGTGGGATTCATGGAAGGCTGGCGCGGCTTGGTTGAGGACAAGAGCATGGAACTGGACCTGGACGCCGTGAGCGGCATCCTGCCCCGCGGCGGAACCATTCTGCGCACTTCGCGCACCAATCCCTCCAAGCGTCCCGACGGGTTCGATCGCTGCGTGAAAACCATTGCAGCGCACAAGATCGACGCGCTGGTTGCGATCGGCGGTGACGATACGCTTTCCGTCGCGCAGAAGTTGCACGAGAAGGGCGTCAAGGTCGTGGGCGTGCCGAAAACCATCGACAACGACCTGGGTGGAACTGACTACACCTTCGGCTTCGATACCGCGTGCAACATCGTCTGCGAAGCCATTGACCGCGTGCACACCACCGCCGAAGCGCATAACCGCGTGATGGTGGTGGAAGTCATGGGCCGCGACGCCGGGTGGATTGCGCTCTACAGCGGCATTGCGGGAGGCGCGGATGCGATTCTGATTCCCGAGCGCCCGTTTAATGTAGACAAGGTCGCCGAGTCCATCCGCCAGCGCCACGAACGTGGACGCTACTTCTCCATCGTCGTGGTCGCCGAGGGGGCAAAATTCTCCACCGGATCAGGCGCCCCTGTGATATCAGACATGGGTAAGGACGAGTTCGGTCATGCCAAACTGGGCGGCATCGCCAATGTGCTGGCGCGCGAGATCGAGCAGCGCACTGGCTTCGAGACCCGCGCAGTAGTTCTCGGACACATTCAGCGCGGAGGATCTCCCAGCGCCTTCGACCGCGTGCTGGCCACGCGCTACGGCTTGGGCGCGATCGACATGGTGCACCGCGGAGAATTCGGCCGCATGGCCGCGTTGCGCTCCAACAAGATTGTTTCCATTCCGCTGCTCGAGGCCATCTCCAAGAACCGCGTGGTGGATGACGAAATGATTCAGATTGCCGGTGGATTGTTCGAAGAGATTGGTGACGCCGCAACCAAATAGTTCCGTGAATTAAGCCTCCTCCGTCTGACGGAGGAGGCTTTTCTTATGCCCGCATTGCACCGAGCATTGGGGCCATGACCAAGTCCCGGAGGGACTTTTGAAAATAGCCCGCCAGTTTACTGGCGGGTACCGCCCACGACCTACGCAACGCGTCCCATAGGGACGCCTGAACAGTCTCAGCAAACTCATCCCCAGACGTAATGCGGGTCGTACTCGACGTGGTGCTTCTTCAAAAACGCGATGAACTCTTCTTCAAAACTCCGCTTCCGGTGATGCTCAGCTTGAGATTGGATGTACGCGATCGTGTGTTCCTTCTGTGAAATGCCAACCGTGAAAGCACCATAACCCTCCTGCCACTCGAAATGATGGGGGTGGGTTTCGTTCATCCATCGAGATGATGCCCCTTTGATAAGTTGCACTGCTTTCGCCAGCGGCATTGTGGCGGGTAAGGACAACAGTATGTGCACGTGATTTTCGGTACCGCCCACGACGATCGCCTTGAATCCATTCTTGCGCGCGATCCCTCCGAGAAATGCCCAAAGATCCGCTTGGGTATCGGGTCGAATTAGGTTGCGGCGATTCTTTGTCGAGAACACACAATGCACCAGGTCCGAGATGTAGGTGTGAGGCATCCTTTTGCAGCGTAGCGCGCCGGGGGAGGCGAGCAAAGGAAATTGAAATGGAAAGGAAGAACGTAGTTCCAGATTGGAATTGAGGCGGGGTTCAGGCGTCCCTACGGGACGCATGTGTGATTTGTGCGCATTGCACCCGGCGTTGAAACGCCGGGCTATTATCAGAGGTCCCTCCGGGACCGTCTCCGGTGGCGTTATCTATGATCAGTTCGACTTGCCGACCCAGGGCTCCGGGCCTACGGGTCCGTACCTCCGCACACGGGCGCGCATGTGGGATGACTCAGGCTGCGGTTCTATCTATGATCGTTTACTTACCTGTCCAGTCATTGTTTATTCCTGTAAGTGCTGAAATGCCTAGTCCCGGAGCCACGCCTGAACCTCTCGCCTAAACTCGATTGCTCCGCACTCGCCCTCGTCATTTCTGCAAACGCCTACGCTCGCCTGGCACCCTGGCTTCTCACGATCATCGAACTGGTCTTGATGGCCGCGACCCTCGTTCTGATTCTTCGTCGCCAGCGCGCCTCTGATGGTTCTCGCCCATCGTTCGCCAGAGCCTTCCGGTCTTTCGCACACCGGCGTAGGCTCGCCGTTCTCTCAGTTGGACTTGCCGTCATTGTCGTGCGCACCGCTCTGATACCAGTGATCGGCATTCCCCAACCGCGCTGGAACGACGAATTCAGCTATCTGCTCGCCGCCGACACTTTCGCGCACGGTCGCCTCACCAATCCCACCCATCCCATGTGGATTCACTTTGAAAGCTTCCACATCATTCAGCACCCGACGTACATGTCGATGTACCCGCCGGCGCAAGGCCTCGTGCTGGCCGCGGGTCAAGCGATTGGCCATTCGTGGATCGGGCAACTGGTCATCACCGCCGTGATGTGTGCGGCGGTTTGCTGGATGCTGCAGGCTTGGATGCCTCTACCATGGGCGCTGGTGGGCGCGATTTTGGCCGCCCTGCGCCTGGGCATTCTCAGTTACTGGATGAATACCTATTGGTGCGCATCGGTCGCGGCGTTGGGCGGAACGCTCGTACTGGGAGCGTGGCCCCGCCTGCGCCGCAACATGCGCCCCAGGCACGGAATAGTGCTCGCGTTGGGACTGGTGATTCTGGCGAACAGCCGCCCATACGAAGGATTCGTTTTCAGCATCCCGGTTGCAATCGCGTTTTTGGCCTGGTTCACGGCAAGACGGCGCCCTGAAATCAAAAAAGCAATCCCTGCTCTGGTCGTAACGTTAATTGTCCTCGCCGCCGGAGCAGCAGCAACGGCGCACTACTACGAGCGCGTGACCGGATCGCCCTGGCTGATGACCTACCAGGTGAATCGCTCGCAATACTCCGCCGCGCCCTACTTTATTTGGCAAAAAATGCGTGCTGAGCCCGTGTATCACCATGCCGTCATGCGTGATTACTACCGCGGCGAGGCGCGTGAGTTTCAACGCAATCTGACGCTGCGAGGGTACCTGCAACGTGGCACTCACAAATTCCTGGAGTGGTGGGGGTTCTACCTGGGACCGTTGCTCACAGTCCCTCTGATCGCGCTGCCATGGATCATCCGCCAGCGAAAAATGAGATTGCCGGTGGCGATCTGCGCCGCGATGATCGCAGCGTTCGCGGTGCAGACCTGGACCTTGCCGCATTATTTCTCTCCTGCCGCAGGCGCTCTCTACATTCTGTTGATTCAAGGGCTGCGACACATGTACGCGCGCCGAGGCATTTTGAAAGACGCCGCTCTCGCCATTCCGCTTCTGGCGTTCGCCATGATCGTCATTCGGGTAATGGCGGCCGCCACCCATACTCAGATCGAGCCTGCCTGGCCGCGCGGGAATCTGGAACGCGCAACAATCCTTAGGCACCTACGCGCCATGCCCGGCGAACAACTTGTGATCGTGCGCTACCGCCCTGACCACGATCTAAATCGCGAATGGGTATGGAATCGCGCCTCCATCGACAGCGCGAAAGTGGTTTGGGCGCGCGATATGGGAGACGCGCAAAACCAGGAACTGCTGGAATATTTTAAGACTCGTCGCCCCTGGCGGCTCGACGCCGACGACCCATCGCCCAAGCTTCAGCCCTACACGGCGGCCCCTGCACCTTGAAGCGCGAGACTTTTGTGGTTGTGATAGTCCGACGTTCCATTACCATGGAGCGTTTTCCATGACAGACGGAACTCAGTACGCGGGCTGGCTCACTCCCCGGCGGCTGCGGGCGCACGGACTGATCGTCGGCGTTGTGCTCTGGTCCATCTACCTGTGGACCATGACCACTCCCGGACTACGGGACCGCAACGGAAATCTTAAGGGCACCGACTTCCTGCACTTTTACACGCTGGGCCTCATCGCCCGCGAGCATCGCGGACCTGAACTGTACGACATGAAAGTTCAGTCCGAACTCGCAGCGAGGCATGTGCCCCAAGCCTCTGGACTTCCCTATCTTCCTTTGTATCCGCCCCAGACATCAATCCTGTTCGCGCCACTTGCTCATCTCTCCTACGCCCATGCTTTGGTTGTGTGGTGGATGGTGTCCGCCATCCTTTACTTTCTCTGTTGTTATTGGGTCTGGCGAACGTGCCCGAATCTGCAAACGCACCGAGTGACAGTCGCGATCTTGGCGGCCGCATTCCCTGCCCTCTTTCACCTGATTGCTTGGGGGCAGACCTCGGCGCTTGCCCTGGCGTGCTTCACGGGCACTTACCTCAGTCTGCGCAGCAAGCGTCAGTTTCTCGCCGGAATCGTGGTGGGGTGTCTTGCTTTCAAACCGCAACTCGCGCTTGCCGGAGCCGTTGTCTTTATTGCGGCTGGCGCAGGGAAGGTAGTCATTGGCGCCACGCTGAGCGGACTGGCGCAATTCCTGGTCGGAGTGCTTTATTACGGCTCGCAGGCATTTCACGACTGGCTCTGGATGCTGCGCAATTTGCGTTCAGCATTGCCCGTTCTGGAGCCCAAAATCTACCAGACGTATTGCCTGAGAACGTTCTGGTCCATGCTGATTCCCATCCCAGGACTCGCGTTGGTTTTGTACGCGCTCAGCGCTGCGTTGCTGCTGGGGATCACGATTTTATTATGGCGACGTCCATCCATGCCGCTCAGCGTGCGCTTCTCCGCGCTGCTCTTCGCTACGGTGTTGGTCGCGCCTCATCTCACGGTCTACGATTTGGTGATCCTGGCGCCAGCGCTTCTATTGCTCCCCGATTGGCTGATCAGCGTGCCCATGAATGACGTCAAATCCAACATTGGGACCGCCCTGTACTGCGCGTACCTGTTTCCCGTAGCTCCTATTGCATGGTTGGTGCACGTTCAACTTGCGGTAATCGCCATGTCAGCTGTGATTTTTCTGCTCTGGCGCCAAAGCAGGTCCAGTCCCCTGGAGCGATCGGCGAACACGTAGCCCCAGTGTTACTCGTGTCGCAGAGATTCGATCGGATCCAGCCGCGCTGCGCGAAAGGCCGGCACCATGCCGCTGATCAACCCCACGGCTCCCAGGATGATGGTGGAAGCAAGCAGAGTCCCCGGAGCAATAATCAGCCGGATATCACCCGCCTCGCCATTCTTGGCGAAGGCGCTGTAGAGAGTCAGACGTCCCACCGACAACGCAACCGTGTACGCAAGAATCACTCCCAGCACGCCACCGATAAAGGTAATAGTCAAAGCCTCAGCCAGAAACTGCATCAGGATGTAGCGTGACTTCGCTCCCAGCGCCTTCAGCACTCCGATCTCGCGCGTGCGCTGGGTCACCGAGACCAGCATGATGTTCATCAATCCCACGCCGCCGATTCCCAGCGTCAACGTCCCGATGAAGCCCATCAGAATCTTCAGGCCCAGCGTGATGATCTCGAACTGGTGCAACTGCGTCATGAGATTGAAGACTCTCACCGCCTGCCGGTCCGACGAATTGAACTTGTGCTGCCCTGCCAGGATGGTGCGCACCGCCGGCTCAATGCGGGTATATTCCGGCGTCTGGTAATTGAACCAGATCGTGTCCAGATAGTGCGTGCCCTTCAAATCGCTCATGGCAGTGAACGGCACGTACACCACGCGATTGATATCGTCATTGCCTTCCTGCATCTTGGCGCTGAGCACGCCCACGACTTCGAAGCTCAACCCATCCAGGCGGATGTGTTCACCCAGAGCGCTGCGTCCGGAAAACAGCTTCTCTTTGGCCTCGGACCCAATGACCGCCACTCGCCCATGCTGGACCTGGTCCTCCATGTTGTAGAAGCGCCCCTCTCCCAGTTTCAGCGAACGAATGGAGTAAACATTGGGATCGTTCCCGCTGACCGGAAACGTGAAGGAGCGGTTCTCGTACTGCACATTGACCTGCTTGCCGACCTCCGGCGTGATGTGCGTGATCTGCGGAAGGTTGGTAGTGAGCGCATCCACATCTTCCTGGGTGAAGCGGATCTGTTGTCCGGACTTCTGTCCCCCGGCCTGCATGGAAGTCTTGCCGGGCACAATGATGACCAACTTCGTGCCGAAGTTGGCGAAGATATTGGCGCACGCCTGCCCGAATCCGTCGCCATACGCCAGCAGCATGACGACGGTTGCGATCCCCCATGCCATGCCCAGCATGGTGAGCGCCGTACGCCGCCGGTTGTGGCGCATCGCGTTATAGGATTCCTGAAGCAGATCGCGCCACATGATCGATCACTCCTGCCGCAGCGCTTCGACCGGCTGCAGCATGGCCGCCTTTCGCGCTGGATACAGGCCGGCCACCACCCCAGCCAGGGTCAGACTGCCAATTGCAAGTATGGCCGACATAGGCACCAGCTTGGGCGGATCGAATCCCTGCGGCCCCTGCACTCCTCCCATGAGCGCCATAAGGCCGCCGGCGAATGCCATACCGAACATGCCGCTGCCCAGCGTGAGCACCAGGCCTTCGAGAAAGAAATGCAGCAGGATACTCCGGTTGGTCGCGCCCAGCGCCTTGCGCAAGCCGATCTCGCGCGTACGTTCGCTGACTGCCACCAGCATGATGTTCACCACGCCGATCGCGCCCAACGCCAGCGTGACGATCCCGACCGCTCCCAGAAACATATTCATGACGTCGAAGATCGTCCCCACCATCTGCGATTCTTTGATCGAGTCCCATTCGTCAAATGCGTTCTCGTCGCTGGCGTCGAACCCGTGATTGCGGGCAACGATCTGATGGACCTCCTGGCGCGCCAGCTCGTGATCCGACCTCACCTCGGGTTGGTATTCAATGAACGAAATTGAGTTCTCATGGTTCTCCCCTTTGAGCGGGAAATTTGCCGCCATCACCTGAAAGGGAATATATCCGCGCATGTTCAGCCACATGTTATCGCCGCGCCCCAGATGGGGCAGGCTCCCCACCACCTCGAAGCGCTGGCCGTTAATCAAAACAAACGCCCCCACCGACGGCCTGCCGGGAAATAGCGTCTTGAGCAACTCATTGCCCAGCACGATGACGTTCCGCCTCTGCGTCCCATCCAGATCGTTCAGCCACCGTCCTTCTTTCAGGGGAAGGTAGCTGATCTCGTTCAACTGCGGCTGGGTTCCCAGAATTTCCCCGCTGCCGCTGGCAAACTCGCTCACCTCGTGCAGATCGCTGCGCGAGATGATGGGCACGGCATTGCGTACATGGCCTGCCTGCTTGATGTCGACGTAGTCGTGGTACGTAAGCAAATAAGACCGTGCGGAGGTCATGTTGCCTTTGACCGCAGGCGCTCGCCCGGGGAAAAGAAACATAATGTCTTTGCCGAACTCCGACAGCTCCCGCTTGTTCCCCGACCGGAAGCCCTCCCCCACGCCAACCAGCAGGAGAAGAGAGCCGACTCCCCAGGCTATGCCAAACATGGTCAGGAACGATCGCAGCTTGTGCGCCCACAGGTTGCGGAAGATTTGGGCGAGGATGTCGGAGATACTACGCATAACCGAAAGACGTGCCAGTTCTTAGTTTGTCACTGCGGGGCCGAGAACCCGAACGTACGGGTCCTAGTAGTAACTACGTCTGTAGGGCCAGAAAGGTTCCCAAAAAGAAACGGCGGTTCGATGCAGGTCTACCCGGACACGAGATTTGGCAGCGATCCTTGTTTTGATTAGACTAGCGCGCTATGCCCACAACCAAACGTGTCTGCCTGCTGCTTTTTGCTTGGATGCTGGCTTCCGTCCTCGGGGTACTCGCGCAATCGCAATTTACTTTGGAGCAAGTTCTGGGATCACCGTTCCCCACGGGACTCGTCTCCGCTCAGCAGGCAAACCGGGTCGCCTGGGTCTTCGACACGAAGGGGGTTCGCAATGTTTGGATCGCCGATGGGCCTGCCTTTGCCGGAACCGCTCGCCGACTCACCCACTACAACCAGGACGACGGCCAACCCATCGCCAGTGTGCGCCTTACGCCTGATGGCAAAACCGTGCTCTATGCCGTGGGCACCGAACTCAACGATGCGCAGGAAAGCGCAAATCCGGAAAGCTGGACCAAGGGGGCAAAGCAGCAGGTATTTGCCGTTGACGTTGACGCGAAGAATGCGGCACCTCGCTTGCTGGGCGAAATGGGATGCGCCGAGGAAGGCTGCGAAGATATCCAGATCTCTCCCGATGGCAAGCAGGCGGTGTGGTCCGCCAAAAAGAAGTTGTGGATCGCCAGCATTGACGGCAAGCAGCAGGCGAAGGAACTGGCCACGGTTCGCGGCGACGGCGTTTCGCCGAAGTGGTCGCCGGACGGCAAGCACATCGCATTTGTCAGCGAGCGCGGCTCTCACAGCTTCATCGCCATTTACGACCTTGGGAACGACGTCATCCGCTACCTGTCCCCCAGTGTAGATAAAGATTCCATCCCTCGTTGGTCTCCGGATGGCAAGCAGATTGTCTTTGTCCGAACGCCGGGAGAAGAAGCCAAACTTCCTCTGATTCCCGTACGTCCTCAGCCTTGGTCGATCTGGATCGCGGACGCCGCAACCGGCACCGCACATCAACTCTGGCGTAGCGGTGACAAACTGGACGATTCCCTGCCCGGCCTCACGGAGGACACCTCCTTGAACTTCGCGGCCGGGAGAATTGTGTTCTCCTCTGAGCAGGATGGCCGCAATCACCTGTACTCGATCCTATCAACCGGCGGCACCGCCACGCTGCTGACGCCCGGCGACTTCGACGTGGAAGACGTGACCCTCACCCCGGACAAGAAGTCGGTGATTTATTCCTCCAATCAAGATGATGTCGATCGCCGCCATCTGTGGCGCGTGTCTGTATCAGGCGGCTCTCCGCAGCAAGCGCTCACGACGGGCGAGACGATGGAATGGTCCCCCGTCGTCACAGCCGATGGCAAACACATCCTCTGTCTGGGTTCGACCGCTACGGTTCCGGCAATGCCGTACCTGCTCACTGCGAATGGACGCGAGATGATCGCGAAGCAGGCGCTCGACGAGTTCCCCTCCTCCTCGCTCGTCACCCCGAAACAGGTCATCTTCAAGAGTGAAGATGGATTGACTTTACACGGCCAACTTTTCCTTCCCCGCCATAGCGCCGGAAAAGTTCCCGGCTTGGTCTTCATGCATGGAGGTCCCATCCGTCAGATGATGCTCGGCTTTCATTACATGGACTACTACCACAATGCTTACGCCATGAATGAGTACCTGGCCAGCCGCGGATACGCGGTGCTCTCCGTCAATTATCGTCTGGGAGTTATGTACGGACGCGCGTTCCGTGAGCCGCCCAATACGGTCTGGCGTGGCGCCGCTGAATACAAGGATGTCGTCGCGGCAGGGCGCTACCTGCAAGCGCTGCCGGAAGTGGATGGCGACAAGATTGGCCTGTGGGGCGGATCCTACGGAGGCTTCCTCACTGCCATGGGCCTGGCAAAAAATTCTGATCTCTTCAAAGCCGGAGTCGATTTCCACGGCGTCCATGACTGGAGCGTCTTCCTCACCGAACGTCCTTATTTCGGCAGCGTGGCCACGAAGCCGCCCGATGAGGACGCTGCCGTAAAGCTGGCATGGGAATCGTCGCCCGATGCTTACGTGAGCACCTGGAAATCTCCCGCGCTGCTGATCCACGGCGATGACGATCGCAATGTGCCGTTCAGCCAGACGGTGGATCTAGTACAGCGTCTGCGCGCACAGCATGTCCCCTTTGAACAACTAATCATCCCAGACGAAATCCACGGATTTCTGATGTGGAAGAGTTGGATTCGCGCCTACGGCGCCACCGCCGAGTTCTTCGACCGCACGCTGAAACAAGGCGAAAAGATAAGCCCAGGTGAATAACACTCACGTAGAGGCGGACCCATTGGTCCCCCCCGCGAAGCGCAGCGAGCGGTCCCTACCAGAACACGATGAGGAGAACATTCGTGAAAATCTCAATCGCTTCGGCAGCAATCCTGCTTTCCCTTGTCACCGCTCTTCCTTCCCCAGCCGCAGCACAGCAGGCCAAGCCCACGGCGCGTGCCATCGTCGAACAGATTAAAAAGCAAGTAGGAGTCGAGTGGAGACAGGACACAGTCGACACCTTCAAGGCCGGCAATCCCGATACGCCTGTAACTGGAATCGCCGTCACCATGATGGCCACCATGGATGTTCTCGAACGGGCCTCAGCTAAGGGTCTGAATTTCGTTATTACACACGAGCCCACGTTCTACGCCCACCTCGACACTCCGGAAGGCATGCCGGAAAACGATCCGGTCTGGGCCGAGAAGCGTGCCTTCATTGAGAAACACAACATGGTTGTCTGGCGCTTTCACGACCACTGGCACATTCGTCACCCCGACGGCATCGAAGCCGGAGTCGTACATTCGCTGCAATGGGAGAAATTTCAGACGCCCGACGATCAATACCTGTTCGTCCTTCCAGAAACCACATTGCAGAAATTAGCGGAAGCAGTCGCGAGCAAGCTGCGCTCGCCGGTAGTGCGTGTGGTGGGCGAGCCCGACATGAAAGTCACCAAGGTAGGCCTGAGTCCCGGAGCAGCCGGGTTCGAGCCCGAAACTCACGCCCTGGAGCGCGACGATGTGCAGGCACTCCTGGTAGGTGAAACTCGCGAATGGGAAACGGTCGAGTATGCCGCCGATGCCGTAACTGAGCACCGCAAGAAGGCCTTGATCGTAATCGGCCATATTCCCAGCGAACAGCCGGGCATGGAAGAGTGCTCACGCTGGTTGAAAAAGTTCGTCAAGGATGTGCCTATCGAATTCGTTCCCGCCAAGCAGCCCTTCTGGACGGTCAGCGAAAAGAAATAATCAGGGCGCGCGACGATGTGCTTACTCGGTCCCTGTCTTCAAGAAGCTTAGGGACGTCTTGTCATTGCCGCGGTCCGAGAAGGCCATCAACGAAGTGTGCCCTAGCGTGGCTGGAGGAATCTTGAGCGCTCCCAACGACGCTGTGGCCAGCGCCAGCTTGGCTTCGTAACATCGGCTATGCACGGTGCTTCCGTGCTCATCCGTTTTGAGCGTTTCCGGACTTACCGCTTTGCCGCAAATCCAGCACATTTGGGTGGGTCGTGTCAGATACATAGGGGAAAGGCCTCTTTACTCCATCTGACCACGTGCGCAGAAGGTGAGTTGTTATGAAGATTGCAACTAGGATATCACCGCGCCGCGTACAACAAAACGCCAAAATGCGCCACATATTTGTACGCACAAGAATGTGCTCCTGAAGAGCGACTCTGAATCGAGAGTGCAATAACGATTTGTTGATGGAGGAAAACGGGTGAAACGCTTCATCGAATGCATCGATTGAGAGAAGTGAACCGTTTCATTTACTTAAACGCACCGAAAGAACTGAGTTCCCCCGCTCCGCCTGCGCGCCGCAGTCGCCAACGTATAATCGAACTTTGGGCTTTTTATGATTCAGACTTTATTCGGCAGTCTCGAGGAAGAAAAGAAAACTGGTTTTTTAGACCGCATGAAGCAGGCGGTCACCCGCACGCGTGAAAACCTTGCTGAGCGCATCGAAGAAGCGGTTGCCTTCACCAAAGAGATCGACCGCAACACGCTCGATGACCTCGAGGCCACGTTGATCGGCGCTGACCTGGGCTCCACGACCACCCAGGAAGTTCTGGGAAAATTGCGCGAAAAGGCCGATCGCAAGCAGATCAAGGATGTTGAGGAACTGAAGCGGCTTTTGAAAGAAGAGCTGCTCAGCATTCTGAACGCCGCCAACTCGCGTCCCGTGAACAAAGTCGATGGCGCGCCCGAAGTGATCCTTGTGGTAGGAGTCAATGGCACCGGAAAAACGACTACCATCGGCAAGCTTTCGCAGGTGTTTCGCGCTCAGGGCAAAAACGTCCTGCTCTGCGCCGCCGATACGTTCCGTGCCGCTGCCATCGAGCAACTCGAAATTTGGGGACAGCGCACCGGGACCGAGGTGATCAAAACCAAACCGGGCGGCGATCCCGCCGCTGTGCTTTTCGACGCCTTGCAAGCGGCCGTCGCCCGCCACACAGATTACGTCGTCGTCGATACCGCTGGACGCCTGCACACGAAGACGAGCCTCATGGCGGAACTGGACAAAATGCGGCGCACCGCGCAGCGCATCATCCCCGGTGCCCCGCATGAAGTTCTGCTGGTGATGGATGCCACTACCGGCCAAAACGGCCTGCAACAGGCTCGCCTGTTCACCGAATCGGCGGGCGTCTCCGGAATTGTGCTCACCAAGCTGGACGGGACCGCGAAAGGTGGCGTGGTCGTTGCCATCTGCCGCGAGCTGGGCTTGCCGGTCCGCTATGTCGGCGTGGGTGAAAAAGCTGGCGACCTGTTGCCCTTCGACCCGAGGGAATTTGTAGATTCACTTTTCGAATAGGAGCTGTTATGCCGGATGCTGGAGAGAAACTTTCGGGTTTGAAACGGATTCTCGATCTGCTGAAACGCCTGCTGGGAATGAACCCGGCTTCTCCCGGCGATCCCTATGCCTATGTCCCCGCTCCCGTGCGTCGTGGTCCGAAGGACCGCAGCGGCGCCGCGGTCGCCGAGATCGAAGATGATTCGTTCCGCAGCTTTCCTCCGCAGCGTGGATAACAACTCCGGTCTGCTGATCTCCCCGCTTGCGTGTTAGATTCTCCCTGCATGCCTGCACCATCCGCCGACGATCAACATCTGCAGCGCGCGCTCGACCTGGCGCGTGCCGGCATCGGACTTGCCTCGCCCAATCCCTACGTGGGTGCCGTAATTACCGATGCCGAAGGCAATGTCGCCGGAAGCGGAACCTACACTTACAGTGGCGTAAAGCACGCCGAGATCCTCGCCCTCGAACAAGCCGGCCCCAAGGCGCGCGGCGGAACTCTGTACATCAATCTGGAACCGCACGCGCATCAGGGACGCACCGCTCCCTGCACCGACGCCCTGATCCAAGCCGGCATCCATCGCGTAGTCGCATCCATGGCGGATCCCAATCCAAAAGTCAGCGGCCGCGGCTTCGATGCGCTTCGAGCCGCAGGAATAGAAGTGGCAGTCGGAGCCCGCGAGCAACCGGCGCGTCTGCTCAATGAAGCTTTCGCGCGCTACATCCGTCACGGGGTTCCTCTGGTTACTCTCAAAGCCGCGATGACGCTCGACGGCAAGATCGCTCCCCCACCGCCTGAGGTCCTGGAAACCCACACCGGCATGCCCGCGGGCGGATGGATCACGAGCCAAATTGCCCGGGCCCACGTACAGGAACTGCGGCATCAGAACGACGCCTTGCTGGTAGGCGTCGGAACGATCCTGTCCGATGATCCCCTGCTGACCGACCGCAGCGCCAGGCCACGGCGTCGGCCATTGCTTCGGGTCATTCTGGATTCGCGCCTGCGTCTGCCTCTCGAATCACGTCTAGTGCAGGACGCGGCCACAAACCGAAGGAATGATGTCCTCGTATTTTGTGGCTCGGCTGATGACCGCAAGCAAGCCGAACTCGAACAACACGGCGTGCGTGTGGAAAAAGTTCAAGCATTTGAGCGCACTGGCCGTCCCGATCTGCCGGCCATTCTCCGCCGCCTGGCAGAACTGGAGATCACCGGCGTCATGATCGAGGGCGGGGCCACCGTGAACTGGACCGCTCTCGCCGCCGACGCCATCGACAAAGTTTTTCTCTACTATGCTCCCAAGATCCTCGCCGGAACCGGATCCATTCCCTTCGCGGCAGGCGCGGGCTTTCCCGGGATGAGTCAAGCCGCCCAAGTCCGGCACCTGCACCTGCATCGCTTCGGCGAAGACTTCGCAGTAGAAGGCTACTTACGTGATCCCTACGCCGAATAGCGCATGTAGGGACAGCCGCCATCGGCTGTCCAGCGGGGCGAAGCCCTGCAGCGGTTTTCCCGGCTCATTGCTAATCGCTCATAGCTCATTGCTCATCGCTCATAGCTTAAAATGATCCGTCACCTCGGAGGTCCGCCGTGTTCACAGGCATAGTCGAAGAAGTCGGCCGCATCACCCGCATCGAGCAACGCGGCGAGAACCGCCGCATCACCATCGCCGCGAAGCATGCTCCGAAAGAACTGGGCACGGGCAACAGCGTCGCGGTCAGTGGAGTCTGCCTCACCGCCCTCGACATTAAGCCCGATTCCTTCTGTGCCGATCTTGCCCCCGAAACTTGGGTTCGCACTTCGTTCTCGCGCGTTCGCGAAGGTGCTTTGATCAACCTTGAACTTCCCATGAAGGCCGATGGTCGTTTCGGCGGTCACATCGTCCAGGGACACGTGGACGGAGTCGGCAAATTGATCAGCCTCGAGCGAATCGAAAACTCCGACAACTGGTGGCTGCACATCGAAATTCCGGAAGAGGTCGAGAAGTACACCGTGTTCAAAGGCTCGATCTCAATCGAAGGCATTAGCCTGACCGTCGCCCGGCTGGACCATAGCCGCTGCACGATCGCTATCATTCCGCATACTGTTGAGATGACGAACCTGCATTCACTCAAGCCTGGCGATCCGGTAAATCTGGAAGCGGATCTAATTGCGAAATATGTAGAGAAGATGATGCTGCGGGAATCCCAGCAAAGCGGCCTCACCATTGAAGATTTGGTTGAGCAAGGTTTTTGATTCCCGACTGTCTCTGCTCGAAGCCCGGGCTGGCTCAGGATCTTTTCGGCTGCGCCAGTGCGACGACTGTAGCCTGCACCGCCCGAATGTAATCCCTCGGCGCGATCAGGATCTGCACCCCACGAACTCCCGCCGAAACCGAAACCGTATCGAACAACTCAATCGTTTCGTCCACCAGAACGGGGAACTCGCGTTTGGCGGCGAGCGCTGTGACTCCGCCTCGAACATAGCCGGTGAGAGCCTGCAGCTCTTTCACCGGAACCAACTGGATTTTCCTTTCTCCCGCGGCCGACGCCAGAGCTTTTACATCCAGTTCCTGGTCCCCCGGAACTACCGCCATGAGAGGACCATTGCGCTCTCCGCGCGCAACCAGCGTCTTGAACACCTGCTCGGGCGGAAATCCGATCTTTGCAGCCACAGTCTCCGCCGCCAGATCGTTGGGATCGACGTCATACTCCCGAATCTCGTAAGCGACCCCGAGTTGGTCCAGAAGTCGCGCTGCGTTGGTTTTGGCTGCCATAGAGCAAGGCTCTCAGGCCCAAAGTCTAACGGACCTTTACAAATCGCTACCATCAAATTGCAAACATTTACTGGGAGGTGCGATAACATCCTGGTGAACTGGCGAGTCTAACTCGCAAAGCCGGGTTTGCTGTTGATGACCGCCTCGAAGGCTCTCCCTCCAAATGCTTTCGAGAGGAGGTGCATCGTGACGTACCTTCGCAGCCTCTCAGACGTTTTTCCATCACCTTCCAATCTTGCCCCAACGAGCCAGAAGACATTGCGAGGAGCGATTCTGCTGAGCGTGATCTCGCTGGCCGCCATCCCTCTATTCGCGCAGGAACCGCAAAATGAACGCCCCTCACCCGAGCAGAATGTCGTAACCGTTCCCGCCGGCACGCGGATTCCCTTGGTGCTAACACATCCCGTACAAAGCCGCGTCATTCATCGCGGCGATGACATTTACGCGCAAGTCACTGCGCCGGTGAGATCGGGCGACCAAATGGTGGTCCCTCCCGGAACGTTTGTCCAAGGGACGGTGGAGAAGCTGGACGCTCGCGACGGACGCGGACAACTGCACCTCCAATCAATGGCCGTCATATTTCCCGACGGCGACGTGACCGTCATTCCTGGGCCGATGACGCTGCAAAGTGACGAAGGGTACGCCGCGAAAGATCCCGGCAACGCACGGGTGATGAGCGCCGTCGCGCTGCCCTTGGCCGGAGCCGGTCTCGGTGCCGTGATAGGCCACGCGGCCGCCAACGCTACCCCCCAGACCATCACCAGTTCCGTTCCTCCGGGCTGTGTCGGGCCGCCGCCCGGATGTCTGTCATCGAGCATGACCGTACCCCGGAGCGCGGGAGCGGCGACGGTCATCGGAGCTGGCGTGGGAGGCGCCTTAGGCGCCGTTGCATCCTTGGTCGTGATCTTCAGTTCGCATCACTTTTATCTGGATGCCGGTACGCCAGTGGATTTGGTGCTGGCGCAAGATATCTCGTTCCAGCAAAGTGAAATATCGAAGGCGGTGCAACAATCTGCCGGAGAACCGGTCGCGCTGCAAACCGTCGCGCCCCGGCTTGTGCCTCCTCCCCCGTCCCCAACCCCTGCCAATCACGGCACGTGCTACACGCGGGGCACGCCGGGCACCACTGCAACGGTGATCCCCGGAACACCCGGACCGAATGGGGTCCCATGACCGCCGACGGTAGTCCCCGGCACGCCTCCAACGCCCGGCGCCCTATCCGTGTCCATAAATGCAGAGCCCGGAGCTCGGACTTCGAATCCCACCTCGCTCTCGGCGCCTCTCCAGCAGGAGAGAGGCGCAGGGGTGGGTCGTCCACGTTGATGTAATCTTTGAACCTCGCAACGTGTCCTGAAAATTCCATGCCTATACTCATCGCCCATCCCACTCGCATCCAGGCTGCCGGGAATAGACCCTATGCTCATCGACGATTCCCAAGTTCGACGAATTACCGTCGTGCTGGAGGGAATGGTGCGCCTGGAGCACAAGGACGGATCTGTTGAAGTTCGAGCCGGACAAACGCTCATTGCATACGCCGGAGAATGAGTGCGCTATTCGAGTCCCCAGGCCGGCTGTGCCTACACATGCGCCTAGAACAGGCGTCCGATCGAGAAGTTGACACGGCTCTGGCCTGTGGGGCTTACGCTACCTGCCAGCGTGATTGGGCCAATCACCGTGTCGGCGATGATTCCGAGATTGAAGGTGCTGCGGATCACGACCGGGCCAGGATCATCCGTTGCCAGACCGAATGCCGACCCGGCCTCGTACCATCCGCCCCAGTAAATGTTTCTTCCTGCCAGTTGGGGCAGACGGTAGAACTCGCGGCGGAAGCCGAACGAGGAATACACGTAATGATTCCCCAAAAATTCATCTCGGAAATACGCGCCCAGCCGGAACGGGCCGCCGAGTTCAAAAACCTGGAACGGTCCGGCGGGGCCGCGGAAGGTCGATCCTCCGGCAACATCGAAAAACAGCGACGCCTTACTGCCGAGCGGCAGAAAATTAGAGGTGCGCACATCGATCTGGTCGATGGGGTGCGAAACGCCTGGCGTTTGCAACACTCGTGAGACCATCGCGACGACACGGCTTCCCTTACTCGGAACCGAGGGATTGTCCTGACCATCCCAAACGTAGCGCGCGCGGAACTGACCTGTGCTTCCGTGAACAATCGGCAACCCGGCTGCCCCCACCAGGGGTGCGAGCTTGCCATCGAAGATTTCATATCCGATCCGAACCTCGCTGCGCCGGTTGGGTTCGAATCCTAAGTCCAGACCGCCGCCCGCGCGCTCGTCGCCGAAAATTGCGATGCGGGTCAGCCCTGTGAATGAGTTCCGTCCGTACTTGGAGGCAAACGCGTAGGGCGCCACAAAGAAACGTGAGCGACCGATGGGTTGATAGTATTCGCTAGCTCCCAGGTTGCTGGAACCGAACAGAAGATCATTGCGCCACTCGCCGCGGCGATGAGCGATATCCATAAAAGTGATGCGGGCGCCGGCCGAGAAGTCGAATGCGGCGACACCTGAGCCCTGAACATTCACCGCCAAATCCACGAACGGCGGGCCGTACGACTTCTCATGTGCGGTGATGCGCAGCGCGGGGACGCCATTCTGCACAAAACCTTCGTAGCCCAGGTGATCGAAATGGCCTTCGCCCGCAATCTGCGTCAGCTGCTTCTCCAACGTAAGTAAATGGAGCGGCTTGCCGAGATCCTCGCCGAGGCGATGCCGAATGCTATCGGCGGCGTCGCGGTCGGCGCCCGTCACGACGATGGCGTCGACTTGCTTGATGGGCGGCCGCTTGCGGGCGTTGCGCTCCTCTAGATAGCGCCGCCACTCGGCCGGATCCTGAATGGAGTACTTCTGCAACTCGGCGGATTGGGCTGCGGCAGTTTTGTAGCCCAGCGCAATCAGGTCCTTCACGCGGCCGTAATCGTCGACAAAGAAGCCTTTCATGTCCACGCTGATTCTGGCGTCGGCGTGGGTGAGCGAGCGATGCTCGTTTTGAATGATCATCACGTCGACGGCGCGCGAGAGAACGCCGGTGAGCGTGTTCAGCTCCTTGATGTCGCCGGGAGGCAAGCGCAGTTCGATTGCGATCACCACATCCGCATCAACACTGCGGACGGTTTCAACCGGGATGTTCTGCACCATGCCGCCGTCGGCCAGCAGACGTCCGTTAATTTGCACGGGAGTAAACATGCCGGGTATCGCCATGGAGGCGCGCACCGCCTGCGCCAGAGGGCCGTCGTGGAGAATTACGGCCTCCCCGGTTTGCATGTCGGTGGCGACGCAACGAAACGGAATGACCAGGTCGTCAAAGCTGGAGATTCCCGACTCCCGAAAGGCAACGCGGTCGAGCAGAAGTCCGACCCCTTGCCCGGGGTTGTAGCCGTTGGGACCGGCGAGACCATGTTTCAGGCCGAGTGGTGCGTTGATCAGGAAATCGCGGCGATCCTGCTTGCGACGGTACGAAAGCTGCGAATAAGCGGGCGCCGGAGCCAGGGCCTGGTCCCAGTTGATCTTCTCGGCGAAGTCCACCATCTCGGGTGCTGACATCCCGGTGGCGTACATCGCGCCGATAATTGCGCCCATGCTGGTGCCGGCGATGCGGTCGACCGGTATGTGATTTTCCTCCATCCACTGGATGACGCCGATTTCGGCGAGTCCGAGAGCGCCGCCGCCGCTCAGCGCCAGACCAATACGCGGACGCTTCGCAGCGCCATTCGCTTGAGCCGACACGCAGATGGTCGAAGCGAGAAAACAGAGACCCATGAGAGCGGCGCATAGGAAAAACCTGCGGGGAGTAAAGTGCATCATGGCTCCTGAATTGTGGAAGCAACGTCCCGCCGATGCAAATGCATGTAGGGGCGGCCGTCTCGTCTGTCCCGCCGGTCGAAGCCGCGCGGAGGGGCCACTCGCCACGCTAGTCGAACTTCGCTCGACCGGACAGCCGAGGCGGCTGTCCCTACATTTACATCACGGGTGGAACTGTAATGCCCATGATCGCTAGGGCGCGGATCAGCTCGCGACGGACCACGGCTACCGTGGCGAGTAAGAACTGTTTTCGCTCGTTATCGGCCTCGCTGAGAATGGGATGACGATGGTAGAAGGTGTTGAAGAGCTGGGCCAGCTGGAAGACGTGCTTGGCAAGATAGGCTGGTTCCGTGGTTGCAATACATTGCTCGACGACCGAAGAGGTCTTCGACGAGGCAAGCCAAAGCTCCCATATCTCATCGGCATCCGGTCCGGAGAACGAAGCGGCCAGTTCCGACTGTGCGAGGTTCAGCGAGAAGTCGTCCGGCTCCAGGCCAGCTTTGCGGAAGATGCTGCTGGCGCGCACCACGGCATATTGCGCGTACGGGCCGGTCTCGCCTTCGAAGCTGAGAGCATCTTTGAAATCGAATGCGATGACGGACTGCTTGGTGTACTTCAACATGAAGTAACGTAGGGCTCCGATGGAAATTTGCGTGGCGATGCCCAGGCGTTCGGGTTCACTCAGCTGGGAATGGCGCGAATCGACCTCTTTTTTGGCAGAGACGATTAAGCGATCAAGCAAGTCATCCGCCTTGACCCCAAACCCTTTTCGTCCGCTGACCTCGATGTAGGAGCGCGTCTTGTCGTCTTCGCTGAGTGAGTACCCGAGTTCTGCGGCGCAGCGCGGGGTCAGCGCCACCATCTCGTAGGAAAAGTGTGTGTAGTGATCGGCGGCATCGTTGTGTCCTAAGCCGCGCAGCGCTTCAATGACCGTATTTTGGGCTTCGGACTGACGGGCGTCAATCACATTGTAGATTTCCGCGACGTCCCCAAACTGGGGATGATCCTTTTCTCCGTCCGTCGTAGATATCCAGCAGTCGTGCTGGTTGGGATACTGGTAGAACTTGCGGTAGCCGAAATCGCGGCCCAGCAGGCCGAACTTCCACATATGGTACGCGATGTCTTTTCCAACATAGCCCACAGTGCCATTGGAACGCACGATTACCTTCTGGTCTTCTTCGGAAATGCCGGACGCGTCAAGCCCTAGGCCCTTGACTCCTATATCCGTAAGGACATCATCAAGTTCTTTTTCGCTATCAGCACCCTTCGTCTTCGTCCTTGTTCCAGCGCGCCGCATCACCCAGCAGCCTTTGTTCTTGCCGTCGTTCTCGAAAGTGAGCACGCCGGTTTCCTTCAGCTTCATGAAGGCCGCATCCCAGAAGTGCAGGTGCAGAATCTCGCTTTCGCGAGGCAGGAAGTCGTACTCAATGTCCAGCCGGTCCATGGTTTCGAGATGCCGCCGCAATACTGCAATCGAGATCAAGTCTGCGAATGCGGCCGTCTCGCTCGCGGCGTCTTCGATCGCGTGCAACGTCTGAAGCCGTGCCTGCTTGTTCTCTGGGTCGGCTTGGTACCACTGCGAGACCCTGGCGTAGAGATCCCAGCAGTAATAGTCAAATCGCGGCTGCCGGCACAGTGCCTCGATCTCCGCGCGCGATTTCTTTTCGATGTGCGTAAATCCAACGACCACATCCGCGACCTGCACTCCGGTATTGTCGATATAGTTCTGAACGTCGACTTCCCTTCCCGCGTACCGCAGTAGGCGCACGAAGGTGTCACCCAGCACGGCATTGCGAAGATGTCCGATATGCGCCGCCTTGTTGGGATTAATGCTGGAGTGCTCGACCAGAATCTTGCCGGCCGGAACGTCGCCCGGCTCTTTACGATCCCAGCTTAAGGCCGTAGCCATCCAAGCGCGATCCATTCTCACGTTGAGGTAGCCGGGAGGCGTGACTGTCATCCCCGCAACGCCTTGAATTTCTCCGATCTCGGCCCGAATGGCTTCGGCAATCTTCAGAGGAGCAGAGCGCAGAGGCTTGGCAAAGGGGAACATGGGGATGGCGAAGTCGCCAAGTTCGACCCGGGGCGGCTGTTCGATCACCACGCGCGGCAGGGTGACGCCGGGATGACGACGCTGCAGACACTCCAGCACGCGCTGGGCGAGAAGATGCTCTACATAGCGATACAAGGACGTCCTCTAACCGGTTGGAGAAACAGTGATTTTAACAGAGTGGGCGCAGCGCGCAGGTTTGACGCTTGTAGCAACGCTTCCCTATGATGAAATCTCGATCATGCGCATCGCGTATCTAGAATGTTTTTCCGGCATCAGCGGCGATATGTTTCTCGGCGCTCTGGTAGATGCCGGAGTGTCTCCGCGTCTGCTGGAGGATACAGTGGCCGCGCTCGGATTGGGCGCGAAGCTGGAGATTTCGCGGGTCGTGCGCAGTGGGATTTCGGCGACCAAAGTGGACGTCTGGATTGGCGGCGATAAGGATATGCCGCGCGAGGAGTACTGGGAGAAGCAGAAGGCGGCTCACGCCGCCGCGCCCGCCCTGATTCAAGCGTCCGTGCAACACGAGCATTCTCATGGACATGGACACTCGCACGAACACACGCACAGCCATACAAGTTCGAAGGAACACGCTCAAGATACGCACGGACACACGCATCGCGGATTGAACGAAATCCGAAAGATCATCTCGGCTGCGCCGATCTCGGATCAGGCGAAGAAGACGGCGACTTGCGTTTTTGAGGCGCTAGGTGCGGCTGAAGCAAAAATCCATAATGTACCGGTGGAGGAGATCCATTTTCATGAAGTCGGGGCGGTCGATGCCATCGTCGACATCGTATGCGCGGCGGTGGGAGCAGAGGCTCTCGCGGTCGACGAATTTGTATGCTCGCCTTTGAATCTTGGCGGCGGAACAGTCCACTGTGCTCATGGCACCTTCCCTATTCCTGCGCCGGCCACGCTGGAACTGCTGCGAGAGGTGCCGGTGTATTCCTCCGGAGTGCAGGCTGAGTTGGTGACTCCCACGGGCGCGGCGATCGTAAAGACTCTGGCGCTACGCTTCGAAGGGTTTCCGCCGATGAAGGTCGAAAGAGCCGGGTACGGGGCAGGATCGCGGGATTTCGAGCGCAATCCGAATGTGGTTCGACTTGTAGTTGGCGAGGCTGCCAAGCCGCTCGATAAAGTGAATTCCGAAACCATTTCAGTTCTGGAAGCGAACATCGATGACCTGAACCCGCAAGTGTTTGGATACGTACTGGATCGCCTGCTCCAGGAAGGCGCCCTCGACGTGTTCGGCGTTCCAGTACAGATGAAGAAGAACCGGCCGGGAACGTTGCTCAGCGTGCTCTGCAAATCGGAAGATGGGGGCAAATTGACTCAGCTGATTTTCGCCGAGACTACCACGCTGGGCGTACGGCAGCGACAGGAAATCCGCCAGACTCTGTCGCGGCGATGGGAAAATGTTAGCACCCAATGGGGCATGGTCCGCATCAAGATCGCAAGTATGAACGGAACGATCACCAACTATGCGCCGGAATACGAGGACTGCCGCCGCATCGCGGCGGAACACCACGTCCCGCTTAAGACCGTCATGCAGGAAGCGACGCGAGCGTATGCCAGCGGCGGGCAGAAATAGGTCGCCAGCGCATGATCCAGAAGAGCATTCCCGACGTGCAATCCGGCTACGACTCGATCGCCGACGAATACGCGCACCGTATCTATGATGAGTTGCGGCATAAACCACGGGATCGGGAACTCCTCGACCGCTTTGCCGAGAGCGTGCGTGATGGCGGAGTCGTCTGCGATCTCGGATGCGGGCCGGGGCAAGTTGCGCGATACCTGCAGGGGCGCGGGATTCAGGTCTGCGGAGTTGATCTGTCCGAGGGAATGCTCGAGCGGGCGAGACAGCTGAATCAAGGCATTGATTTTCATCAAGGCGACATGCGGGCGCTGCCGTTTGCGGAGAATGCCTGGGCGGGGATTGCGGCATTCTATGCCATCGTGAATCTATCCCTGAAGGAAGTCGCAGATGCAGTACGACAGATGTGGCGCGTCCTGCAACCCGGCGGACAGTTGCTGCTGTCCTTTCACCTGGGCGAAGATGTCGCACAACTGGAAGAGGACATCTGGGGATGCGGCGTTTGTCTCGAGTTCACATTTTTTCGCGCGAGCACGATCTTGGGGTATATGCGCGAAGCGGGCTTCGAGATCGATGAAGTGATCGAGCGCGATCCGTACGCCCCTGACGTCGAGTATCAAAGCCGTCGAGCTTATATTTTTGCGCACAAGCCAGAAACCATCTCATGAGCAGAAAGTTTTACATCACGACCCCGATTTACTACGTGAACGCGCGCCCGCACATCGGGCACGCGTATACGACCATCGCCTGCGATACGGTTGCGCGCAGGCAGCGGCTTTTGGGCGCCGACACTTTCTTCCTGACCGGCACCGATGAGCACGGGCAGAAGATCGAGCGCGCGGCCCAGGCCGCGGGAACAACCCCACAGCAGTACGCCGACGAAATCTCGGCAGAGTTCCAGAATTTGTGGAAGCGGATGGGCATCTCCAACGACGACTTCATCCGCACCACGGAGAATCGTCATAAAAAGCGGGTTCAGGAACTGTTCCGCCGCATCCGCGACAACGGCTATATCTACACGGGTTCTTATACCGGTCAGTATTGCGTTTCCGATGAAATGTATGTTGACGGCGCGCAGCCAGGCGATCCCTGCCCCGACTGCGGTCGAATCACCGAAACCGTTCACGAAGAAAACTACTTCTTCAAGCTGTCGGCGTTTCAGGACAAGCTGCTGGAGATCTACGCCAATCCCGATTTCATTCGCCCGGAAACGCGGCGGAATGAAGTGATCTCGTTCGTGCGCTCGGGGTTACGCGATCTTTCGATCAGCCGCTCGACTTTTTCGTGGGGCGTTCCCGTCCCGGATGATCCCAAGCACGTGATTTACGTGTGGCTGGACGCGTTGGCCAATTACATCACCGCGATTGGTTATGGATCGTCGCACGCGGGAGCGCAGGAGGCATTCAAGAAATACTGGCCGGCGGATGTCCACATGATCGGCAAAGAGATTGTGCGTTTCCATTGTGTCTACTGGCCCGCATTCTTGATGGCCGCAGGTTTGGACTTGCCGAAGGCGATCGTGGCGCATGGCTGGCTGCTGTTTGAAGAAAACAAGATGTCAAAGTCGCGTGGCAATATCGTGCGCACGGAAACGATTCTCGACGTACTTGGCGCAGATGCGCTGCGCTACTTCCTGTTGCGCGAAGTGGTTTTCGGCCAAGACGGATCCTTCTCCTTTGACGCACTGGTGCAGCGTTACAACTCCGATCTAGCCAATGGGCTGGGCAATCTGGCGAGCCGCACCTTGACGATGATCACTCGCTACTTCAAGGGCGAAGTGCCCTATCCCTCGCATGCGATTGCCAGAACACCGGCCGATCACGCGATCGCGGAGGTAGCGCGGGAAACCATTCGCGAATTTGGAACGTTCTTCGACCAATTTCAGTTTTCCCGCGCTCTGGAAACCGCCTGGGGGTTGGTCGCCGCAGTGGACAAGTATATTGTCGAGAACGAACCGTGGTCGTTGGGTGAAAAGCAGGATGACGAGAGCCGTGCGCGCTTGGCGACTGTGCTCTACACGTCGGCGGAGGCGTTGCGCATCGCGACCGCGCTGGCCCACCCTGTCGTTCCCGAGGCAACGGCGAAAATCTGGGAGCAGCTTGGGTTGGGCGACATCAAGAAACTGGACCTGGCTCAACTTAGCTGGGGTCAATTGCCCCTTGGGACAAAGCTGGGCAAGGTGAGTCCGGTATTTCCCCGCGCGGATAAAAGCGCGATTGAAAGGATGCAGCAGATGGAAGAACAGCAAAGAGTTCCGGGAGCGGAAGAGACGAAAGAGAGTGCGGCCACGCCGACGTCGCCAGCGGCAGCGCCCCCAGCCATTGCCCTCGGGACTGCGGCTCCCATCGCCCCAGCAGTTTCACCGGATGGAAACAAGATTTCAATCGATGATTTCGCGAAAGTGGAACTGCGCGTTGGGCTCGTCAAGGTCGCGGAACGCGTTCCGAAATCTGACAAGTTGTTGCGCCTGGAAGTCGATATAGGGACAGAGGTGCGGCAGGTGCTGGCGGGCATCGCGGAGGCTTACGCGCCCGAGACTCTGGTGGGGCGCAAGGTCGTGATTGTCGCCAATCTAGCCCCCCGGAAGCTTCGCGGTTATGAATCCAATGGGATGATTGTCGCGGCGTCACTCGAAGGCGGCAAACCTGTGCTCGCTAGTTTCCTCGAAGACGTGCCTGTGGGGGCGCGGCTTAAGTAAGAAATCTTCCACCACGCGGCATGCAGAGGGACACGGGGAGCCTCCGGCCGCTCGGCTTGGCTTTTATGTACGTTGATTCGCACGCACATCTGGACGGCAAGCAGTTCGATTCCGACCGCGAGCAGGTCATTGAACGGGCGCGCGCGGCTGGAGTTCGGACCATGGTTGCGATTGGGAATGGCGATGGGCCTCCGCAGCTGAACGCCGGGGTTCAGTTGGCGCAGAAATATCCGTTCATGTACGCCACCATCGGGATTCATCCTCACGAAGCGCGGCTTGCGTCAGATCATGCGTACTCCGAAATGGAGCGGCTGGCGCGTCATCCCAAGGTGATCGCATGGGGAGAGATCGGGCTCGATTATTATTACGACCACTCGCCGCGCGATACGCAGAAAGAAGTCTTTGCTCGTCAGATGGAGCTCGCGGCTGCGGCCAAGCTACCCATCGTGATCCATTGCCGTCCGTCGGACAACAGTGAAAACGCGTGGCAAGACTGCATGCAACTGATCGAGGAGCAATGGGCTCCCAAAGGCATCGGCGGCATCTTGCATTGCTTCACAGGAACCTGGCCTCATGCCAAACGCGCGCTCGACATGGGATTCATGGTTTCATTCGCCGGCAACATGACCTTCCCTAAGGCACAGCAGATCCGGGATGCCGCGCTGCAAGTACCGTTGGAGAGGATCCTGATCGAGACCGATTGCCCCTATCTAGCTCCCCTGCCTCACAGAGGAAAGCGCAATGAACCCGCATATGTGAAGGAAACGGCTGGCAAGCTGGGCGAATTACGTGGCCTCACGATGGACGAGGTCGGCGAACTCACCTCCCGCAATTTCTACAATTTTTTCAAAATAGCTGAAATGGATGAAAACAAAGTTCCGGTACGTTAGTCCGCAATTCTGATACCCTCATCTCAAGTTACTTTTATTTCAGAAAGATTAGAAATGTATGCCCGATAACAGCTTCGACGTGGTCAGCAAGGTCGATTTGCAGGAGGTGTCGAACGCCATCCAGCAGGCGCTAAAGGAGGTCCACACGCGCTTTGATCTCAAGGACTCGAAGTCGAATATCGAATTGGAGAAGGACGCGATCGTTCTGCACTCGGCCGACGAATACAAGCTGAAGGCGGTAAATGACGTACTGCAGCAGAAGCTGGTAAAGCGGGGGGTTTCACTGAAAGCGCTGACCTACGGGCCGGTGGAGCCCGCGGCCGGAGGCACCTCGAAGCGCCGCGCCACAATGCAACAAGGCATCGCCATTGAAAGGGCAAGGGACATCGTGAAGCTGGTGAAGGATTCGAAGAAGAAGGCGCAGGCTTCCATTCAAGGCGACCTGGTCCGAATCAGCAGCAAGGATCGAGACACGTTGCAGGAGGTAATTGCCATGCTGAAGCAGCATGATTTTGGGATCGATTTGCAATTTACGAACTACAGATCGAATTAAAGAGGCTGACCTCGTACATCCCGAGGTTTGAGGTAAGACTTGAGCGCGCCCGCGACGATTAATGGGAAGGAAATATTCGATCTCCTCCGAGACGATCTCGTCGCGTTGGAAGACGAATTCGGACGGGACACGGTTTCGAGCGTTCGCGCCATCACCGAAATTGGGGAGTATCTGCGCGCGGGCGGGGGCAAGAGAATCCGCCCTGCCCTGCTGCTGCTTTCGTCGAAACTCTTCCATTACCAGGGGCCAGGGGCGGTCCGACTGGGCGCGGTGGTCGAAATCATCCATACGGCCACCCTGGTTCACGACGACATCATTGACGAAGCCAAGACCCGGCGCGGTCGGCCCGCCGCCAATACGCAGTGGGGAAATTCCAAGTGCGTGTTGGCCGGAGATTGGCTTTACATGCAAGCTTTCAAGATGGCCCTCCAGGAACGGAACTTCCGCATCCTCGATACCCTGATCGAACTCACGCAGATGATGGTCGAGGGCGAACTGCTCCAGATAGAGAAACTGGGGAAGTTGATCGCGCTGCAAGAATATTTCGACTTGATCTTTCGCAAAACAGCTTGCCTGTTCTCCGTGTGCATGCGACTGGGAGCCATTCTCGGAGGCGCGACGCTGGAGCAAGAAGGAGCTCTGGGGAAATACGGACACGATCTGGGGATGGCATTTCAGATCGTGGATGACGTTCTGGATCTCACGGCTTCGCCAGACGTCCTGGGAAAGCCGGTGGCCAGCGACCTGCGGGAGGGCAAGGTGACCATGGCGGTCATTCACGCCCTGGAACGCTGCACCTCCGCGGAACGCGAAAAGATTCAGACCATTCTGCAGGAACGAGCTTTCAACGGGGTGACGCACGCCCACATTGTGGAGATTCTGGAGCGTTATGGCTCCGTGGAAGCCGCTAGTACGCGCGCCGCCCAATATGCCGAGTCGGCCAGGAGAGCAATCTGCACGTTCCCCGATTCTGAGATAAAACGCGCGCTGCTGTGGGCCCCGGAGTTCGTGGTCGCACGCGAGAAGTAGCCGCTTTCCAAGGCATCTGCCGCTCCCCCACTCCCTGTGATGTCAGGCACAAATCTCCGCCGTAACGATGCTTGACGGGAGTCACCTCGAAGCGTGACGTCGGCTACAGATTTTCTATCTGACTAGATGGACAATGCGGGCAGTTGATGAGGGTGTTCACCAGAGCGGAAAGCTAAAGAGACGCACTGGCATGCGGTGAGGCAGAAGATCAACCTCACTCCTCTCCCCTTGGCACTTGGGAAAGGCAAGGCGCTGGGGGTCTTTCCGTGGCGGACATTCGTCAACCCAGGGGCAGCGGCTTCAGTCGAAGCCTGTGACGAAAAGGCGCCCAGGTGTTTTCGACGCGCCGGCCCGTACAGGGCCGGAGAGACTTCGAGTGCTAGCCGCTGTCTCGCTCACCCTGTCGAGGAAGTCCTCCTGAGAGACTCGCTCCTCCGACGGTCGAAACCGGGTGGATCTGCAACAGATCCGCCCGGCTTTTGTTTATACTGAACCTTCTTCCGACTTGGGGAATCAAAGCCAAGCAGCATGAATGACCTGGTTGCAACGGTGGCCCGCCACGGTTACCTCCTGACATTTGCCTTCCTGTTCGGGCAGGCAATGGGGCTTCCTCTGCCCGCATCGATTGCCTTGATTGCCGCGGGCGCAGCGATCGCCGCGCACACGCTGGTGGGGACCAACGTTTTATTGGCGGCCGTAGTTGCGCTGCTCGCCGGAGACATCATTCAGTTCTGGTTGGGGCGTTATACGGGGTGGGCACTGCTGGGAGTGCTCTGCCGGCTGTCCATGAATCCCGAGACTTGCATGCTCCGCGCCGCAGAGTCGTTCTACAAGCGCGGGAAGGCCACCCTGGTCATCGCCAAGTTCGTGCCCGGGCTCAACACCATGGTGGCACCCCTTTCCGGAAGCATGAAAATGCGCTTCGGACAATTTCTATTGCTGGATTCCGCCGGAGCGCTGCTCTATACCACCATTTACATCCTGGTGGGCTACGTAAGCCGCGATTTCCTGGCGGCCACATTACGAAGTTTCTATGCGGCAGGGCGCGTGATGGAAGTACTGCTGGCGATCGCAATCATCGCTTACGCCGCCTACTGGCTCCGCCAAATTATCAAATACCGGGCCTATAACGTGGTGCCACGGATTCAGGTTGCAGAACTGGCGGCCCGGCTCGCTGCCGGCGGCACCGACAAGATAAAGATTGTCGACGTCCGCAGTCATGGGTACTACGATGTCGGCGCCGAACGGATTCACGGATCCATCCGCATTGAACCGAGCAATCTCGACGAGGAGATCAAGGGCCTTTCCAAGGACACAGAGATTTATCTGTACTGTACTTGAACCCGCGAAGCGACCAGCGCCCGGGTGGCGCATCTACTGCGGGAAAGAGGATTCAACGCGTTCGTCATCGTGGGCGGACTGAGCGCCTGGCTGAAGGCGGGCAAGCCGCTTGAGTCTGTGCCTAAGAATGACTTGGTGAAATTGCCGACCTTCTCCTGAGGAATTTTGTAATTGGGTAATTGGGTAATTTAAAATCCTCCTGCCCTTCTTCAATCTCTCCTTCAATTTCTCAATTCCTCGATTCCCCAATTACCCAATTTCTTCCACGAGTGTACAATTGGGCGGTTTTGCCATGGTGAGCCTTCCGGCGAATGGGGCAGTCGGAGCGATCCAGCCGGAGCCGGCCATGTCGCCGTCCGCCAGCCACAATTCCGCCATGAACCGCGTGCTGTTCCTCATGGCTCTTTCCGTCCTGATCAATTACATCGACCGCAGCAATCTCTCCATCGCCGCGCCGCTGATCAAAGATGAACTCGACATCAGCGGAACGCAACTGGGCACGTTGCTGTCGGCCTTCTTTTATACCTACGGCTTATTACAGATTCCTGCCGGATGGCTAGTCGACCGCTTCGACGTGAAGTGGGTTTTCGCGTTGGGATTCTTTATCTGGTCGGCTTCGACCGCAGTTACAGGATTCGTCCACGGGTTCGCAGCCCTGTTGATCGCGCGAGTCGTGCTCGGCGTCGGCGAGTCGATCGCTTTTCCCTCATACGGCAAAATTATCGGTGGCCATTTCCAGGAGACGCAGCGGGGATTTGCCAATTCCATCGTGATGACCGGACTTGCTCTCGGGCCAGCGCTCGGAATGTGGATCGGCGGCAATGTCATTGGGCGGTTTGGATGGCGGCCATTCTTCATCGCTCTCGGAGTGATCGGCCTGCTCTGGCTGGTGCCATGGTGGATATGGATGCCCCGCCGCACGAGTCAGGCGAAATCCACGGATGGGCTGGGAATATCAGGCATTCTCGCAATATTGCGCCAGCGCTCCGCCTGGGGCACCTGCATTTGCCTGTTCAGTTTCAACTACACCTCGTACTTGCTGGTGACCTGGCTTCCGTTCTACCTCACCAGAGAGCGAGGCCTGTCCATGCGCGAAATGGCCCGCGCTGGAGGCTTGATTTACCTGCTCTACGCGGCTGCCTGTGCGGGGTTCGGAAAACTGTCGGACATTTGGGTGAACGGGGGAACATCCCCCACCATCGTGCGCAAGACCTTGGCCACTGCGGGATACACCGGGATGGGACTGTTTCTGGCACTCACGGCAATCGCGCCGAGTGGCGTGTTTCTATGGACGCTGGCGGCGACGGCGATCTTCCTGGGAATGGCGACTTGCAACATTTGGGCCATGACGCAGACCATGGCCGGACGGGAAATGGTCGGGCGCTGGACGGGCATCCAGAACTTCGTGGGAAATTTCGCCGGGGCGGTTGCGCCGTGGCTCACCGGATTTCTGCTCGATCGCACGGGACATTTCTCCTGGGCTTTTTTCATCACCACCGCCGTAGCGTGGATTGGCGCGCTTAGCTGGATATTTATTGTTGGCCAGATTGAACCCGTGCAGTGGCCCCCGCAGCTCGAGCTCCCGTAATACCCTGCTCCGCAGATTTATGAGACGAAGGCATCTGGGAAAGCCGTGTGGCCCCGGGTGATGTGCGCTCCCGTATAAAATATCCGCATGGCACAGGAAGTCGAAATCAAATTTCCGGTAGAAAAGGTTCAGGCTCTCGCCCGTAAGCTGCGGAACGTCGGGTTTCACCTGGTGACGCGCCGTACGCACGAAATGAATACACTTTACGACCTGTCCGGCGCAGTGTTACGCAAGCGTAAAGAACTGCTGCGTCTTCGGCAGTACGGATCTGACTGGAAACTGACCCACAAGAGTGGTAGCAAACGAGAACGCCACAGCAGCCGCGAGGAGCTGGAGACCGGCGTGGAAGACGGCAACGCCATGCACGAGATTTTGCAGGCGCTGGGCTACTCGCCATCGTTCCGCTATGAAAAGTTCCGAGCGGAATGGAGCGACGGCAAAGGCAACGTAGTCGTGGACGAAACCCCGATCGGGAATTTTTGCGAAATCGAAGGTAAGCCGCGCTGGATCGATGCCACGGCGAAGAAACTCGGGGCGCGTCACGAAGATTACATCACCAAAAACTACGCCACCTTGTTTGCGGAATGGAAACAGCGAACCGCAAGTGCCGCCCCGGAGATGACTTTCAAAGCAGTCAAGAAATAAGGGACTGCGTCCTTTGTTGCGCCCGCTCCGATTCCCTTCTCGGAAACGCCTGGGGACACTCCGGTGGGCTGTCCCGCGAAGCAAAGCGAACGGCTCACCTCAACGCCGCCAGATTCATTTCCGCGGAAAATTCGGGTCGTTCTTAATTTCGCGAATCTGCTGGATGTGCCGCTCCGCGTGGGTAGAGATCTCCAGCATCCACTGCCAGCAATCGATCACCTGTCGATCTCCGAAGCTGTGGGCCCGCATGTCGTCGTTCGTGGTCTTGATGTATTCGATCATGGTCGCACGTAGCGCCTGGAATTTCCCCAGCGCTTCGCCCAGGTCTTTATAAGTGTCGACTTTTTCGTGCCCACCGCCGGTCTTGGTATGCACCACCCGATCGATTCCGTACCACAGGATGTCGGCATCGGTGACCGCCGATTTCTTGCCATTCATATCCGGCGCGGCTTTGAGCGACTTCTGGATATCCCGCCAATAATCCGGTTCCGCGACGGCCAGATGGGAAACAACTTCGCGGATGCTCCAGCGATCCGGCGAAGGTTTGTACTCCAATTGCACCGGCGATAAGCCGCGCACCTGCTCGGCCACCATTTGCGTAGTCATCTCGACGTGCACAAGCAGGTGTTCGCGGTCCTCCGTGGTCATGGGCGCGGCGAATAGGGGCAGAGCTAACAAACAAACATTGAGAATCGTCCAAACTCGGAGCATATTCCTGCGGGGCGTGTTCACAAGGGAGGACATGCTAGTAGGCACCTTTTTCGAAAATACATCCCTTGGACGAACAGAGGAGAGGAAGGTTATCAGAGGGGGGCCCTCCGGCCATTTGGCAGAGTCGGACCTCAAGGATCGACCAATAGCTCGCGGGACCTCATTCCCGTTGCTAGCACTGCGTTAGCCGAGTTGCTGCTGTTTCTTAACGCGTGCAAGGCTCAGTTGCTCGATTGCTGATGCCATGCTATTGCGAGCATCCTTCGCAAATTGCTTCAGAAGATCATCCGTTTCGAGCGGCAGAACCTCGCCTTGACACTCTTCCAATCGTCCCACCAACCAGTCGATCAGTTGAATGGTACGGTCACCCTGCTGGACTTTGGGATCGTCGTTTGGAAATGCCATTGCCTATGTCCTCCTCTGCACGATATCACCGCGCTGCGTAAAACCACCTACTGCTGTGGAGGAAATCCGTGACTAGGGAGTGACATACTGAGCGGTTCTGGCATAAATCGATGAGATCAGGAGTCCGGTACCCGCCCTTGCAAAAAGCGCAAGGACGGTGCCCCCAGCGGGTTAGTCGAAAGCTCGGGCTAGTGTCCCAATCTTTACAATTCAGGCACCGTGACACTTCTTGTACTTCTTCCCTGAACCGCAGGGGCAAGGATGATTGCGCCCGACTTTCTCCTGCGCCCTGCTCCCTATTCCCTGCGCTCTGCTTTTCGTTGAGATTAGAGTTCTGATTCAGGCGCCGTGGGCCGACTTTCTCCTGCGCCCTGCTCCCTATTCCCTGCGCCCTGCTTTTCGTTGAGATTAGAGTTCTAATTCAGGCGCCGTGGCACTTCTTATACTTCTTGCCTGAGCCGCAAGGGCAGGGATCGTTGCGGCCAACTTTTTCCTGGCCTCGAACTACCTGCTGGACGGGCTGCGCATCTCCCGCTCCGGCCATGCGGGCTTGCTCGAGTTCACGCCGCTTGCGGCGCATGAAAGCTTCTTCCAAGTCGTCGGCTGAAGTCGAGACCATTCGCGCAGGGCGGCGGCCATTGCCATCTCCGCCACGAAGTGCCGGAACTCCGCCCTCCGGTCCGCCCGGCTGGCCCCCGCCAAAATCCGTCTCGGGAGGAGGCTGCGGCGGGCGCTCCAGAATCTGCATCAGGTAGAGATACCGGACCGTGTCTTCCTGGAAGCGCTGCATCATCGCTTCGAACATGTCGAAGGATTCTTTCTTGTATTCGACCAGTGGATCGTGCTGGCCGTAACCGCGCAGCCCGATGCCCTCTTTCAGATGATCCATGCCCAGCAGGTGATCTTTCCACTGCTGGTCAATCACGCTGAGCATGATCATGCGCTCGTGATGGCGCATGGCTTCGGGACCGATGAGCTTCTCTTTGGAGTCGTAGCGCTCTTTCAGCTTCGCGAAAATGGCATCGCCCAACTCAGCCCGATTCAAGGACTCAGCCTTCACACCCTCGGCGATAAAATCGACTCCGAATCGCGTAAAGATGGCGTCTTTCAGTCCTTTGATGTCCCAGTCATCGGCATGAGCCTTGGGAGGACAATGCTGTTCCAGTTGCTCCGCGAGTATGGCCGAAACGTAATCTTCAAGGATCAGGTCTTTTTGATCGAGACCTTCGAGCAGGCGGCGCCGCAATCCGTAAACGGCTTCGCGTTGCTTATTCATTACGTCGTCGTATTCGAGCAGGTGTTTGCGCGATTCGAAGTGCTGCGCCTCGACGGCTTTCTGCGCAGTCTCAATGCGGCGGGTGATGAGCTTGGACTCGATCGGCACGCCCTCTTCCATGCCCAAACGTTGCAGCAGGTTCGAGACCCACTCCTTGGCGAAGATGCGCATCAGGTCATCTTCCAGAGCGAGATAGAAGCGGGAAGATCCGGGATCGCCCTGGCGTCCGGCACGTCCGCGAAGCTGATTGTCGATGCGGCGGGACTCGTGCCGCTCGGTGCCTAAAATGTGCAGGCCCCCGACGCCGATCACTTCATCATGTTCCTTATCGGTCTGCTGCTTGTAGCGGTTGAACGCTTCGGTCCATTTGTCGGTGGGAACTGTGAACTCGTTCCCGTTGTAATAGAAGACGGAAGTCTGGCCGTCTTCCTGCGGACCTTCGATCTTGCCCTGCGCCACGCGAAGCTGTTGCGCGATTCCCTTCTTAACCATTTCCTGCTTGGCCAGAAACTCAGGGTTACCGCCCAGCAGAATATCGGTACCGCGGCCGGCCATGTTGGTGGCGATCGTGACCGCCCCTTTGCGCCCGGCCTGGGCAACGATCTCGGCTTCGCGCTCATGGAACTTGGCATTGAGCACGACGTGCTTGATTCCCTTTTTCTTCAGCAGCTCGGCAAGGCGCTCGGATTTTTCTACCGACGTCGTACCCACCAGAACCGGTTGTCCCTTGACCGCAAGCTGCTGGATCTCATCGGCGGCCGCGAAATATTTCTCTTTCTCAGTGCGGAAAACCACGTCGGCGTTCTCTATGCGCAGCAGTTGCTTGTTGGTCGGAATCACCACCACTTCGAGCTTGTAGATCTTTTCGAATTCTTCGGCTTCGGTTTCCGCGGTACCGGTCATGCCCGCCAGCTTCTTGAACATGCGGAAGTAATTCTGGAAGGTGATGGTAGCGAGCGTCTGGTTCTCGCGCTCGATCTTGACCCCCTCTTTGGCTTCAATCGCCTGGTGGAGCCCGTCGGACCAGCGGCGGCCGGGCATCATACGGCCGGTGAACTCATCCACGATGATCACTTCGCCGTCTTTGATCACATATTCCACGTCCTTGCGGTAAAGGGCGTGCGCCTTGATCGCGGTCTCGACGTGGTGCTTGAGCGGCCAATTCTCTGGATCAGCGATATTCCCGATGCCGAGCAACTGCTCGACTTTTTCCCAACCCTCATCGGTGACGGTGATGTTGCGGTGCTTCTCGTCCACCACGAAGTCGCCGGTCAACGTAGCCGGTTCGCCCGGGGGACCTTCGATCTCCTCACCCTTCTCCAGCTTGGGAATGATGCGGTTGACGCGGTAGTACTTGTCGGTCGATTCTTCGCTGGCGCCGGAGATAATCAGCGGGGTGCGCGCTTCGTCGATGAGGATCGAGTCCACTTCGTCAACGATGGCAAAATTGTGCCCGCGCTGCACGCAATCGCGAATATCAAACTTCATGTTGTCGCGCAGGTAGTCGAAGCCGAACTCGTTGTTGGTGCCGTAGGTCACGTCCGCGGCGTAGGCGGCTCGCCGCTCTTCATCATCCAGGTCGTGCACGATCACCCCGACGGTCAGACCCAGGAAGCGATAGAGCTTGCCCATCCACTCGGAGTCGCGCTTGGCCAGGTAGTCGTTGACGGTCACTACGTGCACACCGCGCCCGCTGAGGGCGTTGAGGTAAACGGGCAGCGTCGCGACCAGCGTTTTTCCTTCGCCGGTCTTCATTTCGGAGATCTTGCCGTCGTGCAGCACCATGCCGCCGATCAACTGCACGTCGAAGTGCCGCATATTCAGCACGCGGCGACCGGCCTCGCGGACTACGGCGAAGGCCTCTGGCAGGATCTCGTAGAGCACTTCCTGAAGCGCCTCGTATTCTTCTTTTTCGAGGCGCTTAGTGCGGTCAAAGTCGTCTTCCTCTTCCGCCCCCACCTGCGCGGGGTTGGCGGGAGTCTGATTTCCGTTGCCGGCGCGGAAGCGGCTCAGCCGCTCATGAATGCGTTTCCGGAATTCGTCGGTCTTCGCGCGGAGTTGGTCGTCGGTAAGCTTCTGGACCTCCGGCTCGAGCGCATTGATCGCCTTGACGTTCGGCTGCAGCGCCTTGATGACGCGCTCGTTCTTGGTCCCGAAAACCTTGCCTAGCAATTGGTTAATCAAACCGGAAATCCTTCAGAGGGCAGACTATGGCTAGCTACTACTTTTAAGCCTAGCATATTAGATGCATCCAAAGTCCGCCCGGAACTTGTGGTCATCCACAGTATAATGGCGGCATTCCCATCTGCGGAGGCGTCTATGTTCCGCCGCGTTTATGGTTTGCTGCTGCTCTCTGCTCTGCTGGCCGCACCCGCAGTCTCCAAAAACAAGAATAAGTCCGCTTTACCTGAGGACATCCTGCGGGCGCAAACGGTGCGCGTCGTCATCGATCCGGACGCCGGGGAGCCGCTGGATCAACCCAATGCCAATGCCGTTGCGCGGGAAAACGTCGAGAAGGCACTTCGGGAATGGGGCCGCTTCCAAGTTCTGCTCATGGACGGCGCAGAGTCGGATCTGATCATATCGGTGCGGACCGGGAATGGCAGTTCTATGCGCCCCACGATAAGAGGCGGCCCGCTCGACCAGCGGCCGGGAACCGCACAGACAACGGATTCGACCATTGCCATCGGGGGGCAGCGCGGGCACCCTCCGATGAACGATCCCAATATGGGTCCCCCAAACAACGGCCCTCATATGGGTAATGAAGTCGGAGCGCCCGAGGATACTTTCGCGGTGTATCGCGGAGGAATCTACGATCCGCTGAACTCATCGCCCGTGTGGCGCTACATGGCGAAAGATTGTCTACGCGCTCCCAAGGTGAACGCGGTGGAGGAGTTCCGCAAGGCCATCGTGGCGGCGGAAAAACCGCAAATCCCATCCAAGAAGCCCTAGCGCTCGGCTGCGTCGTCGCAAGACCTTTCAACACGGAGGACACTGAGGAACTTCCCCGTGTCCCCCTGTGCTCCCCTGTGGTGGGCGTTCTCGCCTCTCGGAGAACACTGCGCCTGTGGCGCTTTTCGTGTATATTCCCCACGACCCATGCCCACGTTCTATGACCGCTTTGTGGACTGCGCCGAGCGCTGGCCCAACAACGTAGCCCTGGAATTACAGCGTCGCGACCACGTTGAAAGCTGCACCTACGCGGAACTGCACCGCATGGCCGAGTCCGTGGGCCGTTGGATCACGGAGAAGCAATTCGCACGCGGTACCCGGCTCGCGCTGCTGGCCGACAATCATCCTCGATGGGTGGCCGCCTATTTGGGAACCATTGCGTCCGGCTGCGTGATCGTGCCCCTCGACACCGCCCTGCATGCGGATCAGGTCACGAAACTGCTGAAAGACAGCGGCGCGGTCGCCGTCTTCTGCGACGCCAAGCATGTTCCGGTAGCCAAGCCCGCAGCCGCGGACCTGAATTTAGGCATCGTCCTGACCGATCCCGATCGTATGATCGGGGGCTCAACTTCCGACAAGTGGCTCGCGACCATGCCGACGATCTTCGAGGCAGGTCCCGGGGGATTCAAGCCAGTTCCGGCCAACAATGAAGACCTCGCTTCCCTGCTCTATACCTCCGGCACAACTGCCGATCCCAAGGGCGTGATGCTGACCCACGCCAACTTCCTGGGCGAGGTGGAGGCGGTCTTCAACTGGGTCGATCTCGGGCCCGATGACGCTCTGCTCGGCGTCCTGCCCTTGTTTCATGTGCTGGCACAGATGGCGAATCTCTTACTTCCGCTGGTCAAGGGATCGCGCGTGGTCTATCTGGAAACTTTGAATACCACGGAACTGCTGCGCGCACTGACCGAGCGCAACATCACCGCATTCGCCGTAGTTCCACAATTCTTCTACCTGATTCACGAGCGCGTCATGCAGGAGATCGGCAAGCGCGGCCGGATCACACAGAAAGTTTTCCGCGCCATGCTGGTCTTCAACCGATTGCTCCGAAAGCTGGGGATGAACGCAGGCCCTATGCTCTTCCGCAAAGTGCACGAGACGCTGGGGCCGAAAATGCGCTACCTGGTCACCGGAGGCTCGCGCTTCGATCCCGGAATCGCGCGCGCCTTCTACGATCTCGGCATCGACGTGCTGCAGGCCTATGGCCTCACGGAAACAACAGCCGCCATCTACGCCAATTCTCCCGCCGACAACGAAATCGGCTCGGTGGGCAAGGCGATGAAGGGCGTAGAAGGCAAGATCATCGACCCGCAACCGCAGGAACAGGGACCTCCAGTCGGCGAAGTCGCCGTGCGCGGCGCCGTAGTGATGAAGGGCTATTGGAACCGCCCCGATGCCACGCAAGCCGTGATGCGCGACGGCTGGTTTCTTACCGGCGATCTAGGATACTTCGACTCCAAGGGTCATCTGTTTCTCACCGGGCGCAAGAAAGAAGTCATCGTCCTCAGCAACGGCAAGAATGTCTATCCCGAGGAGATCGAGGCGCATTACCTGAAAACGCCTTTCATCAAGGAAATCGCGGTCATGGGAATCGAGGGCAAGCCGGGAGAGAGCGAAGACCGGCTGCACGCCGTGATCGTGCCCAACTTTGATGTGCTACGCCAGCAGAAGGTCGTCAACGCCAAAGAAGTCATCCGCTACGACGTAGAGGGACTCTCGACCCAGATTCCCTCCACCAAGCGCATCAGCAGTTACGAAATCTGGCAAGACGACCTGCCGCGCACCACCACCCGCAAAATCAAGCGCTTTGAAGTCGAGAAGCGGGTGAAGGCCAACCACGCAAAAAAGCTGGACAATGGCGCTGAACTCGCGGCAGAGAAGCCGCTTACCGAAGAAGAAACCGCATGGCTGGCCCAGCCCGACGTGCAGCGTGGACTCAAAATCATTCGCGAGTCCTCGCGCTCTGCTCCGGCGACTATGCGCCCGACCCTCAATCTGGAACTCGATCTCGGGCTTGATTCGATGCAGCGCGTTGAGCTGTTAAGCCGTCTCGAAGAAGAACTCGGCGGCAATCTGGAAGAATCGCAACTGGTCGAGATCTACACGGTGCGCGACCTGCTCGATGCCGTCTTGCAGAGCGCGGCCAGTGGCGCAGGGGGCCCAGGAACTCGCCCGACTTATGCAGGATGGAAAGCCATCCTGAACGAACCCATTACCGATCCCGACGTGCTGGCCCTGGCGCATCCCAGCACATTCAACGACGGCTTCTGGTTCACGGTGTCTCGCGTCATTCACATGATTTCGCTCGACCGCTTCCGCTTGAAGGTCAGCGGCACGGAGAAACTTCCGAAGAGCGGCGCCTATCTTCTCTGTTCCAACCACCAGAGCTACATTGACCCCTTGATCCTCGCGGGCGTTACGCCGTGGGAACTTTTCCGTCGCCTGTTCGCGGTGGGCACCAGCGATATCTTCGGCAAGCCGCTGATGCGCCGCTTGGCGCGATCCATCAAGACTATTGTGGTCGATCCCGACGCCAACCTGATTCCCGCCATGCGCGCCGGCGCCTTCGGCCTCAGAAACGGACTGGTCCTGATCCTCTACCCGGAAGGCGAGCGCTCGATTGACGGCACTCCCAAAGTCTTCAAGAAGGGCGCCGCCATCCTCTCCATTCACCTGCAAGTCCCCATCGTGCCGGTGGCGATTGAAGGCTTCTACGATGCGTGGCCGCGCAAGAAACCGTTTCAGCGCTTCGCTCCCCTGGAGATCGCGATCGGAGATCCCATTTTCCCCCCGCCGGAATCGGCCGCATCCGAGCAGGCTTACGAGAAGCTCACCGCCGAGTTGCGCGCCCGCGTCGTCAGCATGTGGGAGAAGTTGCCCAAGAACCGCTGAATCATTTCGAATGGCGAAGGAAACTGCTTACTTGGCCCGCGGATGAGTCTGATCGTAGACCTGCAAAACATGCTTCATCGATAACTGCGTGTAGCGCTGCGTGGTGGCAAGACGCTCGTGGCCGAGCAATTCCTGAATAGCGCGAAGGTCCGCGCCTTCCTCCAACATGTGTGTGCCGAACGCGTGCCGTAAGGTGTGCGGGTGCACGTCCGGAGACAGCCCTTTCGCAACCGCAATTTTCTTGATGATCCGCCCAACACTGCGGGTGGTCAGGCGTCCCCCGCGCTGATTGATGAGTAGTGCCGGGGTATTCTTGCCCGCTTCGGCGAGAGTTTCCTGGCGCGCTGGTAGATAAGCGGCCAGAGCCGCCTTCGCCGAATCGCCGAATGGCACATACCGCTCTTTTTTGCCCTTACCTCGAATCAGAATGGCTTCCGCACTCAGCCGGATGTCGTCGCAATTGATCCCCGTAAGTTCGGAATTGCGAATGCCGCATCCATAGAGCAACTCCAGCATCAGGCGGTCGCGCAGCGGGAAAGCGGCGGTCTCCGGCATCTGCCCATCGAGCACAGAATTCATCTCTTCGATGGTGGGCACACGCGGCAATTTCTTCGGCAGCTTGGGCGTCGCCACTAATTTCGCGGGATTCTGTTCAACGACGCCTTCGCGCGCCAGCCAACGATACAGCGAGCGCACTGCCGCAAGAGCTCGCGCAACAGAAGTTTTGCTTAATCCTTTCTCGTACAACTGCGACAGGAATCCGCGAATGGCAACATGGTCGATCTGCTTCCACGCGCGAGAACCGGCATAGGAAGCGAAGTTCGCAAGATCGCCGCTGTACGCCTTGACGGTGTGCGGCGACGCATTGCGCTCGCCCAGGTGTCGGAGAAAATCAGCCACTGCTCTTCCCACCACGCTGCTGGTTTTAGGCATGGAGAATTCCTACCTCGCCTTGGCTCGAGGATGATGCTTTTTGTACACACTGCGCAACCGGTCCAGCGCCAAATGCGTGTACACCTGCGTAGTGGAAATGTCGGCATGTCCGAGAATCGTCTGCACCGTGCGCAGGTCCGCCCCGTTTTCCACCATGTGCGTGGCGCAGGAATGCCGCAGCATGTGCGGAGACGCGTGCCGTCCTGAGCTTGCCGACGCCGCTCCCACCATCTGCCATATGCGTTGCCGGCTCAGTTTGCGTCCACCGCGCGCAATGAAGAGCAAAGGAGAGTTTCCCGATGCTCGGGTAAGAGATGCGGACGAAGCCGCCTTCCGCCCGGTCTTTGCGGCTGGCATCTGCGCCAAGGCGGGACGTCCGCTCGCCAGGTACTCTGACAGTGCATCCTGAGCGGGCTTGCCCAGAGGCACAATTCGTTCCTTGTCGCCCTTGCCGCGAACCAGCATGTAGCCCGACTCCAACTTCAAGTCCTCGAGCTTGGCCGTAACCAGTTCCGAAACGCGCAGGGCCCCCGCATACAGCAGTTCCAACATCGCCCGATCACGAGCGGCAAGGCTGGCGGCATCTTTGGCGTGGCTGCGCGAACTCGCCTGCCGTACCACCGGGGCCGCAAGCGTCGTCTCGATTTCATCGCGAGCCAACGATTTTGGCAAAACCTTCCATTGCCGCGGCGTCTCAATATTCAGCGTGGGATCGTGCTCAATCGTCTTGTCGAGCAGGAGATATCGATAAAGATGGCGCAAAGCGGAAAGTTTCCGTCCCACGCTGCGTCCGTCCACCTGGAAAGAAAAAAGCTGCTGGAGAAAGTCGCGAACGTCATTCCGCCGCGCCGTCAGCAGTATGCGCTTCCGCTTTTCCAGAAACTCCGCGAACTGGCCGATGTCGGTGGTGTAAGCGGCAATCGAAAGCTGCGCCAGCCCCTTCTCGATTCGCAGATAGTCCAGAAATCCGGCAAGCACGCGCGCATTGGCTTCAGGCCGCATCAAGGTCAAGATCATTATGCTCGTTATCGGACACGCGGGAAAGTAATGCAGCGGGTGCCGCCGGCGTGTAGGGACGGACCCATCGGTCCGTCCGGTCGAGCGCTTCGCTCGACTCGGCAGCCGAGACGTCAGATGGAGCCCTTCCCCGTCACTTCGCGCAGCAGGTCCACCGCGTACAGCGCCCCTGCGGCCGTCTCCTCGTGCTTGAAGTAGGCGAACACGTCGCGCCCATCGGCCAGATGCTGGCGCACCCGCTCGATCATCGAGGTTTTTTCCTCGCCGGTATAGGTCGGCTTGCGGAATCGGTAATACACAAAAGGCGCGGTGGCTAAGTCCGGCGTCGTCAGCGTCTCGGTCTCGGCCACACACAACCCCGCGTTACAGGCTTTGAGCGCGTCCCAAGTGGCATCGCTGAACCAGGAATCATGCCGGAATTCAAAAGCTGCGGGCACGCTGCGCGGCAGCGTAGCCAGAAAATCTTTCAGCAGCGCCGCATCGGCCTTCAGATTGGGTGGGAGCTGAAACAGAACAGGACCCAGCTTTCCAGCGGCAGCGAGCGGTTCAATGGTTTGCAAAAAGCGCGCCACGAAATCCTGGGTTCCCTTGAGCCGCTTGATATGCGTGATGACCTGGTGCGCTTTGATCCCGAACTTGAAATCTGCAGGAGACTCCTGCATCCAGTTCTGGATCGTGGTTTCTTTGACCAACTGCCGGAAGGTGAAATTCACTTCCACAGTGTTCAGCCGCGTAGCGTAATAGCTCAGGAACTTTTTCTGCGCCAGTTTCTCAGGATAGAAATCAGGCCGCCAGCTGGGATAAGCCCATCCCGAAGTCCCTGCAAACAGTTGCGCCATCGCTCACAATCCCCGTGCCATCGGAGTGAGCGGGATTATACCCTGCTCCGTTTTTTGCCCGCAGGACTCTTCTTGGTGGCAGCTTTGCGCGCCGTCTTCTTCGGGCGATGATCGTTGCCCGCCTGTGCCGCCAGTTCGATCGGCTTCTTCTCCGCAGCCGCGGAGGGCACCGCAGCCTTCAGATCAGGGAGCTTCTGCTTCAGCTTCAGCACAGGCTCAAACAGATCTCCCATCTTCTCGAAGCGGTCGATGGTTTGCTTCGACTCAAAAACCAGCAGCCCCGCATCCTTCTTTCTAAGACAGCGCTCGACCTCGTCCCAGGTCACGGGCGTCGACACCGTCGGATGCTCCCGCGCGCGCAGAGAATAGACCGCGACCGTGGTCTTGTGCTCGTCATTCTGACTCCAGTCCACGAATACCTTCCCCGTCCGCACGCTCTTCTTCATATCCGAGACCACATGCTCAGGATGATCTTGCTCGAGTACCTGCGCCAGCGCCCGGGCAAAAAGCTTGGTGGCATCAAAGCTAGTAGGAGTATGCAGCGGAACATAAAGCTGCAGCCCCTTCGAACCGGAAGTTTTAGGAAAACTCTGCAGCCCAAGATGCTCGAAGATTTCCCGCAGCCACATGGCCACCTGGCAGCATTGCACGATGGTTGCCGGAGGCCCCGGATCCAGGTCGTAGACCATAACGTTGGGGCACTTGATGTCCTTGGCCAGCGCCAGTGACGGATGGAGTTCGATGGCCGCCAGGTTCGCCAGCCAGACCAGCGTCGCCAGATCATTCGCCAGAATGTAATAAACGGTGCGGTGGCCGCCTTCGCTCCAGATGGGCGCCGTCTTCACCCAGTCCGGCTTGTGCATGGGTGCGTTCTTTTCGAAGAACGGCTCTTTATCGACCCCATCGGGATAGCGCTTGCGAGTCAGCGCCCGTCCCGAAATGTGCGGCAGAATCGCGGGCGCGATCCGCACGTAATAATCGATCACATCCTTCTTAGTGAATCCCGTGACGGGATAGAGAACCTTCTGCAGGTTCGACAGTTTCAGTTCCCTGCCCTGAATTTCGACCACCGAGGATTCGGCCACGTGATCTCCGCCCTGCCATTGTGCCTGAAACGGCTGCAGCCGCAAAATACAGGGTTGCTCCTAAGCCGGAGGGCCGAAAAGGTGCGATTTGGCGGTTTGACAAGCTCCCCGCCGTCCACGTACTTTCAAACTTCTGCCCCGCTGGTCCGTCCAAATGATGCGTTTCGCAGAAACATCCGCCCAATCCATCGGAGGTCCGATGACAATGCGTACTTTGAAAATCGCCTGTGCCGTCCTGCTGTTCTCTGCCCTGCTTGCTGCCCAGGATGTGGCCTCGTTTGAAAAGCGCGTCACCGTGAAGAAGCTCGCCAACGGCCTTACGCTGATCGTCTGCGAGCGTCCGGAAGCCCCGGTTTTCTCGTTCTATACCATGGTGGATGCAGGCTCCGTGCAGGATCCTATGCAGCAAACCGGGCTGGCGCACATGTTTGAGCACATGGCGTTCAAAGGCACGGACAAAATCGGAACCAAAAACTACGCCGCCGAGAAACCAGCTCTGGAAAAGGTGGAAGCAGCGTACTCGGCCTACATTCGAGAGCGCGATAAACAAGTGGACCAGGACGAAGCCAAGCTGAAACAACTGGAGAAAGCCTGGAAGGATGCGATTGCCGAAGCCGACAAGTACGTGGTTCCCAATGAATTCGGCAAGATCATTGAGCAAAATGGCGGCGAAGACATGAACGCTTCCACCAGCCTCGACCAGACGGAATATCACTATTCGATGCCGGAGAATCGCCTGGAACTATGGGCCTATCTGGAATCGGAGCGTTTTCTGCACCCGGTGATGCGCGAGTTTTACAAAGAGCGCAATGTGGTGATCGAAGAACGGCGCATGCGTACCGACAGCAATCCCTTCGGACGCCTTCTGGAGCAATTCACCGCCGAAGCTTTTTCTGCCCATCCCTATCACCGTCCCACGGTCGGCTGGATGTCGGACCTGAACCACTTCTCCGCCACCGATGCCCAGAAATTCTTCGACCGCTACTATGTGCCCTCGAACATGGTAGTCGCCGTCGCTGGCGACATTAAACCGGCACAGGCCATGCCCATCCTGGAGAAATATTTCGCACGCCTCCCCGCTCATCCCAAGCCGGACGAAACCACCACCCAGGAGCCTCCGCAAGGTTCGGAGCGCCGCGTTCTGCTGAAAGAAGCCTCACAGCCCATTTACATGGAGGGCTATCACCGCCCCGATTACCGCAGCAAAGACGATGCCGTGTTCGATGCCTTGAGCGACCTGCTCTCCGAAGGCCGCACTTCGCGCCTTTATCGCTCCCTGGTCCGCGACAAAAAGATCGCCTCCTTCTGTGAAGGCTTGACCGGATACCCGGGCATCAAGTATCCCCACCTGTTCGCCTTCATCGCTGTTCCCCTCCCCGGACACAAGCCCGATGAAATGGCCGCTGCCATTCACGAGGAAATCGACAAGCTGAAGAAAGAAGACATCAGCGACGACGAACTGAAGATGATCAAGACCCGCAGCAAGGCCAACCTGATTCGCGGCCTTGCCGACAATGAAGGATTAGCCACGCAACTCGCGATCTACCAGACGCGCTACGGCGATTGGCGCGAACTGTTCCGCTCCGTGGACCGCATTGACCAGGTCACCAAAGCCGACATTCGCCGCATCTCCAACCAGGTCTTCACCGACACCAATCGCACCGTCGGCATCATCCAGAACGCAGGCTCCGGAGGAGCTCCCCAGCAGGGCGAGCAGCCCTCATCGGGCGCCGCTGACCAGGGAGGCGCGCAATGAAAAACCTTCTTTTACTTCTGCTAGCGATGGCGACGACGCTCCCTGCGCAGCACGCCGCCGGGCAGGTTACGAACTGGAAGCAGATTCCCGTCCCGCAGCTTCCCGCATTCAAACCGCAGCAACCCAAGCGCATCGAACTTTCCAACGGCATGGTGATCTTCCTGCAGGAGGATCACGAATTGCCCCTGATCGACGCCAGCGCTCGAATTCGCGGGGGATCCGTAAACGAACCCGCGGACAAGGCAGGACTGGTCGATATCTATGGCGAGGTCTGGCGCACTGGAGGCACCAAGTCTCAGACTGGCGACCAACTCGATGACTTCCTGGAAGTGCGCGCCGCCAAAGTCGAAACCGGCGGCGGCCCCGACTCCACCACCATCAGCTTCTCGTGCCTCAAGGGCGATCTGGACGACGTCTTCAAAGCGTTCGTCGATGTGCTGCAAAACCCCGAGTTCCGCGCCGACAAGCTCGACATCGCTCGCAAGGCCATGCAGGATGCGATCTCACGCCGCAACGACGAGATTGGCGAAATCGCGCATCGGGAAGCGGTGAGGCTTGCTTACGGTCCGGAGAATCCTTACGCGCGCATTCCGGAATATTCCACGGTGGCCGCCATTAACCGGCAGGACTTGATCGACTGGCACGAAAAGTATATCCATCCCAACAACATCATTCTGGGGATCAGCGGCGATTTCGACTCCGCGGCCATGGAATCGCGGCTGCGCGCTGCATTTCAGTCGTGGCCGAGAGGCCAGGCATTTCCCAAGAACAACATTCAGTACAACCCCGCCAAACCCGGCTATTATTTGATTCCGAAAGAAGACGTGAACCAGAGCAATATCCGCATGGTCGCGCTGGGCACGACGCGCGATAACCCCGACTACTACGCAATCAGCGTTTTCAATGAAGCCTTCGGTGGAGGATTTTCTTCCCGATTGTTCAATGACATTCGCACCAAGCGCGGCCTCGCCTATGGCGTAGGTGGCGGCATTGGGACCAACTTTGGCCATCCTGGCATCCTGCAGATTTCGATGGGCACCAAAAGCCAGAGCACCGTAGAAGCCGTGCAGGCTGTCGATGAGGACGTCACCAATCTGACCAAGGAACCGATCACCGAAGACGAAATCCAGCGGGCCAAAGACGCCATCCTGAACGCATTTATTTTTCGCCTGGATTCTCCCGATAAGATCCTGGTCGAGCGCATGACCTACGAGTACTACGGTTATCCTCCCGACTGGCTGGACAAGTATCAGGCGGAGATCAAGAAAGTCACCGCAGCCCAAGTGAATGCGGCGGCCGCGAAGTATTTGCACAAAGATCAACTGGCCGTGCTGGTCGTAGGCAACACCAAAGAATTCGATAAGCCGCTATCCTCGCTGGGTCCCGTCAAGGAAATCAACATCACGATTCCACCGCCCGCAGAAGCGAAAGAGGAGAGTAAACCGGCGGCCTCCAATGCCGAAGGCAAAGCGCTGGCCGCGAAAGTGGCCACTGCCATGGGAGGACTCTCCAAGCTTCAGTCCATCAAAACCATGCACGTCAATATATCGGAGAGCGATGCCGGTGGACCGCCGTCCCCAGTTGATGTTTACGTCGCCTTCCCCGACAGCATGCACGTGGAAATGCAGATTCCACAAGGAAAACTGACCATCGTGGCTTCTCCGCAGGCGGCCTTTATGTCATTGCCGGGCATGGGAACGCGCAGCATGCCACCCGCGCAGAAAACGGAAATGCTATCGCAGCTCCACCACGATCTGGTTTATGTCGCCCAGCACGCGGATGATCCTGCATTCAGCTTCGCCGCTAACGGCACGGAAATGATCGGGGATGTCGATGCCGCCATTCTCGATATTGGCGGCGCGATTCCGTGGGTACGTTGGTACGTCGATCCCAAGTCCGGCTATATCTTGCGCGAAAAATATAAGGGCATGGGTCAGCAAGGCCCATTCGACGGAGAAACCGACTTGGCCGACTGGCGCAGTGCCGACGGCCTCACCATGCCATATAAGCATGAGAACAAGCAGAACGGACAGCCCACCAGCACCGCGGAATTCAAGAAGATCGACCTGAATCCGCAGCTTGATCCCAAGCTTTTCGAGAAGGCTGCGGAGAGTACGGCCGGGCAGCAGTAGATTGCTGCCTGTTCCTGAGCCTTGCAGCTCACGGCGAGAGACGTAGCGGGCTGCGTCTCTGCGAAGAGCGATTCTGCCCAGTAGGAAGTTCCTTACCCGGCCTACTGTCGCACGCTGGGCACAAAGTCGATTTCAACAATTTCGGTCGTTTCTTTAGGGCCTGGTTCCCATTTCAACAAGCTCACGGCATTCAAGGCATAGGGGACAAAGACGGGACTGCCGCCGATCAATTCCGTCTTCACGACCTTCCCCGTAGGCGCTACCGTCGCGCTGACCTTGACGGCCCTCGCAGCCGCATCTGCTGCGCGAGTTTCGGGTATGTTATGTCCACGCGACTGATCACTTTGCGCTCTCCCCTCGCTTTGATGGTCTGCGCCCACCCGGGGGACACTGCCCAGAACACGCCAAGCATTACGATGAGAATCAAGGCGGCAGCCCGCCGAACCCGTCCCGGCGAGCAATGTCCGCGGCATGATCCCAATGAGGCTTCCATGCTGTCTGCGAGGCGAGTCTGTAGCCGTCGCTGCTTTCCCTATCGGCGGGGAGATCGGGGTTCTTGAGACATGGATCGTTGTTGTTCCTAGTTTCAGCGCAGAGTACATCCCATCATCAGAGAGTCGGCAGAGATTCGGACGACTTTACGTCGGTGGGAAACAGTGGACGGGGGTCGGCCAGAACCGGGGAACAGGAGATACGCCCAGGGAGCCGAGGGTGGCCGAATGTTTCCTGATAGATCGCGCCCACGGACGCTTGACGGGGTTACGTCAGCCATGACGTTCATTCACCAAGCGTATAGACTGCTCGTGCAAACCCAGCGAGGACTCCGACCATGAGCATGTTGAACAGGCATCGCTTGCGATGCCGTCTCCTTTTGCTAATTTCGAGCGCAGCTTTAGTCTTAGCTGCCCCTGCGCAAACCTTAAAGGTGACCCTTCTAGGTACAGGGTCCCCGCAACCCAGAATGGACCGCTTCGGTCCCAGTATCCTCGTCGAAGCCGGTGAGAAGAAGTTGCTTTTTGATTGTGGACGTGGGGTTGCTCAGCGAATTGAGCAACTCAAGATTCCCTTTACAGACATCGACGCATTGTTCCTCACACACTTGCACTCTGATCATACGGTCGGAATCCCAGATCTGTGGCTGACGGGTTGGGCTCGTGGACGCAAGGCGCCTCTGCAAGTATGGGGACCGACAGGAACCCAAAGGATGATGACGCACCTTGCGGAGGCCTACCAGTTCGATATACAGATCCGCCAACTGGACGACAAGTTGCCCCCGCAGGCCGTAGCCGTTGTCGCTAACGACATCGAACAGGGCGAGGTGTATGACCGAGCTGGCGTCAAGGTTACCGCTTTTCTAGTTGATCATGGCATCGTCAAGCCTGCCCTGGGGTACCGCGTTGACTTCGCGGGGCATTCCGTGGTGATGTCCGGAGATACGCGGTACTCCGAGAACCTGATCCGGTTCGCTCAAAAGGCAGATGTCTTGATTCACGAAGTGATCGACCCCGATAGCTTCCGGGCAAAGAATCCTTCGATGTCGGCGGAACGCTTGCAGGCTATCGTCGGACACCATACCACCGCGGAGCTCGCTGGGAGGATCTTCACTCAGGTGAAGCCAAAACTCGCAGTGTACTCACACATTGTGCCTGCGGATTCCGCAGATCTGGTCCCTCTAACTCGAAAAACTTACACTGGCCCGTTGGACGTCGGCGTAGATTTGATGAGCCTTGAAATCGGCGAGAATGTCACAGTCCATCGTCCTGCTGCTGCCAATTGACGAAATAAGCGACAGCGTTCAAAAGCCCCGCCTGGGGCTATGATTGAAATCAGGATGTCACAACAGCATCGCGTCGGCGTGGAGTCTGCCCAGCAGTAAGGAAACAGCTGCACCAAGATCCCGGAAGGCGGGTCACTATAAGTGTTCCGAAGTTTCTCGAGCGCATCTAAGCGCGAGTAAACCGCGAAGCAAGTCCACAGCCCGGGGGCCGAGGGAAGGGGTAGCCGAATCTTTTCCAATGAATATAAGCGTCCCCGAACGCTTGACGGGGTAGTATCTATCGGGAAAAATTCGGCTACCTTCCTTCCATGTCCCCGATTTTGATTTGGGCCGCCCCGCCCGCCCGCGCGCGGGGCGAGTTCGCCCGGTATTCTTGCATCGGGCACCACCTCCCTTAACCTAAGAGGCTCTCGATTTTGTCGGAGAGATTAAACGAATCGATGCCGCAAGGAAAATGCAAGCTCTGCCTGAAAATAAAGGATTTGCAGGACAGCCATTTCATGCCCGCATCCCTTTATCGGGCGACAAAGGAACACGGGTGCAGTCAATCGAAATCCGGCAGTGATAACTGCCAGAGGGACAGTCCAACATCGAGACAGATGAAGGATTTCCTGCTATGCAAAGATTGCGAAGATCTTTTCAACAAGAGGGGTGAGGCGTATGCAATGAGTCTAGTGAACCGAGCAGGCCGGTTCCCGCTGCTAGAGGCCCTTCAGAAGGTCACTCCGACGAACGCTTGACATGGCTTTGTACCCGCGCTATTGTAGGCGAACAAACGGCGAATCTCATGGCTTCCCTTCCCTTGCTTCCCGTTTCCGACAAACCCCGGCTAGTCGGCATTGCGCGGCTCGCGGCGGATGGCGAATCCATTCGGGAAGGGCACAACGTGGAGTATTTCACCCTGCCCTCAAAGTCGCTGCTTAATCGCTGCGTCAGCAACCGCGCTATGCCATTTACCTGGACAATCAATCCATACCGCGGGTGCGAATTTGCCTGCAAATACTGCTATGCCCGCTACACGCACGAGTTTATGGAAATGCGGGACGGGGCAGAGTTCGAGCGCAAGATCTACGTCAAACAGCACGCCGCGGACTTGCTACGCCAGGAACTGAAGCGCGTGAAAGCAGGGGAATCGATTGCGCTGGGCACCGCCACTGATCCTTACCAGCCAGCCGAGCGGCGTTACGAGGTCACTCGGGGGATCCTGGAAGAATTCTCGCGGCACCGTGGATTCGAGCTAGGGATCGTCACGAAATCAAACCTGGTCCTACGCGATCTGGAACTTCTGAAAAACGTCGCGCGGGCTAATGCGGTCTCCGTACACGTTACTGTCACCACGCTGGACACGCATCTGGCGAGAATTCTGGAGCCACGCGCCCCGCGGCCGGATCTTCGTTTCGATGCTGTGCGCGAGCTGGCGCAGGCGGGCATCCGCGTCGGGATCAGCTGTTCGCCCGTGATCCCGGGAATCACAGACTCGCCCAGAGATCTCGAAGGACTGGTCCGAACCACCGCGGAAGCCGGAGCCGATTATGTTTTTGCCAATCCGTTGTTTCTGAAACCGTGCTCGGCCGCGGTTTTTCTTCCCTTTCTCGAACAGAATTTTCCGCATCTGGCGGAGAGTTACCGGCAGCGTTATCAGGATCGCGCGTTTCTTCCACCGGCTTACGGCAAACGCCTCTCGCAGCTGATCTCCCGGCTTCGCGAGAAATACCAGCTCACCCATCGCCGGGACGACTCCGCTTTCGCCACCAAGTGGCCGGGGCAGCCGTTTGACGAGCAACTGAACCTGTTTGAAATAATTGGGTAATTGGGGAACTTTGTAATTGGGGTAATCTAACCGCACATGTTCGATCAACCCTGCACGTTGATCGAACTTCAAATTACAAAATTACTCAACCATCAAATTACAATTAGCCAATCCTCTATAATTTCCCTGACCGTCATGGCCGCTGCCCCTCCGCCGATCGCACCTGCTCCTGTTCAGCCCATTCCTTTTGGGGTGCGGCTGCAGAATTTCTGGCGGCGGGTCACTGAGGGCCTCGCTCTGAGCCAACTCTGGTCGCAGTTTGAAACCGAGGCTCGCGCCAGCTACCGCCTCTATTCCAGAGATGTTGCGGCAAAGACTCCCGAAGGCCTGACCAACCGGGGCCGGCATCTGCATGTCGTTAAGGAATTTTTTTGGGCGGTATTCGAGAAATTGGCACCCGCGCGCCGCGTTCTGCTGCTCGCTGCCCTGATCCTTTTGCTGATTCCGCGCAGCGGAATGAAATACGTGGGAGAGAACGGCAAGGAATTCGCGATTGAGATCGACCTCCACTTCTGGGCCGCGCTCGTGCTGCTGCTGCTGCTCATACTGGAGATCGCCGATCGCGTGGTGATGAAGCGCGACCTGCAGATTGCTCGCGAAATTCAAAGCTGGCTGCTCCCGGGAGCGCCTCCACAAATTCCCGGCCTGACAATTGCCTACTCGACTCGTCCGGCAAACACGGTGGCCGGCGACTACTATGACGTTTTTCCCCGTCCGGGAAAAACGAATGAGGAAAATCGTGTGGTGCTGGCTGTCGCTGATGTCGCGGGCAAGAGCATCCCCGCGGCCATGCTCATGGCCACCTTTCAGGCAAGTCTCAAAACCTTGTCCACGGCGCAGGTGGCACTTCCTGAACTCGCCGCCAACATGAATCGTTACGCATGCACCAACAGTCAGGGTGGACTGCGTTTCACCACAGCATTCCTCGCCGAATACGATCCCGTCCTGCGCCGTCTGGTGTACATCAACGCGGGACATAACAATCCCATCCTGCGCCGCGCCAGCGGACAAATCGAGCGTCTCGACGTGGGCGGCCTTCCCTTTGGCATTATGCCGGATGTGATTTATCAGCCGGGAGCAGTCACGCTCGCCCCAGGCGACTGGCTGGTGATCTTCACCGATGGATTAGTCGAGGCCGAAAACGCCCGCGCGGAAGATTATGGCGAGCTCCGGTTAATGGCCGCGATTGAGGCAGCGAAATCCTTTTCCCCGGCTGAACTACTCAAGCGCCTTATGGCCGAACTCGACCTTTTCGTCGGCAACACGCCACAGCACGACGATGTCACCTGCATGCTGCTGAAGTCCGAATAGGCTTATCTCTTCCCCCAGCGGCGTCCCAGTTCCCGCCACGTGATCAGCTTGATATTCTCCCGCTGCAGGGCCTGGCGAAATTCTTCACTGCTGAAGAAATCATAATCGCGCTGTCTCCACTCAGCGCCCCAGGTTGCGCGCTCGCGGGTGGCAGCGCGCAGCTCTTCATCGTCGAAGCCGGGATGAATGACGAACTCCGTTACTCCGGGTTGCAGATTCTTCAGGGCCGTGAGATAGAAATCCCCCCACTTCGGCGCCGGAACATCGGGGTCGATGGTCACCGTGTGGTCGAGCACCACGTCATCTGGCCCGACGCTGGACCCGAGATAGGGATACTGGGCGAACCAGTCTCGGGTCACGAACACCGGCAGCTTGTAGTCGTGAGCCACGCGCAACAAGGCATCGAATAATTCCTTGCCATTCATAATCAGCCGGTATTGGTGCGAGTCGAGGTGCGTGGGATGCACGCCCATGCGCAGCGCACGCTCGACCTGGGCGCGCAATTCTGTTTCCACCTGCTTCGCGTCAATGCGCGGGTGATCATCCCAATCATGACGCAGATATCCATTCTCATCGATAAGCGTGGACACCTGGCCTCCCGGGGCGACCGGTCCCCAGCGGTAATACACGCGCTCACTGGTGAGAGTCAGGTGCAGGCCGAGGTCGATATCAGGATGCGATTTGGCGAAGTCGGCAATTTCCGGAAACCACGGACAAGCCACCATCATGCTCGCGGAATTGACGGCGCCGCGCTCGAATGCCTGGATCGCGGCAGCATTCACGGCGTGGGTCTCCCCCAGGTCGTCCGCATGAATGATGATGAGCTTGGTGCCCGCCGGATAGCCCAGCCGCTCCAGCAGGCTCTGTGCGGGCGCGGCATTCAGCAGCGGGCTACAACCCGACAACACAAGCACTAACGCCAATAACGATTTCACTCGGCCTTGTCTCCTTCGTCTGCAATTCCGATTTTGGAGAGGCGGTAGCGCAGCGCGTTGCGCGAAAGCCCCAGCAACCGCGCGGCCTGGCTCTTGTTGCCGTGAGCGCGTCGCAACGCCTCCTGGACCATCTCGTCCTCCCATTGCTCCAGGGTCATCCCGGCGGGAAGGAAGCCTCCTTCGCCGTTCCCTAGTTTTCCCGGACGGATATCCAGGTGAATGTCTTCTACTTCGAGCCGGGAGCCTTTGGATAGAGCACAGGCGCGTTCCACAATGTTCTGCAGTTCTCGCACATTCCCGGGCCAATGATAGTTCACCAGCATCTGCAGTGCTGGCGCCGTAATTCCTTCGATCGCCTTGCCGGACTCCGCATCGCAGCGCGAGATAAACAGCTTGACCAGCTCGGGGATATCTTCCCGTCGCTCGCGGAGCGGCGCGATGTCGATAGGCACAACGTTAAGCCGGTAGTAAAGATCCTCGCGGAAAGTTCCCTGCTCCAGCGCCTGCCGAAGATCCTTGTTGGTGGCAGCGATCATGCGGACATCAACCTTCACCGTCTTGGTGCCTCCCAGGCGTTCGAATTCGCGTTCCTGCAGCACCCGCAGCAATTTCACCTGCGTCGCCGGTGGGACATCTCCAATTTCGTCAAGAAATAGTGTGCCCTTGTCCGCCAACTCAAATTTGCCCGGCTTGCTCGCCACCGCCCCGGTAAAGGCGCCCTTTTCGAATCCGAACAACTCGCTTTCCAGCAAATTCTCCGGAATGGCTGTGCTGTTGATTTTGAGAAAGGGCCCTGAAGCCCGGCGCGATTTTTCGTGAATGGCCCGCGCAATCAGATCCTTGCCCACTCCGCTTTCGCCACCGAGCAGCACGGTGGCATTGGTGGGAGCCACCCGCTCTGCCGTAGCCAGAACCTCCTGCATCTTCGGGCTGCGCGCGACAATGTTGGGATGCGAATAGCGCTTGCCCAATGCCTCGCGCAGAGTGCGGTTCTCTTCCCGGAGATTACGTACATCGAGTTCCTTATGGACCACGATGCGCATTTCCGCCAGGGAAAATGGCTTCAGCACGTAATCGCTGGCTCCTGCCTTCATGGCTTCCACCGCAGTCTCGACGCTGCCGAAAGCGGTCATGACGATCACGGGCAGCGCGGCGTTCTGCCTTTTCACCGCCTGTAGAAACTCCAGACCGTTCATGCCGGGAAGCTTCAAGTCGGTCAGCACCAGATCGATGGGATTGTCGCGCAGCAGTTTGAGTCCGGTCTCCGCGTCTTCGGCCGAGTGCGTAGTGAACCCGTCTTCCCCAAGGTTCAACTCGAGAAGACGGCGCATCTTGGCCTCATCCTCCACAATTAGAATGCTGCCGCGCACCTGCTTCGTTTGCTGCAGAGCTTCTTTCACGAAATCACCAAGTGCTCAGAAGTAGACGGCGTGCTGGTTTCCGTAGCCGCCGGCAGGAAGATGACGAAACATGCGCCTGCTGGTTGCGTCGCGTCTCCCGGCACCGCACCTCCCGGGGGAACTCTTGCGTTTTCGACGCCAATGATCCCATGATGGCCGTCAATGATTTTGGAGACAATCGACAATCCCAATCCCACCCCTGATTTCTTCGTGGTTACAAAGGGATTGAACATCTGCTCCCGCAACTCCGGCGGGATCCCCGGGCCCGAATCCGCGATGCGGATCTCCACGCCGTCCGCGCTTCCGGCCGCTGTGTACCGCCGCGCCCGTTCCACACTTACGCGCAACTCTCCCCCGTTCGTTCCCATAGCATCGTATGCATTCTGAATGATATTGACGAATGCCTGCTCGCACAGGCCCTCATCGACAGGAACCCGCGGGAGATTTGCCTGATACTGCTTATCCACGCGCACCGGAGCGCCCTTGCGAAATTGCGCGACATCGTTCAAAGCCCGGTCCAGCACTTCTGTGATTTCATGGGGCGCGAGATCGGCGTGCAAAGGCCGCGCAAAATCCAGAAATCGCGTCACTAGCGCACTCAGCCGGTTGGTCTCGCTCGAAATATATCCCGCCAGTTCCGTGGCCAATGGATTGGAGTCGCCTAGTTTCTGTGTGAGCATCTCGGCGGACCCCTTGATCACGCCCAAAGGATTGCGGATCTCATGCGCCAGGCCGGCCGAGAGCTGTCCCAGAGCGGCCAGCCGTTCCGAGCGGCGCGCCTCCGCCTGCGCTTGCTCCAAGCGACGGTTGGTTTCTGCCAAAGTGGCCGCCAGTTCCTGATAGCGCTGCGTCTGCCGGCGTATTTCCAGCGCAAACCGGTTCACCAGCATGGCCGCCAGGTAAAAGAACAGGACGCGGATGGCGAGCAGCCAATAGGCCTCGGCCGCAATTTCGAATTGCCGAATCTCAGGATCAAACAGGTACGCACAATAAGTTGCGGAAGCCAGCGTGGTCCAAAACAGGGTGCTCCAGGGACCGAAATATTCCGCCGCCGTAACAATCGGCAAAAAGTAGATTGGCCAGTAACTGCTGTTGATGGCAACCTCGCCAGTGTGATTCAGCACCAGCGCCGCTAACCCAGTCTTGATGAGAACGATGTAGAGCGGCCCACGCTTGGGCAACTGTGCAATGATCCAACCTTCGAACAGTTGGGTCACACCGAACGCCAGCAGCAGCAATTGCTTGTGGAACTCTTTTACCGGAGGAATTAAAGCCAGCCCCAGCAGAAAGAGCAGCCACAGAACGTCCATCCAGTTGAGGTTGGTTCTCTTTTCGGCCATCACCCAGCTCGTTGTTGCCCACAAAAGAATACGCCGGGACAGTGCGCCCATCCCGGCGTCTAAAGCTCATTCCTCGGTTCGCAGAAGCATCTCATGCGAACCCTATCACAGTGCGAGCATCACTGTCCCTTCCGCGCAGGCCGCTCCTGTCACCGTTGACTCAACTGCCTCTATAGCCGGGGCTCGAAGTTAAGCCATGCCCACCCTGTTTGCATCTTTGGCCGACACAGGGGTGAAGAGACTTGGTCAGCCACAAGACGCTCACTCTTTCATCTTGGGCCGCGCACAGGCATCCACAATCTTCTTGGGATCTATGGCGTTCTTGTCCACCTGCTCTTCCATGATTTTTCCATCTTTGCCGATCAGGAAGTTTACCCGGCGGGGGGCCTGATACTCATCTTTGTAGATTCCGTACTCGTGGGTCACTTTGCCGCCCCAATCGCTCAGCAGAGGGAACGTCACTCCGATCTGGTCGGCGAAAGCTTTATTGGCGAATGCACTATCCATGCTCACACCCAGAACCTGGGTGTCGGCCGCTTCCAGCGCTTTCAAATTCTGCTGGAAGTTTTTCATTTGCTGCGTTCAACCACCGGTAAAAGCGAATATGTAGAATGCCAGCACGACATTCTTCTTGCCTCGGTAATCGCTCAGCTTCACGTCTTTCAAATCACTGCCGTCGAAATGTTTAAGCGTGAAGTCCGGAGCCATGTCACCGACTTTAGGCATGCTCGAACCCTCCTTCTTGTTTTGGGCGGACGCAGGGGGCGTCATTGCGAGTGCGCCGGCCAGCAGCAATCCCGCCGCCAGCAGGCTTGAGTACCTTCTGTTCATTTGTACTCCTCCCACAGGAGTGTTCGGAAAGCATACTCCGCCGGAGCGGTTGCGGTAAAATGGGAATGCAACTCGGCACCTCCCAACGCCCCTTTCACGTTGCTCAACCGAGCGCAAAGACAGTACATTTCAAATCAAATTTGGCTCGTCCAAGAAGCGCAACGCCATGAGCATCGCTACTCTGAACGATATCTTCTTCGCCACGCTCGAGCGCAATCTCGAGAGCGTCACGTTGTATCGCGAGAATGGAAAGTGGCTGCCCATTTCGGCTCGCGAGTTTGGCCGCAATGTGATCCGCAGCGCCCACGCTCTGCACGCATTGGGCATCAAGCCAGGGGACCGCGTCGGCCTGCTAAGTGAGAATCGCCCGGAATGGTCCACCGCCGACTTCGCGACTCTCCTGCTCAAGGCGGTGACCGTTCCGCTCTATACCACGTTGACTCCGGAACAGACTGCATTCGCATTGGCTGACTCGGAATGTCGAGCCATCTTCGTATCTTCTGACCAGCACTTGCACAAAGTGCTGTCGATCCTGCCGCAGACAAGAATCGAAAAGATTATCGTTATGGATTCGCTGGAGTTCACTGGCGATCTAGCTCCTTTCGCCGCGAAATGCGTCTCCATGCAGCAGATTACGCGGGATGGACCTACGACGCTGGGAGCCGAAATCGAAAGCCGCGCCCGCTCTACCACGCCCGACGACCTTGCCACCATCGTTTACACATCCGGCACAACCGGCACGTCCAAAGGCGCGATGCTCACGCACGGCAACATTGCTTCGAACATTCAGTGCTCGTTGCTGGGATTCGATATGCGTCCCGGGCTGGTCAGCATTTCTTTTCTGCCGCTCTGCCATATCACCGCCCGGCATGTGGATTTCGCGATGTTCTATCACGGGGTGACGCTGGCATACTGTCCCTTCTTTCAGGACCTCCCGCAGGTGCTGCAGGAAGTGAAGCCATCGATTTTTGTGGCTGTCCCCCGGGTCTACGAAAAGATTTACGCGCAGGCGCAACTCAAAGCGCAGCGCTTTCCCAAACACGCGATCTTCAACTGGGCTCTTTCCGTGGGCGAGAAACATAAACCGGAGATGCTGGCAGGAAAAACGCCCGGTTCTGCTATGTGGAAGCTCGCCAACAAACTTGTGTTTTCCAAGGTTCGTGAAGCCATGGGCGGGCAGGTCGGGACCTTCATTTCCGGAGGCGCTCCGCTGGGGCGTGAACTTGCGGAATGGTATGCGACTGTCGGCATCCGCATCCACGAAGGCTACGGACTTACAGAAACGTCCCCCGTGATCGCGGTGAATACTCCCACAAACCACCGCATCGGAACCGTGGGGAAGACCTTGTCCAACTTGGAAATCCGAATCGCGGAAGACGGCGAGATTCTGGTTCGTGGCCCCTCGGTGTTCAAAGGCTATTGGAATCGTCCCGAAGAAACCAAGGCAGCCTTTGAGAACGGCTGGTTCAAAACCGGCGATATCGGCAACATCGACGCGGATGGATTCCTCTCGGTGACCGACCGTAAAAAAGAGCTGATTAAGACTTCGGGAGGGAAATTCATTGCGCCGCAGCCGATTGAGAACTCACTCAAACTGAATCCGCTGGTAGCAGTGGCTGCGCTTCTAGGCGACCGCCGCAAATTCGCTGCCGTGATCATCTCTCCCAACTTCGCACTTCTGGAAGAGTGGGCCCGGGACAATAAGGTTCCGTTCGCAACTCGCGCGGAGCTCGTTGCCCACCCCAAGGTGCAGGACCTGTACGCGGAAATCGTAGAAGGCGTCAACCAGAAGCTGGCGCGATTCGAGAAGCTGAAACGAGTGATTGTCGTGCCAGACGAGTTCACCGTCGAGAACGGCGCATTAACTCCCAGCCTGAAACTCCGGCGTCGTGTAGTAGAAGACCGCTACCGCAAGCAGATCGACGAACTGTACACGCAAGCGGAAGCGGCCACGGTTCTTTAGCCGGAAACAGAATGGATGATTCTCTCGTATTCCGCCATGCCCGGCGGCTTTCCGGCGCATCCTCCATTCATTACAATGGTTCCATGTCGGACTCATTGATCATTGCCGGACGTTCCTTCCGCTCCCGGCTCATCGTCGGCACGGGAAAATACAAGTCGTTTCAGGAAACAGCGCGCGCCCTCGAATCCAGCGGGGCGGAGATGGTCACCGTGGCGGTGCGCCGAGTGAATCTCGATCGCAGCAAGGAATCGCTGCTCGACTACATCGATCCCAAGAAATACTTCCTGCTCCCGAACACTGCTGGATGCTACACCGCGGATGAAGCGATCCGCGCCGCGCGCCTGGGACGCGAGGTCGGGCTCTCCGATTGGGTGAAGCTCGAAGTTATTGGCGATCAGGCCACGCTCTATCCCGATGTGCAGGCCACGCTCGAAGCCACACGTGTGCTGGTCAAAGAAGGTTTCACAGTGTTGCCCTACACGTCGGACGATATCGTATTCGCCAAGCGTCTCATCGATGCGGGCGCGGCGACGATCATGCCGTTAGGTGCGCCGATTGGCAGCGGCATGGGCATTCAGAATGAGGCGCACATTCGAATCTTGCGCGAGATGATCACCGGCGTTCCCTTGATCGTCGACGCGGGAGTGGGCACAGCATCGGATGCGGCCATCGCCATGGAACTCGGCGCGGATGCGGTCCTGATGAATACCGGGATCGCTAACGCGCAGGACCCGGTACTGATGGCGGAAGCGATGAAGCACGCAGTGCTCGCGGGAAGGCAGGCATATCTTTCCGGCCGAATGCCGAAGAAGCTATACGCAACGGCGAGTTCGCCGCTGGAAGGTGTTGTGCGGTGATTGGCCAATTGGGAATTGCGTAATTGAAAGATCCGGGACCGCGCGCTTTTAAATTGCTCAACTACCAAATCACAAAATTTCCAAATAGAAAGGGCGGCTCTCTCGAGCCGCCCTTTGGACTTTCTCTTGCCTACTCGATCAAAGCATCTTGGCGCTGTCGACGTGGATCGAATCGCCTTTCACCGTTCCGGTGACAGCCACGTGATGTCCTTCATGTCCCTTTAGCGAATCCGGGTTGTCGACCATCAGTACCTTCTGATCGCCGTCGGTGACGACCACCATCTTGGCTCCGCTCTCAAGGCACTTCTTGGTGCAGGCCTCAGCCTTGGCATTGGCGCCTTTGGCGCCGCACTTGTCGTCAGAAACCCATCCCTTTACGGTTGAACTCTTCCCCATGTCATCGGCCGCCATGGCGTACATCGCGAATACGAAGCAAAGGGTGAAGCAAATCAGCAGCACTTTTCTCATGAGCGTTTGTTCTCCTTTTCGAAATTCAAAGTTGCGGCCCCACGCCGCAATGAAATCGTGGTTCGGCCGGGAATGAGACTGATGTTCGCGGGCATAATCCCGGCTGTGCTGTTCCTTGGAGCAGAGGCACTATACCACAGACCAAACCCTCGATTGTCAGTACTTCGAGACAAGAGGAATCCGAAATTGCATCCCAGGCAAATCAGAGGCATTACTTTTTCGCGGTGTGATTGGCAGGCGGCGCAGGCCTGGTCGCGGCCGGTGGCACATAGACGTACTCGCCCGGTTTGGCATACCCCAATTGCTCGCGCGCTTCTTTTTCGATCGCCTTTTGATCGGTCTTCAAGCCTTGGATCTGCTGGGTGTAGTGATCGTTGTCGCGCTGAACTTCGACGATCTTCTTGCGCAGCGCTTCGTATTCAGCGCGCTTCTGCTTGTACACGACCATGCCATTGGCGCCGAACATAACATGCACAAACAGGAGCACAGCGAGCACCGCGACAGCGATGGTGGCCAGGCGGCGACGCAACGCGTAAATCTGCAACAGGGTCGGACGCACGCACTCGATCCAGGATGCGGCAATCGCTTCCGCCTGGGGAGCGCGCTCTGCGAGCGCTCGCAACCCCGCTTCGGGGCGAGGCATGCGCGGCATCCGGTCCATCCCGAACAGGCGATTCAATGAAAACCTCATTACTCGAAAATCCAATTCTTAGCGGCCGCGCTCAGCTTTTTCAGCCCTTCTTCACTGCGCGCCTCGCTGTATACCCGAACCACCGGTTCCGTTCCCGATAAACGGTAACAGACCCAGGATCCGTCGCTCAGTACAAGCTTCAATCCATCCTTGCGCACCACTTCGGTAACTTTATGTCCGAGGAACTCGTGCGGATCGGACTTCAACTTCTCAGTGAACTTTGTCTTGACCTCGGGCGTCAATCGGAAGTTCTCCCGTTGAGGAAAAAACGAACCAACTTGGTTACTGATCTCCTGCAACTGCTCGCGCAGCGACTTGCCCCGATTGGCAACCGCCTCGCAGCAGAGCAGTCCGGCGAGCACGCCGTCTTTCTCCGGGACATGGTGCCGAATGGACAACCCCGCGCTCTCTTCCCCGCCAATCGCAATCTTGTCCTGCATGATCAATTCGCCAATGTACTTGAAACCCACGGGGGTTTCGTACAGTTCGACACCATGCTTTTTGGCCAACGCATTGATCAGGTTGGTGGTGGCGACCGACTTGGCGACGCCGTTCTTCCAGCCGCGGCTCTCGACCAGGTAGTCGAAGAGCAGCGCGATGACGTAATTCGGCTGCAGAAAGGTTCCGTCGGCGTCGACGATCCCGAAGCGGTCGGCATCCCCATCCGTGGCCACACCGATTTGCGCCCCGGTCTCGCGCATCTTCTCGCGCAAGGTTTCCAGCAGATGGTCGTCAGGTTCGGGGGCGTGCCCCCCGAACAGAACATCGCGGGAATCGTGCACGGTGGCTACTTGCACACCAGCGTTGCGCAGCAACTCGTCTGAGTATCCCCGCGCTGCTCCAAACATCGGATCGAACACGACTTTCAGTCCCGCCTTGCGCACCGCATTCAGATCGACCGTTTCCCGCAGCCGCGTCAGATAATCCGGCTTGGGATCGAGCGATTGGCTTTGCAGCGAGCCCTTCGAAGTTCCTTCCGAGGCATTGCCGTCCGCCGCAACAATTTCCGCCTCGATCTTCTTCGTCACTTCCGGAAGTGCAGGAACGCCATCCGGGGTGGAGAACTTGATGCCGTTGTATTCGGGAGGATTGTGCGAGGCGGTGAAGTTGATCACGCCATCAGCTTTATTGTGGATGACGGCGTAAGACAGCGCTGGCGTTGGCGCGGGCTCGGAGGCAACCAGCGGAGTAATGCCATGAGCCGACAGGATCTCCGAAGCCATCGAGCAGAATGTTTCGCCCAAAAATCTCGGGTCGCGCCCCACGATGACACGCGCGCCCTGCGGCTTCTGCGCCGCCACGTAACGCGCAATGCCAGTCACGGCCCGGCGCACGTTGGCGAAGGTAAAGTCTTCCGCCATCACCGCGCGCCATCCGGATGTGCCAAACTTGATTTGCGTCGCCATAATCGAACCTTTCACCGTGCCTGCGGACCGTAGCTGGTCAAAGCTGGCGGCGCAGAACTGACCGCTGATTTTATATGACTGACAAAAGAATCGTCCTCTCGACTGCGGGATCTCAGGATGAGGCTCGCAAACTCGCGCAGCACCTCGTGGAAAATCAACTGGCGGCCTGTGTGAACATCATTCCGCATATCGAATCCATTTACCGATGGCAAGGAAAGATGGAATCGAGCACGGAATGGTTGCTGCTCATCAAGACCACGCAGCAGAAATTTCCCGTGGTCCGCAACGCCATTCGCCAATTGCATTCTTATGATGTTCCCGAATGCATCTCGCTGGTGATCGAGGATGGCAGTGCTCCATATCTCGACTGGATCGCGCACTCGGTCAAATGAGCCTCAAGCGGCGCGCTCCCTGCGGATCGATCAGTCACAGAATTGTGAGCCGCGGATTCACACGGATCAGCACGGATCGCATCACGGAGCGTCAGATTGCATGCAATGCCTGATCTAAGTCGTCGAGAATGTCTTCTACATCTTCGATCCCTACGGAGATTCGCACCAGGCCGTCGGTGATCCCAATAGCCTTGCGGCCCTTTTCTCCCAAAGCAGCATGGGTCATGGTCGCGGGATGCGAGATCAAGGTCTCGACCCCTCCAAGCGATTCTCCCAGCGAACACACCCGCACTCGCTTCAACATCTTGTTAGCGTTCTTCAGCGATCCGGTTTCGAAGGTGATCATGGAGCCAAACCCTGTCATCTGGCGCTTTGCCAACGCGTGCTGAGGATGATCCGGCAGGCCGGGATAGAAAACTGCTTCTACTTTTCGGTGCTGGGAGAGAAACTCGGCTACCCGTCGCCCGCTGCGGTCGTGGATATCCATGCGTGCGGCCAATGTCTTCACGCCGCGCAACACCAACCAGCATTCAAAGGGAGAAAGAATCGCGCCCGAGGCTTTCTGCAGGAAGGCCAGTTTATCGGCGTCCTGCTGATGCGCGCAGACGACAACGCCGCCCAATCCATCGCTGTGGCCGTTCAGGAACTTCGTGGTGGAGTGGACCACCATATCCGCCCCCCACGAGAGCGGCTGCTGAAAATAGGGCGACATGAACGTGTTGTCCACGACGAGGCTGACTCTCTTGCGGCGCGTAATCGAACTGATGGCCGCCAGATCGCTGAGGCGCATCAGGGGATTGGTCGGAGTCTCGACGTACACCATGCGGGTGTTCTTGCGGAGGGCGCGCTCGACGTGGTTCGCGTCGGAAGTGTCGATGTAGGTGAATTCCAGGCCGAAGTCGGCCATGACCTGGTTGAACAGGCGCGGGGTTCCGCCATACAGATCATTTCCGCAAACGATGTGATCGCCTGCTTTGAGAGAATTGACGATGGCGTGGATTGCCGCCATTCCGCTGGCGAACACCCGGGCCGCGACTCCGCCTTCCAGAGAAGCCAAATTCTGCTCCAGGCGCGTGCGGGTTGGATTCGAGACGCGGGAGTATTCGTATCCTTTGTGCTCGCCGATTCCCTGCTGAACGTAGGTGGAGGTTGGATAAATCGGGACCGTAACCGCGCCCGTCAGCGGGTCAGGTTCTTGTCCGCAGTGAATGGCGCGGGTGGCGAAGCTGAGAATTTTAGCTTTTTGTTTCATGTTCCCATTTCGGGAAGACGGGAGAACCCCCCTCCCCCCGGTCATTTGAATTCATTGTCTTAGAGGAAATTCTCTAAAAGATCTCTGGGCTGCAATCAGTTACGGGCAAAATCTTGATTAATAGGTACTTACAACCAACTATTCACTTCTGCACGGCCCCATCTACAGGTTCGTCCACCGACGGGGTGTGAGTCAAGGTTGTATGTACATCGAGAGGCTGTGGAAAACCTCGTTGTATAGAGGAACGGGAGAGGCACCAAGGAGCTGCGCGTCAGATGCCGCCCTCAAAAATCTTTTTGGACAAATAGCGCTCAGCCGAGTCTGGAATGATGGTGGCGACTCGTTTACCTGGACCCAGCTTGCGGGCGACTTTCAGCGATGCGAAAACGGCGGCACCACCGCTGGACCCGGCCAATACACCTTCTTTGGCCGCCAGATCTTTCACGGTATCAAACGCTTCATCATCGGTCACCATTATGACTTCGTCGCAGACCACTGGGTCGAAGGTTTTGGGGATGAAGCTGGCGCCGATTCCTTCGACTTTGTGTGGGCCGGGGGGGCCACCGCCTAAAACCGATCCTTGGGTTTCAACCGCATAGGCTTCAACTCCCGGCAGTTTTTCCTTCATGAACCGCGCCACGCCCGAGAAGGTGCCGCAAGTTCCGCAGCCTACGACAATGGCGTCAATGCGTTCATCCATCTGCTGGAAAATCTCGAGGGCGGTGGTCTGGTAGTGGTAGTCGGGGTTCGCCGGATTTTCGAATTGTCCGGCCATGAAGGCCATGGGATCGCTGGCCACCAGTTCTTTGGCACGGTTGATCGCGCCTTGCATGCCTTGTTCGTCGGGAGTGCGGGTCACCTCGGCACCGAGAGCGCGCATGATGATGACTTTCTCCTGAGAGAAATTCTCGGGAACGAAAAGGCGTACTTTGTAGCCGCGATTCACGCCGATCAAAGCCAGGCCGATGCCGGTATTGCCGGCGGTGGCTTCGACGATGGTGCCGCCGGGGCGAAGCTTCCCGTCGTTTTCCGCGCGCCGGATGATGCCAATGGCGGCGCGGTCCTTCACGCTGCCTCCGGGATTGAGGTATTCGAGTTTGGCAAAAACATCAGCCGACCCGGGCGGGAGCAGGCGCTTCAACTGCAACATGGGAGTCTCGCCGACTAACTGGGTAATGTCGTCGGCAACGCGCAGGCGGGAGATTTCCGAGGTTTTCGAAAGCACGCTACAGGGTAGGGGGAAGGGGGTGCGGTCGTCAATCGGAGGAATCCTTCAAGTCTTCTAATGCAGGCGCTCGCGCCTCAAGTTCAATCCAGTTCCGTCGATTTCTGTGACAGAGGATCTCTGGAGGAAAACAATGCCCCGATGGATTTTGGCATTGCTCTGGCTGTGGCTGGCCCAGGTCGGCACGGCGCAGGAATTCCAAGTGGCGAATCGCACGGTGCAGGTGCATGGATTTTTCTCCCAGGGATTCGTGTATACGGACCGCAACAACTGGCTGACGATGAACACGAGCCAGGGCAGCGGAGCGATGACGGACATGGGTCTGAACATGTCATCGCAAGTGACGGATAAGTTCCGGGTGGGAGCGCAACTGTACGACCGCAATCTAGGGCAGCTGGGACAATGGCATCCGTCGCTGGATTGGGCGGTGGTGGATTACCGGTTCAACAACTGGATTGGGATTCGCGCAGGGAAGGTGAAGACCACGCTTGGGCTGTACAACGATTCCCAGGACCTGGACTTTCTTCGAGTGTTCGCATTACTGCCACAGGGAGTTTACCCGACGGATTTGCGGGACGCGACCATCGCGCACACCGGCGCCGATATCTACGGCAACATTGCGATCCAAAACCTGGGCGACCTGGCATACACGCTTTACACCGGGCACCGCAGCGACAGTATTTATAGCGGCTATCCCACTCTGATCCGGCAGTGGCACGTTTTCCTCGACGAAGTACATGGCCCTCAGTACGGAATCGATCTTCGCTGGAGCAGTAGCCGAGGACTGACGGTGGGGGCATCACGGATGAATCAAGAGATTACTGGCAAAGGTACGTTCGGTAATTTCTTAAACCCCGCAGCTGGGGCAATTCCGTTCCGGAGCACAACCTCGGCTTACTGGACGAATTTGTTTTATGGCGAATACCAGTTCAGGCGGTTGCGCATTGATATGGAGTATCGACGGGACTACTTCCAAATTGCGTATCTGCCAGGTCTGGACGTGCAAACTGACACCCGTGCATGGTATGTCGCGGGAACCTACAAGCTTCACAAACAGGTTTCCCTAGGGTCCTACTATTCTCACTACACCTTAAGGAATCGGATTGCCCCTGAGCTGAGGCCCCTTGTAGGACCGCTGGGAGAAGGCGACGCGAGCCTCCCGCAAAACCACATTTACGACAAGGTAATCGCCGGGCGCGTGGACCTGAATCGATTTTGTCACCTCAAGATTGAGGGTCATTTCATGAATGGCTATGGTTGGGGCGCGTATCCCAATGGGTTTTATTTGCAGCAGAACCCGAACGGATTCCAACCCAATACAAAGGCCCTGGTGGTCAAAACCGGATTTCACTTTTGACCACAGTGGGCTAATGAAGGAAATCGCGATGAAGCTTCCGATCAGATTATTGGTTAGCGGATGCATGCTGGTTGCAGCCGTGAACATGCTGGGCAGCGATATAAAGATCGTCGCTAATCCCGGTGTGAGAGCCACCACCCTCTCGCTAACCGAGCTGCGCGGTGTATTCCTGCTGCAACGACGAACCCTGAATGGCTCCTCCGTGGAGCCGGTGCTCCAAAAAAGCGGCGCCGTACACGATGTCTTCCTGCAAGAGTTTCTTAATCGCAGCAGCGAAGAGATGCATGCCTACTACCAGGGTCTTGTGTTCACGGGCAAAGGTTCAATGCCGGAAGAATTGGATTCCTATGCGGCTGTTATCGCCTACGTTGCTCGCACCAAAGGTGCGATCGGATACGTGAGTGGCAAGGCGCAGACCAATGGCGTAAAGACTCTGGGGGTCGTCCCACAGCGGTTCGATGGCTCACGTAGTTTGTTAGTTCGCATCGAGCCGGAATACCCGAAGGAACTGCACCAACGCGGGATCGAGGGCATGGTACGGCTGACGTTAACGATTTCTCCCAAAGGTTCGGTGCAGAGCGTGCGAGTGGTGGGAGGGAATCCTATTCTGGCCGAGGCGGCGGTGAAAGCGGTGGAGCAGTGGGTGTATTCTCCCTCGTCGACGACTGATATTCTCGAAGTCAGCATTCCGTTTGAAGTACGGCCGTAGGTCCCACCCGGACGCGCAGGAACTAAAATTGTCGTCTGAAACATGCGCCAGTCCTTCACCCGGCAGAATAGTCGAACTTCGCTCAAGTGGGGAGCCTGAGAGGCTGTCCCTGCACGTCGGGCTTTGCCGCTATAATTCCGTCCTCGTTCAATCACGTGATCGACTCCGTTCGGAAAGGGATTGCATGCGACGATTCGCCGCTGTGCTGCTGATTTGCGCTCTTACTGGGTCACCTTGGACTCTTGCCGCTGATGAAGTTTCCTTCGTGGGATACGCTCCCCGGTCCAGCCAGGCCGAGCGTGACTGGGAAAACAAGTTTCGCGATATACCTGATCCGGCTAATTTGCGGGAGTACATGAAGCGGATGAGCGCGCGGCCCCATCACGTGGGGTCGCCTTATGACAAGGACAATGCCGAGTGGATCCTGGCGCGCTTCAAGGAGTGGGGGCTGGATGCACACATCGAGACCTTTGATGTCCTTTTCCCCACGCCGAAAGTACGCCTGCTGGAGATGACGGAGCCGACGAAGTTCACGGCCAAGCTGGAGGAACCGGCT